>PLMU01000006.1 GCA_003142595.1 Phycisphaerales bacterium
TAATGAGCTCTATGATCGGCTGGTTGCGGGTGGTATTTGATGGCCATGGATAATTTTATGATTAAAGTATAGTTAAGGTATAGCGCGGCATTCGCGCGCAAACCGTTGATGAGGTAATTGAGACAATGGGGAAACTTTTATGAGAGAACCATTGCGGGGCAATTAATGACGAACAATGTCATATACGCGTCTATTGTAGTATATAAAAATGCAGCTAACGTTCTGAAACGATGCATAGACAGCATTCTATGTTCTGGCTTAACAGCTAAACTATATATAATTGATAACTCCCCTACAGATGAGTTGAAAGAATTTGTAGGGGGAGATGCAAGAATAGAATATATCTTCAATCCATCAAATTCCGGCTTTGGCACTGCGCATAATATTGCCATAAAAAATTCAATAGAAAATGGCGTCAAATACCATTTGGTCTTAAATCCAGATATATATTTTGAAAAGGGGGTTATAGAAGAGTTATATAACTTTATGGAGAATAACCTGGATGTAGGTTTGGTTATGCCGAGGGTTTTATATCCCGATGGCTCTGTTCAGTATCTGTGTAAGCTATTACCCACGCCGTTGGATTTAATACGAAGACGTTTTCTTCCGGAAAAGATATTCTCAAAGCAGAATTCTTTATATGAGTTGCGTTTTACGGGCTATAACAAGATAATGGATGTGCCTTATTTGTCCGGCTGTTTTATGTTTATCAGAACAGAGGCCTTAAGCCGTGTTGGTTTATTTGATGAGCGTTTTTTTATGTATTTAGAGGATACGGATATTACCAGAAGAATATATAAATATTACAGAACCGTGTATTATCCGGATGTCTCTGTTTTCCATGAGTATGAAAAAGGCTCTTATAAAAATAGTAAATTATTGATATATCATTTACGGTCTGCTGTCAGATATTTTAACAAATGGGGCTATTTCTTTGACAAAGATCGGCAAGAAATAAATAAAAATGTTTTAGAAAAATTAAACGCCTTATGAAAATACAATTTTTTATATTTCTGATAAATATTATTTTAATAAACCTTGGCTTTCTCGTTTCTTTTTTTATCCGATACGGCCTATCATTTCCTGAGGGAAATTTTTCGTCTTACAAAAACAGCTTTGTATTTTTGACATTGATATACCTATCAGCGTTGACTGTTTTTGGTGTTTATAAAAGCAGATTCAAATCTTCGTGGGATTTGTTCAAAAGGGGGGTTTCGGGATTATTTCTGGGAACATTATTGAGCGTTGCTTTAGTTTATGTTTTTAGAACCAGATGGGGAGCTTTTCCGACGGCTGTTTTTATTATTTCCTTTCTTGTCAATATTCTCCTGATTTTTAAATTCAACCAGCTTGTCCTTAGACTCTGTGGAAGAATAAAAAAGAAGATTTTGGTCATTGGCGAAGGGAATATCGAGGATATTACCATAGGAAAAGCTGATATAAAAAGAATTGGGACTGATAATATTGAAAACCTGACCGAGATCACGGATATAGACGAGGTTATTGTCTGCGATATCCCTGAAGAGAAAGGTATGGGATTTATAACCTGTCTTGCTCAAAAGTTTAAAATAGATATCATTTTCAGTCCTGCCTGCTATGTGAAACTGCTGCCTGAAAGGATTAATGGAAATAATTTAAGTCATTCATTACTTACTTTTATTGGCAGAAAGCGAGAGGCTGAGGAAGTTGCAATGAGAATCTTGGACATTGTGGGAAGTATAGCCATTTTAGTACTTTCTCTTCCTGTAACTATCCTTGCTGCCATACTGATTAGACTTACTTCCGGCAGACCTGTTCTATACAAACAAGAAAGAGTTGGTAAAGACGGCAAGGTTTTTACATTGTTCAAATTCAGAACTATGATAAATGACGCCGAAAAAGAACTCGGACCCGTTTTAGCCACAGAAAACGATCCGCGAGTTACAAAAATTGGTCGGTTCTTAAGGGACACACGCCTTGATGAATTTCCACAATTAATAAACGTCCTATTGGGTCAGATGAGTCTGGTTGGGCCAAGGCCTGAACGCTCATATTTTGTAAAACGCCATAAAGCGTTGATGGAAATAAGATTGGCTGTCAGGCCCGGACTTACAGGGTTGGCACAGGTAAGAAATGCTTATGACCTGTATCCTGAACACAAGATAAAGTATGACTATTTGTATATCCAACGGCGTTCTTTACTCTTGAATCTTTATATCCTTGCAAAGACTATTCCTGTTATATTATTGAAAAAAGGCCAGTAACCTCTCCATAACTTTCAATGAATAACCTTATAAATTACCAGTTTATCCTTCTTTTGCTTATCTGTCCACGTTGAATATTCCGGTCCTGTTTCTTTTCCAGTCCCCGCCTTTTCATCCTTATCTTTCACAATTCTTACAACATAATCAGCCTGCCCGGGAATATTCGCATCATAATATTCCACTCCCTGCCGTTGAGCATAAAAAGTTATCCGCGTATCCGGCACAGCTATAATATTTATCGGAGCGGTATTTGCCATTAACCATTTTGCCGTTTCTCTATAGCCTTTTATTTCTACATCGGCCAGCCTCGGCAGCTTCATAGTGCAAATCAGTATTCCCACTGTCAATAAAATGAAAAACCATTTTTGCGTGTTTTTCTGTTTATTCTCATTTCCTGTTATATTAATTCCGCTTATCCAGTCCGCAATTATAAGCAGTCCTGTCGGTATATAAAAAGCAGTAAAGACAATCATCGGCATAAAGTGTCTTCTGCTCATATATCCGAAATTAATGTGCAGCATCATCATCATCGCTACATATAGAATTATCAAAGCTGATATAAATAGTCTTCCGTCTGTCAGAAGTTCCTTTGGCCTTCGGAAATGGTAATAAAGGCCGATTATCAATGGCAGCACAAAAAAATACATCAGATTTTCGCCGATTCTCTCAGTTAATTTTCCTAAAGCCTTTAGTATATCTTTTGGTGTTACGGATGCTATATAAACCGGCTTTTCAACTCTTTCAATTTGATAATTCCTATTTGAGCTTACAACGGTTTTTAGCTTTGGGGGTAGAAGTTCGCCTCTCATTATAGAATAAGGAATAGCGGGTATCAAAAATCCAATAATCAGGATAAGTGTCAGGCAGACGGCTTTAAATTTGTTAATGCCAGCCCTTGGGATAAATAAGCCGACTAATAACCAGAGCATTCCATATAACACAATTTGGGCACATTCAGGCCTTATTATATATCCGATTCCTGCAAATAACCCGGCGGCTGCAAACATCCGCCAGTTCCCATTGGTACTTGCCAGGATCAGGAACAAAAAGGCTGTTGCCAGAAAAAAAATATGAGGCCATTCGCGGACAATCTCACTGCCGTATTCTGCCGGATAAGGTAAAAAAATCAATATCAATAATGCTAAATAGCTATTGCGGGATCCGACAAGTAATTTGCCAATAAAATAAAGCGGTATCAAAGAAAGCATTCGACATAATAAGCTTATACTTTGAGCGGAATATATCCAAGTCTCAACAGATACGTTATTGCTAATCAAAGTAACGATTCGATGTGCTATATAAATGAGAAATGGGTATCCGGGTGGATATATCCCTCGCATGCCTAAGGAGGGATCGCTTGAAAAGTTCCGGGCTTGCTCAATGTACACAACACCATCTTTGTTAATGAGAATGGTTGTGGCAATCAGATACATGCCAATCACGAGAGCAATAGTTAGTAAGATTGCTATATGGATAAAATCCTGCTTTTCGACTAATCGATGGGTTTTATTGTCCAGCATTAAAGGCTTTCTTCGTCATTTACTTATTAATATTGTAAATTTTATCTATGCCGTAATTTTGGGCTATTGAAATGCCTGCCGAATCGAGCTGGCTTCTGTCCAACACAATTGCGGGCTGTTCCATCTCGAATTCAATAACGTGAAATTTTGATTCAGGCTTTAACGAAAGCGCCGCCGGAACATCTTTGATAGAGTTAATCTTCATGCCGTTAATACTGTCAACAACTAACTGACCTAAATTATGATAACCGAGGTTGATATTGGCAGGCAAAACATAACTTAAAACGACAATCTGTTTTCGCTGCTCGTTGGGTTCGAAAGCATGGTTAAGCAGGTAATCGTAAATATGCGGTTCGACTTTTCCCTGCCAATCATGGCCTCTTGCGGCAAGATATGTTTTTGTAAGCTTCTGCAGGATGCAGCCGCCGACGATAATGTATTCCGGCTGGCGGTCATAATCGTACCAGGGAACAAGCATTTGAGATACGTCAAAATGTTTGACAAGCGTATCGATTTTCTGTGCTCGACCGTTCCGCCAGACATTGAATGTGATTTTATCGCCGGCAGTTTTGTTTGTAATCAGAAAATCGAATGAAAGCACATCGAATTGCGGATGTTTAAATTTTCCGTAAGGGTCGATATCGAAGCCGTCGATGGAAAGCAGCACATCGCCGACTTTAAGAACATCGCTGCCGGTGCCGATTGTGTGGACAGCGGAGATGTAAACACCATTCTGAAGATTATCCGGCATCTTGAGATATTTTCTTGTTGCAGGCTCCAGCAGGCTGGATGTGTCAAAACCTGTCATTCCTGCGCCTTTATATTTACCGCCTTTTACGTCGGCCAAAAACCGGTTGATTACCTTTGACGGAATTATACCCGACTCTTTGTTTTCATTGGACCAGCAGGCGATGCCGAGCGGTTTGTTATCGAGGCAGTACAAATGGCCGAAACTGGTGGAATCCGAAATGCCTGCGGCGATGAAAGTGAGCATTCGTGAAAAGGAAATTGTTGAAACGTCAACCGCGGCCCTGTCGAGGAAGCCTCTTCCGTTGTAAATCTGTCCGCCGGCCGAGAGCCAATAGAAATTAACGCCGGCGCCTTTTTTATAATTTTCCGAAAAGACCAGCGGGACAAGAGGTTTGCCCAGCGAGTTTGAATCCAGTTCAATCAATGCGAGATTGCTTTCGTAATCGATAATTTCGATTTTTGCAGATATATATTCATTGATGCCTGTTTTTTTGGCCCTGATAAACGCAGCATTGGCGACGTTATACGCGGTAGTAATGACCTTATTGGCTCCGACTGCGCAGCCTACGCCGGAACTTTCAGTAAGCTCTTTGTTTCGCCATGGCTGATATTGTTCGTAAGCATAATACGATATTTGAAGATAAACGATGGAGTCCTTTAATTTTTCGGATATGTCCGAACTGCCGCCGGCAAAAGCCGAAGACATAAAAGAGCTAATCAATGTTATAAAAATTATGGTCCTGTTCATAATTGTTCCTCCGGAAATGTCCACGACTTGACGTTGTATTTTTTCAGAATAATATCGTTTTGCTTATGAGCCTGTCGGGCATCCAGCAGCAAAGGCTTTTCGGTGTTCATAAACTTAAGTACATAAAAATCGCAATTTTTATTTTCAAAAGCTTTGCGCACATCATTAAGACTCCGAACATCGGCTCCATTAATGTTCTCCAGCGGTTTATTGTTATACTCGTCGGCGTATTGGTTTATCTGGTCGGGCAGAATTTCTGACAGCACGACATATTCCTTTAGGCCCCGGTCTTTGTTGAGTTGCTGAGAATCATTGAGAAGATATCTTAATGTATGAGGAATACTATCGAGCCAGTCTCTGCCCCAGGTCTCGAGAAAGTTCCTGCTTGCCGCAACAAATGTAAAGCCTGCGAAACAAACATAAGGCGGCTGATTATCGTAAAGATGCGCAGGCTCAAAGACAGGACGATTAAGCTGAACGACTAATTGTTCGGTTTGTTTTTTGCCGTTGCGCCAAAAGGTCAGGTTTACAGTTTGGCCGATTTGTTTTGTCTCCACTACCTCAGAGAGATGATATTTTTTGCCGTAAATCATAATCATACCGTCATTATCAACGTCGTAATTGTCTATCTGCGTAATGCAATCGCCTCGCTGCAAAACTTTTTCAGCCGAGCTGTTAAGCAAAACAGAAGTTACGACAACGCCCTGGACATTGGGCTCAAGTTTAAGATAGTCCTTATAACTGTCATTATGCAGGCCGGAAAAAAGACTTACACCGATTGAACCGAAACCATCATATTTGCCGTCATTGACGTCCAAAAGAAAATGATTGATTACGGTAGTCGGTATCATATAACCGATATTTTCTGCCTGTGACATTCCCTGGAACGCAACGCCAACGACATTACCGTCGAGTATGACCGGTCCGCCGCTGTTGCCGGGATTTATCGCAGCGTCAGTTTGGATGACAAGATGACCGTCGGCGCCGCTATGAACATAGATATCGGTCTGGATGCGGGAGACGATGCCTTCGGTAACGCTTATATGTGTGCCGCCCATTGGAAAACCGTAAGTTGATACCTTGCTGTGAATTTCAGGCAAAGTGCCCAGCGTCAGCGCCTCTGTGTCGTCAAAAAAAGATTTATCGATTACCTTCAGCAAAGCAAGGTCGCAGTCATGACCGACAAATTCGACTGTCGCCGGATATTTTTTCGCGACATTTTCTTTTTTGACAATTATATATTTACTGTCCGATACATTGTGAGCGTTAGTAATAATTTTGTTGCCGGCAATTATAAAACCTGACCCGATGCCCTGCGAAACCGAGGTCTGTTTCCAGGGTGTTGTGTAATCAAAGGGCTGTTTTACGACCTGAATCATTACCACCGATTTTGACATATCGGATTGCGCCGAAAAAACGGCCGCTGAGAACAATAATAATAGAATGATTGCTGCTTTTTTCATATCTTGCTCCATACAGGTATTATTTTTTATAATTGTCCGCTTTTTTGGTAAGTTCTTCAAGTCTTTCCTTTGCGAAATTGTATTTTATTTCTCCGAGCCTGCTGAAAATCTCCTTGCCGGGATACATAATTTTAAATTGTTCTCTATAGGCGTCCTCAATTGCTATTGCCTGGCTGTAGTTCTCAATGGCACAATCAATTTTGTTTAACTGCTGTGCTATTGTGGCCAGAGTCAGATGCAGTTCTGCCGAAGATGGGTATAGATTGACCGCACGGCTGAGCGATTCGAAAGCTTTTTCGAACCACGAAAGACGCTGCTGCGGATATGCCTCTGCCAGCGACTGGTAAACATCGGACAGTTTGTCATAGTTTTTAAAGTCCGCAGGATTTCTTGGAATGGCTGTCTGAAAAGCTTTTTCAGCTTGAAATAATATTTCCTGGTTTTCTTCGGGATTATTTTTATAACTCTGCAGAAGCATTACGCCCTTTAGCGTGTCAGGTGTCGGGTCCAACCGGTCATCATCCGCTGCCGAATCAAGAATTATCGTTGCTTCGTTTAACCTGCCGTAGTAAGAAAGCATTTTCGCGGTTTCGATTTTCACGGCAGTTTTTCCAACAGGAATAATATACATCCACAGCAAAGCGCCGGCCAAAGCCGCGACAGAAATTATGGAAAAAGTTTTTTTCAGCGGCGAAGATTTTTTTGCTTCGTTGGTATTGGAAGGTAAAGATTGGCAGGTGGCCAGGGCCGCAGATGCCCACAGGGCGGTCATAATACCAGGCTCGAAAATCGCAAAATCGATAAGATTATGAAGCAGAACCGCAAATATGCCGCACAGTAAAGGCGCAGTCCAGACGGAAAATTCGTCGTAACTTTCCCTGCTTCTCACGCATAGCCATAAAGTTACGCCGAAGAAAAACACAGGCGCCGCATACATCATTGCTATAATATAAAGAGCCACTGCGATATTCGAGGCAAGCTCGATCCTGACGGCAATGGGCCGCAATAAAAGAAGGACCAGAACGGCAGATATCCCGCACCAGAGAACTGTCGAGACGAAATTATTTTTTTCCAGCCCAGGCCGAGGTATGGGGTTATTCAGCCGCCTGATAATCGGCACAAAAAGTGCGACGCAAAAACCCGCAAGACCGACAATGCCGTAACTGCTCAGAACGCTAAGCAAAAAACAGTGCGGGTCTCGAACGGTTTCAAGGCCTTCGGGAATTTTGTATTGTGTATAAAATGAGCCGAAATTATTGCCTCCGACCCCTGTGAAAAAATGGTCGGCAATTATCGTTGCCGCCCCTGTCCAGTACTGCCACCTGACCAGCATTGAATTTCCGCCCGGAAGGGCATTGTGTTTAAGGCCGTAATGGACAATTAATAAAACTCCTGCGATAAAAACGGATGCTGTTGTAATGAAAATTAAAATTTTATGTACTTTGAGAAAATCAGCGAATTTGCTTGAAACCAGCAGGATAATGAACGCCAGAACAAATGAAATTATTGCCCCTTTGCTTGCTGTCAGTATTAGACCGCCGAAGAGAACAAGCAGTATCAATATCGGGAAAATGAATGTTTTCAGTTTTTTTTCTTTAAATTTTTTTAGACCAGGTGCGAAAACAGCGATAGCTGAAAATATCGCCAGGTTAAAAAAACATCCTGCGCTGTTACCGGTGGCGAAAAACCCCTTGACGTCTTTCGAATAAAGCCTGTGCTCATATAGCATCTGCTGAAATGAGCCGCGCTCTATACCGAGTCTTTCAAGCTGAAACTCAGGTTCTGCTTTGTATTGTTCTATCATCATTTTGTTGCTGTTATGATACTGGTCGAAGCACTGATAGACATTGACTATCGCCATCGCGATAATAACAAAAATCAGAATCTTTTTTCTTGTTTCAGATTCGAGAACCTGCGCCAATGCCGCCGCACCAACGATTCCGCCCAGCATTGTGAGAGAGTCGTTCATTGCGGCTCTTCGGTTTGGCGCAAAGTATGTGCTTATAACCGCTGCGATGATAAATAAGAAAATGCCTGGTTCGAAACCGGTATATTTGTAACGGCGATTATTGCGGCATAATAAAATGACCAGCCATATTACTGCCGCCAGGAAAAGAATTGCCGAGATGCAGATGCTGATGAGATTATCATAAAAAACTCCTTCGAGGCTGAACGATTCTATTGTGGAATTTTCCGCAAAGCTCAATCGCAGCGCGATTATGCAGACCCAAAAAATGAAAAATACCTTTGCTGCGGCATCTTTATTGTTTTGTATCAGATTGCTTTTTGTCATTTCTTCCTATTGATTCAAGCAGGGCGACGATTTCGAGTACCACGATTGTCTGCAGAAAAACCAGCAGGCCGTAAGGCCATACGGCTTTGGTCAGCACCACTGCGCCTAACCCGGTGGCGATTGTGGCAAGATAAAGCGTCAATACCGTTTGAAAATCCGTCAGGCCGAGTTTTTTCAGCCTGTGCGAAAAGTGCTGTGTATCGCCGACAAATGGGCTTTTGCCCTGGCTGATTCGAAGTATCGTTACGCTGATGAAATCGTAAAGCGGGATTGCCAATATAACAAGCGGAGCCATAACGGCATACCAGTCGTTTTCTTCCGTTATTTCATGATAATATGTTGTCCGCAGAGTTAGAAAAGCGATGAAGAAACCTATAACCAATGAGCCGGCGTCGCCCATAAATATTGAGGCCGGATGCAGATTAAACACCAGGAAACCTGCCAGCGTACCGGCGAATATCATTGCCGAGCATGCGACAAACACCTGTCCCGATAGAATCGCGATGACAAATAAAAACAGCGAGATGATAACCGCTATACCGGCGCTTGCGCCGTCCATATTATCGAGAAAATTAAAAACGTTAATTATCAGGACAATCCAGAAAGAGCTCAGGATTGAAGTGATGATTTTATTTTCGATAAACAACGAAACCCTGACATCTGCCCAGTATGCCACGACAAAAGCCACCGCAAATTCCACAATAAGTTTCGACCAGGGAGACAAATTTTTAATGTCGTCCCACAAGCCCAGCAAAAATAATACCCCTGCGCATAAAACAGTTATCAATAATTCGTTTGCTCTATTGGCGAATCCCACAATGTATTCTCCGAAATCCCGGCCGCAAAATTCCATTATATCTTTTGCTAAAAGATATTCGATTAGTGCAAATGCGCCAAGAAAAACAATCAGAATCGTAAAGTATATGGCGATGCCGCCTCCAAGAGGAATGATTTTGCTGTGAAACCGGTCGCTCTTTGGATGAGCGAGAAGCTTGAATTTCACGGCAATCTTTTTTGCGACAATTGTCAGCAGTATGGACACGACAAATGCCGCAAGAAAACACAGTACGGAAAATACACCTACTGAATCTGTCATAGGATTACTCCTTTAATTGCTGAACAAGTTTTTCTCTGACCTGGCTGAAAAAATTATGATACCTCTGTTCTTTATGGTCGGGAAAGGTATATTCAAACGTCGTCCACCGGCCTTTACTGTAAATAAGCGTTACTTCGGCCCATATTTTTTTGCCGATATAAATCCGATGCGAAAAATTTTTCGTGCTGGCCAGCACCAGCTTGGACGGCTCGATATAGCCGGGGTCAAGATTGACAGGACGGCTCAGTCCGCTGTCCTGCATACCCGCAAGTTTCTCTTCCATTTTATTTGTCTTGTGCTTGATTGCCGCCAGACTGTCGGGGGCTATCAGTTTTTCGACCGTTACGAATTTTTTCAAAATCTCTTTGCCGGTCTCTTCGGCGTAATATTCCGTGTGACTGAACGGCCATGCCGGGCTTTCCATATCGCAGGCGCCGAATTTGTCCTTTATCATATCGACTGCGGCATTTACGGCATTGGCATTGCAGCCGAGTATGCCGATAATCAGTTTTACAGGGTCAGGTTTTTTAAGCGTCCACATTCTGTTCAGCTTTAAGCTTTTCTATTAATTGTAATATCTTTTCCTTAACCTGTGCAAGCGGAACTTTTGTTATTTCTTTTTCACGCCGAAGCTTGATTTCCGCGTTGTTTTCTGCCAGTGACTTTGCTCCGATTGTAATACGAATCGGGATTCCCAGTAAATCGGCGTCCTTGAACTTTACTCCGCCGCGGGCGTCTCTGTCGTCGAACAATACTTCCACTCCGCAGGCCATAAGTTCGTTATATATCTTTTCCGCCGCGGCTGATAGTTCTTCGCTATTTCCCGCCGGAGTGATAATGACCTCATAAGGTGCGATGCTTATGGGCCAGATTATTCCATCGTTATCGTGAAATATTTCTATAGCCGATGCCGCGATTCTGTTTATCCCGATGCCGTAGCAGCCCATAATGCAGGGCTTTTCAGTGCTGTCTTTGTCGAGAAATTTCGCTCCCAGTTTTGCGCTGTATTTTGTGCCTAATTTGAAAACCTGCCCGACTTCAATGCCTCTTTTGAATATGAGTTTCTTTCCTTTATATGTATCGCCTTCGACGGCGTTTCGTATATCGGCGATTATTATATTGTTGCCTGTTAGCGGGAAATCGCGCCCCGGCACTACATTTTTAATATGATAATCTGTTTTATTTGCTCCGGTTATTCCCGCTTCGATTGTCAGCACCGAATGGTCGATAATCAGTTTGTTAATCTTTGACGTAAGCCCGACCGGTCCCGCGAACCCGACTTGGGCGCCCGTCAGATTTTTAATTGTCGCTTCATCGGCAAGTTCTATCGACTTACCAACCGTGCATCGTAGCTTTTCTGGGTTTATTTCGAAATCCCCGCGCACAAGAGCGAGAATCAAATCGTTTCCTGATTTGTAAACGAGCGTTTTAATCATCTCTTTTGCGCTCGCCTTCAAAAACGTGCATATTTCTTCGATTGTTTTCTGATTTGGCGTATGAATTTCCTCTATCGGCTTGTAATCTTTATTTACTGTTTTGGCAGGCAGGGCATCGACCGGCGCTTTTTCGATATTAGCCGCGTAACTGCCGTCTTCTGTCTGGACTATGACATCTTCGCCGGACTCGCATGGAACTGTAAACTGATGAGAGCCGCTGCCGCCCATTTCGCCGGATTCCGCCTCGACAATTACATATTTCAACCCGCATCGGCTGAAAATTCTTTTATAGGTTTCGTACATTGTCTTATAAGTTTCATCGAGACTTTGTTCGTCGGAATGAAAGCTGTAAGCGTCCTTCATTATAAATTCCCGACTGCGCAGCACGCCGAACCGCGGCCGAAATTCATCTCTGAATTTAAAGCTTATCTGGTAGAGATTGATTGGTAACTGCTTATAAGAATTAATCTCCCCGGCAGCGATGCTTGTTACGACTTCTTCAGCGGTAGGGGCCAGAACATTTTTTCTTCCGTGCCGGTCGGTAAAGTATGCCATTGTCGGCCCGTAATCTATATTTCTGCCGGTTGTTTCCCAAAGTTCCATCGGCTGAACTGCGGGCATCAGAATTTCCTGCGCCCAGCTTTTATTCATTTCCTGGCGGACTATATTCATTATTTTCGTCAATGTCCGCCAGCCCAGCGGCAGATAGGTATAAGTTCCGCTGGCAAGCTTGCGCATAAGTCCTGCACGAAGCATTAACTGATGGCTTGGAATCTCTGCATCGGACGGAACTTCTTTAACTGTAGGGATTAACGCTTTACTATACCGCATATCTTTTCCTATTCTCGCAACTTTACCCGGTTTCACAGATACGGATTTCGTCCTGAATTTATACCCTCAGACCCCTTTTTTTGCAAGATAAACTTTGCCGCACAAGTTTTCTTAAAACCTTTTGACAGCGACTCTTAGTCTGGTATAATTGCCGAAAAGAATTTAAGGCTGGACTGTTTTTAAGGATTTTTGCCGCAAGGAAAGGATTTGTTCGTGCCTGATAAGTTCAGATGTTTTGTTTTCCAATCGCTTTTAGTGGGGTTATCTCTTGTTTTCCTGGCCGGTTGCCAGCAATCTCAGAAAAAAAATGGAGCGATAGGTTTATATGTCGATGCAATTGCGCTCAGTGACGGCAACGACCCAAACCAGGCCATAGATAAGCTTCAGCAGGCCGTTGCGAAAAAACCTGATTTTGCACTTGCCTGGTCGCTTATGGGGAATATTTATCTGCGTCAGGAGAAATATCCCGAAGGTGCGAATGCTTTTCAAAAGGCCACTGAGATTAATCCATGGTCGTTTGAAGATTATCGCGGTCTTGGCAGGGCATACAGCCTGATGAATGATAATGCCGCATCGGCAAAAGCCTTTGCAAAAGCTTGTCAGCTTGACCCGCAGAGTACTGAAGTCTGGTGCGGAGCGGCAGGTTCCTATTATAAGCTTGGCGATTACGAGGCCGCCCTTAAGTATGGCCAATCCGCCCAGGAACTTAACCCTTCCGACATCGAAGTCGCCAAACTTTTAGGAGATATTTATACTGCCCGCAAAGACAACGAAATGGCTATCGATTCTTATAAGAAGGCGCTGCAGATTGACGGCAACGACCCCAATATAATGTTTTCTCTTGCGGTTGCGTATCTGCAGTCTGATAAATTCGATCCCGCAAAACAGGTTCTGCAGGCCGTCGTCGTTCTGCAGCCGAACAATTCCGAGGCCTGGCGATATCTTGGTTTTGTCTGTCTCAAGCTCAGAGAAGTCGATATGGCAACCACAGATTATGAAAAGGCCGTCCAGCTTAACCCGGACGATTGGCGGGCGCACAAAGGTCTTGGCGTCGCGTATATGATGAAATATCAAACTCTCAAAAGCTTCGATAATCCTGAAGCCGACAATTACAAAAATCAGGCTCTCATACACTGGGGCAAGTCGCTCGACTTGAATCCCGCACAGAACAACCTCCTGAAATTATACAGAAAATACGTGAAGTAGGAGTGCGATTTGGCCGTTTTAACTAAACAGATACCCGACACTGCTGCGCATCTGATATTCTGGCCTGTCTTTATTATTGGTTTTGCCGCCGATTTATGGTCTAAATACGCTTCTTTCAATTGGCTCGCCCCTCTGTTCCCGCAGCGATACAGTATTATAGATGGCTTTTTTCAGTTTGTGCTTGTCGAAAACAGCGGCGCCGCATGGGGAATTGCTGCCAATAAAACTATGACTCTGATAGTAATTTCAGTAGTGGCGATTATTGCCGTGTTAGCCATTTTTATCTTTGGCCGAAAATTACAGTTGGCCATTGTTCTGGCCCTTGGCTTGTTCGCTGCCGGCATCTGCGGAAATTTATATGACAGGCTTTTCAACGATGGAAGCGTTCGCGATTTTCTCGATTTTTATTATAAGGACTGGCATTTCCCAGCCTTTAATCTCGCCGACTCAATGCTTACTGTCGCGGTATTTATTTTGATTTTGATGACTATCTTCTGCCCAAAACCGCAAACAGATGACTCAAATTCCAATTCTGATATTTAATTCCTACGCGTTTGCAAACACATGTTCTGCCACGTAAAGCGGCACTTGCGATGCGACAGCAATTGCGATTGCATCGCTTGGCCGTGAATCGACATTTGCCGTTTTGCCGTTAATACTTAAATGAATCGTTGCGTAATAAGTATGGTTTTTCAGGTCGCTTACCACTACTTTTTCTATTTTTGCCCCCAGCGCATCGATTATATTCCCCAGCAAATCATGTGTCATCGGCCGGATAGTTGTTTTGCCCTTTAGTCTTCGATCGATAGCCATTATTTCGACAATGCCTATAACTATCGGCAGGGTGCGCTGACCGTGTTTTTCTTTCAGCACGATTACCTGCTGGTCGCTGGCCTCATCGATTATTATGCGTGATAATTCTACTTCTATTTCCATATGTTCTTATTATACATCCCTATTCTTTTTTCTGCAAATACTTGTCTCCGCTTGACGGCTGTCCGCTTTAACAGGTACGCTCGACCCCATTGTTTGGAGTTGTCACATTACTTCTCATCCTGATATGGGATATCCTTCATATATTCTTTAGTTTTATTTGATGTTGGCTCAACCCTTACGACGCGGGCCTCTACAGGCGACCGTTCTCGTACACTAATAGTAACATCATCATAAAAAATAATTGAAGTCATCATTTCAGCAGGTGGTGGTGTGCCGATTTTATAATGTTTACCCTTAAGTTGAATAACATCAGCTACGCTCATTCCGTAATGCACGCCGCCAACGACCTTCGAGCGTTCTTCTATAATTTTTGCTATAGCGAAATCTTTATCTACTTCATCACAGCGATCGAGACTATATAATGCAACCCAGTCTTCGCCTTTAATACGGGATTGAGTTGGCTCCGTTAACTCCGCAATCCAGGCATTTTTGTTGTTAAAACAGACAAGGATCAGGTCATATATACGCCATTCGTTGCCTTCTTTGGTACGGTATATAAAAAAATCAGGGTAACAATTCTCATGGAGGCTTATGTACTTGTTTTTAAGTTTTCTGTACTCTTCAAGCGTTATCTTTTTCTCTGGGGGCATCGCGGCTCTAAATGCACCTCTATCCAGAGCCTCAAGAACAACCTGCATGTTGTTCGGATAGTTACATGCAATTCTATCGGCTTCTGTAAGTTTATCGAGGTGCGATCGGATGATTGCATTGACTTCATCAAGGAGACCCGGCGAAGGATTAGAACCCGTTCCAATCAAGATCCACCCATAGAATTGAAGATTATCTAAGTAGAGTGCCGGTGGGGGCATCTGATACGCCGGCTGATGAAGCGGGTGCATTGCCTTGCACGAGAGGCGGATAATAAAGCCGTTCTCGCCAAAATCAGATGGAAGAGTACTACTCCACATTCTTTGTGGACGTGTAAAATTATGGCTATATTCGCACGAAATTGTATCTTCTGATTGATTTATTGCTTTATCTCTACTGTATCCCGCCATCTCAGGATACTTGGACGAGATTTTTTCGAGTGCATCTGCAAAGCTGTCGAAAACAGGAGTAAGAGTCCGAAGTCGTTGTTCCATGGTGAGCGGCTGAGGCAGTCCTTCTTCCATAGGCGGCTTTAAGTAAGCAACTTCATCATTCGAACTATTACAGTCGGCACAAACCAGTAAACTGAAAAGAATGCCCGCAACAACAAAATACCTTTTCATTATTTTTCTCCATCTATGTATCCAGTAATGATTATACAGTCTGTATAAAAGGCGTTCACTTAAACCGATAACTGTTTTTATTTCAGCTCCGCAAGATTCTTTTCCACGGCCGCCAACTGTTCATTCAGTTCCGCAAGTCTCAACTTCGTTTGCTCGACGACTTCCGGCTTGGCCCGTTTTACGAAATTCTCATTGCCAAGTTTCGCCTGGTTGGATTTCACGCCCGCAAGTATTTCATCTCTCTGCTTTTCAAGCCTCTTTGATTCCGCGCCAGTTTCGATAATGTCGTGCACGAATACCTGAATCTGCTCGACTATCGCCGCCGCTGCTGTCTGCGGTTTTTCTTCTGTTGGCGAAGCGGAAAATTTATCAAGCCCGCCTCTGTCGCAGATTAAATCCGCGTTGTCGTTGAGAATTTTCGACAATTTGGCCGATGCGTTTGCCGATGCAGTCAGTTTTTTATTCGGCACTACGGTATATTTATTCCTGATTTCACGAATTCCGCGCACAACTTCCTGACAAATCGCGATTTTCTCTTCAATCTCCGGCTCAAAATACTTATCCGATATCTTCGGCCACTGGGCGATAATCAGCGCATCGGTTTTTCCGAATTCAATCAGTCCTTTAAGCCCTCTTTGCGGCACTACTTCGTTTAATTTCTGGAATATCCCTTCCGTAATGAACGGCACAAACGGATGCAGCAACCGAAGCGTGCAATCCAGCACAAATGCCAGCACATTCTGCGGCGTTTGCTTTTGCTCCGCATCCCTCAACCGCGGCTTAATCCATTCAAGATACCAGTTGCACAAATCGTTCCAGAAAAATCGGTAAATCGCCATCAGCGGCTCGCTCACTCCGAAATTATCCAGCATTTCCGTAACTTCTCGAACGGTCGTCGTCAGCCTCGACAAAATCCATTTATCTGTAATCGTCATTTTCTTTGCGTCGAAAGCGTCGAAGTCGATGCCCTCAAGATTCATCATCGCAAAGCGGGATGCGTTCCACAGTTTATTGCAGAAATTTCTGCCGATATCGAATTTCTCGCTGATATTTCTGCCTTGCTCGTCTTTGGTTACAGGCAGTTTCAAATCCTGACTTTCGGTCGTCATCTGGCAAAGGCTGAACCTCATCGCGTCGGCGCCGTAAGTATCGATAATATCGATTGGGTCGATTCCGTTTCCTTTGCTCTTGCTCATCCGCTCGCCGTTTCCGTCGAGTATCGTCGGATGAATAAAAACATCTTTAAACGGCACCTGGCCCATATTTTCCAGTCCCATCATCACCATTCGCGAAACCCACAGCGTAATAATATCTCGTGCCGTAACCAGCGTATTCGTCGGATAATAAAATTTCAGCTCTTCCGTCTGCTCCGGCCAGCCAAGTGTGCTGTGCGGCCAAAGCGCCGAGCTGAACCAGGTATCGAGAACATCCGGGTCCTGCTGCAAATCTTTCGACTTGCATTTCTCGCATTCTGTCGGGTCTTCGATGCCCGTATTGTTATGGCCGCAAGTTTCACAATACCAAATCGGAATCCGATGTCCCCACCAAAGCTGCCTGCTTATGCACCAGTCGCGAATCCCATACAGCCAGTCGAGATAAGTCCTCGCGAATCTTTCCGGATGAAACTTAATCTTGCCGCTCTCGACCGCCTTGATTGCTTCTTTTGCTAGCGGCCCGACCTTCACAAACCACTGATCGGACAGATAAGGCTCGATTATATCTCCGCTGCGGTCCGAATGTCCCACCTCGTGCTCTCGCGGCTCGACTTTTTCAACCAATCCCTGCGATTCCAAGTCCGCAACAATCGTTTTCCTTGCTTTATACTTGTCAAGACCGGCATATTTCCCGCCGTTTTCATTTATTTTTCCGTCAGGCGTTAATATATTTATCATTTCAAGTTTGTGCCGCTGCCCGATTTCATAGTCGTTCGGGTCGTGAGCAGGCGTAACCTTCAAAAAGCCTGTTCCTTCGCCGAGTTTCACATAATCGTCTGCGATAATCGGAATCTGCCTGCCTGTTAGCGGCAAATGAACCATCTTGCCGACAAATTTCTTTGCGTTCTTGTCCTTCGGATTTACCGCAACCGCAGTATCGCCGAGCATCGTCTCCGGCCGGGTCGTCGCAACGGTAATATTTCCGCTGCCATCGACAAGCGGATAATGGATATACCAGAAATTTCCTTGAACGGTTTTATGAACGACTTCATCGTCCGCAACAGCCGTCTGCAGAACTGAATCCCAGTTGACAAGTCTTTTGCCTCGATAGATGAGCCCTTTTTTAAATAAATTTACAAAAGTATATCTGACCGCCTTTGCGCACATTTCATCGAGAGTAAATCTTGTTCGCTCCCAGTCGCAGCTTGCCCCGATTCTTTTTAGCTGTTCGAGGATTTTATTGCCGTATTGCTTTTTCCAGTCCCAAATCATTTCGACTAATTTTTCGCGTCCGATGTCGTGGCGTGTTTTTCCTGTTTCGGCCTTGAGAGTTTTTTCAACAACTGATTGGGTAGCGATACCCGCGTGGTCTGTTCCCGGCATCCATAAAGTATTAAATCCCTGCATACGTTTAAATCGGACAAGAACGTCCTGGATGGTATTATCGATTGCGTGTCCAAGGTGCAGTGCGCCTGTAACATTCGGCGGCGGTATTACGATTGTGTATGGATGACCTTTCCTTCCGCCTTTGGCGGGCGGTTCGGTATGAAAATAATTGCCTTTCAGCCAGATTTCATCTGCAAGGCGTTCTATTTCCTTTGGTTCATATACCTTTGATAATTCTTCTGCCATAACTATTGTCCAATATAATCTTAACCTGTGTAGCTAAGTGATGAGAGGCTAATTATTTTTTTTGTATGCTTCTTTAGGGTCGTAAACTTTTTCAGCGGTAAATTCAAGTTTGCCGCCGCCCAATTTTAACGTTCTATAAAAGCAGGACATATAGCCGACGTGGCACTGGCCCTGGTCAACTTCAACTTTTAGAATCAAACAATCCTGGTCGCAGTCAACGAGAATTTGCTTAACCTTTTGGTAGTGGCCGCTTTCTTCGCCTTTTTTCCAGAGCTTTTTTCTGCTTCTGCTGTAAAACACTGCCTGGCCTGTATTTATAGTCAAGTCCAGCGCCTCTTTATTCATATACGCGACCATTAAAATCTGGCCGGTTTTCGCGTCCTGCGATATAGCTGTAATCAGGCCGTTTGAGTCGAATTTCGGTTCAAAATCAGTGCCGAGCTCAATTTTATTATCTGCTGTCAATTTTTCATCTCCAATTTATCTGCTTGCCGATAAATGTTTTACGCGTTATTATATCGAAATTCAAGCTTTTTTGTAAGGAATAAATGAGCAAAAAAAGTAAACATCTTTCGCACCTTATACGGATAGCCGTTGCAATAATAGCCTTTTTATATTTTGTAGTCAAAAATGACCCAAAAGCTATTATAAAGGATTTTAGCAGTTTAAATATATTTATTTTTCTCTTTGCGTTCCTGCTTTTTGTGGGTGGAAATTTAGTTTTTGTTTTGCGATGGCTTTTATTGCTGCGAACGCAGAAGGTTTATATTTCGTATTGGCCGGCACTTAAACTTCACCTCCTGGGCCTGTTTTATAATAACTGCCTGCCGGGCTCGGTCGGCGGCGATTTGCTGAGGGCTTGGTATGTTACAAAACATACCGAAAAAAAGCTTGAAGCCGCGATGAGCGTTTTTGTCGACAGGGTTATAGGTCTTATTTGTACTGTGGCAATGGCGTTTCTTGCATACTGGCTAATTCCTTCGGGGGATAGCGGAACAAAACTTACGTTCGGCAGTAAATTTAACTTTGTTTCCTTTTCTATAAAACTACTGCTGGGCATTGCGGCTATGGTTTTATTGGGGCTGGCGGTTATTGCAGTAATGTATTACAGCAGGAAACTGCGGCCTATCCTTTTGAAATACGTGTTTATCCTTGGTATCAAGTGGAAATTATGGCTGAGCAGAATTGTTACAGCCGTGAAACTTTACTGCTCCAGACCATTTATTATTCTGATAGCAGTTATACTTAGCTTTATATGCCAGGCGATGCCGATTTACGGTTTATACCTGGTAGGAAAGGACTTAGGAATCGCAGCACATATCAAATACTATTTTATTTTCTTCCCGCTTTCATGGATAATCGGCGTGATACCGATAAGCGTCGGCGGAGCAGGCGTTATGGAATTTGGTATTCAGGGTATGTTTAAAGTTATTGGGGTTTCTTATAGAATTCCAACACTAGCGCTGGCGCAGAGAATAATGTGGCTGATAATATCAGTACCCGGCGTGATAATTCATTTGACCGGCAAACACCTTCCGTCAGAGGCTCCGCTAGAAGCGGAGAATATAGAACAGTAAGGCAGGGATATTAAAAGCCGTAGTGATGGCCGGGATAGAGAAGATTGATTGCAAAGAGGTGAATAGGGGAAAATATATAGCCGAAAAACTGCCAAGCGATAATAAGGCCAATAATCGAATTGGCCGGTCGGCGAATAAACTCCTTGTATTTGTAAGCATTTTCACTACTAAAAAAAAGCGGGACAAGATTGCTGCCATCCAACGGCGGAACAGGCAAAAGATTGAAAACAAATAACACGAGATTCAATGTAAAAAATATGCTTGCCATAACAGCCAAGCCGTTTGTCCAGCCAGTATCGAGGGGTTGAGTTACGTGCGAAAACGAAATGCTTTCGGGCGGACAAAACCAGCCTACGGCAATTCCAAGGCGAATTATTATCGCGGCGATAAGAACAAGAATCAAATTTGCAGCAGGGCCGGCCAAGGCCATCAATACCTCACGTTTTGGGTGTTGCCGGGCCCAGACAGGGTCGAAAGGCGTGCTTGCCCATCCAATCATCCAGCCATTATAAAAATACGACATAATCGGAATCACAATCATTCCGAAGGGCGATCTTCTTATATGAGCAAACGGGTCGAGAGTGGCAAGGCCGTGGTAAAAGGCGGTATTGTCGCCGAGCATTGTAGCGGCAAAGGCATGAGCAGCTTCGTGAAAGCTCAATGATACTATGAATGCCAAATACCAGCCACAACCTAATAAAATCTTATCGCTGTCCATCGCAGTAATAATAATGATTTTTAGTTAAGGCACAAGAAAGAAAAGATTGTAAATTAAAAATAGAAGATTTATAATTTAACGACGTACTTTGAATTACGCGATTTCTCGACTGTGCTCGAAATGACGTAGATTCCCGCTTTCGCGGGAATGACAAAACGAGATTGCCGCGGCCTGCGGCCTCGCAATGACAACGAAGCGGAGAAAAGGTTGACCTTAGGAAAGGGGTAAACGATGGGTGATAAAAAATACAAATCTGTGATTATGAATCTTTCGGCAATACTTATCATTTTAGTGTTATTAACCGGCTGCGAGCATAAAGAAAAGGCTGCCGATGTTTCGAAAGGGAAAGAAATGGTAAAATTAAAAATTGGAGATACGGCACCGGCGTTCGAACTGTTAGAGCAGAACTCGAAAATGGTCAAACTGTCAGACTTCGAGGGCAAGAAAGTGCTTGTTTATTTCTATCCCAAGGCCGATACGCCCGGATGCACCAAGCAGGCGTGCAGTGTGCGGGATTTCGCTGAGCCGCTTAAAAATGCCGGCGTCGTTGCGCTGGGCATTAGTCCTGATAAGCCAGATGCCCAGAAAAAATTCGATGAAAAATACAAATTAGGCTTTCGGCTTCTCAGCGACCCTGACCATAAAACCGCCGAGGCATACGGCGTTTGGGGAAAGTCAATCTTCGGCATAACCCGTTCGTCATTTTTGATAGATGAACAGGGCAAAATCATCGGGGTATGGTATGATGTCAGCCCATCCGATACGGTCCCTAATGCGATGGAGAAGCTGGGAAAATAGCGCGAATTTAAGATTGAAGATTTAAAATTTAAGATTTAACATCGAATAAATGAGGTGGTAAATGACAATGCTAAAAGTTTTCTATTTTGTTGCGGGTTTTGTGGTCGGTATTATCTGCCTTTATTTAATAGAAACTTATTCGGCTTATCTTTCTCCAAACGCGGAGTTATACGGCTATCCCAAGAAGTTCGGGGACGTAACAATCACGGCTTTTAAATCCACAGGCCTGCAGGAGAGCAAAGGCATTGATAAAATCTTAATGATTACAAAAGGTGAATCGCCGTTTTTTTATGCCTCTAAAAATAAAGCCGGTAGAGTTACGGAGGTCGCAATACTGGGACAGGAAAAGCAAATTCGATTCGTTATGTTCGCAGCAGAAAAAAATGAAACCGGATGGGCAAACGCTATGTATGCATACGGCAAAAATAATCTTACTATAGGGGACAAGTATACAGATATTAATTTTGACGGGAAGTTCGACGAAAAAGAAGTTTATAATGAAAAAGGAACAAAACTGACAACGTATATATACGTCGATAATAACTGGAAACAGGCAGATTCCGTTATGGATGGAGGAGTTAAAGTCGGCGGAATTAAATATGTTTTCGACGCTGATGCCGGCTGGCGAAAAGATGATGCGAATTCAATAAACAAGTTATTCTAATTGATGAGCAAAGAAGGCGAACTGCGAGAGGGGGGACGTTGCCAATTATTATTCAATTTTTATCTGGTCCGGGGAATCGAGGACAATTTCCGCTCGGCCCTGATAGGCGGTTATAAAGCCGGTGATTTCAACATTTTTTCCCGTGTATTGCTGCGGGTTAGGAAATTTGGAAACGCTGGAATCGAAAATTACGGCACCGAACGGACAAGTTTTATAATCAGGACAGAAATTTATAAATACAGTTCCCTTGTCAGAAGTATAAACGTGGTCAACTTTGCCTGTTACGCAAACAACTTTTCCAATATTTTCCGGTGCCTGTGTAAAATTTATACGCTTTGAAGGCGACTGCCAAGAAGTTTGCCGGTTTTCGTTATCAGGCGACAAAGAAGCCCAAGGCGGTCTTCTCGATAATAAGATTGAGGCGGCAATGATAATCGCAGCAACAATGATGGCTAATGGTACTTTATTTTTATCGTGAAGATTTTTCATATAATCCGCCTGCAATTTTTGCACTTTCAACGGTATTATATAACAACATAGTGATAGTCATAGGTCCGACGCCACCGGGGACGGGAGTAATTAAACTTGCCTTTTTGCTGACTCCCTCAAAATCGACATCGCCGGCAAGTCTGAAACCATTCTTCTTTGTCGAATCTTCAACCCTTGTTATGCCGACATCAATAACTACGGCACCATCCTTTATCATATCAGCAGTTATAGTATTGGGTTTGCCGATTGCCGCGATAACAATATCAGCTCTTTTCGTATGGGCGGCAATATTTTTTGTTCTCGTATGGCAGACGGTAACGGTCGCGTTGCCTGCGGGAGATTTCTGCATAAGCATATTGGCAAGCGATTTGCCGACAAGATTGCTTCTGCCGACAATGACGACCTCTGCGCCGTCGAGTTTTACGCCGCTGCGGATTAATAATTGAATAACGCCGTGCGGGGTGCAGGACAGGAAGGTTTTTTGGCCGACGACCATTTTGCCCATACTTAACGGATGAGAAGCGTCAACGTCCTTGACGGTGTCGATTGCAAATAGAATCTTTTGTTCGTCAAGGTGTTTGGGCAGGGGAAGCTGGACGAGAATGCCGTTGATTTTAGGGTCTTTATTCATTTTATTGATAAGAGCGAGCAAATCTTTTTCGGAAGTCTGGTCGGGCAGACGGTTATCGCTGGAATAAATACCGATTTCGGAGCAGGCCTTTTCTTTTGCGGTTACATAAGAGATAGAAGGAGGGTCATGGCCAACGAGTATAACGCCGAGGCCGGGCGTAATGCCTTTTGCTTTGAGTTTGGCAACTTCAGCTTTTAATTCGCTGCGGATATCAGTCGCGATTTGTTTGCCATCGATAATTTTAGCGGGCATTTAAACTCCGATTAAAATAATCCTTTAACTTTTCCTGTTTCGACGTCGACGTCGATATTTCTGAACGCAGGGTTCGAAGCTGTGCCGGGCATAAGTTTAATATCGCCGGCGACGGGGACGATAAAGCCTGCGCCTTTGTAAATCATAATATCTTTTACGGGCAGTGTCCAGCCTTTTGGACGGCCTTTAATGTTCGGGTCATGCGAAAGCGAAAGATGGGTCTTTACCATACAGGTGCCGAGTTTTTGAGCCTGTGGGTCGTTTTCGAACGACTTTGCTTTTTCGAGAGCCTGCGGTGTGTATTCGACGCCATCGGCGCCGTAAACTTCTTTTGCAATCAGCTCAATCCGCTGACGCAGAGGAGTTGCCAGTTCGTAGAGGAATTTGAAATTATTTTTTTCATTTGCAGCGGACATTACAGCTTCGGCAAGTTCAATCGCACCGTCACCGCCTTTGAGCCAATGCTGCGAAACGGCGCAGAGGGCACCATTTTGCTCGGCAATCTTTTTGACGAGCTGGATTTCAGATTTTGTATCGGTATAGAAACTGTTAATGCAGACGACGGGGCGAACGCCGCTTTTTTTGACGATTTCGATATGTGCGATGAGGTTTTCGCAGCCTTTTTCGACCAGCGCTAGATTTTCCTTTGTGTATTCCTCGCTTAGTTCGACGCCGGGCTTGACGGCAGGGCCTCCGCCATGCATTTTTAAGGCGCGAATTGTCGCGACGATAACAATGGCGCTGGGAGTAAGGCCTGACATACGGCATTTTAAGTTCCAGAATTTTTCAAAGCCGATATCTGCTCCGAATCCGCTTTCAGTAATATGGTAATCGGCAAGTCTTGTGCCGAGTTCATCGGCGATGATTGAACTTTGGCCGATGGCGATATTCGCAAATGGGCCGGCGTGGACGAAGACGGGCTGGCCTTCGATGGTCTGAAGCAGGTTTGGATTTATCGTTTTGGCCATTATCGCGGTCATAGCGCCGTCAACTTCGAGGTCGGCGGTTGTGACTTCGTTTCCTTTTTTGTCATAAGCTACGACGATTTTCGCCATTCTTTGACGCATATCGGCAAGGTCCTTTGAAACAGCGAGAATCGCCATAACTTCGCTTGATACGGAAATGGCAAAACCTGAGGGCATTTCAAAGCCGTCCATTTTTCCACCTCTGCCGATGACGATGTCGCGAAGGGACTGGGCGCAAAAATCCATTACCCATTTCATCTGGACTCTGGCGGGGTCGATGTCGAGACGCTTTAAGCCGCTTTTTGCCAGGCGGGCATCGTCGTAATTGTTTTCGTGCTGCATTCTGCTGGTCAGGGCGACCATCGCGAGGTTGTTGGCGTTTGTGATTGAGTCGATGTCGCCTGTCAGGCCGAGCGAAAGCGGAGCCAGCGGGATACATTGAGCCAGGCCGCCGCCTGCGGCAGAACCTTTTATGTTGAAAGTTGGGCCGCCGCTGGGCTGACGAATTGCACCGGTAACTCTTTTGCCGAGTTTGCCGAGACCTTCGATAAGGCCGATAGTGGTCGTTGTCTTTCCTTCGCCAAGCGGGGTCGGAGTTATCGCGGTAACGTCAATATATTTTGCCTTGGGAGTATCCCCAAGGCGGTTGAGGACTTTTTTGTAGTCGATTTTGGCAAGGAGCCTGCCCATCGGAATGACTTCGTCATCCAGCAGGCCCATATCTTTGGCAAGGCGGGCAATGGGTATGGCGTGTTGTTCGGATGCTTCGGCGATTTGCCAGTCTTTAAGTTTTGTAGGGTCAAGTTTCATTCATCATCCTTAATCGGTAGTCGCGTAAATAAAGTTATCAGCTTGTCAGATTTTGCAGAATCAAATCGACATTAACGTTATCTTTCAGCAATTCGTAAGTACTGGCAATTTTGCCGCGGTCGTTAGCGCGAATCTTAAAATGCAAATCCTTCATTTTTGCCGTTACAGAGAAAGTGTCCTCGTCGGTAAGCAGGACGGGAATAGTGCTTTTTAAGAGTAGCGACAAGATAGTCGAATCCGGCTGGAGGCCGCCGGTGAGAATCAGGCCGCAGGAACATAATTTATCGTGATAGTCGGTGGATTCGGACAGGGCGAGGGTGAGCAGAATGTTGTCAATGCGGTCGCCGGGGGTGATTATCAGGGTGTTTTTATCGATATAGTGCAGGACATTCTGCGGCTCCATTGCGGCGACAACAGTATGCTCAATTGTGTTCGTAAGAGAATCATTTCCGCTCAAAACCTTATAGCCAAATTCATCGGCAACCTGACCGACGGAAAAAAATGAAAGCTTAGAATCAAAAGGAATACAGCCGATAAGTTTGGTGCCAATAAGCTCCAAACCTTTAGGAGCAATCGAAGAAATTTTCTGGTATTTCTGAGGGTAGATTTTGTTCAAAATCACGCCGATAACGTTGACATTGTATTGCTTGAAAAGCGCCAGCGACATCGCGATTTCATCTATTGGTTTGCCGATGCCTCCGGAAGCGACTATTATCACGTCGGCACCGAGCATCTGGGCGACACGGGCATTCGACAGGCCGAAACAACTGCCGACGCCTGCGTGGCCTGTGCCTTCGACAATTACCATAGAGTGCTTTTCTTTAAGCCTGTTGAAACTGCCATTAATCTGCTGCTCAAGAGATGAAACGTCAGGATTCATAATAAACTTCGCCGTGAAACCTTCGGCGACTGCGATGGGACTCATATCCTGTGGACGGTCCTTGAAGCCGAAAGCCTGGTGAGCAAGCACGGCATCTTCATCGATACTATGATTATCGTAAAGCACGTATCGCTGGCCGACAGGCTTGCAGTAGCCGGGGTCGTGACCTTTGTTACGCAAATATTGAATCAGGCCGCAGATTACGGCGGTCTTGCCGCTATCCTGACCTGTAGCGCTAATATAAAGCGGTTTCATAAAGGTATTTATAGCGGACAAATGTGAATTTGACAAGCACAAGCTTAAATTTAGCGGACATAATGATAACTTCTTGTATTTGAAGTAATTATGGCAATTTGAGCAAAATAGTGCTAAAATTCATTGCATAATGTATAATTGGCCGAAATTCATATATGACTAAACGGATAGCAATACTCGGTTCGACAGGTTCAATAGGCACAAATGCCTTGAAGGTGATAGATGCGCTTGGCGCGGAATATAAAGTAATTGCGCTTACCGCTCACAATAATGCCGAACTGCTTGCAGAACAGGTCAGGAAATTCAAACCGAAAATCGCAGTGATTACCAATCCTGAGAAACTCAATACTTTAAAAAAACTTCTGGGCCCAGTTAAAACCGAAATATACGGCGGCGATAAAGGACTTTCAATCGCGGCATCAAGCGAAGATGTCGATATTGTAATTGCGGCGGTTGTCGGAGCGGCGGGGCTTGAAGCAATATTGTCGGCGGCAAAGGCAGGGAAAATACTGGCCATAGCGAATAAAGAGCCGCTGGTTATCGCAGGAGAACTGCTGACGAAAATCGCAAAACAAAGCGGCGCGAAAATACTGCCGGTTGACAGCGAACATTCGGCTGTGTTTCAGGCGATGCAGTCAGGAAATGCCGATGAAGTAAATAGGATAATTCTGACAGCAAGCGGCGGGCCGTTCAGAGGCGCTACGGCAGAGCAAATTCAAAACGCGACAATCGAACAGGCACTTGCGCATCCGACGTGGAATATGGGCAAAAAAATTACTATAGATTCAGCGACGATGATGAATAAGGCACTTGAAATAATCGAAGCGAAATGGCTGTTCGATGTTCCGGTGGAAAAAATCGAAGTGCTTGTTCATCCGGAGTCGATAGTGCATTCGATGGTCGAATTTGTGGACGGGTCGATAATAGCGCAGATGTCGGAGCCGGATATGTGTCTGCCGATACAATATGCCCTTACGTTTCCAAAGAGGGTAAAAGGAATTGCAAACCGGCTGCGGCTGGAAGAGATAGGCAGTCTGACGTTCGAAAAGCCGGATATGGAAGTGTTTAAAGCCCTGAAAATCGGTTACGAAGTCAGTAAAACCGGCGGAACGGCGGCGGCGGTATTTAACGCGGCAAATGAGGCGGCGGTTAAAGAATTTCTGGAAGGAAAAATAAAATTTGTTAATATAGTCGAAATTATCGAATATTGTCTGGCTAAGCATAAGGTAAAAACCGAAGCGACGCTGGAAGAATTGATTTTGGCGGATAATTGGGCAAGAAATGAGGCAAAAGAATGGCTGATGAGCAAAACAGTATAAAAACCAAAAATTATATCAATGCCCTGATACTATTGCTGATAGTCGGCTGGGTAGTGTATTATATTTTCAATCACTTCAGCAAAAGCAGCAGTGTAATTATGTCATTTGTAGGGCTTGGTATAGTGATTTTTATACATGAACTCGGCCATTTTGCCGCAGGAAAATTTTGCGGCATAAAAGTCGAAGCGTTCTCGGTAGGATTCGGGTCAATTGTTCTTGGAGTGAAAAGAATCGAAAATTATCTGCGATTCAGGATTCTGCCGACAGTTCTTCAGAAAGATAACGACCCGGACGGAGAGGGTCTTTTGTGTATTAAAATACCGATGCGCTGCAAAGCAGGCGCGACGGAATATCAACTGAGAATATTTCCGTTAGGAGGATTTGTAAAACTCATGGGGCAGGAAGACCTTGGTTCAGACAAGCCAAGCGAAGACCCCCGTTCATTTGTCAATGTGGCGATATGGAAACGAATTGTTACAGTCTCGGCGGGCGTAACAATGAATATCATCCTTGCGGCGATACTTTTTGTAATCGTATTTAAAGTGGGAATAAAACAGCCTCCGGCGGTGATTGGAGATTGTCTGCCGGGTTATCCGGCGGCACAGGCAGGGCTCAAGGCAGGCGACGAAATAATCGCAATTAACGGCAGAGGCAATCTCGATTATACGAGCGTCATAATCTCGGAGGCACTGACAGGAAAAGACAAGGCAGTAGATTTCAAGGTTAAAAGAACAGACGGCAGCATCAAAGATTATAATCTTGTGCCAATACCGCTGGCTTCGACAGGACTAAAGGGAATCGGCATAATGCCGGCGACATCGCTTAAAATCGCAAAGGTCCAGAACCCAAAAGAACTAAACGAACAGTACGGTTTAAAGAGCGGCGATGTACTGACGGCAGTAAACGGAGAAAAAGTCGAGCAGGCGTGGCAGCTGAGCAATAAACTTGAGAATTATTTCGAGCCAACGGTTGCACTGACATTTACACGACCCGGGCAGTCGGAACCCGAAGAGAAAAAAATCGAACTCAATTACTATGCGAACCTGAAAGATAAAGGACATGAAAATTATGTCCTTGCCAATATTTACGGACTGGTACCGAGACTAAAAGTTATTCCTATGGGATTCGACGAAGCAAATGAGCCTCTAAAGAGCGGCGATATAATACTAAAAGTCGGAGATATATCTAATCCAACATATAATCAGCTTAGAGAAGTAACGGTGGCAAACGCGGGCAAATCATTAGGAATCGCGGTGCTGCGGGGCGATAAAATCGTTGAAGTGAATGTGGTGCCAAAGAATGAAAATGGAAGAGTGGTAATCGGCATTGCGGTCGGGATGGATGCAGAAAGCCTCTATGTAGCGGGGACGACGGACTCAAATACATATTCGTGGCCGGCAAATATTCCGCAGGGAGCGGAAATTGTTTCAATCGGCGGGGCTAAAGTAAATAATTATTTCGATATAGCCGCAAAACTTGAAGCGAATAAAGGCAAAACCATAAAAATAGAATACAGCAGCGTGTTAGGTGATAAGAAATTCGAATTCGCGGTGCCTGCCGCAGGCGGCACCAACGTCAAAGAACTGACATCGCAAAATCTGCCATTCGATATGCTGACCCGGCTTTACCGGGCGAACGGGGCGTCGGAAGCGTTGAAAATGGGAAGCAGAAAGACGCTGGAATTCGTCGCGCAAACATATATGACTCTCAAAGGTCTGATTACACGCGATATAAGCCCCAATAGCCTGATGGGGCCGGTAGGAATGATAGCGGCGAGCACAAAAATAATCTCCGAAAGAGAATTTATTCATTATCTTCATTTTCTGGGGATGATAAGCGCATGTCTTGCGGTGTTCAATTTTCTGCCGCTGCCGATATTCGACGGCGGACTTGTTGTGCTGCTGATAATAGAAAAAATTAAAGGCTCTCCTGTGCATGCAAAAATTCAGGAGGGACTTGTGTATATCGGTCTTGTATTAATCCTGGGATTGTTCATATTGGTAACATACAATGATATTGTCAGGTGGGGAATTATCAAATGGATTTTGAAATGGATTTTAAACAGATAAAAGGAGTTTAAAATGAAGCTTGTTGTAACAATACCGGCATATAACGAACAGGCAACTGTAGGAGAGGTGATATCTAATATACCGAAGACAATTTCAGGGATTGATAAAATAGAGGTTATAGTTATTGACGACGGAAGCAGCGACCAGACAGCGAAAGTCGCGACACAGGCGGGAGCTTTTGTGCATAGCTTCGGGCGCAACAAAGGGCTTGGAGCGGCGTTTGCGCAGGGGATTCGCACGGCACTGGCTCACGGAGCGGATATAATAGTCAATATCGACGCGGACGGCCAATTCGACCCGAAGGATATTGCCAAGCTGATAGAGCCAATATTAAATGATAATGCGGATATGGCAACGGCAAGCAGATTCGCGGATATAAACCTGATACCAGAAATGCCGTGGATAAAAAAATGGGGCAACAGGCGAGTGGCAGGCATAGTAAATCAACTTGGCGGTCTTGATATGAAAGACGTATCGTGTGGATTTCGTGCATATAAGCGTGACGCAGCTCTGCGAGTAACGCTGCTGGGCGGTCATACATATACTCACGAGGTAATACTGGATATGGCGTTCAGAGGGCTTCGCATAGTTGAGGTTCCTGTAAAGGTTCTTGGCGTGCGGAAAGTCGGCAAGAGCAAAGTGGCATCCAATGTAATTACTTACGGCTGGAGAAGTTTGGTAATAATGCTGCGGGCGTTCAGAGATTACAAGCCGATGTGGGTATTCGGCGGCATAAGCGCAATTTTCGCGATAATGGCGATGGCCTGTGCAGTGTTTGTTCTGATGCACTATATAACAACAGGTGCGTTTTCGCCTTATTTGTTTGTTGCGTTTTCAGCAGCGGCATTCGGATTTGTTGCTTTGGTTTGCTACATAACGGCTCTTTTGGCTGGGATGATTAACCGGCTGAGAATTTTGCAGGATGAGCAATTATTTTTGCTCCGTAAAAAAGAATATGAAAAAAATAATGGTTGAGGAAACTCTATAAATAATGCGAGTTTTAGTAGATATCAGCCATCCTTCACAGGTTCACTTTTTCAAGAATCTTATTTTTCGGTTTCGCCGGAATAAGGATAAAGTCCTGGTAACGGCACGAGAAAAAGATGTTACAATCGATTTAGTCAGAAATCTCAATCTGAAATATATATGCCTCAGCCGGCAGAAAAATGGTATGCCGGCAATGGCCTGGGAGTTGATTATACGATACATCCGAATGTGGGCGATTGTAAGGCGATTCAAGCCGGATATTTTAATCGCGGAAACAGGCGTCACAGTGGGGCTGATAGGGACGATATTAAGAATTCCGCGGATTGTCGAAGAGGATACGGAACACGCGAAACTTCAGAGAATGATTGGATTGCCTTTTGTCTCGATTATTATGACCGGGCTGGGATATTTGGGAAATCACGGCTCGCGCGAACGGAAATTTAAAGGCGTGTGGGTGCAGTCTTATCTGAATCCGGAATATTTCACGCCGGACGCGTCGATTCTTGCCAATGCCGGGATAGATGTAAGCAAACCTTTTATTGTAATGCGGATGGTGTCGTGGACGGCAGCTCATGATACAGGACTGCACGGGTATGATGAGACGGGATATCTTGACATTATTAAAAGATTGTCGAAGTACGGCAGAGTTATTATAAGTTCAGAAGAAACTTTGCCGGAATCAATGGTGCAATATAAAAATCCTGTCGCGCCGGAACAAGTTCATCATTTACTTGCTTTCGCTCATTTGTATATCGGCGAGGGAGCAACGATGGCTGCCGAGGCGGCTGTGCTGGGGACGCCGGCAATATTCTGTAATCCGCTGCCTCTGGGGTATTTGATGGCAATGGAAAAGGAATACCAACTGCTTTATAACTGCAAATCGTTTTCAGAAGGGATTGAAATTGCGGAAAAACTTTTGAATACAGAAAATCTTACACAACTATGGCAGCAAAGACGACAAAAACTGCTTGATGAAAGCGAAGATATCAATGAATTTATGTATAAGATTGTCAAGGAGCTTGTCAGGAGCTGAAATTATAATTGCTTTTCGATTTGTTCCACACATTTTTTCCATAAATCCTGGTTGTCAGATTTGCCGGTTTTAAAGACCAGAGAATTTGTGGAGTATTTGTGAGTAAGTATTAGTTCGTTTTGATAGCAGTATAATTCGAAATATTTTGCTATCATTGAATAGGGGTCGTCGGGTTTAAATTCATTTGAAGAGACTATCCGCGGCTGGAAAATTATAGTTTTTATCCGGGCTTTTTTTGCTTTTTGCGCTCTTCTCCAGCCGGTATCCCTGCTGCAAAGTCCTATGATTTTCTCGAATCGCGTCCAAATAGCTCTTATCGGTTTTGAATTTTCAATTTTTTTTCTACCGATAAAGATGCCGAGTCGTAAAATATTTCTTCTTATAAAGTCCCAGTAAAGAACAAGTTTATTTACATCATAAGCCGACCAGTCCGGCGAAAATTCGAGATACTGCTTTGTTTTGAAAAAGCAGAAAACGGGATTGGGGAAATTATGATACATTCCAAGCTGCCAGGGCGGAAAACTAACGCCGATCGCAAAGATATCGTTTTGATTTATCAGAGCTGTCAAAAAATCGTCCCAGTCTTTTTTGAAGATATGAACATCGGGGTCGAGAATTAAAGCGAACGGGGTTTTGATGTTCTTCATTACGACATTTAAGCCGTGAGCATGCGCAGGAGAGCCTTTGAGGCTGCCTGGGTCGTTATTGATTATAGTAATATTCTGAAAAATGTTTTTAAGTTTTTGCAGATTGTTATCTTTGCCGCCGGTGTTATCGACGATGAGAAATCTTAATCTGTCCGGGCGATGTGCTTTGTCGAGCAAATTTTTAAATAATTGCTCCAAATAGGCAAAGGAATGCCAATTAACGGTGCCAATAGTAATCAGTTCGTCAGGATTTGACATCGTCTATTTCCGTTATATTTTTTCTTTTGAAGAACAGGCCGCTGCCGCTGAGGATTAGGGCTAAAATAATTATAATTGATGAACCCAGTACACGCGATATGGCGGAAATGAGAATGCCCTGCGCCATTCCGCCGCCAATTTGTGTGCTTAGAACGCCGAAAGCGATTTCCTGGATTCCAATATTGCCGGGAGTGATAATTACGGCTGAGGATAATTTAAGCAAAGCATAGAACAGCATTAATGATGGAATATCTAATTTAATCTCAAAACTCGTAAATAAAATGTAGTAAACAATCAATGTTTGAGCGGCGACGAGCAAGCCCCAAATTACAATTTTGGCAAGATACGACAGGTCTTTTATATTACTGATTGTTGCGGTAATTACCTGTGACAATTTTGATTTTATCCAGAGCAGTACGGAAGCATTTGTCGATATTCTTTTCAGCAACAAATCAGCGAGTATCGGCAGACATATAATAACAAGCAACAGCAGTGCGACAAATTGATATGCTTTAAAGTCGCCTAATTTGAATTCTGGCCTGATTAAAATAATAATCGCTCCGGTGATTATCAGGTCAAGGCATATATCCATCCATCCGAATGAGACGGATGCACTTACGTAATCGGTATAGGATATTCCGAATCTTCTCTTAAGCTCTACTCCTCTGTAAATATTGCCCGACTGCGCGAAGAACAGGTTATAAAACCTCGCCAGCATTATAACTTTGAACCATTCCCAGAAAGGAGGATTTTTGCCGCTGCATTTGTGCATTATGATTTTGAACCTGTATGCGTATGTAATAAGAGTGGTAATCGAAAGCAAAATGATTAGGGCAATCATTAATTTGTTGATTTTAAAAGCGATTTGAAGGGAATCCCAGTTGGCGTAAAAATACTTTACAATGTAAACCGCGCAAAGAAGGAATACAGCAAGTTTTAGTATTTTTTTAATCTTGTCCAAAGCCGATTCATCCTGAAATCCGGGAATTTTTTGTTTTTACTTTCCGTGCTATTTCCGAGACAAGTATTCTGGCAATCAGTATAACAGGATTTATTTCGGGAACAACTTTTTTAACTACATTATATTGATTAATAATTCGGGCTTTGTAATCGGATATCCGATAAGGATTTTTTTTGCCGGCGCTGATAACATTGCCGCTGTGCTGCCGATAGAGAATGGTCGGTGCCGTTATCTGAATTATTTTGCCGAGTTTGGCGACGTTCATCGCTATCCACCAGTCGTGAATCGGGGCTTGCGGCGGAATGGGCAATGAGATATCTCTGGCTTTGCTGTTTATCATCATTGTACAGCCTGTAACAGAGTTCCTTATAATGAGTTTATCGAGGTTACTGGCGGTTCGAGGGTCAATGCCGATAAGATGCCACAACGAATCAGCGATGATGTTTAAATTTTCGTCAACCACGCGAAGGTCTGTATGAACCAAAAGAGGCAGGCCTGGATAAGTTTGTTCTGCCTCTTTCATCGTGTTTATAGTCAGTTCTATTTTAGTTGGCAGCCACACATCGTCCTGGTCGCAGAACATAATATATTTGCCTTGAGAGGATTCGAGCAGGGCAGCGAAATTCTGGGCAAGGCCAAGATGTCCTTTGTTATCAATAATGAGGCGAATTCTATCAGGAAATTTGGAAATGTAATTTTTTATGATGTTTATCGTATTGTCACAGGAGGAGTCGTCCCTTATCAGGAGCCGGAAATCTTTACAGGTTTGGGCGAGGATAGAGTCTATCTGCTGATTTAAATACTTTTGTCCATTATAGGTCGCCAGTAGTATATCAATCATTTAAATATTTTTCGCCATAACGATATATTGCATCGTCCAGAACTCTTCGAGTAAGCCCAAGGTAATGCTATTGATGAAGTTGTCAGGTTTTTTGGGCTGCAGTTTAAATCTGGGAGTGACTAAATCCACTGAAAAACCAGCCGATTGAAACAAGTTTATTATACTTTTTTTCGTAAAAAATCTAAGGTGTGTGTCATCCAGTATGCCGTCGGAGTGATATGTCCACCGGCCTTTAATGACAAGTTCATTGAGGATTTTCCAATATCTGATGTTGGGAATACTGGCGATTATCCAGCCGCTTTTTTTGATATATTTTTTCAGTCTCTCGATAGTTTGCGAAGGATTGTGAAGATGCTCTAATATGTCGGCCAATATAACATAATCAAAATATTCATCAGCAAAAGGCATCTGCAGTTTTTCTATGTCAGCGACGATTACTTTATCAAGGTTTTTTTCGGCCTCCGCAGCGGCGGCAGCGACTAATTCAATTCCAATCACTTCTGCGGCCTTGTTTTGCTCCTTGAGGGTTTTGCCGGTATTTCCGGTACCGCATCCTATTTCGAGAATTCTATGTTTGCCTGCCGGAATGAGACTAATAATGTCCCACCGTATATCGCTGAAGTAACTGTTGTTTTTCTCAAGCATAATATTTTACTTTTTGCCTGACAGGTCGAAAATCATATAAGGATACATACCGGCTTTGAGAAATCTGCCGTTTTTCGCTGTTTCGCCCGAGACGCCTTGTACAAGTTCATAAGGATAATCCTGCGCCAGCCTGTTTAGCAAAGGTTTCAATTCGTTTACCGCAGGAACAAGATAATAAGGATATCGGCCTGTAGAAGCGTATTTCTTGATTTCTTCGTATGTTTGGGCGGGAGTAATATCCCTGTCGAGATACCATGCGATTTCCGGGCGGATAAAACCTCCTTTAGATTCGTTTTGATTGACAATGAAATCCTCGAAACTTAATAAGGCTTTATCAGGAGGAATTTGATGATTTAGTTTTTTGAACATTTCTATTTTGGCCTCGGGCTGCCAGCGAACATCGTAATAATATTTTGCGCCGAGAAAACAGGAAAATAATAATACGGCAGCGACAATCAACTGAACGGCAAGGGCGAAGTGCTTATTGAAATTTTTCTTAAGAATCCAGCCGATTCCTATAATCGCATAGGCGATAGCGATGGCGAGGAACGGAGTCAGCGGCATTTCCCATGTTTGGTGCCTCCAGAGACAGCCCCTTAGCACAAAAAGCTGGAAAAAAGGAATAAAGAAAAACAGCCAAAAGCAGGGGAACTGCAATTGTCTTTTGCCGGTTTTGTCTTTGGGCATTGTAAAGACAATAAGCTGGCCAAAAGTCAGATAAATAATCGCGATAATAAGTCCTGTGACGGAAAAATTTGTGGAAGCGAATTCCCACAATTGCGCAAACCAGGCGTTCCAATCGAAAGACTGCATTTGCTGCATTTCGCCTTTGGCGGCGCGCCATTTGTACAGCGAAGTAATTTTGCTGATGTCCCAGCCGTAACCGGCGGCCATAATTGTGAAGTTTAAAAGCATACTGGCGGCAGGAGCGGCGGCAAGTATGATTAACAAAGGCCAATTAGGCAGTCTTTTTTTGAACAGGCAGGCCAGGACGTAGTGCACGCCGATGCCCATAGCAAAGAAAAAACCAACCCAGCTGAATTGTATTCCCAAAAACAGCGTTATCGCCAGGATAATGTAATGGAATTTTTTAACAGTTCTGCCGGTATGACCAGTTATTATCAGGTATAGCCACATAGACAAATAGCCCAGCAGAACGGGCCAACTGCCCATACCGAAGTAACAGGTAATAGGAAAGGCTAAATATATCATTGCTGAAATAATCGCCGCAAGATTTCCGGCAATGTCACGAAGCATTAAAATAAAGACGAGCATCACAAAGACAGAAATAATTATTTCGCTCAACTTCATTCCCCATTCGTTAATTCCGAAGATTTCCATAAAACCGGCAGCGACGAGAACATTCAGTTCCGGATGGTCCATATACCGCTGAGGATTTGCTGCGGGGGGCATACCGACAGCCCAGGTCGAAAGACCCTTAGTATAGGCTAACCCATATTTAACGTGTGAACGGGCGGCCCATGCGCCGCTGGCCTGCGCCCAACTATGCAAGCCGTAGAACGGCCGATTAATGTCGTAAGCCAGAATTGCTACCAGAAAGACGAGTATCAAAATCGCAAAGAGCCAGAAACCTTTAGGATTCTGACGCTCAATGTTATTTGCCGCTTCTTTTTTTGCCATTTTATCGATGTTCTCCAAAACGTGATAAACAAGTTAAGCAGAGTATACTAAAAGTGCGCCGATAAGCAGATAAATAATTGACAGAAACCTCAAAATTGTATTATTTCTCGCTGCGAACCAGGCGACCATTGCTCTCGACTTTTGCGGCAACGCAACGATAAAAACCGCACCTGCAAGGGCGAGAATTCCGAATAAAATGATGACCCATTCGTGAGCACATCCTTTTGATGCGCCGAAAAGAAAAATCAGAGCAAAAACCGCCTTGATAACCGCGGCAAGATAAATTTTCGAGCCCTGAGTGAAAATTTCGAAGAACTTTTTCATAAAATCGGGCTTGAGCAGCACTACAATGCCGTCAATAATAATAAGTATTGCGACAATTTTCAGCAATAACATAAAATACCTCCCTGATTAAAAGCATCTATAACTATTTTAAGTATAACAGATAAGTCCTTCATCCGCCAGAGGTTTTACTAAAAGCGGACAGAGAATAGATGAATAAATTATTGAGAAATAAAAAACCCCCGGCTGAAAACCGGGGGTTTTGAGATTCAATAATTGAAAGACTAAAGTTTATTCATGATAGAAGTTAGTCGATTCTGTATGTTCAACGTCTCTGGTGAGCTGGTCGGTTCTCATAACCGCTTTAAAGCGGACATCTCCGACAGCTTTGGCCCTGACGGTAACTTCCCAGATGGCCCTTGTTTTTGGATCGAGTTTAGACAGCGGTGCGAATGTAATCGTGCCGTCAGCAAATGTGCCTTGGGTAGCGCCGGCATTACTTACATATTCCATCTGCGGTTCGAGTATCGCTTTTACCGCGACATTTGTCGCAATAGCAGAACCCTGATTTGTGACGACGATTTTATAGGTTGTTTCCTGTCCGATTTTTACCGGGTCAACCAGGTCAATAGTTTCAAGTAGAACAGCCGGAACGCCGACAATCTCTGTCTTAATAGAAGATGTCGCCGAATCACAGCAATTCCCGGAGGTGTTGGCGGTATCAACAACCGAACTCAAGCCGTCTGTCATAAATGTGACCGAAGCTTTTGCGACAGCGCCTGGATTGAGTTTGGCAACCTGCCACATAACTTTGTTATTAATAAGAGCGCCGTCCTGGCTTGCCCTTACAAATTTGAGGCCTGCGGGCACAGGATTTTCAATCATAGTATTGAATACGGGCCAATCGCCGTTATTAGTTACCGCGATATCATAAGTAACCTCTCTGTCGATGTATGATGTTTGCGGGCCGGTAGTTGAAATCGCAAGAACAGGTTTTCTTACCGCTGTTGTAACTGTCAGGGATTCTATGTTTATATTGCCGTCGGCAGTGGCAACGGCCTTGCCGGTGAAAGTTCCCGGATTTTGAGCCTTGAGGGTAACCGTAGCCATTCTCGCCGCGCCGGCAGGCAGAGTACCGACTGGAATTTCAATCCTGGATGAACCCTGAGCGGTTACAAGGCCGGCAGGCAGGGTGTCGGTGATTCTTACGTTATTGGCCGGGCCTGTGCCGGTGTTTTGAATTTTGTATTCGACGTTAATCGTATCGCAAATTGAAACTTCGGCAGGAGCGGTTTTTGTAATAACTATAACCGGCTGGACACTTAACGTTTGTGCGCAGACAGGCGTTTTATATGTAACGTCGGCACAATTCTTGACAATACCGCTTGCGGTAGCTACGCCGACGACTTTAATTAACTGATATTCCTTTGGTCCGAGACTTGCGTAAATCCAGGTGAGTTTACTGCCTTCAATATTCGCAGGAGGGGTTGAAGATTTATACTGAAGATTTTCACCCAGCATATCTGTTACGACGACATCGGTAATTGTCGCATCGCTGAGATTGGTAACTTTGATTGTATATTCGAAATCGGCATTGGTTTGCACCTGATTCGGCATACATTTTTGAAGCTCAACCGTTCCGCAGCTTCCGCAGGGATAGGTTTTTGTAGCGCAGTTAGGAAAAACAGGCGGCGGAGGCGGTGGAGGGACAACTACATGAGGAGGATTGCAAGCCATTGTACACTTTGGAGGCAATAGCTTTGGAGCGGGGCGACAGTTTTTGTCCCACATCCATTTTGCCGTGGGGTCTGCCGGCTTTTTGCCCTGGTAACTGAGCCATTGTTTGCAGCAAATACAGCCGTTAATTGATACATACGAAGCAAGCAATAATAGCAGTAATATTTTCTTCATAACTTTCCTCCTTCAAAGGACCATTAAGTTACTTTTATCTTATTGTTATCATCTTTCCTGTTTCGATATTTCATACCGGATAACAGGTAATCCTTTACAATGAGAATACTAATCCTCACCGGGGTAGTATTATAACGCTCAAAATCGACATAATAAAGAATATTTTGAAAAAATATTGCCTATCTTTCCCAATTTTAACGAAGCAATTATACCGGACATAATAAATCTTTAATTTGTTTTTTTATAGTTTTTGACGATTTAAGATAGAAAAGCTATAATTTCGGCAAATAAGAATAATCTGGAATCAATAATGGAGCAGGCACTAATAATAATACTTGTAATAACTTTTTTGGCAGCAATAGCTGTTTTGCTGTGGCTGGCCCACTCATTCGGCAGTATGCGGTCGCTTGGTCAGCAGCTTGAGGCGCTCAGGACGGCACAGGATAATCTTTCTCAAAATCTTCAAAAGTCTCTGATATCAGGTCAGGACACCGTAAATAAAAATCTGCAGTTCCAGGTTCAGACTCTTGAAAAAGTTAATAATCAGCTTGGTCAGCTTCAGGGCACAAGTCAGAGGATAATCGAGTTAGGTTCGGATATTAAAAGTCTTCAGCAGATACTCGCAAGTCCCAAACTACGCGGCGGACTTGGCGAATGGTCGCTTGAAAATATTCTATCAGCCCTGTTGCCTGCGGATAGTTTCGCTCTTCAATATAGTTTCCGTGACGGTAAAATTGTCGATGCACTGGTAAAGATGCCGCAATATTCAGTACCAATCGACGCGAAATTTCCGCTGGAAAATTTTAAGAAACTCCAACTGGCACAAAATGAAGCTGACGCGAAAAAACTCCACAGAGAATTTTTAAAGGATGTCCAGAAACATATCGACAAGATTGCACAAAGCTATATCAAGCCTGACGAAGGAACACTGGATTTTGCCATGATGTTTATACCCGCTGAAAACGTTTATTATGAGGCAATGGTAAAAACTGCCGAGGATACGATAAGTATTCAGGATTATGCGATGGAAAGAAAGGTCTTTCCTGTTTCGCCGAACCTGCTTTATGTTTATCTTATGACGATAGTAATGGGCCTTCACGGTTTGCAGATAGAAAAACAGGCCGCTGAAATTCGCAAAAATCTCAAAACTCTCAATTCCTCATTTGGAGATTTTATTGCAACCTGGGATACTCTCGGCAGTCATCTGCGAAACGCCAACGGCAAACACGATGAAGGCCAGAAAAAATTAGATAAGTTAGTAATGCAATTGGAGCAAATACAAAACGAGGAAAAACCGCAATGATTTACGAAGATTTAAAAGGCAAAAGAGTATTGGTTACCGGTTCGAGCAGCGGAATCGGTGCGGCAACTGCAAAAATGTTCGCACAGCAGGGCTGCTTTGTCGGCGTTCATTACTTCAGAACTAAAGAAGGCGGCGAAGAGACATTTGCCCAGGTAAAGAAAGTTTCTGACGGCTGTCTTCTTAAAGCGGATTTGCGCGATAAAAATGAAGTAACTAAACTGATACAAAATTTTGTTAAAAACTGCGGCGGGATAGATGTCCTTGTCAATAACGCAGGCTCACTTATAGCAAGGGAGTTTTTTGCTGATGCAACTGATGAATATTTTGATGATGCTTTCGCTACGAATGTCAAAAGTGTGTTTCTGGCGGCACAGGCGGCTCTTGAGTATTTAAAAAAGTCAAAAGGATGTATTGTAAATATCGGTTCTATCGCGGGCCATAACGGCGGGGCAGGCGGAGGCGGGATTTACGCATCGGCAAAGGCCGCGGTCGCAACAATGACGATAGCGATGGCAAAGGAGTTCGCTCCTTTCGGCATTAGGGTTAATTCCGTTATGCCGGGCTTGATTGAAACCAGATTTCACGAGCAGTTCAGCACGCCGGAAAGAAGAAAACAAGTCGCTGCGGAAACGCCGCTGGGTCGAAACGGCAAGGCTGAAGATGTGGCCAAAGCTATTCTATTTCTTGCAAGCGAAGCGTCAAGTTTCATCACAGGCGAATATATCGCCGTCAATGGCGGCTTATATATGCGGGCATAAAATATGAAAAAAGCGAATATAATCGTAATGTGGATAGCGGGTATTTTTTTAATCGGCGCTTCGATATTGAAGATTCACCAGCTTGTTACCGAGCCGATAATAAGCAAGGGATTGTGGGAATCATGGGAGTTTTTCCTGATTCAGATACCGCTCGAACTGGGGCTGGGTATCTGGCTGGTCTGCGGGCTGTTTAGAAAGGCCGGATGGCTGCTTGGCTTAATCGTCTTTGGCGGATTTATCGGTGTAACGTTATATAAAAGTTTGAGCGGCGCAGAATCCTGCGGCTGTTTCGGTGTGGTTAAAGTCAATCCGTGGATTACGCTTTCCGCTATTGATATCCCGATATTTATATTGCTTGCGGTTTTCAGGCCGAAAGATTTAAAGTTATTTCCGCCTCCGTGGCCGAAAGCAGCACATTTTTTGGCAATTGCCATACCAACTTTTATTTTACTGCCGGCGATTGAGTATGTTCTTATCACGAACAAGCCGCCGATGAAGGCTGAAAAATATGAAGTAATCGACATAAAGCAATGGGGAAATCAGCAGCGATGGTCATTGCTCGATCATATAGATATGAAAGAGCAGTTGCAAAACGGGGAGTGGGCGGTTCTGATGTATCATTATGATTGTCCCACTTGTGCCAAAGCTGTTCCAATATATGAGGAAATGGATAAATCGCTGAAAGGCAATGACAACGCTATTAACTTTGCCTTTATTGAAATACCGCCTTACGGCAATGAAAAGCAGCAATTAATAAAGCCGGACAGCACAGTTACCCGCGGCAGATTAAGCGAGGCAAAAAAATGGTATGTCCAGACCCCCGTTGTTGTTATTTTGCGCGACGGCAAGGTGCTCAAGGCATGGCAGGGCTATGCGCCAAATCTTGACGAATTGCTCAACGCCGCGTTTGGACAATAATTTTTCTTATGCCAGTAATTGTTCCGCTTCTGACATCCATTTGCCGATTTTGTTACCATTAGGACAAACTGCTTCGGCTGCAGTATAATCAATGGAACCAATCGGGCAATTTACCCTGCGTGCGACATCAGCATAAACTTCTTTGGCCAAGGCTTTGTTGCCATAGCTGTTATGATACATAAGCGAACGCATTACATCGCTGACGTAAGGCATTTGAGGAACAGCAGCGGCGCAGGCATTGCAGCCGGTGCAATAACTGTCGGCGGTTTCTTTTGCGTAATTGCCCATAAATTGTAAATCGCTTTGAGAGAGCTGAGTTTTATCGAGAGCTGCCGCAACGGCCAGAGTCAGATACGATACGTTTGTCATTCCGACGCAGGCGGAGCAGATTCGATTGTCCTGAAGGACAGTTTTAATTTTAGCTTGTCCTTCGGTGAAACCTTTTTCGATGAAGTGCTTACTAATTGATGAATCGCCTTCAGGAGTGCGTCTTTGGGCCTGAGTTTTCATTGCAATAAGAGCAATGCCGGCTTTGTTGCAGGCGTCAATGGCGGCCGTTAATTGCGGGTCTTGCATTACTCGGAAATTATAAAGCAGCATAATTGCATCAATCCAGTCGCATTTTGATGCGGCCATCAAGCAGGCGGGCATATTGCTGTGAATGCTGAAGCCAAAATATTTAATCAGGCCTTTGGCTTTGGCATCGGTAGCCCACTGCTTTAATTCATCCGTCAATTGTGCCGGGTCGGTAAGATTGTGAACGCCGTAATACAGGTCGATATAGTTCGTATTCATTCTTTTAAAAGAAGTTTGCAGTTTTTCTGTGCGCGAAGCGGCGTCATTTTCACCGGATGCCTTGGTGACCAAAAAGACCTCTTTCCGCTTTTGGAGGTTTTTGGCAAAGAACTGGCCGATTCCGATTTCGCTGTTGCCGCCGGCGTAGCTATTGGCGGTGTCCCAGTAATTGACGCCCCATTGCAGACATTTGTGCAGGAGTATCTGATTGTCCATAATGTCAAACATAGCGCCAAAAGACACTATCGGCACGGTTATCTTTGTGCGGCCGAACGGTCTTCGTGGAACCTGCTCAAAAGACTGGTTTGCGGGCTTGTTGGGTTCAGATGGTTTATTGGCATCAATCGCGGAAGCGAACTTTGAGCCTGATGCAATCGCAGCTGTTATTCCTATGCCGGCGGCGGATTTGAAAAATTCTCTTCTATTGATTTTTTCATTCTTCATAAGTTTGTTCTCCGAAAATTTTTTATAAATATAACCTGTTTTCCCTGCTTTGTCCATCAGGGGTAACAATTATAGCGCCTTTTGAGCCGACAGGGCATTCATGCTGACAAATTCCGCAGCCGATACACAGTTTCGCATCTACATAAGGCTGCAAAAGCTCTGTATCAATTTGCGGCTGGGAGTCTTGTTTTGCAAGGACAAGTGCCGGCTTGGCGAAAATAGCTTTTGGACTGACCGGGCAATTTTCCTGGCAGACAAGACAGGGCGTGCCAAACGCCCAGGTCAGGCATTTCGACCTGTCAACGTAAGCAGTACCGATTTTGACAGGGCCATTGCCGCTGAAATCGCCTTTACCAAGCTTTTCAGCAAGCGTAAGCGGTTTTATCGCTGATGTCGGACAGATATATCCGCAAGCGACGCAATCGAGCTGGCAGCCGCTTGTGCCGACGCGATTGTTCATTACCGGCGTCCAGAGATTTTCAAGACCGGACTCTAAACCTGCCGGCTGAATAACGTTCGTTGGGCAAAGTTTCATACATTGGCCGCATTTGAGACAGCGTTTTATAAATTCCTTTTCGGGGATTGCACCGGGCGGGCGAACTAAATTATTGTCCCTTGTTGAAATGCCGGAAAGTCTGAACGCAGGCAGGGCGAGCAGGCCGGTAAACGCCGCCGCTAAAATTCCCCGTCGCGACAGGTCGGGGGCGACCTGACTTGTTTGAGAATCGGCCGTATTGTAATCGATAGCGTCAAATTTACAGTCGTCGAGGCAATTAAAACATAAGACGCACTCGCTTAATTTAAGTGTTTCGGCAGGCTCGCAGGAGCCCTGGCAATGTGAATTACATAATTTGCAGTCGGTGCAGGTTGAAAGATTACGGTTAATTCGCAGGATAGAAAACCTGTTGATAATTCCAAATAAAGCGCCCAGCGGGCAGATGAAAATGCAGAAAAATCGCGGCTTGTAAAAATTCAAGAGCACAAAAATTAAAAAGACAGACAAAGTGAGCAGAGATATTTGATAAAATCTGCCGGAAGTCAGGATTTTCGCCGAGTCGCCGATTATCGGCAGGATTAAAAGATTTATCGTACGTGTAAAAAGCGGTATAGGGTCGAGCAGGCCGCTTTGAAGACTTGAGTATCTGCCTAAAACGGCCATTATGAGAATAACAAATAGAATATAGTATTTAATGCTCTGAGCCTTGCTATATTTGTGAAGGGCAATCAAGCCTGAATTGTTTTTGCCATGGGCAAGATGAGAAACAAGCTGATGCAGCGCGCCGAACGGGCAGACAAGGCCGCAGAAAAACCTGCCGAATAAAATGGTAAGAATTATTGTTATAAGGGACCATAACAAAGGAGCATAAAGTTTATGCGTTGAAAGGATGGTCGCTATCACGTTGAGTGGGTCGAGATTGAGAAAGAAGTTTACAGGCCAGCCGCGAAGCTGCCAGAATTTCTCTCCGACGGTTGTTACGGCGCAGAGCCAGATAAACAGTGCGAAAAAGAAAACCTGACTTATTCTTCTTGCCGTTGTGATTTTCATTTTATGCTTTTACCTCCGCGCGTAAAGGTTTCAGCGACTGATAATCGGTCGTACCGAGTCCGAGTTTTTCGGCTTTTACAAGATACGGCAGGTCGTTGGATTTAAGGCCGAGCAGCGTAGCGCCGAAACTATCTGCGGCGACCTGGTCACAGGAGGCAATCATAGTATCGGTCTGCTTGAGGTCGGATTCCGAACCACCGGTCGGGCCGTTCGAGACCATAACCTGCGTGGCGTCGAGAATGACAAGGGTTGGTTTTATCAGCATAGCAAGCTCGACAATGATTTTGTCGATGTCCTGATGGAAAATACTCCTGTTGCCGCCAAGCAGGCCATACCAGTTTTTCATCAGCATTGAAGCGATGCTTCTTCTATGGTCTTTTACGCCGGCAATGCCGATGACTTTGTTGACATTTTTTAAAGGCTCATAGAGTATCGGCCAATTTTTAATCAGTTCCGCTCCCTTGAGTGTTACCTGTTTGAAGTGGTCCTGGCGGGGCAGGATTATTTCAGCGCCGCATTTTTTGGCGGCGGAGGCGATTTGCGTAAGCTCAAAGCAGCTTTTCGGGTCATTAATAGGATTATCGGTGATATAGACTTTTTTCGCACCGGCCTGATAGCAGAGTTTTGTTATCTGCTCAATCAGTTCAGGATGCGAGGTGGCACATACTCGCGGCGGCAGTGAAAATCCGACATTCGGTTTCAGCAGAACATTGTCGCCCGGCTTAATAAATCTTTGCATACCGCCGAGCAATTCGACAGCCTTAGTTACCGTTGACTGCCGATTGGAGCCGGTTACAATGCTGATTGCTTTACCGGCGACAGGCAGAACGGAAAAATTCATAGCTTCAACGATGTTGCTGGATTGAGGAGATATTTTCGCGGGGTCGGATTCGTATAGAATACCTGCCAGTACCGCGGCAGCTGCTGTGGAAAGGCCTGCCTTTGTGCAGCGAATAAAGAAATCTCTTCTTGATATTTTATCGTTTGTCATTTTTTTGCTTAAAACTCATCATTAATTCTCTAAAAATTATATCTAAATCCTTTGACGGTGCAGAGCCACGGACGCCGACAAAAAAATTGCCTGCTTTAAAAAACATATCTATAGTGCCGAAAAGCTCGACAGTTCTGAAATCGAACATCTCTATATTGACAGACCAATCTTTACCGCCGTTATCGATTAGAAATTTATGATACTTATCAAAAAGAGCCTGCGCCGAATTGGCGTCATTCATATCGGCAACATACGCAGTTATATCATTTGAATCAATTCTATATGTCGCGGTGAAGATATTATCCATACCCTCACAACCGAAAGCGTCTTTGCCGATAAGTCTGTATGAATCCGCAACGAGATTATCTTGCGGGAAGAATCCGATAGCGAAAGGTTCGGAAGGCACTTTTGAGGCAAGGGCGGCAAGCTGCTTTGCGCCAACTTCAGCGGCCTGTAAAAGTCCGTTTGAATCGGCCGATAAAATTATTTCAAAATAAAAATTGCCTGCCGCGATGTAAATGGAGTCTGTAGTTTTGTATCCAAATTGTGCCCAGTCCAAAGATTTACGATCGGTTCTTTTCTGGCTACTATAAACGGCAAAGGCGTTTTTGGTTCTTGCCATATCGTAAACGTAAACTTCCGCCCAGTTCTGTTCGGACGACTTGCTGCTGTATCGTCTGCACTGCAGAGAAACGAAACCATTCTGAAGGTATAAATCAGCTTTGCCGTCAATTTTTTCATAGAGTTTTTCAGAGTTATAGTTTTCCACATCATTTGCAGGTTTAAAATCCTGGCCGAAGAGCTGCTCGCTGAGCCAGGAGGGCGGTTGTGAGGTTACGGACCGGTTTGCGGCAAAGGTTTTTTCCGCGATTGAGGCGTTCGGAACATAATAATGTTTTTGCTTTATAAGTATGGCAATGAAGATAACGACAAGTGCAAGGACTATAGCATAGCTTATAATTGTATGCGACTGATTTTTGCTGCTTTTGTAAGGCATAACTACCGGTTATTTTAAACTATTAGATACTTGCAACCGTAATTGTTTAAGATTATACTATTATGCAACTTGGGCGTCAACTTGTATTGATTTTATAACAGATAATTCACAGCGGAAAAACGGAGTTTAATATGACGAATTTAGCTCAAAATGTTCTGGCATTTGGTTCCGTCGGCTGGCCGGAGATGCTGGTTATATTGGTTATCGCTCTGCTTATCTTTGGCAAACGCCTGCCGGAAGTCGCCCGCTCACTTGGCAGAAGTCTTAACGAATTCAAAAAGGGGATGAATGAGACGAAAGACGATATTGAAAAGAAGATGTCGTCTGAAGACAAAGACCAGTCCACGAGCGAAAAAAAAGACTAATCCTCCCGTAAGGTGTGCCTTTTGCCGGTCGGAACGGAGAAGAGTATCGCTATTTCGTAGAGGATATACATCGGCACCGCTAAGGCAATCTGGCTTATCATATCCGTCGATGGCGTAACGACAGCCGCGACAATAAATATTACCAGCAAAACGTATTTCCTCGATTTTTTCAGATTATCAACCGAGACAATTCCTATCCTGTTAGCCGCGATAATCGCTATTGGTAATTGAAAGCATAGGCCGAAGACCAGCATCATTGAAAACATAAAATCTATATAGCTGGAAATTGTTACCTGGGTCTGAACTTGTTTTATACCGACGTCAAAATCGGTGAAAAACTTAATCATAATCGGGGCGATGATTAATAAAAAGAGCATCGCTCCTGCGATGAACAGCATGGCGCAGGCAGGCGATATTATGTAAACAAGCCGTCTTTCGTGCGGGTAAAGACCTGCCGAAATAAACTGCCACAACTGGTAGAACACCCACGGAGAAGAAAAAACAAGGCTGAACAGCAGGGCGGTTTTCATATATACCATAAACTTTTCAGACAGGGTTATCGCCTGAAGCGATATCGACACACCGGCCTGCTGTTGGATTTGGAGATATGGCCGGGCAAGGAGCGAGAGGAAATAACCTGAGAAAAACATACAAATCGTCAGCCCCACAGCGATACCGATAATCGCGAGGATTACCCTTATACGCAATTCCTCGAGATGGTCGCCGAGGGACATTTCAGTAAATTTTATATCTCTTTTTTCGGCCATATTTAACAAAATATCATACCAATACTCTATAAACAATGCAAAAGGTTTGCGTGGCCTTTGTAATTGCATTTAAATGCCTGAACGTATAAAATTAGATACACTAATCCGCTTCTTGAAAGGACGTGTTATGACGCAGGAATATTCTGTAAGTGCGAAAGTATATAAAAACGCTGAATTCGGCAGTTGGAGTATGGAGGATATGCTGGCCTATGTTAAAAGGCACGGCGTAATGAGAGTCTCCGACCTGCACATAAAAGTCGGCGTTCCGCCGGCATACCGATTTGACGGTAATCTTATGAAGCTTCGCGGCGATGCCGTAACGAAGGAAGTTTTTGAAGGTTTGGTTTTCCCGTTGCTTGGCGAAAGTAAAATCGCGGAATTCAAAGCCAATAACAACGTCGATTGTTCATATCACTATTCCGGTTTGCAGTTCAGAATAAATGCTTTTGTAGACAACGACGGACCTGCCGTCGCCATCAGGGCGCTGGGAAGCGATGTACCGAAACTTGAAGACATCGGTTTTCCAAACGATGTTTATAAGGATATTGTTAAACTTCAGAACGGCCTTGTTCTTCTTACAGGCATTACAGGCGCCGGCAAATCGACCACTATCGCCTCGTTTCTTGATAGGATTAGCGAAACAAAAGCCTGCAGGATACTTTCCGTTGAAGAGCCGATTGAGTACCTGCTTAAGCAGAATAAATCCGTTGTTTCACAGCGTGAAGTCGGCAGGGATGTATCCACATTTTCCGAAGGTCTGAAATATATGCTTCGTGAAGACCCGGACGTGATTTTTGTCGGCGAAATGAGAGATGCGGAGACAATCGCGATGACGCTTATGGCCGCTGAGACGGGCCATCTGGTTTTCTCGACGCTGCATACCCGCGATGTTTCGGGAACCATCACCAGGATTTTGGATTATTTTCCATCGACTCGGCAGGATGAGGTTCGAAATCAGCTTTCACTTGGGCTTGCTTATGTCGTCAGCCAAAAGCTCATCCCCAAAAAGGACAGCACGGGAAGGCTTGTTTGTATGGAAATTCTCAACAATACTTATGCCTGTGCGAATATTATCAGGCAAGGTAAGCTGGAACAGCTTTATTCGCAGCTTCAGACAAGGACCAAAGATAAGTCGGACGAAAAAATGATAACCTTTGAGGCACATCTTGCCAGGCTTGTAAAGAGCGGCCAATTGGACCTGCTCGAAGCTAAAAAATGGGTCAACGATTATAAGTGCTTCCTTGACGCGATGAACACTATTACGGTGTAATTGCCAATGACTACAATTTATGGCTAAACAACTCGAAAAAAAAGAATATGTTTTTGGGCCTGTGCCTTCGAGGAGGCTCGGCCGATCGCTGGGCATAGACCTTGTGCCGTCAAAAACCTGCACCTATGACTGCCTGTATTGTCAGGTAGGCCGCACAACTCAGAAAACAACAGAAAGAAAAAACTGGGCATCTGTCGATGAAATTATCGCCGAGCTTAAAAATAAATTATCGTCAAAGCCGGATTTTATAACCCTTTCCGGTTCCGGCGAGCCGACCCTGAATAGCGGTTGCGGCCTGCTTATCGAAAAAATTAAACAAATTACGGATGTGCCGGTTGCGGTGATAACCAACGGCTCGCTTCTGTTTATGCCGCAGGTCAGAGAAGACCTTAAACGAGCCGATGTCGTAATGCCGACTCTTGTCGCCGGCGACGAAGAAACGTTTAAAAAGATTAACAGGCCTTCCTCGGAAATAACATTCGATAAAATGCTTGGGGGCCTGATTGACTTCCGCAAAGAATTTACCGGCAAATACTGGCTTGAAGTTTTTATTGTCGCAGGACTCAACGATAGCGATGAACAGATTGACAAAATCGCAAAATGTATTGAGAAAATCCGGCCGGATAAAGTTCAAATCAATACTGTAACCCGTCCGCCTGCTGAAAATGTAAATGCGATTAGCCGCCAGAGGCTCGAACAAATCGCGAAAAGGATTTATAAAGACGCCGAGGTAATAGCGGATTTCAAAAGCGATGAAAAAGGCGGCGATTTTAATATTAAAAGCAATGATATTGTCGAAATGCTCAAACGAAGACCCTGTTCTGCGGATGATATCACGGCGGGACTTAAAATTTCAATTTTAGAGACTTTAAAACATATCGAAGCGTTGATTAAATCGGGCAAAATCGAAGCCGTAAAACAAAACGGTAAAATTTATTATAAAGTTGGCTAATAACTTATATGACTCAAAATCAGATTAAAGTTACATTTCAGCCGCAAGGCAGCACGGTTTATGTCCTGCCGGGCACAAAAATCATCGAAGCCGCGGCTATCGCCGGGATAATTATCGATACTCCCTGCGGCGGTGAGGGGACCTGCGGCAAATGTAAAGTTAAAATATTGCAGCCTCAGCAAAAACAGGGCGACTGTCTGTCCTGTCGGCAGGAGATTTCTGAAGATACGGTTATTGAAGTCCCGCAGGATTCGCTGCTGCTGGGACTGGATAAAATTGTTGTCGATTCGAATATTGTTCAGAAAATTATTCCCGATAAACGCTGCGAAAAAGTCGGCAAATGTTACGGCGTAGCAGTCGATATCGGCACTACGACCATTGCCGCGTCGCTTGTTAATCTAAAAGACGGCGTCGAAATCGCTATAACAGGCAATATCAATCCGCAAATTTCATTCGGCGATGATGTTATCAGCAGGATAAAACACGCGTCAGCCGGCCCAAAGGCTCTTGCCGAGCTGCAAAAAACGGTTGCCAGGCAGATAAACGCAATGATAGAAAATCTTTGCAGTCAGGGCACAGTTAATAAGAATGATATTTATGAAATTACCATTGCGGGCAATACCACAATGGAGCATCTCCTCTGCGGCATAGACCCTTCGCCGCTGGGGCAACTGCCTTTTAAGCCGTCTTGGCAGGGAGCAAACGCGATAAATGCCTCAGAGCTTAAATTTAACATTAATCAGCACGGCAAGGTTTATGTTTTCCCAATCATCGGCGGCTTTGTCGGTGGCGATATCACCGCGGGATTGCTCGCCTCGAATATATTAAATCAGCCCCAGCCTGTGCTTTTTGTCGATATCGGCACTAATGGCGAGATTGTGCTCGCCAATAACGGTAAAATTCTTGCCGCCTCTACCGCGGCAGGTCCTGCTTTTGAAGGCGCTCGGATTTCCTGCGGAACAAGGGCGGCGACAGGTGCGATTGAAAAGGTAAAATTCGACGACGATTGTGAGTTTGGTATTATTGGAAATGTCGAACCGACAGGCATCTGTGGCAGCGGACTTATCGATATTACAGCCGAGCTTCTCAATGCGGGTATTGTTGACACTACCGGCAGAATGATTCAGCCGTCAAATGCTCCGCAAAAAATCGCTCAAAGAGTCGTCATTGACAAAAATAACCAGCCGGCCTTTGTTATTCATAAAAAATTAAAAATTACTCAAAAGGACATCCGCCAAATCCAGCTTGCCGTCGGCGCAATCAGGGCAGGCATTAGTATAATCCTCAAAAAAGCAGGCATAAAAGCCTCCGACCTGAAAAAAGTTCTTATAGCAGGGGGGTTCGGAAGTTTCATCCGAAGAAATCACGCTCAGCGAATAGGCTTGTTGCCGGCAGATATCAGCCGCGAAAAGATTTCATTTATTGGCAATTCTTCTCTGGCGGGGGCGAAACTCGCATTGCTGTCGATTAGCGCAAGACAAAAGGCCCAAATCCTTGCTTCGCAAACTCAGCATATAGAATTGTCGATTGATAGCGATTTCCAAAACGAATTCGCTTCAGCGATGATTTTTCCAGCCTAATCAGTATCTACATATAATCTGCGATTTTTTATGTAATTCAGCACATCGGGATGCAGGTATTTGCTGGCATCGTCCTCATCTGCGAGTTTTCGGCGGATTTCGGTGCTGCTGATTTCGATAAAAGGCGTTTCAATCATATTTTTCTTCAGTTTTTCGATATATTCCTTATCGAGTTTGCCTGTCAGACTGTTGAAATCCGGTTTTTCATACCCGCCGCGATTCATTACGCTTATATTGCACTGATCCATTAGGTCAATTATTTGGTGCCATAGCGGCAGGGATTTGACCATATCGGCTCCGATTAGCCAGTAGAGTTCGCAATCATCGCCGAATTTCTGTTTAAGCTGATGGATGGTATCGATTGTATAGCTGGGTTCGGCCCTGTTGAGTTCAACCGAGCTTATCTGGAAAAGACTATTGCCTTCGATGGCAAGTTGAAGCATTGCTATCCGGTCATTATCCGGTGCAAGTGGCTTTTGGTTTTTATGTGGTGAGCGTCTTGCGGGGACAAATATGACTTTTTTAGCGCCGATTTTTTTCGCCGCTGCCTGCGCGACATCTATGTGTCCTGTATGCACAGGGTCAAATGTTCCGCCAAACAGTATAATTTTCTCTGCCATAACTCTGTTTTATTAAAAATTTAACAAACAAACTGTTGCAAACTTTTATAAATTTTTCAAAATATTTCGTAATAAGTTCTTTAAATTACAATTCTACCCGGTTTTTTTAAAAATTTCATAAAAAATATCTTGCTAAAAGATAATTTTGCAAATCAGCAATCCTGAATCTGACTCAATGTATTTTTCTATAACAACATAGAAACTGAAATTAACATTTCAAAGCTGGGAAATCCCTGATTTTCGCAAAATATAAGCGTTTTTCAGTTCGACTGCAACAAAAACATAATTAAGAAAAAACGCAGACAAAACAATTTGCTGCTTATGAATTTTATTCGACGCACGCTAAGTGCGCCAGTTGCATAAGAGCAAGTAATGAGAAATTGTGAAGAAAAATATAGTTAATTGACGATAAACTTGTTAAATAGATATACTTATGACAAAAATAGATTGACAGTTATGTGTAATAAGGTAAAAGTGTATTGTCATTCTAACCTTTTTCTATCGAAAGGAGGTGAATAAGAATGGCAAAGAAAAAAGCGAAAAAGAAAGTAGCAAAAAAGAAAAAGAAATAGTTCTGTGAAATGGTCATCGGAATTCATCGCACCACGGCAAAATTAGCCGATGACTTACAGGACCGTGGGCCGTAACTCAAAATTTTGATTTTAGCTCACAAAGTAACGGAAGATTCTAACGCCACGGCAGAATCTTCCGTTTTTTTGTGTAATTATCGTTTCATACCGTGTGTTGACGCAGGAAGAATTGCTGATATAATCAGGGGAGTTTGGAACTTCTTATTAAAGGGCAGGTTATGAAAAATACAAAATGGTTTTTGGCAGTGTTAATTTTTCTATTTATCGCGGGCGCCCAGCAGATAGGGCAAAGTAAAGACGACGAAACAAACAAACAGGCCAAACTTCTGGCAGATGAAAATATGAGTTTGACAAAAGAGCTTGCGCAATGCCGGAGCGAAATAGATAGACAGAAGAAACAGCTTGAGCAAATCAAGCAGGAAAATAAAAAACTAACACAAAAAGCTGCCAGTGATGCTAATGCGATTCGAGCTTTGCAAAATGAGCTTTCGAAATGCCGTAATGAGTCAATAAAACAAGCCAAACAAATCGAGTTGTGTCAGCAAATGGTGGATTTAAAAGATGTTCCAGCGCTATGCAGGGATAAAGTGGAAAAAGTAAAGAAACAACTTGATCAATGCCGGCAGGAAAATGAAAAGATACAGCAAGAGGCCGGCAAAAACGCTGACTTCTTTATGAAAAAAATCCCCCAGGAGTTGCAGAAAGAAAATGAGAGGCTTACCAGCGAAAACGCCGCGCTGCAGCAGAAAATAGCAGAGCTTGAAAAGAAACAAAAAGACGCCAACGAAGCCGGCAAAAAGCAATAATTTTATTTGTTAGACATCGCCGCGGCAACCAGGCCTGTAAACATAGGTTGAGGATGCAAAGGCCTTGAAGTCAGGCAGGGATGAGCCTGGGTCGCGATAAAATACGGATGACCGGGAAGTTCAAGTATCTGCATAATAGGCTGAGTCGGCGATTTGCCTGAAAATATCAAACCGGCTTTTTCAAGCGTTTCGACATAACGGGGGTCAACTTCATAACGATGCCTGAATCTCATCCGGACAGTCTGCTTATTTCCGAATAGCTTAAAGGCCGCCGTGTCAGGTTTAAGTTTCATATCCTGTCCGCCGAGCCTCATATTTCCGCCAAGGCCTTCGATTGCTTTTTGTTCAGGAAGAATATCGATTACAGGTTCGCTGCATTTAGGCTCAATTTCGGTGCTGTTGGCTTTTTTCAGGCCGCAGACATTTCTTGCGAACTCTATCACGGCCATCTGGAAGCCGAAACATAAACCGAGAAACGGCAATTTGTGCATTCGTGCGTATTTAATGCAGGATATTTTACCTTCTGTGCCGCGAACACCGAAACCGCCGGGCACGATTATGCCGTCAACGTCTTTTAGATGTTCAGCTGCGTTCTTGTCGGTTATATCGCTTGTATCAATCCAGTTGATTTTAACTTTGCAGCCCAGAGCAATGCCGGAATGCTCCAGAGCGTTAATAATCGAGGCATAACTGTCCCTGACAGAAGTATATTTGCCGGTGATACCGATGACAACTTCCTGTTTTTCTTTGCCGATTTTATCGGTGAAGTCGCACCATTTTGCCCATTCTGTCCGTTCCCTGCGTAAATCAATCCTGTCCTCTATATGCAAAAGCCTTAGGACTTCAAAATCCATTCCGCATTCGCGCAGCATCGCGGGTATCTGGTAAATGCTTGCCGAATCAGCCAGGCTTACGACTCTGCTGATTGGCACGTTGCTGTAAATGCTGATTTTCTGGCGGACTTTTTCATTAACAGGGCTTGACGCTCTGCATGCGATAATGTCGGGCTGAATTCCGCATTGCATAAGTTGTTTTATGCCGAGCTGAGCGGCTTTGGATTTCTGTTCGCCCAGGATTCGAGGCTCAAGTATGTATGTCAGCGCGACAAAGCAGCAGCTATGAGCGCCTTCTTCGTAAGCAAGTTCCCTCATTGCCTCTATATAAAAAGCGTTTTCCAAATCGCCTGCGGTTCCGCCAATCTCGACAAATACAATATCGGCGTTCGATTTCATCGCCAGTGTGCGGAGCCTTAATTTTACTTCGCCTGTTACGTGCGGAATCATCTGGACATCTCTGCCGAGATAGTCGCCGCGCCGTTCTTTTTCCAGTACATCGCGGTAAATCTGTCCGCTTGTCGAAAAATTATTCCTGTCTAAATTCTGGTCGAGCATCCGCTCGTAAGTGCCCAGGTCCATATCGCATTCCATACCGTCATCGAGCACGAATACTTCGCCGTGCCTGAACGGATTTAATGTGCCCGAGTCGATGTTCAGGTAGCCTTCAAGTTTGATAGGGGCGACTTTGAGGCCTTTATCCAGCATCAGTTTTGCAAGGCAGGAAGAGAAAATTCCCTTGCCCAGACCGCTCATCACGGTGCCCATTACGACAACGTATTTTGTTTTGCCTTTCTGATAGCCGTCTGGTATCGGCGAAAAATATTCGCTCTCCACTGATGAATCGCCTGTGCTTGCCAGTAGTTCATTATTGTCAGTCATATTATGCCTTTTTTACTCTTTTAACGAAATCCTTATATTGCTGCGGCGTGTCAATGCCCGGTACAATGTGTTTTACAAGGCCTGTCAGTATTCCAAACCCATATTCAATTACGCGAAGCTGCTCCAACTGTTCGATTTTCTCAAGTTTCCCAGCCGGCAGTTTTGTTATAAGCAAAAGAAAGTCTTTTGTATAGGCATAAATGCCTAAATGTCTGTAATAATCGTCGATATTTCCCACCGGCCCGTTTTCTCTGCAGCAGGGGATAACCGAACGGGAAAAATATTTGGCCAGCCTGTCTTTGCTGATAATGACCTTTACGATATTCGGGTTTAAAATCTGTTCTTTATCTTCGAATTTTGCGACAAGCGTAGCCATTTTGGCCTGCCGATTATCAATCATCAGTTGAGCCAGAAGCTCGATGTTCGCCGGTTCAATCTCCGGCTCATCGGCCTGAACATTAATAACTATATCTGTGTCGATCCTTGCAACTGCCTCGGCAATACGGTCTGTGCCGCTCTGATGTGAGGCGGAAGTCATAACACATTCGGCATCGAACGATTCACAGGCGTCGAAAACGAGCCGGCTGTCTGTGGCGATGATGACTTTTTGGATAAGTTTCGCTTTGCGGACCTGTTCGAAGGTGTGCTGGATGAGGTATTTGCCGGTTTCTTTAGCGAGAACTTTCCCTGGGAATCTTGTAGACTCGTAACGAGCGGGTATTACAGCTGTAATCTTCACATTTCTCCGACAGCGATTTTGGAATATTCCTTTATCATCCGAAAAACCCCTGTTCATTTATAATAAGAGCGCTTCGAATATTTGTCAACTCCGCACCTTCTTTATATATTCAAATTTTTATACATTTTAGAAGGTGCCCGGTTGACAGCGCGCATTAAAAAACCAGGCGGAAATTTGTGCCTGGTTTTATTTTTTTTGTAAAAACTCAAATTTTAGTATCTGCTTGAGAATTTTGCCGACCTTACAGCCTTTCGTCTTCTTCTGCGGTTCTTCTCGGATGGCTTCTCGTAGTAGGCCATACGCTTTATATCGCGAATAATGCCTTCTTTTTCGCACATCTTCTTAAAGCGCTTCACCATTTGCTCTACTGATTCACCAAGACGAGACTTAACTTTAATCATGTTAACGAAATCCTTTTTTTAGCAAAATTACAGTAAATTACAACGGAAGTAGAGAATATTAGTGCTTTTTAGAGCTTTTTCAAGCTAAAAATTGAACAAAAATGTCTTATTTTGCATACACCCGCCAAAATCGAGATATTTAGCGGATTTCAGCGTTTTTTTGCTAAAAATTATATCGTCATAAGAGCTTAATTTAGCCAGTTTTCGCCTTTCCAATATCCTGTCAACCGCAACAGGCCCCAGACCCGGCACCCTCAAAAGCTCATATCGCTTTGCTGTGTTTACATTTACAGGGAAAAATTCAGGATGATTCTTCGCCCATGCCTCTTTTGGGTCAACGTCCATTGATAAAAGACCAGACTTGTCGTATATTATGTCCGATTGTTCAAAACCATACTTTCTAAACAGAAAATCCACCTGATACAAACGATGCTCCCGCATAAGTTGCTGCCCAGCTTCGCTTTGCGGCTCGGCAGGGGCCGAGGGATTTTGATAAGCGGAAAAATAAACTCTTTCAAGGCCAATCCTGTCATATAAAGCCTTGGTGTAATTGACAATATGGCGGTCGGTTTCGCCGGCGGCGCCGACGATGAACTGCGTGGTCTGTTTTACCCTTTTTTCGCTGTTGCGAATCAATTTGCTAATCAGTTTCACAGGCTCGACAATGTCACGCATAAAGTCTTTTTTTGTCGATAACTTTTCAAGGAATTCCTTGCCCGGCGTTTCAATATTCAACGAAACAGCATTCGAAACCGAAATCGCCTTTTCTATCGCGGCTGCGCTCGAACCAGGCAAAATCTTCAAATGAATATAACCTTTGAAATGATGCTTTCGGCGGAGAGTGTCTGCGCAGGCAATAAGTCTTTCCATCGTGGCGTCAGTAGTTCCGATAATACCGCTCGATAGAAAAAGGCCGAAAACCTCGCCATTGTTGTAATAGTCCAAAAACGTCTTTATAAGCTCATCTGTGCCAAGCGTACAACGCGGAATATCAGCGTTGCCTTTCAAGGGGCAATACTTGCAATCGCTTGAACAGACGTTGGAAATCAGCGTTTTAAATAAAAGGGAAGTCCCGCCGTTGGGCAGGGTGACAGGATATATCCATTTGCCGGTACTTGAGCGAGTGCGATGTTCGTCTTTAGTGCTGCCGCAGGCACAGGCAAGGTCATACTGAGAGTCACGACTGAGTATCTGGAGCTTTTCAAACGTGTCTGGTTTTGAGTTGATAAACATAGTTTGAATATAAATCAGAGATTCAAATTGGCAAGGGGAAAAGTGAAAAGTTTATGTGGCAAAAATGGCTAGTAGAATTGTTGACAGTATTAAGAAAAATTTTAATTGGCAATTATTCAACACCTACCAGCCAATATTTTGCCAATTTCGCAAAATCTTTAAAATCAACATTGCCGTTTTTATCAATGTCGGCTCCATGACACCATTCTGTTTCATTGCAATCTGTATTTAACCAATATGTGGTAAAGAATGCAAGGTCATTCAAATCTACATCTCCATCTGCGTCAAAATCACCTAAGTTATAATCGAATTCAATTTTTATTTTCTCTGTACTTTTTTTGGCATTTGGATCTGATACAACAATCTCACATGTGTAATAACCACCTTTTGAAATTGCATTACTATCTACATTTAGAGTAACTTCATTTATTTCACCAGTCGAAATTCCCTGATTTGGCTCAATCTTTAACCAATTGCAGTCATTAGAAATTGACCAATGCAGAATACCACCTCCACTATTATGTATATTTAGTGTCTGGCTGTTTGCATGTTCAATTCCATCTCTGGCAGAAAATTTGAAATTGTTATTTGAAAGTCCTATTTCTGGACCTTGGACAACTAATGTTATATCCACTTTCTGCGGATTATTTACCGCACAAGGGTCTAAAATCTCCAAAACACAATTATATGTACCTCCGCCAAGGCCGAAACCATTCACGGTAAGAATTATTTTATTAGTATCGCCTGCAGAACTCCCATGATCCGGATATATTTGCAACCAAGAACAATCGCTGGTAATATTCCAGTTAAGTATTCCATCGCGAATATTGGTTATAGATAAGATTTGATTTGAAGGATTTACACCACCTTCCAACATTTGAAACTCAAAATTCTCAGGCGAATACCCGATTAAAGGCACCGAAGGGGTAAATTCATAAGCCCCAATATCAACTTTGCTGATCCCATCGCTATTCCCATCTGCTACCCGGGGATATCCATCCAAATCTGTTAAAGGAAGGCCGCCAGTCGGGGTATTTGTTCCAGAATCTATACACGGCGAGTTAGAACGAATGGCGTAATCGCCTGTTGGGGCAAAACAAGGATCTGCGTCTAAATTTCCCTCTCCCGTATAACCACCTTCAACATTACAGTATTTAACCTGAACACTGCCTCCTAAAGTAGCCCTAATTTCGCGTTGTCCACCCCCATCCGAATTACCGCGGCAAATACAATTCGTTACCGCAGCAACCCCATTATTACTGCATGTTATCGCGCTGCCCCATGTCCAGTGCCGATTATCAACGACCGTGCAATTTGTTATAATATTATTACCGCCATAATTACAGTATATACACCATTGCGACTTGTTGGTGGTGAAAAGGGAATTACTTACTTTTGCCGAGCTGCCTTCCAGGGATAGAACCCCTTGATTATTTCCTGAGGCTACCCCATTATTAATGAAAATACATCTATCAATAACCGGACTTCCATCATGAATACCAATGGCTCCTCCTTCTCCTACATAAATGCTATTGTTCAAAAATTCACATTTTATTATTGAGGTATTTGTATTTTTGCCATAAATGCCCGCGCCTCTATAATGGGAATAATTATTGTTTATTTCACAGTTGTTGAATATCGGACTGCTGTCCTTTATATACACCCCGCCTCCACTGCCGTTGTCGGACAAAGTCGGATTAGGTCCAATTGCCCGGTTGTTTATTATATCACTATCAATAATTACAGGATTTGACTGTGAATCACAATATATGCCGCCGCCATGAACACCAGCCTCATTATAGGAAAAAATACAATTATAAATTTGCGGGCTGCTACCATAGATACAATACAATCCGCCGCCTTTGCCATAATTATAAGTGGTGCCATATTGATCTACTACTTTAACAATGTTGGCCGAGTTATAGGAGATTTGACAATTTTTAATTTTCGGGCTGCTGTTATAACAATAAATTCCCCCTCCCACGGGGTCGCCATATATATCATTCGGCGCCTTTCCATTAATAATCATAAGCCCGTCAATTATTGTATTTGAATCTTCGTGACTGCTGAATATTAACCCGCGTCCATTTTGCTGACAGTCAATAATACAATTCCCTAATCCATTTGCTGATTTTAAAGTTATTCTTTTACCTTGAAGATTAATATTATAATTCCCCTCGCCAGTGTATATGCCGTTAGCAATAATTATAATATCTCCATTGCCGGAGTTGGTTATCGCATCTTGGATTTTATTATAATCTGCAGTTCCGCAATCATCGACTGTAATTATTTGTGCCTGGCATGGAACGACTGCAAACAAAAACAATAGTACAGATACTAACCTCGCCATGTAAAATATTCCTCCTTTGCCAAACGCCTGAATACAACCGAGCTATTTAACCCCATTATTATATCAAACTTATCCTTGAATTACCACCACTATCAAAAATTTATTATCCAGTCTCAACCGTTGCCCTAATTGAAATTTTTTGACATAGAGGTTAAGACTGGTAGTCTTATGTTTTTATAAGATAATCAGTTATAATTAGTTGCTTCATAAGAAATAAATAGGGGACGTTACCTATTATTAAGGAGTTGAATATGGCCCCGCAATTTCCTTTTCTGCGGAAAAGAAAATTAAATCGGAGAACTTCGGTGGGGCGGGGTCTCCGCTGCGGCTCCGAGAATGACAAGACGGCGATATTTTAATTTTAAACTTATTTAGGTCTGTCTCTAATAGGAAGCTTCTGAACGGTTCATATTTAAAAGATTCAAAATTCAACGGCGCGTAATCCTCGTCGCCGGCCTGCAAAACAAATTTGTCGTGTGCGTAAGCGGCTAAAATCCTGTGCTCGGGACAATCGACAGCGTGAAAACGATATGTTTTGCCATTCCTGTCGTAAAATTCCACTTTGCAATAACTTCTGGCGATTTTCTTTTTGCAGACACTAACTCCTGAAAAACCTGTATTGTTTCTTGGTTTTACATTCAGGGCGTTTTGCCTGCGATTGGCAATCCGCAGGTTTTCTCTTCGATTATTGAATATGTCGCCGTCAATGTGGTCAACAACCATTCCCGCCGGCGGGTTCATAATGAAACGCGTAAGCGATACTATCCTTGGCCCATTCGTGCCGTAGAGAACAGCAGGATAACTACCGCAGCCGCCGAGGCACAGACCGGTTATATCGCCTGCGTATTTTTTGTAAGGCCGGGAAAGGCGAACGTTGAAAATCTGATAGTAAATATCAGCGTCAACCTTTACAGGGCGGCCTCTAATCGCGAAAGTCAGAAAATCGGTTGTGCTTTGTGTGGACATAGAAAGGCTATCAGGATAAAAAATTAAGGATATAAAAAGGGGGGTTTTGAGTAAGTTTATAGTTGATAGTTTATAGTTTGCGGTGCTTTGGAAACTGTAACCTGTTTATTGTAATGGTTTTAAGGTAAAAAAGAGCTTAAAATTAACTAATTATCTAACAACATAGGTATTTTACCATATTTTGAATAAAAAGCAAGCAAATTTTGCCACAAAGACACTAAGGCACAAAGAAATTTAGACGCTGATCCGCCTGAGGCGGACAAGTTACGCTGATTTTAATTAACCACGAATGAACACGAATAGACACGGAACGACACGGATTAACACGGCAAGATTGCTTCAAGATATCCCGATGGGATTTACACTATGTTTGAACCTTCCCGATGAATCGGGACTTTCGCTGCGCTTCAGCCTGAAGCGAGCTTCGTCCGGGTTTATCTTTTGAAATTATAGCCCTAAGGGGCTTTTGTCTTAAAGCAATGTAACGTCCACGCTTGAGCCGGGTTTAGTGTTTGACTTTTTTGCCCCCAAGTGGCTGTGCCTTAAAGCAAATACACAATAACAGGGCAAGAAAGTGAGATAAATAGTATTCGGGAGTTCTGTTTTCAGAGCATATCATAAAATAGCGGAAATGTCCCCAGCAGTCCCAATGCAATCATCAGCAATGCCGCGATGAACACTTTGCCAAAGCTTACCTGCCGATTTTTCCACATCAGGCTGAGTATAATCCAGCTAACCAGCCACACGATAATCGGTGCAGTGGTCTTGCCGGATAGAGGCCCAACGGCAACAGATAAAGTGAAGAAATTTGCTACCGCATTGATGGCTTGCGAAAGGCATACCGCCAATCCAAAGGCAAAACTTCCGATACCCGCGGCCAGAATCGCGGCCGCTGCGGGGCCGTTATTAATTGTTTGTTTTGTTTCCATTGTTAAATCCTTTCAATGCAATGGTGCAGCTTTTGTGATAAAGGCACCGAATAAACCCGCCACTGCCGCAGTACCAAAGCTGATTGCAAACAGCATCATTAACGCCCATCGCAATAATTTGTCTTTGGCCAACTGGCCGCCGTAACAACTGACAACAAAAGCCACCGCTGTGGCCAAAATCGGGCTGAACCAGGCAATGTGTTCCTTCCATTCCATACCAAAGGTATGCCACTGAGCGGTTTTCGGATTGGCCATCAGATAGGCCTTTGGGTATCGGGTCAAATCGTTTTTTTCAGCGGCTGCTGATACAACCTGTGCGGGTTGTACCGGCGGCTTGGCACGATACCAGGGGTAAACAATATATGTGCCGGTAATGACGGTAAGCCAGGCCACAACTGCCATCGTCCATGTGCCGATTATCAGCCGGAGCACGCTTTTTTGGATGCCGGCCTCGGTTACCAACTCTTTTCGCAAACTCCATAATTCTACCATCACGCCGCTAAATGATAATAGAAAAAGCGCGCCAAGACACATCCCATGGAGCGCCGTCCACAGTTCTCTCGCTGTCAACCACATACATGCTCCTTTCAATAATCCTGATAAATTGTAGCGAGAAAAAGGGGGAAACAAAGGGAAAAGTGCGAAAGGTGAGAAAAGTAAGAAAGGTTTGAAAAGTGCGAAGGTGACGAACCCCGTCATCAAATTTGCTGCGGCGAATTTAAGATGCCGGGGCTAACCACGAACATTTGAAATTTCTTGACATAGGGGTATAAGATTGGTAGTCTTATGTCTTTATAAGATAATAGGTTATATGTCTTTGAAATATAGGTAGTTATGTCCACCTAAGGTGAGACTAAATTTAAAAGTCCGTCGTCGTCCCATAGGGACTATGACGCGACTAAATCTACGATTTAGGAGTAAAGAATTGAGAGTATTGTCAGGGATTCAGCCGTCGGGCAGGCTGCATATAGGTAATTACTTCGGGGCTATGCGCCAACACCTTCAGCTTCAGGCACAAAACGAAGGCTTCTACTTCATTGCCGATTATCACGCTATGACCAGCGGGCCGAAACCGGCCGACCTTCGCGCAAATAAACTCGCGGTCGCGATGGATTATCTTGCGCTTGGACTTGATACCGAAAAAACAGTGTTCTGGTGCCAATCCGATGTTCCGCAGGTAACTGAACTTTGCTGGATACTGTCCTGCGTTACGCCGAAGGCACTTCTGGAAAGATGCACGACCTATAAAGACAAAGTTGCGCAGGGACTTGCTCCTAATCACGGACTGTTCGCATATCCGGTTCTTCAGGCGGCGGATATTCTTATTTTCGACAGCAATCTTGTGCCGGTCGGCGCAGACCAGAAACAGCATATCGAAGTAACAAGAGATATCGCAGGCTTTTTTAATAATACTTATGGCGAAACGTTTGTGCTGCCGAAGGATTATATTCTCGCATCGGTAGCGGTTGTGCCGGGCATCGACGGCAGGAAGATGAGCAAGAGCTACGATAACACAATCGAGATATTCGAGCCTGAAAGTTCCGTCAAAAAGAAGGTAATGAAAATTGTTACCGACTCGATACCTGTCGAGTCGCCGAAAGACCCGGATAAATGCAATGTGTTCGCACTTTTAAAATTAGTAGCCTCGCCGGAGGAATTAAAAGAGTGGGACAAGAAATACCGGCAGGGCGGAATGGGTTACGGAGACGCGAAAAAGAGACTTGCCGAATTGCTGATAGAATTTTTCAGGCCTTACAGGCAAAAAAGGGCCGAGCTTGAGAATAATGTAGGCTATGTAAAAGAAGTTTTGAAAAAAGGAGCCGAAAGGGCGACTGCAGTTGCTGAAAAGACGCTGAAAAGAGCAAGGGTCGCAGTAGGACTTGAATAAATAAGGTGAAATGTGTCTGACTATAGAATAAATCTTGATGTATTTGCAGGGCCGCTAGATTTGTTATTATATCTGGTGCGAAAGGAAGAGGTCGATATCTACGATATTCCCATATCGAAGATTACCGAAGAGTATATTCGCCATGTCGAGATGCTGAAGATATTCGATATGGAGCTGGCGGGCGAATTTCTGGTGATGGCGGCGACGTTGATAGAGATAAAATCTGCGATGCTGCTTCCGAAAGACCAGCTTGACGCGATGGAGCAGGATATTAGCGACCCGCGGCACGAACTTATCAGGCAGCTTCTGGAATACAAGAGATTCAAAGACGCAGCGAATATGCTGAAGTTTTCGGCGGAGAACCAGCAACAGAAATATTCGCGAAGCGATAATATTATCACGAGCCTGGAGCCGAAGACTGAGCCTGAACTTGATTTGGACCAGATAAATATCTGGGATTTGCTCAACGCGTTCGATTCGATGATGAAGGCGACGGGCAATGTGATGGATATGAGTCATATTGCAGACGATACGCCGATTGACCTTTATCAGATTGAGATTCTTCACCGGCTGCAGAACGAAGGGGCGATGAGCTTTACGAGGATTTTCGAAGGCAAGAAAAACAGGCTGATTATGGTCGGGCTGTTTCTCGCGGTTCTGGAATTAGTAAGAGAAAAACTTATAACGGCTGAGCAGGCCAAACCATTGATGCCGATTTATCTTAGGGCATTGACTGATGAGCCGGCAGAGCAGGTTGTTCATAACGCGATGATGGCGCGGAGCGAAGAAGAAGAGGCGCAAGAAGATGCCAAAGACCGAGCGAGTATTCCGATTGAAACGGTAGAGGCGGCTGAAACTGAGCCCCGGATAGAAATACCGATAGTGGAAATTGAAAATCCGCAGGAAACTGAAGTAAAACCTGACGAAATAGAGCAAAAAAGCGATTTTCAGGGCGAAAACGAGGGTTTATAACAGACCGGCTAAATAATTTGACTTTGCGGGTCTAAGTAAATAAAATCTGTAGTTCGGATGATGTTAGTACGAAAGGATACAAGATGGCGGGAAATATAGTTGAACTGACAGATGAAGCATTTGACAGCACAGTGCACAGCAGCGACAAGCCGGTGCTTGTGGATTTCTGGGCGCCGTGGTGCGGGCCATGCAGAATGCTTGCGCCGATAATCGAAGAAGTCGCCGCCGAGTATGCCGGCAAAGCGAAAATCTGCAAACTTAATACCGACGACCATCATGAAGCGGCAGTTGAATTCGGTATCAATGCCATTCCAACAATAATCCTTTTTAATAAAGGCGAGATGGCGAAAAAGTGGGTGGGGCTTGTAAAGAAAACCGACATTACCGACGCAATCGACGAGCTGCTTAATTAAATTTTTGCTACTAACAATTTTTTTTACAAAAAAATAACGGGAAGATTGTATGCTCAAAAGAACACATAACTGCGGACAGTTGCGAATGGAAGACGCGGGCAAGACGGTAATTCTGTCCGGCTGGGTAGATTCATATCGAGACCATGGCAATTTGGTTTTTATCGACCTTCGCGACCGAGAAGGAATAACGCAGCTTGTGTTCAATCCCCAGTCGCAGCCTGAAATGCATAAACTTTCGCGGCAATTGCGATGCGAATGGGTAATCGCGGCAAGCGGAACAGTCAGACATCGCGGCGAAGGACTTGTAAATCCAAAACTGGCAACAGGCCAGATAGAAATTCTGATTGAAAAGCTTGAAATACTCAACAGCTCGGAAACGCCGCCGTTCGAACTTCAAAACGCAGAGTTGGTCGCAGAAGAGACAAGGCTGAAATACCGTTATATCGACCTGAGACGGTCGAAGATGCAAAATATACTGCGGGTTCGTCATAAAGTTACGAAAGTCGCGAGAGACTTTTTCGACAGCAAAGGATTCTGGGAGATTGAGACGCCGTTTTTGGGCAAAAGCACGCCCGAAGGGGCCAGAGATTTTCTTGTGCCGAGCAGATTGTGCGCCGGCAGTTTTTATGCATTGCCGCAGTCGCCGCAGCTTTTCAAGCAGGTGCTGATGGTCAGCGGCGTAGATAAATATTTTCAGATTGTGCGATGCTTCAGAGATGAAGACCCGCGAGCCGACAGGCAGGCGGAATTTACGCAGATAGATGTCGAGATGAGTTTTGTCGAAAGCGACGATGTGATAAAAGTTCATGAGCAGCTTGTCGCGAAAATCTGGAAAGAGATTCTCGGAGTCGATGTGAAGCTGCCAATCAGACGAATGACTTATCAGCAGGCGATGGACGATTACGGCATCGACAAGCCGGATTTGCGGTTCGATATGAAGTTAAAAGATATTTCGAGCATCGCTCGCGATTGCCAGTTCAAGGTTTTTGCCGATACGATTCAAAAAGGCGGAGTTGTCAAGGGACTTTGCGCGCCGGGCGGCGGAGCTAAATTTTCCAGAAGCGATATCGAAAAAACATTCACGGGCGTTGCCGCGGCATTCGGGGCAAAGGGACTTGCGTGGTTTAAAGTCATAAAAGGCGAGCAGGGCGGGGTAGACCTTTCGAGCAATTTGACTAAATTCTTCACGCCGGAGCAGAAGCAGGCAATAATTGAAAAATTCGGCGCCAAGCCTGATGATTTGCTGCTGTTTGTCGCCGATAAGATGGCCGGAGCGAATAAGGCTCTTGCGCCGCTGCGATTAAAAGTCGGCAGAGANNAACGGTTCGGAAATCGGCGGCGGAAGTATTCGTATTCATCAGCCCGAAATACAGGCCAAAGTTTTCGACCTGCTGAAAATCACAAGGCAGCAGGCGCAGGACCGGTTCGGCTTTTTCCTGCAGGCGCTGAAATTCGGAGCCCCGCCTCACGGCGGTATCGCATTCGGCCTGGACAGACTCGTAATGTTCCTGACCGGAACGGATAATATCCGGGACGTTATCGCATTTCCGAAAACTCAGAAAGGACAGTGCCTTCTCACGGAGGCGCCCAGCGGTGTTGACCAGTCTCAGCTCGATGAATTGAATCTCAGGGTCCAAACGCATCATTAAACCTGCTGCGGCTTTTGATTTCCTTCCTGCCGGTATTTGTGTATAATGATTGACGATGAATAGCGCCGGGAAAATATTAATAAATATTCTCACATATACACATCTGCGGCCAATATCGCTGGCCGGCAAATGCAGGCTCCTCTTCGGAATCGCAATTGTATTCGTTTTGATCCTCGCTCTGCTGACGCCGTATTTCTGGATGGGCAAACTGACGGAAAAGACACTAACCGATGCGGGCAGAGCAGTTGTTAATACGGTTTACGAAAGACATTTCAAGATAGGAAAAGCTTCTGAAAAAAGCCCGGTAATGCTGGACGAAAGCGGAGCAGTGAAACAGGCGCAATCGAGCAGAGTGAACTGGCTGCGGTTCGATTTGCCGGCGCAAACCTGGAAAAAAAAGACGGATGCAACACTGACCAAGAGGATTGAGGAACTGCTGAAGCAGCAGGAGGGGACGAATGAAAATACCTGGATGGACAAGGTCGGCGACAATGTCGAGACGACTTATATAAACATTGTGCGGGCAAACAAAAAATGCCTGACATGTCACAGCACGGAAGGTTCGGCCCCGCCATTCAATAATTCAAAACCTGTCGGGGCTGTGATAGTGCAGATGCCGGGCAGGGAAATCAGCAGAACAATTATTATGAATCGGATTTGCGTTATTACCGCCGGTCTTATTGCCGGAGCAGGAGCGATTGTGGCGTTTTATATTATCGCCCAGCGAATTATTTTGAGCCCGATAAGACAGCTTCGGGCAATCGCGAATAATGTTTCGCAGGGCAATCTCGATGTCCGCAGCGGAATAAAAACGAACGATGAATTCGAAAGACTCGGCGAAGCGCTTAACGCGATGCTTGACAGTCTCGTCCAGGGGCAGGAAAAACTCCGCGGAGCCAATAAACAGCTCGACGAGAAAATCACAGAACTTTCCGAAAGAAATATCGAACTTTTCAGGGCAAATAAACTCAAAGGCGAATTTCTGGCCAATATGTCTCACGAATTCCGCACGCCATTGAACGCGATACTCGGGTTTGCGGAAATTCTGAAGGAAAAACCGGTTGAAGACGCGGCAAAAAACAAACGATACGCCGAGAACATCATAAGCAGCGGGAAAAATCTTTTGACTATGATTAACGATTTGCTCGAAATGGCGAAAATGGAGGCCGGGAAAATAGAACTGCACCTGGAAAAGACAAGCATACAGGAACTGTGCAGCGGACTTGTAGCGTTCTTTTCGCCTCTTACTGAAAAACAGAAACTCAAGGTCCGCCTTACTGTCGATGAAAATATTCCATTGATAAAAACCGACGCGGGCAAGGTTCAGCAGATCTTGTATAATCTCCTGAGCAACGCGGTGAAGTTCACTCCGGAAAATGGCAAAATAGAGATAAAAGCTTATATGCCCGACGACCAAACAGTAAGATTGGCGGTGAGCGATACGGGGCAGGGAATCGCAGAGTCAGATAAAGAAAAAATCTTCGAAAAATTCCGCCAGGCCGACGGTTCGATTACAAGAAACCAGCCGGGAACAGGCCTGGGCCTTGCCATAAGCACTGAACTTGCCAAACTGCTGTCCGGCAAAATCGGCCTTGAAAGCATCGAGGGCGAGGGAGCAACATTCTGGCTGGATTTGCCGATTATCAGAGCAGATGAAGCGTAAATGGTTGAGTCATCAACAAATAGCCTGTTTGACACATCAGACGACAAAAAAATCCAGTGCACCAATATCGCAGTTGTCGCAATCGATACCGGCGTTGACGATGTGTTCGACTACCTCCTGCCGGATAAACTTTTGCCGGTCCAATTGGGGCAGAGGCTCCAAGTTCCCTTCGGCAGGGCAAATAAACTTGTGCACGCTTTTTGCGTTGAAATTAAAGACGCTAAATCTTCCACTATTCCCCTGAAAAAACTTAAACTTGTAAAAAAAATAGTCGATAGTCACCCTTTGCTTGACGAAAGACTGTTGAAACTTGGAAAATGGGTTAGCGATTATTATGTTTGTCCGCTGGGAGAGGTATTAAGCGCTATGCTTCCTGCGGCGGTAAAAAAAGGGACAGGAGAAAAAAAACTCAAATCGGTTTATCTCGCTCCCGGAGCAAGCGATTTTGAACAGCTTTTAACCGCCGTAAAAGGGAAAAAACAAAAGCAAATCGTTCAGGCACTGATTCAGTTAAATGCCGACAGTCCTGAAAAGGCAGTTGAAACTGAAAATCTTCTTGAGCAGGTTAATTCTGGTATTACGCCGTTAAAGGGACTTCTGAGGGCAGGTATTGTTAAGTTTACCAGCAAAGTTGTTTATAAGCAGCTTCCGGTAATTCCAAAGGGGCTTATATTAAAAACCGGAAACGTGGTTTTAAATGACGACCAGAACAAGGCACTTGACGAAATAACAAAGCGGATAGAAGCACAGAAATTTTCTGTAGTTCTTCTGCACGGCGTAACCGACAGCGGCAAGACAGAAGTTTATATCAGGGCGATAGAAAAAGTAATCGCCAAAGGCAAAAGTGCGATAGTTCTGCTGCCGGAAATTGCGCTTACCGCGCAGACGATTCAGCGGTTCAGCAGCAGATTTGTCGATATAGCGGTAATGCATTCGCAGCTTAACGCATCGCAGAGAAACGCGCAGTGGCAGAAAGTCAAAAGCACGTCGCCTATTGTAGTAATCGGTGCAAGAAGCGCGGTATTCGCTCCGGTATCGGATTTAGGCATTATTGTTGTCGATGAGGAACACGAGCCCAGCTATAAACAGGACACATCGCCGCGATATAACGGGCGTGATGTTGCGGTGAAACTTGCGCAATTGACCGATGCGGTTTGCGTTTTGGGCAGCGCGACGCCTTCGCTTGAGACGCTGAGCAACTGCAGAACAAAAAGCCATTTTGTAAAACTTTCACTGCCGAAACGGGTGCTTGACCTTCCAAAACCGCAGATGAAGATTGTCGATATGTCTTTGTGTAAGTTCGATAATCGCGGCGTAAATCTGATAAGTCCCCAGCTCGAAGAAGCCATCAAACAGACGCTGAAAAACAAAGAACAGATAATTTTAATGCTTAATCGACGAGGATACAGCAATTTTATTTTCTGCCCAAGCTGCCGATATACTTTAAAGTGCCGCAATTGCGATGTTACGCTGACGTTTCATAAATCCGAGAAACATCAATTGCAGCCGCGGCTGAAAGGCAGAATCGAGGGGGGCTTTGCGATATGTCATTACTGTCTTTCGCAGACGCTTGTTCCAACGAAATGTCCTCTGTGTGGTAAAAATGTTACGATGATTGGACTGGGGACACAGCGGCTTGAAGATGAGCTGAAGCAGAAAGTGCCGGGCGCGAATGTTGTCAGGGTTGACAGCGATTCGATGCAAAAGGAAGACTATTACCGCCTGCTGGGCGATTTCGACTCAGGCAAAATAGATATACTTGCCGGGACGCAAATCCTGGCAAAGGGTCTGCATTTTCCAAATGTTACGCTTGTTGGGATAATCAGCGCGGATACTTCATTGCAGCTGCCTGATTTTCGCGCCAACGAGCGGACGTATCAGCTTATCTGTCAGGTTGCAGGCAGGGCAGGCAGAAGCAGCAAAGGCGGCAAAGTTTTTATCCAGACGTTTTTGCCGAATCAGCCTGCGATTAAATTCGCGGTTGATGACGATTTTGAAGGGTTTGTAAAGGAAGAACTCAAACACCGCCAGGCGTGTTTGCTTCCGCCGGCCGGTAGAATTGCTCTTGTCCGATTGCGAGATACCAAGTTTGAAAGGCTTTCCAGTGCGGCAGAGATTATCGCAGAGCAGATTGGAGGCATTATTTCAACCTGCGGACTTGATATAAAACTGACCGGTCCAATGCCGGCAGTAATCGCCAGGATTCAGCGATTCCACAGGATGCAGATAATATTGCAGGCCAAACAAGCCGGCCATCTGTCGGAACTTTTCAGCCGATTCCGCCGTCTCAAGCAGCCAAACTCATCCGTTGGGGTGCAGGTCGATGTCGACCCGGTAAATTTATTATAGGTTGCAAAAAGGAGAAAATTTTCGTAAAATAGCGTTTTCCCGGGGTGTAGCTCAGCTTGGCTAGAGCGCTTGGTTCGGGACCAAGAGGCCGTAGGTTCAAATCCTATCACCCCGATTTTGGCCTGCCGATAACATTCGTTAAATTGGATTTCCCTTGACTTGAATTGTCAATTTGGCTAAAATTGTTGCTGTCAGAGGAAGATTTAGTGTCCACAAGGATGTTTAATTCTTGTAAGTATCACAACCAATAAGGAGCGGAAAAATGAAACTTGTTATAGGATTATTAATAGGTATTTTTGTAGTGTTTTTGTTTGGGATGGTAGACATTGGTGGAACCGGAACGTATCAAACCCAAATGAGCTATGACGGTAAAACAATCGCGGTTATGGATACCCGCACGGGAATGGTCAAAATATTCAACGTCCGGCCAGGCGATAATGTTTTGTCTTTTACCGACAAGGAAAGATTTTTAAACGATTATCAGCTTCAAAATAAAAGCGATTTGCTCAAATAATATCGAGAAAAAACAGTCTTTCATTGATAGGTGTTTAGGCCGCAGGCTCTAATCTTTCTTCTCGATTTTAGTTGCATATCTGTGTCCCTAAAATTAATGGGGTTGATGGCTGCAATTTTTACTTTTTTAGGGTAAGAAATATAGTATAATGTTTCTTTCGTAAATTATGCAGATTCAGGAGTATATATGAATGTGAAGGTTCATCTTTCGCGGCCGGATGTAAACGAAGACGATATTAAAGCGGTAGTTGAGGTGCTTAAAACGCCAAACCTTTCGCTCGGGCCCAAAATACCGGAATTCGAAGAAAAATTAGCAAAATACATCGGCAGAAAATACGGCATAGCTGTAAATTCCGGCACAAGCGGGCTGTTTTTGTGTCTTCAAGCTCTTGGAATAGGTAAAGGCGATGAAGTGATAACGACGCCTTTTACTTTCATCGCAACGACAAACAGTATTCTAATGGTCGATGCGAAACCTGTGTTTGTGGATATCGACCCGGTAAGCCTGAATATTGACCCGAAAAAAATCGAGGCGAAAATCACCTCAAAAACCAAGGCGATTATGCCGGTGGTTGTTTTCGGCAATCCTGTCGGACTCGATGAGGTCTGGAAGATTGCGAAAAAACATAAACTGCCTGTAATTGAAGACAGCTGCGAAGGACTTGGCTCTGAAATTAACGGCCAAAAAATCGGCAATTTCGGAACGATGAGCAATTTCGCTTTTTATCCCAACAAACAGATGACGACCGGCGAAGGCGGAATGATTCTTACAGACGATGAAAAACTTGCAGATATATGCCAGGCACTTCGCAATCAGGGACGCGGTAAAGGCGGCGGGTGGCTTGCTCACGAAAGAGTCGGTTATAATTTCAGAATGAGCGATATCAACGCGGCTCTTGGAATAAGTCAGCTTGAAAGAATTGAACAGTTCGTTCAAAAGCGCCGAAAGGCTGCGGCTTTGTATCAGGAGCTTTTGGCCGGCGAGAATAGAATAATGGTGCCAAAAGAACCGGCTAACAGCAGAATGAGCTGGTTTGTGTTTGTCATCAGGCTGAAAGAACCATACATTTCAAAACGGAACGATATTTTAAACGCTATGCTTGCCGAAGGAATCCAGGTGAGCAATTATTTTCCGCCGGTAACGCTGCAGCCGTTTATGGTCGAGAAATTCGGCTTTAAAGACGGCGATTTCCCGGTTACCGACAGTGTATGCAAATGCACGATAGCTCTGCCGTTTTATAATAACCTGACGAAAGACGATGCGGCACTGGTATGCAAAATGCTTAAGAAATGCATGGATAAAGCGGTTTAGAATTAGCCCTGGACAATCTCGAGCAGGGCGGCGTCGATTTCAAGGCAGGTTGCTTTGCCGAGAATATCGACTTGAAGAACAAGGCGAGTTTTGTTCTGCTCGCTAACGGCCAAACCTTCTATTCCCATAAGAGGCCCTGCGATGACTTTGCATAGCTGACCGGCTTTGATGTAGTTGTATGGGGCCAGAACTGCACCGCTTTGGAGGGCTCTTTCCATCGGCAGAAGTTCATCAATTAAATGCTGCTGGTTTTTTACCTCAAGAAGGCTTGCAACACGGTTAGTTTTCAGCACATCGAGCCTGTCCTCTTCGCTGCCGCAGAAAAAAACATATCCGCTGAACAAAGGCAGCATAGAACGCATTACCCTGCGGCTTTTTTTGTAAACTTTTTCGGTCAGGGGTAAAAAATAACTTATGTTTTTCTTCTGCATCTGCCAGGCAAGAGCTTTTTCATTTCTGCTTTTGGTGTGCGCGACCCACCAGGTTCCCTGGAAGTCTTTAAGACTTGCGCCTGCAGGCCAGATTATCGGGGGATTTTCTTCAGGTTTCAGCATAAAGGTATTTTATTGGTATTTGCCTGGAATGTCAATAAAAGTTGGCAATTATAATGTGGTAAGCAGGTATTCGGTTTTCTCGGCAAATTCCATATCGCCCTGAAATTCCGCAGACAACAGAATTGTTTGGCCTTTGGCAAAACTGACAGGCTCGGCATTATTCGAAATTATCTGTCCGCTGCCTTCGATGATTATAATAACTTTCATTATGCCTGCGGTGATATGATTTGTTGTGTCGGATTGCTGAGAAAATTTATCGACCTTAAAATATTCAGTATCGACAAGCCGGCCGGAGGTTTTTATGGTAAGCTCGTCAGGGTTCTGGTCGAAATGAATGCTTTCAAGAGCCTGGGCGATGTGAAGCTGACGGGGTTTGCCGTTTTGAAGCCTGTTATAATCGAAAACCCTGAATGTGGTCTCGGATGGCGTCTGAATTTCCGTAATTAAAATTCCTGCGCCGATGGCGTGAACGGTTCCTGCCGGCAGGAGATGGCACTGGCCTATTTTTACAGGGACTTTATTTAGAAGGTCGGCGCAAGTGCCGTTTTTTATGGATTGTTCAAATTGTTTTCTTGTTATGCCTGGTTTTAAACCTTTGTAAATGAAAGAGTTAGGTTCGGCGTTTATTATATACCAGCATTCGGTTTTTGGAGAGTCGGTTTTGAGTTTTTTTATCGTTTGAGCGTCAGGATGAACCTGAACACTTAAATCGTCGGCGGCATCGATGAATTTAATAAGCAATCCGAAAGGCGGTTGGTAATTTTTTTTGCCGGTTATCTGCTGCGGATATTTTCGCAGAACATCTGAAATAGTTTGTCCGGTAAATTCACCGTTTATTATTATGGATTTATCGTTCGGCAAATCGGCAAGCTCCCAGCTTTCGCCGATTTTTTTATCGGCTGGACAGTCTTTGCCGAGGATAGTTCGAAGCTTATTTCCGCCCCAGATAAGTTCCTTATAAATGGGTTTGAATTTTAAAGGATAAAGATTCATATTTTATTTATTTATGTTTCAGATAGTCTGTTATGCCTTCGGCTACAGCCTGGGCCAGACGTTTTTGCATATCGAAGTTTTTGAGCTGCTTTGCCTCCCAGTAATTTGAAAGGTATCCGATTTCAACCAAAACAGCGGGACATCTTGTGTGCGTAAGGACACGATAGTCGGCTTTTTTTATGCCGTTGCTGCTTATGCTGGTTTGTGCCATTCGATTATCTATTGCGTCGGCAAGTTTCGACGAAGACCATGAACCTGAACGTCCAACATAAATGGTAAAGCCGGTAAGGTTGCTCTTGGCCGATGAGTCAGCGTGAATGCTCACAAAAACATCGGCTTTTGCACGATTCGCAACGGCGGCTCGCTCTTCAAGCTCGATAAATTCGTCGCTGTTGCGAGTCATTATAACCCTGTGGCCTTTATCGCGTAATATTTGCGCAATCTGTTGAGCGACATCTAAATTGATGTCTTTTTCCTGAAATCCTTTAGCACTGGTTGTGCCGGGGTCTTTACCGCCGTGACCTGCGTCAATAACTATAGTTTTGCCGGTAAGCTCCCAGGGACTCTTTGTCGGCTGCTGTTGAGGGGCAAGCGGTGCAGCCTCTACAGCCGGTTTTTCTGCGACTGGTTTTGAAAGTTTGCTTTTTATCTCATCTTCTATAGAGGCACGAACCTGAAGGAGGTCGTCAACTTTTTTGGTTTTTCCCAGCGCACTAAGATAGTTATTGTTGACATAAACCTGATTCTGCTTCGGCAAAATTGTTACTGTATTGTATGTGTCGTTGAAGGTAATTTTATCATCGGTTACCTCCGACATAGACATGCCGACTTTTCCGGCAAGATAATAAATATTAACCATTTCCTCATTTTGCTGCAGGGAACCGGCGCTGCCTTTTTTCGCGGACTGCTGACAGCCTGCTGCGGCTAACATTAATAAAACAGATAATAAAATTGTCAGTAAAGCGGTTTTTTTCATTTTCAATCCTTTTAAAAAGTAATTCCTGAACTATGATAAGGCCTGCACTCCTAAAATAAATCTGCGCCATCCTGTTGTTTTTTAGTTTTTAGCTTAATGCCGAGATGATTGCAAGCCTGTTCTGTGATTTCCCTTCCCCGATTTGTTCTGCGGACAAAACCTATCTGCAATAAATAAGGCTCGACAACGTCTTCAAGAGTATCTTTTTCCTCGCCAAGCGTTGCGGCAAGCGCCTCAATGCCCGCCGGCCCGCCGTTATAGACATTTGCCAGCGACCTCAAAAACGACCTGTCAAGCTCATCAAGGCCAAGCTCGTCAATCTGTTCCATTTTTAATGCGCTTGCGACTATATCTGTGGTCAATTTTCCTTTGCCTTTCACCTGCGCATAATCGCGAACCCTTTTTAAGAGCCTGTTCGCGATTCGAGGCGTGCCTCTGCTTCGCGAGGCGATAAGTTCGAGCGTGCCGTCCTGACAGGCCAGATTAAGCAGCTTCGCCGAGCGGACAAGTATTTGAGCAAGCTCATTATTGTTGTAAAACTCCAGATGATACAGCATTCCGAACCTTCCCCGAAGTGGTGCGCTGAGCAAACCGGCCCGTGTCGTCGCGCCGATAAGTGTAAACCGCTTCAATGGAAAGTTTATCGTTTTGGCGTGCATGCCGCTATCGACCGTGAAATCGACGCGGAAATCCTCCATCGCAGGATAAATAAATTCTTCGACAGGCGTGCTGAGTCGGTGAATTTCATCGATGAAAAGAATGTCGCCGGTATTTACATTGCTAAGAAGGCCCATTACGTCGCCTTGTTTGACAAGTGCGGGGCCTGAAGTAGTTTTAATTCTCGAACCCATTTCGTTGGCAATGACGTGAGCAAGGGTCGTTTTTCCAAGGCCCGGCGGACCATAAAACAAAATATGCTCCAAAGGTTCGTTTCTTTTTTTGGCGGCTTCAATGGCGATGGAAAGTTTTTCTTTTACGCTTTGCTGTCCGACGCACTCGGCGAAAGTAGTCGGCCGCAGCGAAGCGTTGAAATTCTCTTCCTGCTCGTTCATCGAATCAGAGTCTAAAACCCTATCTATTGCCATCCTTTATACCTCAATCCCTTGTTTAATCCTATAAACCAGCGGAACGAGTTCTTCAGCGGATTTTATATTCGGATGTTTTCTGCACGCCAGATTAATAAGTTCGGCTGCCTCATTCCGTTTTTCGCCCCAGGCGATAAGAATTTCAAGAGCCTCAATCTGGTAGCCCACAAATGTTGTTTCTTCTTTCGCTCTTGACGGTTCGGCGCCGACGGCGAAAGTTGTAAGTTTGCCTTTGAGTTCTGCGATAATATGCTGAGCGAGTCTATTGCCGATACCCGGCAGGGAAATGAGTGTTTTTTCGTCGGCACTTTCAATTGCTGCCGCTACTGTCGCAATCGGCAGGGCAAGCGACTTGAGACCTTTTTTTATGCCGATACCTTTTACGCTGGTGTATCGTTTGAAAAAATCCTTTTCGCCGGCGCTTACAAATCCCACCATTTGCGGAATTAGATTTCCGCCTGCCATACTGCCTTCATAATATTCCATCGTGCAGAGCGTAATGTCCTGACCGATTCGGCCGGCCAGCAGGGACGCAAGATAACCGGGCAAAAGTATCTCATAGCAAACTTGTCCAATCCGGACAAGAGCCGAGTCGCTGTTTAAACTAACAAGTTTTCCTTCTATTTGTGCTATCATAATTTTCTCATTCCCGCGAAAGCGGGAATCCATTTTAAATTCTATTTGCGCAACAAAGCGCAACTGCAATCGCATCGGCCACATCGGCAGGCTCAGGCATTTTCGCAAGGCCCAGCAGGCTTGTTATGCTCCTTTGCACCTGCAGCTTCGAGGCTCTGCCATTGCCTGTTAAAGACTTTTTAATTCTTGTCGCAGCATAGCTTTTTACGTCTGTGCCGTACTTACAGGCCGAGGCAAGTATAACACCTCTTGCGTGTCCCATCAAGATTGCGGTTTTCGGATGGGCGTAATGCGAATACAAATCCTCAACCGCCATACAAGCCGGTTTGAATTTATCCAGCAGCGAGTTTATGTCATCGGCTATCTGAACCAGCCTTTTTTCCATAGATGTCCTGGCGCTGGTTCGGCATACGCCCGCCTCGAGAAGTTTAATTCGATTCCTGTCGGCTTCGACAACGGCATAACCGCAAACCTGCAAACCCGGGTCAATGCCGAGAATTTTCATTACACTTCTCCCGCGCGTTTAACTCTGTATCCGCCGCCGGGAGTATCTTCAACCGTCCAGCCCTGTGCCAGAATTTCAGCCCTGACGGCATCGGCCGCTTTCCAATCCTTATTAAGCTTTGCCGCTTTTCTTTTCTCGGCAAGCTCTTTTATATTTTCCGGCACTTCTGTATCGGCGGCTTCTAAAACGCCGAGCACCGAATCGATTTTGCTAATGGTATCGAGCAGGGCAGAAGCCTCAGCCGAATTCATATCACTTTTATTTGCTTCTCGTATGAAATCAAAGCAGACCGCCAAAGCTTTTGAGATATTCAAATCGTCGGACAGGGCATTATCGAATTCCGCCAGACAATCGGAAAAAAGTTTCTGCACCTGCTCGCTTATTTTGCCTTGTTTGGCGGTTTTGCGTATATCTTCAAGCCGGATAACACATTGCTGAATTTTATCTATTGCCTGCTCGGCGGCCTTTAGGCCATCGAAGGTAAAATTATAGTTTTGCCTGTAATGCGAAGAGATAAGCGAATAACGTATAGCGTTTTTCTTGAAACCCTTTTCGATAAGTTCCTGAATTGTATAGAGATTGCCCTTCGATTTAGACATTTTTTCGCCATCGAACAGTAAAAATCGCGTATGCAGCCAGTAGTGAACAAATTTTTTGCCGCTTGCCGCTTCTGACTGCGCGATTTCACATTCGTGATGCGGGAATATATTGTCTTCGCCGCCGGTATGGATATCAAATTCGGCTCCGAGATATTTCGAGCTCATTGCCGAGCATTCGATATGCCAGCCGGGAAATCCCTTGCCCCACGGGCTGTCCCATTGCTGAAGATGTTTGGGGTCGTGCTTCCAAAGTGCGAAATCCTGCGGATGTTTCTTTTCTTCGTTAATTTCAATTCTCGCACCGGCGTTTAAATCGTCCAGCGTATTGCCGGAAAGCTGACCATAATTAGCAAATTTGGTAACATCGTAATAAACATTATTGCCGACAACGTAAGCGTAGCCTTTATCGATAAGAATCTTAATCATATCAATCATTTCTTTGATATGCTCAGTTGCCTTGGGGTATTTGTCCGGCGGCTTTATATTTAAAAGCTTACTTGCCTGCAAAAAAGAATCGGTATAGACTTTTGCGATTTCCAGCGGGTCTTTTTTCTGTTTTTTCGCCGCCTCTTCGAGTTTATCTGCTCCTTCATCAGCGTCATCGACCAGATGACCGACGTCGGTAATATTCATAATATGAGTTACTTTGATGCCTTTGAATTCGAGAAATCGCTTTAATAAATCAGCCACGAGAAAGCTTCTGAAATTTCCTATATGCGGATGCGAATATACCGTCGGCCCGCAGCTATACATCCCGACTTTGCCTTGCTGCAATGGTTTGAATTTTTCAATTTTTCTTGTTAATGTATTATATAATTTCATAAACTTCTTTTGATTCTTCTTCTTAATAGGACAGTCGCTATGGCCGACATTGCTAAACCTGTGCCTATTTCGCCCAGTCCCTCGTTTGTTTTTGCTTTTACATTGACGTTGAGAAAATCGATTCCCATAAGATCGGCGATGCATCTTTTCATCTGCATTTTATACGGCCCCAATTTCGGCTCTTCAGCGGCGATTGTGATATCGATATTTACCACTTCCCAGTTTTTACTCGCGATGAAATCTCTGGTTTTCAGGACAAGTTCTTTGCTGTCGATATCTTTGAACTGCGGGTCGCTGTCGGGAAAAATCATTCCAATATCGCCAAATCCAGCCGCGCCGATAATGGCGTCTATAATGGCGTGCAGGGCGACATCGCCGTCGCTGTGAGCAAGCAGTCCTTTTTCAAAAGGCACAAGAATCCCGCCCAGCTTCAGCGGCCTGCCTTCGACGAGCCGATGAATATCGGTACCGATGCCCGTTCTGTATTCGTAATTTAAATCACTCACAGCGAGCCCTTTGTGCTTGGGATATCTCCGCCGGTAAGTTTAACAGCCTGCGCAAGTGCCTGTCCGACGGCTTTGAATATCGCTTCTGCGATGTGATGGCTGTTAGTACCGTGCGGCACGGTTATGTGCAGGTTGAATTTGCCGTTGTTGGCAAAACTTCTCAATAATTCTTCAACGCACTCGACGTCGAAATCGCCGATTTTTTCCGTTCTGTATTTAACGTCGTAAACGCAAAATGGCCTGCCGGACAAATCGAGCGCGACATTCGCCAGCGCATCTTCCATCGGCACAGCAGAGTTGCCGTAGCGGGCAATGCCTTTTTTGTCGCCCAATGCTTCGCAAATCGCCTGGCCAAGGCAAATCGCGACATCTTCGACCGTGTGATGCTGGTCAACTTCGAGGTCGCCTTTGGCCTTGAGCACCAAATCTATTTTGCTGTGCTTGCTCAGATGACTGAGCATATGGTCTAGAAATCCTATGCCGCTGTCGATTTCATATTTACCCTCGCCGTCGAGGTTGATTTGAACCAGGATATCCGTTTCTTTGGTCTTTCTTGTAATTTTCGCCTTCCTGTCAGCCATTTTTCATCCCTCAGCGATTATTTCCTTTATCGCGTTAATAAGTTTTTCATTTTGTTCGCTTGTTCCAACGGAAATTCTCAATTTATCTTTAATATCCGGATATGCCCAATATCGGACATAGATATTTATATTCTTAAGTTTTTCATAGACATCGATAGCCCTGATTTTTGGAGGTTTGGCGAACAGAAAATTAGACTGGCTCGCCAGCACAGTAAATCCGAGGCCGAGGAGTTGTTCTATCAGAATTTTTCTGTCTAATTTAACTTTTTGAACATTATTTTTGAAATACTGCCTGTCTTCTATCGCAGCGGTCGCTGCCGCAATCGAGACTGTATCGACATTATACGAATCCTTGACTTTCATCAGGCCTTTAATCAAATCTTCATTTGCGATTCCGAATCCGAACCTCATCCCCGCAAGCGAATAACCTTTGCTCATCGAGCGGAGGATAATTACATTCGGCAGACTTTTGGCAAGCTCAAGACAATTATCTTCTGCAAAATCGACATAAGCCTCGTCGATAAGAAGAACACCTTTTATTTCTCCCGCAAGCTGACGCAGTTCTTCTTTAGGTATAAATGTTCCGCTCGGCGCGTTGGGATTGCAGACGATTGTCAATGCTGCGCCCGTTGTTGCGAGTTTCGCCGGCAGATTAAATTCTTCATCGAATGGAATTTCTATGACAGGGCAGTCGGCGATTTTCGCAAGCTCCGGATAAAGCGAATATGTCGGAGTCGGATAAGCGACGGAACGCTTTTCGTCGCAAAATGCTCTTATCGCAAGATTCAATAAATCGTCGCCGCCGTTGGCGCAGATAATATTTTCCGGCTCAACTTTGAAAATTTTCGCTGCCGCCTGCCTGAATGTGTCGCCCCTAGGCTGCGGATATTTGCGCAACTGCTCAGGCGTGATGTTTTTTATTGCCTCAATTACTTTCGGGCTTGGCGGATATGGATTTTCATTGGTATTGAGCTTAATAACGTCAATTTCGGATGGCTGAAAGCCCGGCTCGTAACCGGCCATTTTTTCAATATTTTCGCGAAAATAACCCATAATTTAAGGATTATACGCGGAAAATTATGGATTGCAAATGATGATTTTTTGAGGTTTTTTAGCTTTTTTGCCAGTTTCGCTAAGTCTGGTTTTTACCGCAGTAATCTATTAATCGTGCTATTTCGCTTCTTAACTCCTTGCGGTGCACAATCATATCGACAAAACCATGCTCAAGCAGGAATTCTGCCCTTTGAAAACCCTTCGGCAACTCAACTTTAATCGTCTCGTAAATCGTTCTCGCCCCGGCAAAACCTATCAGCGCACCCGGCTCAGCAATTATAACGTCGCCCAGCATCGCGAAACTTGCCGTTACGCCGCCGGTCGTCGGGTCGGTTAAAACCGATATAAAAAGCCCGCCATGGTCGTCTAATTTTGCCAATGCTGCGCTGGTCTTTGCCATCTGGGCCAGCGAAACAACGCCTTCGTGCATCCTTGCTCCGCCTGTCGAACTAACAACTACAAGAGGCAGCGACTCTACTATGGCTTTTTCGATGGCCACGCATAATTTTTCGCCGACAACCGCGCCCATCGAACCGCCAAGATAGTTAAAGTCCATAACGGCAAGCATTACCGGCCGACCTTTTATAAAAGCCTTGCCGACAAGTATCGCCTCTTTGCCCGCAGAGACCTTTTCAGAGGCTTTTGCACGCTCCTTATATGTCGTGCCACGGAAGTGGAAGTTAAGTGGGTCTGTGGTAACCATTTGCGTCAAATACTGCTCGAAAGAACCTTCATCAACGAGATATTTGATTCTGTCAGCGGCGCCAATTCGAAAATGATAATTGCATTCAGGACAGATATCCTGATTGTCCGTAACTGCTTTCTTGAAAAGGAGTTTCTCACAGCCGGGACACTTAATCCATAGGCCTTCAGGCATTTGACGCCGCGGCTTTAAACTGAATCCATCCCAGCTTGCTTTTGCTTTTTTTGCCATTGTTTTTATCATAGTTTTGTAAAGAAAGAGGAATTATAACAGAAATATTGAGAAAATCGAGGGTATTTTTGACGCAGATTTCGCAGATAAAAAAGATATGTTTTTGCTACTGTTTTTTTAGTGAGTAAGGGAGAAAGAAGGAGTATGATTAATAAAGTGAAAAGTTTAAAGTTAAAAGTGAAAAGTTGAGGAACCGCTAAAGCGGGAGTTTTATTCATGGATCATGGCCGTCAATTATATACGAAAACATGGAAAGTTTCGTCTTTTGCAGACCACTCAGCAAAAGATAAAGATGCAATTTATATAACTAAAGAAAAATTTGATAAGGTTGCAGCAGACATGCTAACCTTGTATGCAAGAGCGAGTCATTGGCCTGAAGGAATTAGATTTTCTCATCGTTCAATTGAAGGACTTGCGGTAATTGTAGACAAGGACAAGCATATAATAACAGCAGAAGCATGGGAAGAATCAAATATTTCAGTTATCATAGATGAATTAGATCTTCCTGCTTACTCTTCTGAAGATTAATTTAGTATAAAAGCCTTTTAGCGGTTATTTAGTTATCAGTTATCAGTTATTAAAATGCAAAAATCAAAAATAGGTAGCTGTTCCTAATTTATTCTCACGGAGAATTTATATGAAATTATTATATGTTTTTCATACCAGAATAGGTCCTTTTTACATTGGAGAACAGAATGGCCGCTTTCATCCTATATTCGATGATGAAAGTCTCGGTAGTTACGCAAAAGATTGGCAAGCCGCGGAGGATTTAGCAGGGGGGCACACATTTTCTATTTCTTCAGGGATCGACACTGAAACCTTAGGAATTCCAGAAGATTTAGGCGAGTGGGAAGAGTTGTGAAAGCGGTCCCCCCAAAAAAGGTTGTAGAGGAGACGGATTTGAAATTTGAGATTTGAGATTTCAAAAGAATAAACGAGATTTCTGCCAATTTTACTGTGCCGGCATTAAATTTACAATTAGTATGACAATAAATAACCAAACAATCAGGCCGCCATAAAAGAGGAAGACGTACTGTCGTAATTTCCTCAAACATTCTTTAGCCTCTAAGTCATTTGCTGTCCATTGCGGCGTCTTGAAAAGCCACTTTAGTGTAAGATTGTGCATGGCGAGTGAGCTAGAGATAGCGAACCAAGCGAGTTCGGGAGGCCGCCAATAGAAACCTCTGGGTTTGCCATCCCTGATCCATTCCTCTTTATGGTTTTTATATTCAATTTTCACAAGTCTATCAAAGTTGATAAACGCCATTAGTAGAACTGCCGTCAGGCCGAGAAATGTGGTTATTATTATAATCATCTTTCACCTATAATTGCGTTGTGAATGATAAACGACGAACCCCCAATATGAAATTGGGAGCTTATGGATTTTTTATATACAGCTTATACTTTGTTTGAACGGACATTTGTCAGCTTTTGGCGGACAAAATTAATGTCGCCGCGTAATCCATAAAATTGGTCGGCTAAAAACGCCGGGACTTTCATTTTGTTCACGGCATTTTCAATATTTTCGAGCCGCTGCAGCAATTCTTCTCTATTGACCGTCTCGGCGGCCATATCTTTTTCGAGAACCATTAATGCCCGATACCGGCGGAAGATACGCAAACGCATTCGCCAGCGATAGATGGCCGGGATGCTGCGCATTGCCGGTATTAAAACCAAAATCATCGGCACAAAAACAATTAAAGTACGGTTAAGCAAACTGGCCAGCCAGAAGGGCATATACCGGTAGAGAAAACTTTTGCCTGATTTATAGAATCGTGCGGCATCCGGGCTGATGTGATATTCATGCTCGATCGCAGCAGGAAATTCGCCGCGACTTTGAATTAATCCTGCGCGCGAATGGACTTCAGTTGCCGCTTCGAGTAACAGGTCGGAGAGCGCTGGATGGAGATTGGCTCGAGCAATAAGTTCAACAGTCGGGCTGACCAGACTTATATCATGGTCGGGAATATTTTCCCCGAAATCTATAGATCCCTTAGGTAACACTGTTTTGTGTAAGTAAGTTATGTGGCGGATATAAGCATCGGCCTGAGAAAAATCAAAAAGTCTTATTCCTGGTTTGTGCAGCAATACATGCACGGTCTTTGATGATGCCGAATCGCTCATCATAAAAGCTGCGTCAATTTTTCCCGCAAGCAGAGCAGCTTCTGCCTCTTCATCGTCTATTTCGAGGAGAGTCGTCGAACCGTCGGGCTTAATGCCATTCAGGGCCAAAAGTTCTAATGCGAGCACTTGAGTTCCCGTGCCTTTTTCACCGATGGCTAATTTTTTGCCCGCAAATTGAGAGAGCAAATCAAGAGGTTTCTCACTGCGGTAGAATATAAGCAACGGCTCGTAAGCAATGCTTCCCAGTGATATCAATTTGCTGATATTTTGTCCTTTGGCCACTCCTGTTTGTACAAAACCGACATCAACCTTAAATGAAGGATTGTTCAGCCTTTCGAGATTTTCCAACGATCCTTCGGACTTCAGTATCTTTAGCTGAATACCATTGCGTGCGAGTATCGCGGCATACTTTTCAGCATATCTTTGAAAGCTGGTTCCGTCATCGCCACTGGAAAAGATAATAGTCTTTGGCGGAGCTGAACGAAAAAACCAGAACACGGCAATGATTATAACGAGACCCATAAAAATTATGGCAATTAGCGATGCTGCGGGGCCAATTCCAAAAGTCTCGTTAAACACTTGCTGAATTCGTGAAAAACCAGCAGAATTGATTTTATTGTTTTCCGTCATAATATTGATCCCTCATTGGGGTTAAGCATTATTTTACGCAAGCGTTGCGAATATCATCAATCGCCTGTTGGCGGTTTGGTTTGCCGAATATGGCATTACCCGCAACAAGGGTGTCTGCGCCAAGGGCGGTAACAATCGGTGCGGTTTTGGGGTCGATTCCGCCATCGACTTCAATCCTGATATTCGGGCCGACGAGCTGGCGAATTGGTTTTATCTTGTCTGTGGCTTCCTGAATGAAACTCTGGCCGCCAAAGCCGGGATGAACTGTCATAATCAAAATCATATCGGCTAAGTGCGCGTATTTTTCGATTTTCGAGATTGGCGTTTCAGGATTAAGACAGAGACCAGCGGATATGCCGGAGTCGTGGAGTTTATTAATAAGGCCTTTGGGGTCCGGCTCAACTTCGATATGGAAAGTAATATTGTCAACGCCTGCCTTAATAAAGGCGTCAGCGTATCTGGCAGGTTCGGTTATCATCAAATGGCTGTCGAAAAAGAGGGTCGAATATTTTCGGAGATTGGCGATGACAGGGGGGCCGAAGGTTATATTGGGCACAAAATGGCCGTCCATAACGTCGAGATGAACCATTTTTAGGCCCGCTTTTTCGACCTGCGCGATTTCGTCGGCAAGTTTGGCGAAGTCCGCGCTTAATATCGAAGGGGCAATCTCAATTGTTCCGGTTTTTGGCAGTTTTCCAATCATAATTTTCAAATTATAATGATTTTTCCTTAAAGGACAAAGAGGATAATTATAAAAAATACGACCATTATGGCCAAGCCGAGCGGGGCGCCGAAAATGGCCCACTCTTTGCTTTTTATGGATAGCTTGTTTGCGCAGATGATATTTGGAATGTTGCCGGGGATGAGCATACCGCCTGCGATTAAAAGACCCATCAGAATACACTGGATTGTAGCGGCAGGCATATTGGGGGATATTTCGGCAGCGGTAAGCGTTGCGTTATCCAATATCGCGGAAATGATATTGACCCAGAAAAGAGCCTTTGGCGAGGCGTTGACCAGATAACGTTCCACCAGCGGAGTAAAACCTGTGCCGAGAAGAACAAGTGCGAATACAAAAATATAAACTTTGAAAGTTCGGACAAAGATGTCTTTAAGATTTTCGGGTTTGTCTTCTTTTAACTCCGTTCCTCTGATAACTTTTTTCTCCAAAAATGTCGCGAGGATTCCAAGTGCGAAAACCGGCGGAATTACCCATACTGCCAGCATCCTGAACAGGAAGAAGAAATCGGCGTTGTGCGGCGGGCCTTTGAGTTTGGCGATTGCAATCGTCGCAAGTGGTTCGCCCAGCGGGGTAAGAACTGCGCCAAGGCCGATAGCGAAACAGGCGATAATTACAATTCTGACTTCGGTTTTTCTGTGGAGCTTCATTGCGCTGACAATTTCGACGAGAACCAAAGCCGCGATGATGGCTGTGATAACGCTGGAGAGAAGTCCCAGCACAACGACTATCAGAAACATCAGCGTTCCATACCCGAACCGCTTCGCTATCGCCGATGTCCAATTATGCAGTTTCGGCCGAACCAGGCGAAACAGAAAGCCGGCAATCAGAACCGCAAGCGTAATTTTAATCGGGTCTAATACCGCTTCGTGCAATAAATGCCACGACCACAGTTTTGAAACGCTTACAGATAAAACGCCCATTATCAGCAGGAACGCTTCGAGGTCTTCTTCTACTCTTTTTGACAAAAAGGGCATCAGCAGAACCAGACCCATAATGGTTCCCAGACCGCCGATAAGCCATAAGTCATTTTGCATATAATCCCTAACAGAAAACCTATCCGGAACATCTTAAAATATAATGGAGGTTATTGCCAGAAAAAAAAGGGCCGCTGAAAAACAGCGGCCTTTGATTTTTATTACCCTGCGCTTACGCTTAGGGCTCTGATATTAATTTACTTCTCATCCAAAATTTCCAAACACTTAAATTTCTTGCCTTCCATAAACTCAAGGCTTGCTCCGCCGCCGGTCGAGACGTGAGAAACTCGCTTTGAAAGTCCCATTTTCTTAATCGCGCTTGCGCTGTCGCCGCCGCCGATAACGCTGATTGCTCCGGCATCTGTCGCCTTTGCAACTGCGTCGGCAACTGCCTTTGTGCCGATATCGAAAGGCGGAATCTCGAATACGCCCATCGGGCCATTCCATACGACTGTTTTTGCGCCTTGAAGTTTCTGAACGAAAAGCTTGATACTCTCCGGGCCGATATCAACGCCTTGCCAGTCGTCGGGAATATTTCCTGCGACGACTTTATTTGCCGCACCGGCTTTTATCTCCTGAGAAATGACGGTATCGATAGGCAGGACTAATTCGCAGCCGCCTTTTTGGGCTGTTGCCATTAATTCTTTTGCCTTATCGACGAATTCGTTTTCGCAAAGACTTTTGCCGACTGAAAGGCCTTTGGCCTTAAAGAAAGTGTAAGCCATTGCGCCGCCGATGATGATTTTATCGACTTTTTTCATAAGGTTTTCGATGACTTTCAGTTTATCGGAAACTTTAGCGCCGCCGAGGATTGCGACGAATGGTTTCTTGGGGTTATTAAGAGCGTCATCGAGGAATTTAAGCTCTTTCTCGACCAAAAATCCGATAACGCGGTCTTTGCCTTTCATCATATCAGGCACAGTATACATCGAGGCGTTGTCGCGGTGAGCTGTTCCGAAGGCGTCATCTACATAAACATCGCCTAATTCGGCTATTTGTTTTGCGAAGTCGTCTTTTGCCTTTCGCAGAGCGGGGTCTTCTTTTGCGTTTTTATCTTTTATTTCTTCTGCTTTGTAGAAGCGCACGTTTTCGAGCAGCATTACATCTCCCGGCTTTAAGCCTGCTGCCTTTTTCTTTACATCATCGCCGATGCAGTCGTTTGCGAAAATAACATTTTTGCCCAGCAGTTCGCCAAGTTTCTTAGCAACCGGTGCCATTGAGAATTCCATTTTTTTTTCGCCGTCAGGTCTGCCCAGATGGCTCATCAGGATAACCGAGCCGCCTTTATCGAGAATATTCTTTATGGTCGGCAGGGCAGCGACGATTCTCGAATCGCTTGTGATATTCTGATTTGCGTCAAGCGGAACGTTGAAATCGACCCGCATCAGGACCTTTTTGCCTTTTACATCAATATCAGCAACTGTTTTCTTTGCCATTTTGGTTCCCTCCGTTATAGGGTTATAATTAAAAAATAAGGCGAGCCAATAATGCTGACTCGCCTTTGACTGTTTGCTTATCAGCGTTTATTTGGCCATTTTCTTGAGCAGGTCGATTGTCCGGTTCGAATAGCCCCACTCATTGTCATACCAGCTTACGAGCTTGAAGAAATTCTTATTCAATTCAATCGAAGAGCCGGCATCGAATATCGAAGAACGTTCATCGTGAATGAAATCGCTCGAAACGACTTCATCTTCCGTATAGCCGAGAATGCCTTTAAGATATGTCTCGCTTGCTTTCTTCAACGCGGCCTTGATTTCAGCCAGTGAAGTTTCCTTAACTGTTTTGAATGTCAGGTCAACGACTGAAACTGTCGGGACAGGAACGCGAAAAGCCATACCTGTCAGCTTGCCTTTTACTTCCGGCAGAACCAGGCCTACCGCTTTTGCTGCGCCTGTAGATGACGGAATAACATTTTGAGCCGCTGTTCGGCCGCCTTTCCAGTCTTTCTTGGATGGGCCGTCAACTGTCTTCTGTGTCGCGGTATAAGCGTGAATTGTCGTCATAAGACCTTCGGCGAAACCGAAGCCTTCCTTGATAATAACGTGAACGACAGGAGCAAGACAGTTTGTCGTGCATGAAGCGTTCGATACGATGTTGTGCTTTGCGGCGTCATACTTATCGTCATTAACGCCCATCACGACAGTGATGTCTTCGTTCTTCGCCGGGGCGGTAATGATAACTTTCTTTGCGCCGGCCGCAAGATGTCCCTTTGACTTCTCTGCGTCTGTGAACAAACCGGTCGATTCGATTACTATTTCTACGCCAAGCTTGGCCCATGGCAGCTCGGCAGGAGTCTTTGCGCTTACGACTAAAATATCCTTGCCGTTGACGACCAGAATATCGTTGTCGGCCTTATCCGGCGCAGATTTCTTAAAGCCAACTGTGCCTTTGAATTTGCCTTGTATCGAATCATATTTCAGCAGGTATGCTAGGTTGTCTGCCCCGACGATATCACCGACCGCTACGACATCGAACTTTGAGCCAAGCAGACCCTGCTCAACAAGAGCACGGAAAACAAGACGTCCGATTCGGCCGAAACCATTTATTGCAATCTTTGTCGCCATCTAAAAACTCCTTAAAAATAAAGATTTATATTATTGAGAAAAATATCTCATTATCTCAAGTGTTTATGTGCCGTTACGGCAATTTACAGGTACAGGGTTTTATCCCGCCATTACTGTAATTTTCGGAATAGGGATTTTAGGGATAGCGGCGGAAACTGTCAAGTATAAAAAAGTAGATACTTGCGGCAGGGGGCCGCGAGCAGCAAAACAGAGCGAATAATTTAAACCGCATTGTATTTAATTCCGTATGATATATAATAAAGTATTAATAAATGTAGATTTAAGGAGTTTAAAAGATAAGTGGAAAAATTTCGTGAAAATATAGCGGTATCAAGAGAAAGAGCGATACTTGTCGGAGCAATTTTAAAAGGGGAAGCGGAAAACGACGATGAACTGGCGGAATTAATCGCACTTACGGAAAGTGCCGGAGCTATAATAGTTGACAGGGTTCAGCAGCAAATAACACACATAAATCCATCGACGTATATCGGCAAAGGCAAAGTCGAAATGATAAAGCAGCGGGTAAAGAAACAGAAAGCCGATGTCGTCATATTCGATAATGACCTTTCGCCTGGACAGATAAGAGTACTTGAAGAACTTATGGAAGTTAAAGTCGTCGACCGGGGAGAGTTGATACTCTATATTTTCGCCAGCAGGGCACAAACCAAACAGGCAAAGCTTCAGGTGGAACTTGCGCAGCTTGAATATACATATCCGAGACTGACTCGAATGTGGTCGCACCTTGATACCGTAACCGGCGCGGCCGGCGGGCCCAGCGCTGGAGCGGTCGGAGCTATCGGCACACGCGGAACAGGTGAAAAACAGCTTGAAATCGATAGAAGGCTTGTAGGCAAACGAATCACCGAACTTAAAAGAGAAATCGAGGATATTGACAAGCGTATCGTAAGAGAAATTGAGGGAAGAAGAGGACAGTTTAAAATCTGCCTTGTGGGATATACAAACGCGGGCAAAAGCACGCTGATGAACGCTCTTACTGATGCCGACGTTTATGTTGCCGACAGGCTTTTTGCGACGCTGGATACGCGGACAAGGCAATGGACGCTCGACGGAGGCAGGAAGGCGCTAATCAGCGATACGGTCGGGTTTGTAAAGAATTTGCCGCATCAGCTTGTCGCATCGTTTAAGGCGACACTCGAAGAGGCGATTACCGCTGATTTACTGCTGCACGTTGTCGATGTTTCGAGTGCCGATGCGCAGAACCAGGCCGAGAACGCGAAAAAAGTGCTGGCAGATATAAAATGCGGCGATAAACAAACGATAGTCCTGCTTAATAAGGCAGATATCGTCAGAAGCAGGGCACATTTCGAATTATTGCAGACGATTTATCCCGATGCGATATGCATATCAGCAAAAACAGGAATGAATCTTGATATGCTGAAAGAAAAAGTAATCGAGATTTATACCGGCGGAATGCTGCTGCTGAGAGTAACGGCAAGCGCAGGCGATGGTAAAATTCAAAACTATCTCAAATCAAATTCAAATGTCATCAAACAGGAATATATCGACAGTTCGGTTATTATGGAAGTGAGCCTGGGAAAAAGACAGCTTTCAGAATTGCAGAGATTCAAGCCGATTAAAATCGAAACAATCACCGATTAATAATTCAATTGAAAAAAACCTATAACTCTGTTTAAATACCGATTATGAAGAATATATCCATAATTGGCGATGGGGCGATGGGCAGCGTTTGTTCGATGCTGCTTTGCGAAAAAGGACTGGCCGTCAGGATGTGGGGCTATGACGCTAAACAACTTTCGCAAATCAAAGAAAAAAAAGAAAATTTCAAATTCCTGCCGGGATATAAACTCCCCGGTTCGCTTGTATTTGAGCCGGATGATTCTGAAATTTTGACAAATGCCGAGCTGATTATTTCCGCAGTGCCGTGCCAATTTATGAGGCCGGTCTGGCAGAGACTTAAAAAATATGTAAATCCGGCGGTGCCGATAGTGTCGGCGACAAAAGGGATTGAAAACGATACACTGCTTCGGCCATGCCAGGTGCTGATTGATGTGCTGGGCGAAAAGACAAAAGTTATCGCGCTGTCCGGGCCGACGATTGCTGAAGAGATTGCGAAAAAACTTCCGGCAACGGCAACTGCGGCATCGAAAGACGAAAGACTTGCCGGGGTTGTTCAGGAAACTTTCAGTGCGCCTTATTTAAGAGTTTATCGAAACAGCGATATTGTCGGTGTCGAACTTGCAGGAGCTATGAAAAATGTTATCGCGATAGCGGCAGGAATTATCGACGGCACAAAATTAGGCGATAACGCCAAAGCTGCGCTGCTTTGCAGGGGACTTGCGGAAATTACAAGGCTGGGAGTAGCGATGGGGGCTAAGGAACAAACTTTTGCAGGTCTTAGCGGGCTTGGAGATCTTGTTACGACGTGCATATCGCCGGTAGGGCGGAACAGAAGCTTCGGGCAAAGAATCGGTAAAGGACAAACCGTCAAGCAGGCTATCGAAGCGACCCAGTCCGTTGTCGAAGGAGCGGCTACCTGCAAATCGGTTATGGACCTGGCAAAAAAATATAAAATCGATATGCCTATCACGGAATCTGTATATCAAATCCTGTTCGAGGGCAAGAGCGTTTCGGCTGCGATAGAGGATTTGATGGCAAGAAAACTCAAAGCCGAGTAATACCGACAATCGTCCCATAAAACACTCAAAAATATTCAATTCTCACAATCCGGCAATATAAGTCGTACCGCAATTTGGTCGATAAATATATTGTATTCGATATTTAGCAAAGGAAAGTTATGAGTGATACTTTAGTAATTGAAAAGACGGACGAAAAAAGCGGTATTAAACAATTATTGGCGGCTGCTGTGGAGGCGGGAGCCAGCGATTTGCATATAAATGTCGGGATGCCGCCGGTACTGAGAATCAATACTGAACTTGTACTTATGAAAGCCGAGCCGGTCACTGCGGAACAGGCAGCGGATATGCTGTTGACTCTGATAGGGGCGGAAAGATTCGAAACATTTGAAAAGAAACGCGATTTAGATTTCTCCACAACTCTTGATGACGGACATAGATTCAGAGTAAACGCGCATTATCAAAAAGAGACAATCGCTCTTTCGCTGCGGCTGATTCCAAACCAGGTGCCGGATATAAGCCAGCTTCACCTGCCGAAAATAGCTACAGAACTTGCAAACCTGCCGAGAGGGCTGGTGCTGGTTACGGGACATACCGGAAGCGGAAAAAGCACAACGCTTGCTTCTATGATAGGATTAATTAATAATACCAGCCGAAAAAGAATAATAACGCTCGAAGACCCGGTCGAATATGCGCTGGAAAATAATATGTCGATGATAGAGCAGCGGGAAATAGGCTCGGACTGCCCGGATTTTGCATCCGGCTTAAAGCACGCACTCAGGCAGGACCCGGAAGTGATACTTGTCGGCGAAATGAGAGACCTCGAAACGACAAGCGCAACAATAACTGCCGCGGAAACGGGACACCTTGTGTTCAGCACACTGCATACCATAAACGCATCGCAGACAGTTGAACGTATAATAGATATATATCCCGCCGGCCAGCAAAACCAGATTCGCGCAATGCTCTCGAATACGCTGCAGGCGGTAATTTCACAAACGCTGTTCAAAAGAATCGACAAGCCGGGAATGGTGCCCGCAGTGGAGATTCTGCTGTGCAACGCGGCTGTGAGAAATTGCATAAGAGAAAACAGGATTCATGAAATACCCAATATTATCGTTACATCGCGAAAATACGGTATGCAGGAAATGGATACGAGCATTGCTGAATTGTTTTTCAAAGGTTTAATCGGCAAAGACGAAGCGATAGACTGCGCAGCACATCCGGCAAGGATGGAAAAATACCTGATGCCGGAAAATCGCACGACATTTTTGAAAAATCAAATGGCGGAAATACCTGCTGTCAATGGAACAAATTCTGCCAGTTAGATGTTATCACACAAATAGCCGCCGTCTATCGGCAGAGTAACGCCGGTAATGAACTGCGCGGCCTCTGAAGCGAGAAATATTGTCGCGCCAGCCAAATATTCCGGCAATCCAAATCCGCCCATCGGAGTTCTTGCAAGAACGTCTTTGCCTCGCTGAGTCGGCGAGCCGTCGTCGTTGAGCAGAAGTTTTCTGTTCTGGTCTGCGACGAAAAAGCCGGGGGCAATGGCGTTGACCCTTATGCCGTATTTGGCAAGTTCCTTGGCGTGACCCATAGTCTGATTCATAACGGCTGCCTTGGCTGATGAATATGCCCATATTCCTGAAAGAGGATTGAAGCCCGCCATCGAAGCGATATTTATAACGCTGCCTTTGATTTTGTGGTCTATCCAGTATTTTGCGATGTGCTTGGTCGGCAGGATACAGCCCGCGAGAAGATTGAGCTTTAAGACGAAATCGAAATCTTCCATCTTTACATCGACCAGCGGACCTTTTCCCCGATTCCCGCCTGCGCCGTTAAGAAGTATCTCGACTGAGCCAAAGATTTCTATCGATTTCTTCAGAGCCTTGTCGATGGAATCTTCTTCCATCAGATTTACTTCAACAAAGGAGACTTTTGTTTTGTCGCCGCTGATTTTTGCAATCGCATCGGCCTTTTCCTTCATCGCGTCAGGCCTGATATCCCAGAGAATAATGTTTGCGCCGGCACAGGCAAAGCCTTCGGCGATAGAGCTGCAAAGCGTTCCGCCGCCGCCTGTTATAATTGCTGTTTTGCCGTTAAGTCCATATTTTTTCTCAAGATACGACATTTTTTATTACTCCTAATAATATTTATGAAAGATTTTTAAATGCAACGGTGTTATGCTATATAATCTATTGAAATAAATCAAAAACAATTTTTTGAAGCGGAAAAAATGAAAAAGTATGTAGAGGTAGGACTTGGCGCCCGTTCGGATATGTTCACCGATGCGCTGACGAAAGAATTCAAGACGACTTCTAAACTTCTGGCGGTATGCGACAGCAATATCGGCAGGCTGAATCTGTCAGTCAAAAAATTGAAAGAATTTTTGCCGGATATTGTCGGCTACGAGGCAAAAGATTTCGACAGGATGCTGGCCGAGCAGAAACCGGACTGCGTTATCGTTACCACAAAAGACGGCACTCACGATGATTATATCTGCCGAAGTTTAAAGGCCGGCTGCGATGTTGTTACCGAAAAACCAATGACAATCGACGAGGTCAAGTGCCGGAAAATAATCGACTCCGTTAAACAAAGCGGCAAAAAAGTTAGGGTTACTTTCAATTACCGCTACTCGCCGCCGAGGACGCAAATTAAAGAACTTTTGACAAGCGGCATCATCGGCAAAATCCTCAGCGTCGATTTCCACTGGCTTCTCGATACGAATCACGGCGCCGACTATTACAGGAGATGGCATAGTAACAAAGCAAACTCGGGCGGACTGATGGTCCATAAAGCGACTCATCATTTCGACCTTGTGAACTGGTGGCTAAGTTCGCTGCCGGAATTTGTGTTCGCCCGCGGAACAAGAGCGTTTTATAACGCCGAACAGGCAAAAAGATACGGACTTGAAAATCATTCGGACAAATGCCGCGATTGTGCGGTTTCGTCGAAATGCAATTTTTATCTGGATATGACAAAATATAAACAGCTTAAGGAATTGTATCTGGACAATGAACAGCACGACAAATATTTCAGAGACAAATGCGTTTTCAGGGATGATATCGACATCGAAGACACGATGAATGTCGTTGTTCAGTATAAAAGCGGCGCGATTATGAGCTACAGTCTCGATTCGTTTATGCCTTACGAAGGTTATAAGATAGCATTCAACGGCACAAAAGGCAGACTCGAACACGGCTGCCAGGAATCGTCATACATCAGCGGCGACGGTTCCGTGCAGGGCTCGCTTCTTGAAGATGATACATATATCAAAGTTTTTCCGCATTTCAAAACGCCATATAACATCGATGTCAGAACTGGCGCAGGCGAACACGGCGGTGGAGATATGGTAATGCTCAACGATATTTTCGGCACGCCCGACCCCGACGATCCGCTTATGAGAGCAGCGGATTTCTCGCAGGGCGCTTATTCGATACTCACAGGCATCGCAGCAAATAAATCTATGGCCAGCGGCCAAATGATTAAAATAGACGACCTTATCAAAGGAGTTGAGCCGCCAAAGATGCCGAAAATGCAGGGCGAAGACGACCCGATTCCCTATACGCCGAATGCGAAAAGAAATTCATCAGTAAATACATGGAGATAAAATTATGTTCGTAGTTCATGTTTATATGCAGGTAAAGCCGGATAATATCGAAGAATTTAAACAGATATGCGCCGAAAACGCGAAGAACAGCGTCAAAGAGCCGGGCGTTAAACGCTTCGATGTTCTTCAGCAGTCCGACGACCCGACACGATTCGTTCTTGTCGAAGCATACCTCGATGAAACCGACTTAGAGAAGCATAAACAGACCGCACATTACAATAAATGGCGTCAGGTTGCGGAAAAAATGATTCTCGGCGAAAGAACGAGGACGCGATATGTGCCGATTTGGCCGGAAAAATATTAAAAATAACTTTCTTAAAAAGGTTTGACTGGATATAATAAATTGTATGATAAAGAAAACTGTAGCTAAATACCGTATGGATAGTTTTTCTGAAATTAAACAGAATCTCCAATACTGGCTGGAAAAAACGCCACAGGAAAGATTATCGGCTGTTGAGTTTTTAAGAAGTCAAATATATGGAAATACAAAAAGACTTCAAAGAACTGCTCGAGTTATTCAACGCTCACAAGGTTGAATATATTGTAGTCGGCAGTTATGCGCTGGCCTTTCATGGGGCTCCGCGATATACCGGCGATATAGATTTGCTGGTTAAACCAGATGCTGAAAATGCACGGCGGGTACTTGCCGCACTAAACGATTTTGGTTTCAAATCTTTAAATCTTAATGAGCCTGATTTCGTCAGAATAGGGAATGTTATCCAGCTTGGTGTTCCGCCGGTGCGTATTGATATTATGACATCTATAACGGGGGTCGATTGGGAAAAAGCGCAAACCAACAAGGTTGCCGGGGATTATGGCGGTACAGCGGTCTATTTTCTCGGCAAAAAGGAATATATATCTAACAAAAAGGCGGTTGGTCGGAAAAAGGATCTGGCGGATATCGAAGCTATCGGCGAAGAATAACTCCAGTGGCTATTTTATACCGTTATCGCTGTCCAAACTGCCAGCCAGAATGGGATTGTAATAATACAGGCGATATACGACAAAAACAGAATCGAGCCAAGTTCCTCTTCCTCGCCGCCGTAGTGTTTTACCTGCAATATGAGCGATGTCGCGGGCGATGAAGACGATTGCAAGACAAGCAAACTGCAAAGCAGAGGATAAGTAGTGCTGATTTTCATCAGCCATAAAACAAAAATCGTAGCCAGCGGCACGGCAATCAATCGAACGGATAAAACTTTAATGGCATTGCCCCAATAAGCCTTTATGTTGAGCGAAATACTGCCAAGCACTGCGCCAAGAACAAATGTCGCGACAGGAACGGCGGCAGTGCCCACAAGGTCTGTGGCATCCAATACAACCGAAGGAACAATCCACTTGAGACCAAGCAGCACAATCAATACGGAAAAAATATTCGCGTAAAATGGCGGACTGAAAAGCTCACGCCAGGTCAGTTTTTCGCCGTCGGCGGGACTGATGAGATATCTGCCCAAAGACCATAGAAGGGGACTTAAGCCCAGCAGGAAAAGAAAACAATACATCGCGAATTCGTCGAACTGCTTGGGATAAAGCATTTTGCCCAGCGGCAGGATGAGATATCCGCCGTTCTGCAGAGCGGCAGGAGCGAGGAGATATTTTTTTTCCCTCAGGTTCGGCCAAAAAAGAATCGCGGAGATAAATAAGCCGAAGCCGACCATTAAAACCGCCGACAAGGCAATCAACGGCCAGAATTTGTAGAGGCCTGGGTCGAATGTTTTGATAATGTTTGAAAATATCAGGCAGGGCAGAAGAACCCGAATCCCAATCGCAGATAAGCCCTTGAGCTGCTCCTGCGTCAGGATATTTTTTCGCATAAGCACACCTGCCGCTACGGAAATGAGCAGAATCTCAAAGATTGCCTTGAATGTAGTGCCAAACGAATTTATAAAAATTTCTGTCATCTTGCAATTAACCTTTAAACAGTTATATTCTCTATGTTAATTACCGTTTTTACAAGGATAAAATTTTATGGCGACGAACGATATTATTAAAAAGTATGCGAAATTACTGGTCAAATACTCCCTCGGATTGAAAAAGGGTGATAGACTGCTCATTAATTCCACATATCTGGCGGAAGAACTTTTAAAGGAAGTTTACGCCGAGGCTCTTGCCGCGGGGGCGTATCCGGAATTTAAAATCGCACTTAATGGAACGGATAAAATATTTTACGATAACGCATCCGACAGCCAGCTCGAATATATCTCGCCGCTGAGCAAATATGTTTACGAAAACTACGATGCGCTGCTGAATGTTTCATCGCCTTTTAATGTCAAGGAACTTCAAAACACACCTGCCGAGAAAAAACAGAAATGCAGCGCAGCAAGGGCAGGACTCAACAAAACATTTATGCAAAGGTCTGCTGATAAGAAACTCCGCTGGACATTGTGCGAATTTCCGACAAACGCGGGAGCACAGGAATGCGGAATGAGCCTAGCTGAATACGCTGACTTTGTTTATAACTGCTGTTTTCTTTATGAAGACGACCCAATCGGATGCTGGGACAAATTGGAGAAAGGGCAGCAGAAAATAGTGGATTTGCTCAATACCAAAAAAGAAGTGCATTACAAAAGCAGCGATGTCGATGTCAAATTCCGGACAGACGGCAGGAAATGGATTAACTCGTCGGGACATTTTAATATGCCAAGCGGAGAAGTTTTTACCGGGCCGGTGGAAGATTCCATAAACGGCAAGGTCAGGTTTTCATATCCGGGGATTTTTATGGAGCAGGAAATAGAAGATATAACCCTTGAGATTAAAAACGGTCTGGTCATAAAAGCCACGGCGGCAAAAGGGCAGGAGCTTTTAAATAAAATTCTTGAAATACCCGGCGCAAGAAGATTCGGCGAAGCGGCTGTCGGTAATAACGACAGAGTAAACAAGTTCACAAAGAATATGCTGTATGATGAGAAGATGGGCGGAACTATTCATATGGCTCTGGGAGCTGGATATCCTGAAACAGGAGCCAAAAACGAATCGGCAATACACTGGGATTTGCTGGCGGATATGAAAGACGGGCAAATATTGGCCGATGGAGAAGTTATTTATAAAAATGGCAAATTTCTGATTTAACCGACATCACAGTGGCTGAGTTGCAGATTTTTTAACGCTATGGAAAGACCGCCTACAATCGAAGATGCCTGTGCCTGTTCGGAATTGCTGAGCGGTTTTTCCGCAGAGCGGTAAAGAATTATCATACCCAGAGCCGGGCCGGCTTTGTTCAGACCGATTACCGCAAGCGAAATCTTTTTCAAAACAGCAGGACCTGCGAAAAAGCCCATCGTGCAAAGTTCATCGGCTGTGCAGATTTTGCCGGTCTGGCAAACCATCTGTACCATTCTTGCCGTCAGGTAAGGACTGATTTGAGAAGGGATTTCCTCAAGGTCGGGGTCCGTTGCGTAAATATGAATTTGCGGCTGGCCGGAAACCATAAAGACTACCGCGGCGTTTACGCCAAAATTGTTTGTAAAAAATTCACCGACAGCTTTTGCGAGCAGGTCGGGGTTGGTTTGGCCGAGAATGCTTTCGTAAAAGTCGGCGGCAAACTGGAAATTTTTCAGATGATTTATAAAATCGCCGTGTGCGGCGAGAATATCATTGCAGAGGATATCGATTTTTCTCGCCTGCTCTTTCCGGATGCCGTTAAGTTTGCGAATCAATTGGCGATATTTTGTATTTCTGCGATTATCCAAACCGGGACCTCCTAAAATCTTCAATGTTTCCTTTAGTCTTTTCGACATATAAAAAAGGGGGGTTTAAGAGGCACAATAGCTTGCGGAAAAATAATCGAACGTCCAATAATAAACCAGTTTGAGGTTTGCCGAAAGGGATTATATGTGCTGTGAAAAAAGCGGCTTTGGGCTCTCAGGAATTTTCGGACTTGCTCGATTTAGGCAGCAAGATTGTTACTGTTGTGCCTTTGTCGGGCTGGCTTTGGATAGTCACAGTGCAGTTGTTGTTTTTCAGCATACTTGAAGCAAGAGCAAGGCCCATACCTCTTTGCCGGCCGGCTGGTTTGTCTGAGTAAAACGGTTCGGAGGCTTTTTGCAGAGTTTCGGGACTCATTCCGCAGCCGGAGTCTTTTATGCTGATTTCGATAAGATTCTTTTCTTTTTGCTCGCTGCCGGAAATTTCAACCGGCCCGTTGCCGCTCTCATACGATTCAAGGGCGTTGTAAATTATCTGTGCAATCGCCTCGGCAATCTGTTCAGGGTCAACTTCGATGTCGCTTAAGTTTTCGATGTTTTCGAGTTTTATATCGAGCGGTTCGGAAAGATAACGGACATTTACCTTTTCGAGACAGTTATTAATCATTATAAACGGCGAGACCGTCCTGGTCTGCGGTTTGGCAGGGCGGGCGTAACTCATAAGCTGGCCGACAATTTCATAAGCGTCTTTGGTTTTTTCGGTAATCTGGTTCAGAATGATTTTTTTTGTCTCGTCGGTTTCGCTTTGCGAAAGCAGTTGGGCCCTGCCTGATATTACGGCAAGAGGATTATTCAGTTCGTGCGCGGCGCCGGCTGCAATCTCGGCTATTGTTTCGCATAAATCAGCGGTTGATTGATATGATATTGGAGGCGATTCTTTCGGCAACTGCGACTGGTCGAAATTGTCAATTACGGCCTGAGCTATTGTTTGGTCCTGCAGGCCGGCAAGTTTAATTGCGATTAACTGGGCGACAAACGCGGCCAGAGTATTTGCCAATGACTCGTCCGAAAGGAGGCTGTCTTGCTGGACCTGTAAAAACATTCCTCCAACAGTATTATTGCCTGATTTTAATTTTAAATATTTTACGTTGTTCGCTCCTTCGGCCGAAGGGGCATCGTCGATAATCGAAAATTGCAATGAATCACCGGCTGATGTGACGGTTTCATATTGCTTACTATCCTGTCCAGACAGGAATATACTCGCTTTTTCAGCGTTTAAAGTTTTGCAAATCAGGCGGCAGATTACTGCGGCGATTTCAATTGCCGATGAGGCGGGGTTTAACGAATTTGAAACTGTCGTATAAAAATCTGTAAGTTTCTGCTCCGCTGTATCTTCAAGCAAAGAAATACAAATCTGTTTGATTTTATCAGCGTCGAGTGTTTGCGGGTTATGGATATTAACGTCAATCTCAGCAATAAACTTTTTCAGTTCTTCTTTTATAGCGTTTATATCCTGAGCGTTTAAGGAAAGTTTCGCCGGCACTGATATCGATTCATCTCCGGATGTGATACTTTTGACCAGCATATCAGCAAGGCGGACTGTCAGGACGATTTCAATGTTTGACAGGTTGTCGATTTTCTCCGCGGCAGGGCTGCTGTAAAGAAAAGCAGAATCGGCAACTGCCTGCGGCAGGTTCCATTTTTGGGCAAGCTGACGGGAAAGCACGTTATGTGTTGTGCCGATATTTTCTTTTTCAATCTGAAAGAGTGAAACGTCTCTGGCTTTAGATTCTTCCAGAAACATCAAAAGGCTCTTGGGATAAAGCTCAGCCAGGGCAAACAGGCCGATATCGGCAAAAAGAGCGGCGAAAAATGAAAGGCTTTCGTTAGCCTGTCCGGTTTTGGCGGCAATAAGTCTTGCGGCAAAAGCTCTTGCGGCAGATGTTTTGTTCATTTCGGCTATCGGCATCTGCGAATGCAGGTTTTCAAGGTCGAATGTTTTAATGTTCAGAAACATCTTGAGAAGTTTTTGCGCCGGGATTTTGTTTATAAGCTGCTGGAAATTCAGATTATCGAATGAAAATTCGATATTGTTTTGCCGGCAAAGATTGATAAACGCAATCGCAGCGGCAGGGTCTGTTTCTATCAATTTGCCAAGTGATGACTTGTTGTCAATTATCGATTCTACACAGCCCGCTGCGCTGTCGGGATGAACGGCAGGCAAATCAAGCTGATATAAAGCAACAGCGACTCTCCGAGCGGAGACATTTGATAATGTACTGGTCATTTATCGTGCTTCTTCCTCCGATGTATTAGTTATGATTCAAATACAGCGGCGATCCTGTCAATAAGTTCAGTGATATTGAAAGGTTTTTTGACAAATGCCTCAGCGCCGGCCTTCATAAGGTCGTCGATTTCGGTTTGATTTATGACGCCGCTGATTATAATTATCTTTGTATTGGCGAATTCAGGGTCCTGCTTTATTGTCTTGCATACGACGTTGCCGTTAACGTCTGGCAGCATATAATCGAGCAGAATAAGGTCGGGTCTGAATTTTTGCGTCATAATGCCGGCGTCATAACCGGTGGACGCTGTTCTGACTTCGAACCTTCCGTCTCTTGCCAAAACATCCGTCATCAATTCGACAATCTCCGCGTCGTCATCTACAATAAGCAGACGCCTCTTGCCCGATTGAGCGCTCAATATCGGGATGCTGTTTTCTTTCATAAATTTCAGGAGACTATCTCGCGGGATTTTGCGAAATTTCGAACCGGGTATGCGAAATCCGCGAAGCCTTCCTGAATCAAAACAGCGAATAATAGTTTGTTGTGAGAGATTGCACATGTCAGCAGCCTCACCTGTTGTAAAAAGCTCTTTTGTTGTGTCCATACTTGGATTCCTCTTTTGAATTTCCATATTCTATTGTATCCTAAATTGCCTTTTCTTCCTAATTTAACGATTAAGCCCCGTTTTTGTCAAGATATAAAAAATATTTGTATAAATTTATCTTAATAACCTCGTTTTTATAATAGGCTATAATTATTACTTTTAATGTCCAGTATTATTTGTGAATGTTATTACTTATGCTGGGATAAGCATTTAAAAAGAACTATATAAGTATCTCTAAAAGAGTTGAGAAAAAACCCCCGACACGTTAGACTCCTGGGATATTCAAATTAGAAACGTTATTTTGAGAAATAAAGGCAAATGAAACGAACAGAATATTTGTTACTTCTGCTGATTCTTCCGTTGAGTCTTGTCGCAGGCTGCATTCAGGGCCAGGCGTCTCTATCGCTTAATCCGGACGGTTCGGGCAGCATAAAATTTGAAGGACTTTATGACCCTCATTGCTGCCGGGATAATCCGACAGATGTTTCTCAGGTCTTCCAGAGCTTTATTGAGCAGATAAAAAATACTTTGGCCGAATCTGAGGGAATTGAAGCCTGGAACGACATGGATTGGCGGATTCTCGACAATGGAAAATTCTATTTCAAGGGCCAGGCTTTTTTCAAATCTATCAATGACGTGAATATCCACCTTGGAAACATAAAAGGCAATCTTAAAGTTTCTTACCAGAGAAACGAAAACCAGAATTGCATTCTCGAATTGAAATCACTCAAAACAGAACCCAATTCCCCCGCATCAGCCGAACATTTAACGAAGCGTTACGAGATTTTCTGCGACGCTGTGGAAAGAATGATTGGAAAACTGCAGCTAAGTATATTAATTAACCTGCCGTCGAATATTCAGAAAAGCAATGGATTCGAGAAGATTGATTCGCGAATCGTTAAGTTCGTAATCGATGGAAAGCAATTGTCCCTTTTGTTTCAATCCGTAAAGGAGCAGGGCCAATACGAATTGGCTGAGAAGTATAATTTCCAGGCCGGCGAATATATAAATAATGAATTATTGCCTCTGTGGCTAAAGAGCCAAAAGCCGCTGTGGATTTATTTTGCAGACAGCAGCGAATCTCTTTTCAATTACGACAAACAGGTATCAGAAGCGAAAAAAGATTACAGCCGGATTCTCGAAAAAATTGAATTAGCGACAAAACAGACTGAAACGAATGTGCCGGCCCCCGGCAAAGGCGTAGAAGAGCCGAATATACCGCCAAACAGCAAAATCGATAATAATGATATAAACGCAAAGCTTCGCGCCGGATTGTCTTATGAGGCCAAAGATAAATACGGCGACGCTGCCGAAATCTATTCAAAGATAATAGAAGCAAATCAGACCGACGCCGAACACGTCGCACAGGCATATTACAGGCGGGGTATGTGTTATTTTGAAATGGGACATACCAGTAAGGCTCTTGAACAATTCGAATATGTGCTTGCAAATTATCCGTCACATCGATTCGCTGCGCTGCGGTCGCTGAAGATGACACAGGACATTCGCGGCGGAACGGCGATAAGGAAAGCCGACAAAAACCCATCCGATACACCGGCGATTATCAGCACAAATCCTGAAATTTATATTAATGACGTCAATTCGAGGCTCGATAGAATAACGATTAAATTCAGCCGGCCTGTCCAGCCGTCTTCCTGGTTTTATTCTTCATTGTCGCCGGGAATATTGCCGCAGGTAACCGGAGAACCGGCCCTCGATTCATCGTCAACCGAATGGATTCTGCCGGTCAGGCTTGAGCCGGGCAAAGTTTACGCGATTGCCTTTAACTGCGGCGATACCATAAAGGATATTGAGAATTTCAGCGCCGGTTTCAGAGGTATGTCGAGTAAAATGTGCAAGCCGTTTGTTCTTGTCTTTGCGACGGCAGATATAGATAATATGCCGACCGGAATAGATGAAACTCTGATAACAAAAAGCGAAAAGATAAATCAAAGTATGAAATAAATTCAACAATGGAGGTTATTGTGAAAAGAAAAAAAATAACAGTGGCAGGGGCAGGCAATGTCGGAGCGGCAACGGCTTTTATGGCGGCTCAAAAAGAGCTTGGCGACATCGTGCTTGTCGACATTGTTAAAGGTCTTGCCGAGGGCAAGGCTCTGGATATGTCCCAGGCTTCGGGCCTGTGCCGGTTCGATTGCAAAATTACAGGCACAACCGACTGGGGGCAAACTGCCAACAGCGATATTGTGATAATAACAAGCGGTCTGGCGAGAAAGCCGGGTATGAGCAGGGACGATTTGCTTGCAAAAAATACAGAGATTGTCAAAAGCGTAACGGGGCAGATTGTAAAATATTCGCCTGACTGTTTTATTATAGTTGTCTGCAATCCGCTCGACGCGATGGTAAACGCAGCGGCGATGGTAAGCGGTTTTGCAAAAAATAAAGTTATGGGAATGGCAGGCGCGCTCGATACTGCGAGGTTTGCTTATTTTGTTTCAGAAAAACTCGGCGTAAGCGTGCAGGATGTTCAATGTGTTTTGATGGGCGGACATGGCGACGATATGGTTCCGCTGCCGCGATTCGCCACGGTGGCAGGAAGACCGCTTACCGAACTTCTCGATGAAAAAACAATTGATGCTATTGTTCAGAGAACACGAATGGGCGGTATCGAAGTTGTTAACCTGATGGGCACAAGCGCATATTACGCACCGGCGGCAGGAGCGGTCAAAATGGCCGAAGCGATACTGCTGGATAAAAAGACTGTTCTGCCTTGCTGCGCATACTGCGATAAAGAATATAATGTCGGCGGCTGTTTTGTCGGTGTGCCGGCTGTGCTGGGCGCAAAAGGCGTCGAAAAGGTTATCGAGCTTGATTTGAACGAAAAAGAAAAGAAGGATTTAGCTGTCTCGGCAGGGCACGTAAAAGAACTGGTAAACACGCTTAAAAAATTCATTTAAGCCGGCCGTGGGCCGGCCGCGGAAGCGATTTTTCTTGACCGGGGGGCCTAACTTGCTAAAGTATTTGCAGTTACAGCATTAGAAGCTTTTCTGCGGATGTGGCGGAATTGGCAGACGCGCAGGTTTCAGGTACCTGTGAGCTTACGCTCTTGGAGGTTCGACTCCTCTCATCCGCATTTATGTCATTTTGGCAAAACCCCCCAAATTCAAGGTTTTACACGTCAAAGGCCGATAATAGGTTATAGCCCTAATTTCAATTTTTTTGCAAATTTAGTCTATGTTCGAAGCGCTTAAATATTATCAAAATCTCGCTGAAAGATTTCAAGGCCAAATCCTGATTGTGCCGGGAATGATCATTATCATGGTCGGACTTTGCATCTGGCTGGCGGGGCTTCGATGGCGAAAAATACTCGGAGCAATAGTCGGCTGCGCATTTTTCGCCGTGATAGTATTGAGCTTTACTAAGTCCGGCTTGCAGACTGTTTATGTTGCGGTTCTTCTCGGAGCGGCGATTGGCGCAGTGGCTGACAAAGTCATAATTGGAATTGCCGGGACCGTTGCCGCTGCGATGATTGTTCTTGTTATATTGTCAGTGAGTCTGCCTAAGCCGCAGGGCAGTGTTGTTCTGCCGGAATATTCATATCCGATGCTCCCTGAATATGAGCGAAACGACAAGCCGATTCCTACTCAGGACGCGATAAAGCTGTCCAAAGAAATGGTCTCGTATTTTGGCTACAAGGCGAAGGATAATATTAAAACGGCATCGGTAGTTGCTTTTGCCGCGGCAATTGTTACATTATTAGCTGCCGGTTTTGCCGCCTTTGCGGTGCCGAGAATATTTATCGCTGTTGTTTCTTCCTCGCTTGGCTCGGCAGTTATTTTTGCCGGTATGGTTTTACTGCTCTTTTATAAAGGTTCAAAACCTGTAAATTGTATCGCGGAAAAAGACAGGTTCTATATAATGATTCTGGCGTCAATGACGATTTTCGGAGCTTTGGTGCAGCTTATTCTTTCGCCGGCGCCGAAAAAAGAAATTAAAAAAGAAAAACAGGAAGAGCCTGAAACTGAAGGGAAATGGAGATAAAAATGAATATGTTTTTTGTTCTCGCGGAAACAACCAGGTCGGCTCATCAGCAGATTGTGTCGATGGATATGTTTTGGGAGCAGGTAGATAAACTTAGCTGGCTGCAGGCGCTTATCGCGGTCTCTTTTGGCGCTGTTTATCTTATCTATGGCTGGCGTATCTTTAAGGTTCTTGCCGTCGTTAGCTTCGGAATGGGAGGACTGTTTCTTGGTATGGAGCTTGGCCGGAGAATGGGCACCGATTCGTCTGCTATAATGTGGGGCGGTATAATAGGGCTTATTTTAATGGCAGTGCTCTCAATTCCGCTTATGCACTGGGCGGTAAGTATTCTGGGAGCTGCGGCAGGCGGAATAATTACAGGCTGCATCTGGTATGCGCTCGGGCTGCCTCATCAATATATCCTCGCCGGAGCTGTAATTGGAATTGTCGCAGGCGGAATGATTTCGTTTATTGTCTTTAAAATCTCCGTTATGCTTTTTACGAGTTTAGGCGGAGCGGTTCTCATAATTACCGGTCTACTCGCGCTTGCGAACCTTTATGAACAGCATCAGACTACAAACGCCAATTTTGTATATTCGCTGGTCAATGAATACAACTGGTTTATGCCTGCGATACTGATATTCACGACTTTTGTCGGTATGGTTATCCAGAACAAATTAGTCAAAGGCGCTTCAGACTGGAAACTTTAATAGGGAGGCGGCAATGCCGGAAATCATAGGTTTAATAGGCGGTTCAGGTCTTGGCGATGTGCTCCAGCAGCGGCTCGAAAAGGTTCGCAAGGTCAAAATAAATACGCCATTCGGCTATCCGAGCGAAGATATTCTGACGGGAACTTTTGCAGGCAGAAAAGTCGCGTTCATAAACAGGCATGGCAACAGTCATCAATACAGTCCATCGACTGTGCCGTATGCCGCGAATATTTATGCGTTAAAAAAGCTGGGAGTTACATCGGTAATCGCAAGCGGTGCGGTAGGTTCGCTCCAGCAAAAAATGAAACCCAGAGACATCGTTATAGTTGACCATGTAATTGATAAAACCTTTAAAAGACAAAATACTTTTTTCGATAATATCGCCGCCGTTCACTGCGAGATGGCCAAGCCTTACTGCGGGAGATTAAGAAAAGCACTTTTAAATGTCTCACACAAAGTAAAAACGAAAGTGCACAGCGGAGCCCTCTATGTTTGTATGGAAGGGCCGCAGTTTTCGACTCGTGGAGAATCTTTAATGCACAGAAAATGGGGCGGCCAGCTAATTGGAATGACGGCTATGCCGGAAGCGAAACTGGCAAGAGAGGCACAGATGTGCTTTGCGCTTGTTGCGCTGATAAGCGATTATGACTGCTGGCAGCAGCAAAAGAAAAAATTGGACGCGCAAACGCTGCTGAAGGAAATAATCGGCAATCTGAACGATGCGACGGAAAATGCGATTGAGATGATTAAGGCCGTTTTGCAGTCGAAACAGACGCTTTGCGATGATAGTTGTCCGTGCAGAAAAAGCCTGCAGCTGGCGGTCTGGACCAAAGAGGAAAAAATCCATCCGAAGTATGCGCAAATCCTTAAGGTATTAAGAAGTTAGAAAAATCTTGATTATTTCTCTGGAAATAATTCCCTGAAAATGAGATAATCCGTTTATCGGGGCGGTTAGCTCAGTTGGCTAGAGCGCGTGCTCGACACGCACGAGGTCGTAGGTTCGAGCCCTATACCGCCCATTTTAATTCTCCCCGCAAATTCCAGATTACTTTCGTAACCAGAAGGATTTACAGCAATAGTTTATATTTTTGTACAGTTGGGTTAGTGAGGCCTGTTATAGTGCCAGTGCCAGGGTTCGAAAGCGATGCCGTCATTGGAATCCTTTGGATATGAGAGAGCGAAATTAAAGTTTTGTGCGTTTTTTGTCAGCCAGGCGTATTCAGGGAGGACTTCGAAGAACTTGGGGTTGTTCTGGCCGTCAATGCCGTCTTCGTTAACGAAATCAATTGCCTGTTGCCGCGGGCATCCGTGCTCGCTGTGGCCGGGCAGTGCGACAAATTTTGCGGTTTCGCGGATGGAATAATTGTGGTTTTTCAGACTGCCGACAAACAAATATAACTGGTATGCGCTGGAGCGGTAGCCGGACTCGACGTAAAGGTGCTTGCCGAGGTCTTTTTGCATTGCGTCCATCATTTGAGTATAGCTTTGATTGACATCTTTCGGCAGGAATTGCGGGGGCAGAGTCTGTAACTTGCCTTTGTCTTTGATTTTCTGTCCCCTGATGATAACGAATTTTTCATTGCTGCCTGCGATTCCAAGGTAGGGAATTTTGACCGACAGGGCGTTTGCGTCGAGGTTTTCGAAATTTTTGAGGAATATTCTCTGACTGTCGGTAAGCGGGGCATAAAGCTCGTCGAGTGCCAGTGAGGCGAGGTTGTTTTTTTCTCTTCTTTCCTTGATTAGGGGTGCGAATTTATTGAGGAGGATTTCAACATTGTTAACATCGTCCACAGAAAGGCGATTGATATCGATCTGGGCCAAAGCCGAAGCATTGAATAAAAATATAAAAACAAAAATAAAAGATAAAAATTTAGACATCGTTATATTTAGAGATGATATTTTAGCGGGGTGGAGTTTTTTTGCAAGGAATTTTTGCGAAAAATAGCGTACAGCGTACTATTTGATTCTTTCAACACATTCTCGGAACTCGTCAAATAGCCATACGAATATATCACTGCTAATCTTGAGACGGCCAATAAAAAATTCGTCTTTACGAAGGGCATCATCATATCTTAAAATTACTGCCTTATTTTCTTTGTCGTATCGGCATGCTACCATATTGGAATGAAAATTTGGGTGGGCGAAATTACAAAGAAACTCATAGTTCTCCCTCAGCATCTGTTTATAATTGCCATGAGGCTTCAGAAGATTATTATACACAATTTTGTCAGCATCATCAAGTTGGTTCAATATTTGTATTGGATCTGGAGATTGTGGTGGCTTAGAGGGTTCTTTCCAAGAAAGCATCTGGACGAAAGTGTCATTTTTAAAATCATCAAAGGAAAGCTTTTGATTAAGGAAATCCATACATCGTTTATGGATATAACCAAGAGCAGCCGTGGTTTCATAGTGGCCACGGATGCACAAAGCAATCGCATAGACGTTTCTGTCTGAAAGTGCTCGAAGAGTGGCCTCGAAAAGCAAAATGGCCCTATGGAGCAATGCTTGATTATATACCTTGCAGTTGAGTTTTAGTCGTTCAATACGACATAAATTGGCGTCATTAGGGTAATCAATACGCAATACTTTTCTTTTTACCATATCCTGATAAGTTGATTGAAGGCCCTCGAAGAGTTCCGGCTCTTTATAATTTGTGCATGTCTGCTTAAGTGTTTCGCTAAAAAGGTTCATAACTTCCTTATAGGGAACAGGCACCGTTTTCTGTGCATTGTCCCCATCCATTTTATGGTTAGCTGGCTTTGTCATTGAATGAATCGGGATTGACCCTCTTAACGACTCAATTTATTTATCAATTGATTTGATATTTCAATCATTTTCTTATTTTCCTCACGAGTACTATCATCATTACTGCTTTTAATAAATAGATTTGCCAATTCAATGAACTTTCGAAGGTTTTCAATCGCTTCTTTTCTATTGCCCAATTGATAGTCTGCACATCCCAAAGCAAAATAGTCTTTAAAATCAGAATCCTGCTCGTATTTTTCCATAGCCATAAGGAGAGTTTTCTTTGCATAGAAATAATCATCGAGACCTACATATGCCTCTGCCTGTTTTCTCAAAAATCGCGATTCATACTTTGGAAGTTTTCTAAGATACTCGGAAAGTAAACTAGCTGTTATATTTAATAAAGCCGCTTCATAATTCTGACCGTTAATTAAGATGGTAGCTTTTCCAAAGGCCATCTGAGTCGATTTCTCCTCTAAATCTTGTATATCTCTGGAGCTTATATCTTTGGATAAATATTTACTAGGAATCCAAGGCGCTGTTCCGCTATCTAATCCTCCTATAATTTTCAGGGCGCTAAAGATTTTACGGTCATCAAAAGGTACTTTTTCCACAAACAGAGGTTTTTTCGGATCCACAGGTTGGAAATTCTCATCTGCTTCAAAAACAGACATTTCTAGACTTTTGTTTATCAGCCCATGATGGATAAAGAAACACACAAACCTTCCTCCACCAAAAGTCACAGTTGATTTTTTGTGGTCAAATTCTATTATCATGATTATGCTCGTTATAATTTTTCAAGTGGATTGTAGGCAATGGCTGCATCGCTGTCAACTCATAAACCCTCTGTGAAAGAAGCCATATCTAACTCTTGCTTGTTTTCAGCTCATATGCCCTGTAAAGCAGTTCGAGATATTGCTCTTTTTCTTTGACCTGGTCTTTCACCTGGGCGAGCAGTTTGTAATCTTTATAGACTTTTTCATCGGCGAAACTATCGTGCAGCACTTTTATCTTTGCCTCGGTCTGGTCAATTGTCTGCTCAATCTTTTCCACCTGCCAGCCATTAAATTGTTTTAGTTCCGGCGGGGTTGTCTTTCTCGGCTTATCCTGCTTTGGCTTTTTCGGCTTTGCAGCCTGTTCTGTTACCTGTTCTAATGCCCTTTGCTCTAAAAGTTCGGTATATCGGCTAAATGAGCCGTCTATGAATTCAAATTTGCCCGGTGCCATTTTGCCCAGTTCATCTGCGCCGAGCACAATAAGCCGCTGGACTGTTCTGTCGAGAAAAAACCTGTCGTGGCTTATAATGATAATTGTGCCCGTGTAGTCCCCAAGTGCATTTTCGAGCGCTTCGATGCTTGGAATATCAAGGTGATTTGTCGGCTCATCGAGTATGAGAACCTCCGGCTCGGACAAAACCAGTTTGCAAATCGCCAGCCGATTTCGCTCTCCGCCGCTAAGGTCAGCGACCTTCTTAAACGCATCGTCTTTAATAAACAAAAACGCCCCCAGACGCCTGCGCATCTGTTCGGGCAGTATTCCCGGAATAACCGAAGTCGCCTCTTTGAGCACTGTATTTTCCGAATTCAGTTCCGCTCCTGCCTGGTCGAGATAACCGATGGAAAGAGATTTCTTAATTGCGATTGTTCCGGATGTCGGCTCTATTTGTCCAAGGGCAAGTTTCAGCAGAGTTGTTTTGCCCATACCGTTGGGACCGATGATGCCTGTCCGCTGGCCGGTTGAAATCTCGAAACTTAAATTTTCAAACAGCGTCAAATCGCCAAAACTTTTCGTAAGATTTTTACAGATTACCGCCGCGTCCACTCGCTTGCCTCTGCTTTCCACCTCGGCAAATTTAAAACTAAGCTCTCTGGTGTGCTTTGGTTTTTCGAGAAAGTCAGGATTGGCCTTGAGGAGTTTATTGAGCCGCGTTTGCCTGCCTTGCGAGACTCCCTTGACTCCCTTGCGGTTTATGTTTCGCACAATAAAGTCGCGGGTTTTTTCGACAAACTCCACCCGTTGTTCGTACTGACGTCCCAGTTCAAGGTCTCGCTTCACCTTTTCCTGCCTGTAAGTGCTGTAATTGCCCGTGAAAACATCTGCCCTGTGGTCGCTGATTTCCACGATTTTACAGACCAATCTGTCGAGCATAAACCTGTCGTGGCTGACAATTATTGCAGCGCCGCCGTAGTTTCTTAAGAATTTTTCAAGCCACAATGTTGCATTCCAGTCGAGATGGTTTGTCGGCTCATCGAGCAGCAGCAGGTTGGCCTCGGCCAGCAGAACTTTCGCCAGTCCCAGCCGGGACAGTTGCCCTCCGCTAAGCTGCGTTGTTTTTAATGAATAATGTTTTTCCTGAAGACCAAGCCCCGCGGCGATTTCTTTTATTTTCGTTTCATACCTGTAGCCGCCTGCAATTTCAAATTCGCTGCTCAGTCGGTCGTATTGCTGCATTGCGGATTTTAATTCGCCGCCGGAAAATTGGCTTAATGCCTCCGCTGAGTCGTGCATCCTTCTTTGCAGGTCAAGTATTTCCTGTGCGCTGCTGTGTAATTCTTCCAAAACGGTTTTCTCACCTGAAAAAACCGGCTCCTGCGGCAGGTATCCGATTCGCAGGACCTTTCTTTGATGGACATCTCCGGCATCGGCCGGCAGGATTCCCAGTATCATTTTCAGCAGCGTGGTTTTTCCGCATCCGTTACTCCCGACAAGCCCGATTTTCTCGGCGGGGTATATCTTCAAATCGAGCCGGTCGAAAATCACCTGCGACTCGAATGACGTATGTATATTTTTTAACGTTACTATCGGCATTGAGACATTATACCGGATTTTTATTTAAAATCTATGGTTAGTGTTATCTGGCAAATCATATAAGATGCTGTATAATGTGTTTTTCTAATCCTTCCTAAAAAATGATTTAACATTTTGGAGAATTGATTCAATGCTGGATATTGCCAGTGGAATTTTAAAGCTTGATAGAAATGGAACGGGATGTTTGCGCAGTGTCGAAAGGTCGCTGCGGTCAAGCCCCGGCGATGTGATTGTGCCGCCGCAGTTGATACGCCAGTTCAGACTTGCCGAAGGGGCTGTAATAGTCGGTCCATTTAGTATGGCCAGGGGCAGGAAAGAATTGTCGGCAGTGGACTCGGTATGCGGATTAAAGCCCCAGGAGTTTCAAAATCGCAAGCCTTTTAATGACCTTGTCGCTGTGAATCCTGACAAGCGGTTTAATCTGGCCAAATGCGGGGGAAAGAGTATGCGGATAATCGACCTTGTGGCGCCGATAGGAAAAGGAACGCGGGGATTGATAATATCGCCTCCAAAGGCCGGCAAGACGGTACTGCTTGGACAAATAGCAGATGCCATTATTTATGATAACCCCGGGGCGCACGTGATAGTGTTATTGATAGATGAAAGGCCTGAAGAGGTGACCAGTTTCAGGCGGAAGGTAAAGGGGGCCGAAGTTCTGGCAAGCACCATCGACGGAACTATGGAAGAGCATATCGCACTTGCGGAGTTAATGCTTGCTAATATCAGAATTGAGCTCGAATGCGGCAGAGATGTGGTGATTCTTGTGGATAGCCTGACGCGGATGGGCAGGTCGTTTAACCGCAGAGGGTCGGGAACCGGAAGGGTTATGTCGGGCGGAGTGGAGGTCGGGGCACTGGATATACCGCGAAGGTTTTTCGGGATGGCACGGAATATCGAGAACGGCGGGTCGGTTACGATTATTGCAACCGTGCTGGTCGATACCGGCTCGCGGATGGACCAGTTGATTTATGAGGAATTTAAGGGGACCGGCAACAGCGAGATAGTGCTTGACCGTTCGCTTGCCGAGGCGAGGATATTTCCGGCGATAGATATTGCTGTCAGCGGAACGCGAAAGGAAGAAATTTTATATAGCCAGGAGGATATGAAGAAGCTTGCGATGATGAGGCGGGTGCTGTCGAATTATAAACCCAGAGAGGCGATAGAATCGATGGACAAGCTTTTGAATAAATATCCGACCAACGAAGAATTTCTGCAAGGTCTGTCGGGGTAAAACCTGTTCTACGCAATCTGTGACTTGGCAATGTCAAGCACTTCAAAATGCAACTCGCCGCGAGGGTTCTTTACTGACGCCTTGTCTCCCGGCGCGAGCCCATGAATAGCATCTCCTACGGGTGAGTGAATTGAAATACTTCCTGTGTCAATATCAGCATCATGCGGACCCAGCAATTGATAGGTCACCTTCTCTTGAGTATTCAGTTTCAGCAAAGTCACTATGGTGCCAAACACGGCGCGATCGCATTGAACTTTCGTGCAATCAACTTTTTCTGACTGGTTTATTTTTGCCCTCAGTTCACCGAGACGCCCTTCGATAAAGCCTAGTTGCTCGCGACCGTAAATAAACTCGCCATTTTCTTTTAGATCGCCCATTTCACGAGCTTCACTAATCCTTTTTCTTACTTCGACCGCTTCTTTCTCGAGCCGGCTCAATTCATCCATGAGTTTATTGAAACCAGTTAGTGAGATTGGCACAAGGTCATACATCCTGATATATCCCCATTATAGTCTGTTACCTGATATTTTACATCGCAGCCCAGCTACGCCGCTGAGCCTGCTTTACAGATAAAATACCAAATCTGCCTGGTCTGGTCAAGTTTTAACTTCTGATATAGTCTTTTTAGATTGGAAAGTTAGAGTGTTTTAGTGTAAAAGATTGGTGGAAAAAGCAAGATGTGCAGGATTAAAAAAATTAGTTTCGCCACGATAGTTCGACCAATGAAGACGACGTTTGCGACGGCGCTTGGCTCGAAAAATTGCGCAACAAGTGTAATTGTGCGTGTGGTGCTCGAAGACGGCCGGCTCGGCATAGGAGAAGTGCCGACAAGTTTTGTTGTCAAAAATGAGACAGTGCCTGCGATTAAAGAAGTGCTTGCCCAGGCGAGAGAGCAGTTAATAGGGTCTTCGATAGACGATTACAGTCAGGTTGTGAAAACTTTTCGCATAAAATGGCCGGATTTTCATATGACTGTTTCAGGGCTGGAGGTGGCGTTATTTCGGGCATATCTGGCAAAGCAAAAAACAAGCGAATTCTCTTATTGGGGCGGGCGCAGCAATATTTTGGAAACGGATATCACCATCCCGTTTATTTTGCAGGCGGATGTCTGCAAACAGTGGCTTGAAAAGGTAATAAAAAAGGGCTTTAAAAAGTATAAGGTCAAGACAAGCGGAGATGTTGCGAAAGATATTAAATTTGTGCAGGGTATCAATCGGACGCTGGCCGATAGTGTGGAAGATTTTTCAATTCGGCTTGACGGCAATCAGGGCTACACCCAGCAGTCGTGTCTTAAGATGCTCGATGAACTTCAAAGAGCGAAGATAAAGATTGAGCTTTTCGAGCAGCCGGTTCGGCGGGATGATTTTAGTGGATTAAAAAGTTTGTGTAAACGCTCGGCTGTGCCGATAATTGTCGATGAGACGGTTTTTAGTCCAGAAGATTGCAAAAAAGTCGTGGATGAAAATCTCGCTCACGGCGTAAATATAAAAATCGCCAAAAGCGGTATAGCGGAATCGGCAGAGATTTTGCGGATAGCGAAAGCTGCCGGGCTGAAGGTTATGATTGGTTGTATGACTGAGACGATGGTGGGTTTGTCGGCAGCCATTTATTTTGCGATGGGTTCGGGTAAGTTCGATTATATCGACCTTGACTCGATACACTTTCTGAACCATTTTGGCCGCTATGGGAATTTGAAAATTTTAGGCAATAGTTACAAAATTGAGGCAAAGCAGAGATGAGCGACAATCCTATTTATATTTTAGCGGTGCTGATGCTGATTGAGGGCTGCATTTTATATTTCTCATCGCAAAAGTGGGCCGCGAAGTTTTTTAAGTATCTGCCGTCAATGTTCTGGATATATTTTTTGCCGATGATGGCAAATACCGTTGGAATTATTCCCAGCCAAAGTCCAGTTTACGGGAATATAACAAAGTTTTGTCTGCCGGCCAGCCTTGTGCTGCTGCTGTTATCGGTTGATATAAAGGCGATACTGCACCTTGGCAAAACGGCTCTGGCGATGATGGGGGCGGGTGTAATTGGGATAATGGTCGGCGGGCCTTTGGTGGTGCTGATTTACAAACACTGGCTACCGCCTGATGCGTGGAAAGCGATTGGGGCTTTGAGTGCATCGTGGATTGGCGGCAGTGCAAATATGATAGCTGTCAAAGAGGCGACGAATACGCCTGACAGCGTGTTTCTGCCTGCGGTAATTGTGGATACGATAGTGCCTTACACCTGGATGGGAATACTTATAGCTTTGTCGGCGTATCAGGAGCGGTTTGACCGCTGGAACAAATCAGATATGGCGTTGATAGAAGATCTGCAGGCCAGGACAAAGGCGGTCAGTGCCGGTGGAGGCGGCAGAAGTATCGGTAAAATTCTTGCGATGATAGGCGTTGGCCTCGGCGGCACAATCGTGTCGCTGTATATTTCAGGTAAGATGCCTGTTGTGAATAATCTTGTCAATACTATGACCTGGACGATAATTATTGCGACGGTGCTGGGGATAGTGTTGTCGTTTACGCCGGTTCGTAGTTTGGAATCGGCGGGGTCTTCGAAGCTGGGTTTTGCGGTATTGTATTTTGTGCTGGCGTCAATCGGCGCAAAGGCGAGTATGTCGCACATAGCCGCCTCGCCGATATTGCTTTTGGCTGGCGTTACGTGGGTTGCAATTCACGCGGTTTTTCTTCTTGTTGCGGGTCGGCTTTTACGCTCGCCGATATCACTTGCCGCAGCTGCCAGCCAGGCGGCTATCGGCGGGCCGGCATCGGCGCCGGTGGTGGCAGGGATTTATAATCCGCAGCTTGCGCCGGTTGGACTGTTACTAGCGGTGCTGGGAAATATCGTGGGGACATTTTTGGGATTGTGCTGCAGTTATCTGTGCGGATTAGTCGGTAAAATTTAATGGAGGTCTTATTTTATGAAAGTTATTGCGATTAACGGCAGTCCACGGAAGAATTGGAATACAGCAATGCTGCTTGCCAAAACCCTGGAAGGAGCAAAATCCCAAGGAGCGGAAACGGAACTTATCCATCTCTACGACCTCAATTATAAAGGCTGCATAAGCTGTTTTGCCTGTAAAACTAAAGACGGCAAGAGCTATGGAAAATGCGTTGTAAACGACGACCTTAAACCCATATTCAGGAAAATTGAACAGGCAGATGCTCTGGTTTTCGGCTCACCTGTTTATCTTGGAAATGTAACAGGCCAGATGCATTCATTTTTAGAACGGCTTGTATTCCAATACCTGACATACACTGACCCTCCTGGTTCTTTATTCACAAGACAGATTAAGGCTGGTTTTATATATACGATGGGTGTGCCTGAAGATATATATAATCAGATGGGCTATAGTCATTTCATAAATTTCAATTCTATGTTTCTCGAAAGGACATTTGGGCACTCGGAGTCATTGTGCTGCTTTGATACTATGCAATTTGAAGATTATTCAAAATATGTTGCTCCCCGTTTCGACCCTCTGAAGAAGGCACAAAGACGAAAAGAAGTGTTTCCGCAGGACTGTCAGAAAGCTTATGAAATGGGTATAAGATTTGCAAAGAAGTCTTGATAAAAAAATAAAGGAATATTAAAAATGAAAGTTGTAGCTTTTAATGGCAGTCCGCGTGTTGGCGGAAATACTGAACAGGCAATAAAACTGGTTTTCGAGGAATTGCACAAGCAGGGCATAGAAACAGAGTTGATTCAATTGGGCGGCCGCAAGGTCTATGGTTGTTTAGCTTGTGGAAAATGCCGGGAGAAAAAAGATAACCGCTGTGTCCGCACGGATGATGACATGAACATATTTATTCAGAAAATATTTGAAGCCGATGGCATAATTCTCGGCTCACCTGTTTATTTCAGCAATGTGAGCACAGAGATTAAGGCCCTTATAGACCGCTGCGGGTTTGTAGCTAAAGCTAACGGCGACCCGTTAAAAGGTAAAGTTGGCGTGGGTGTGATAGCCGTAAGACGAGCCGGTGCGACATTTACTTATGCCGCAATTAATATGTTTTTCGGTATTAGTCAAATGATTATTCCATGCTCCAGCTATTGGAATATGACTTTAGCCCTTCAGCCGGGAGATATTCAAAATGATGCCGAGGGTATTCGGACATTTAAGACTTTAGGGCAGAATATGGCACATTTGATGAAAAAACTGCATGCATAATCGGTGCATTAGTCGGTAAAATTTAATGGAGATTTGAATTCAACCTGAGCTTGCTGTATAATAAAAGCTGAAAATTATGGATAATAACGACAAAAATAAAACGCAGGATGTGGTTTGGCAATGGGACCAGCCTGAAAACGCGGCAATCAAAGAGCAGAACATTCACAAAAAAGGGGCTTGGGTTCAATTTACTTTGATGTTTTCTGTTGCGCTGGTGTTTTTGCTGTTTCATCGTATTGTCATCAGCATAATTATTTTTTTCTTAAGCTTTATACTTCTGGTTGGAATATTTATTGCTCCGCCTGTTCTGCGTTTTTTTAATAAGGCCGGCAAGATACTGGCCGAATTAACAGGCAGATTATTGACATATCTTTTGCTGGTTCCTTTTTATTTTTTATGCTTTTTTCCGGGCCGGATTATACTGTTTATGCTTGGCAAAGACCCGATGAAGCGAAAATTAGACCGCAGCAGTCTGACTTACTGGGTCGAAAAAAAACAAACCGAAGAAATTGACCATTATAAGGTACAGTATAAGTGAACATACTTGGAATTAGCGCTTATTATCATGATTCCGCTGCTGCCTTAATCCAGGATGGCCGAATCATCGCCGCTGCTCAGGAGGAGAGATTTACCCGCAAAAAACACGACTCAAATTTTCCCATTAATGCGATAAAATATTGTCTTTCCGCCGGAATGATAAAAAATGAAATCGACTCGGTTGCGTTCTATGACAAACCGATAACAAAATTTGACCGAATTTTGCAGACCTATTTCAGTGTTGCGCCGAAAGGGTTAAGCTCGTTTCTGATGGCAATTCCGTTATGGGTTCGGCAAAAACTGTGGATTCCCGCTGAGATTGAATCCGCTTTGGCTAAATTAAATATCAAAATTAAGGAACAGATATATTTCACAGAGCATCATGAATCTCATGCCGCGAGCGCTTTTTATCCATCGCCATTTGACAACGCTGCCATTCTTACTCTCGATGGCGTCGGCGAATGGGCTACCAGTGCTATCGGGCTTAGTCAGGGAAACAGGATTAAAATATTAAAAGAGATGCATTTTCCGCATTCATTGGGGCTTTTATATTCAGCTTTTACTTATTTCACAGGTTTTCGAGTTAATTCCGGCGAGTATAAACTGATGGGATTGGCGCCTTATGGTCAGGGCAAATATGTTGACCTGATAAAGGATAAACTGATAGACATCAAAGAAGATGGTTCATTCATGCTCAATATGGAGTATTTCGGTTATCTTGACAGCCTTACGATGACTAATAAAAAATTCGAGACCCTTTTCAATGGTCCGCCTCGCAGCACGGAGTCTGAAATAACCGAAAGAGAAATGGATATAGCCAGGTCGATTCAAATCGTTACAGAAGAAATAGTCTTGAAAATTGCCAAGCACTGTTACGAATTGACAGGGCAGCAGAATTTATGTATGGCCGGCGGTGTTGCTTTGAATTGCGTGGCAAATGGCCGGCTGCTTCGCGAAGGGCCTTTTAAAAATATTTGGATTCAGCCCGCTGCCGGAGACGCCGGCGGTGCATTAGGCGCCGCTTATGTTGTATGGCATACAATACATAATAAGCCTCGTCAGGCTGATAATGTTCACGACAAAATGAATGGCGCTTATTTAGGGCCTCAGTTCAGCGATGAGCAAATCGAAGAATTCCTAAATGCCAAAGGATATCCGGCAGCGAAAATTAAGGATAAAAACCTCTGGGCTCAAACTATCGCCAGGCTTATTGAGCAGGAGAATGTTGTCGGCCTTCTCCATGGACGAATGGAGTTCGGCCCCCGGGCATTAGGCAATCGTTCGATTATTGGTGACGCCCGTTCGGAAAAAATGCAGTCAATTATGAACCTCAAGATTAAATACAGAGAATCTTTTAGGCCTTTTGCCCCGTCCTGTCTCGAAGAAAAGGTCGGCGACTTTTTTGAAATCGACAGGCCTTCACCTTATATGCTCCTGGTCGCCCAGGTCAAGCCTGACAGATGCAAAGGTATAGAACAGGCCAAAGAACTTCCAATTCGCCGGAGAATTAATCAGTCGCGTTCCGATGTTCCTGCGATAACACATGTGGATTATTCCGCCAGAATTCAAACGGTTTCTAAGGATACGAATCCGGATTACTATAATATTATCAAAGCCTTTGAAGAACTTACCGGATATGGTATTATAATCAATACTTCGTTTAATGTCCGCGGCGAGCCGATTGTTTGTAACCCGGCCGACGCTTATCGATGCTTTATGAGAACGGAAATGGATTATCTTGTTCTCGACTCATTTATATTGGATAAAAAACAGCAGCCGCCGTGGAAGGAAAAAACAAACTGGCAAAAAGATTATGTTTTGGACTGATACACTTATTTTTTTAAGAGATTGAACTATTATTATATTCGTTAAATATTTTGGCAGACTCTTAAAAGAGTTTTTTGGTTTTGCCTGGAAGAACAAAGCATGGTGGATTGTTCCGGTCATAATCATACTGTTTCTGATGGCCTTTTTGATTTTTGCAGGTCAGGCTGCCGCGCCGTTTATTTACACGCTTTTTTAGTTAGTGAACTCTGAATATGGCAGACAATATCTTTTTAGCGGTATTTACGGCATTGCCGATTATAACAGGCCTGTTAATTTATCTCTACGTCAGGAAGATTTCTATACATATCAAAAATGCAAATTGGTTAAAGCTCTCCATTGGTAATATTCTTGTTTTTGTGTTCTTGTGTTCTTTGATTCTTTTAGGCGGCGAGATTTATTATCGTTTTATATACGATACTACCGACTCTTTCGGGCTCACAAAAGTATCAACAGATTGGGAGTCTCGTCATTATAAATTCAATAATTATGCGGTTCGGGACTCTATGGATTACAACCTCAAACTGTCTGGAAAACCGCGGATTACTTTCATTGGCGATTCATTTACGGCAGGTCACGGTATTGCCAATGTCGAAAACCGTTTTGCCAATAAAATACGAAGTATAAGGCCTGACCTGGAGATTCATGTTATAGCGTATAATGGATGGGAAACCGGTGATGAGTTGATAACTTTGAGGAAGCTGTCATCGGCGGGCTATGAATTTGATAATGTGGTTTTGGTTTATATCTTGAATGATATTTCGGATTTAATGGAGCAGTGGGCCAAAGCCCAGGCACGGATACATGCCATAAAGCCGGGCTTTTTGTTTGAACACAGCTATTTTTTAAATATTCTCTATTACCATTATTTTGCCGCTCATGACCCTGACATTTCAGATTATTATGGTTTTGTCGATAAAGCTTATAATGGTCCGCTTTGGGAGAAGCAAAAAGAGAGATTGGCGACAATCAAACAGAGTATGGATGCCGCGCATGTTAAATTTTCCGTAGTTATTTTCCCGTTTATGCACGCGCTTGGCCCGAATTACAAGTATCGCGAAATTCACAACAAGATAGATGCTTTCTGGAAAAGTTTAGACGTGCCGTATCTCGACCTTCTGTCGGTATACGATTCTTATCCTGCAAGCGCTCTTGTTGTTAATGCGCATGATGCTCATCCTAATGAATTGGCTCATACAATAGCGGCTAAAGCGATTAATGATTTTCTGAACAAAAACGTTCTGAAACACTGAATTTTCGCTTGGCTTGTAATATTAGCCAGTGAATGTTGCGCTGCGGTCCATTTCTTCAGGGTCGGCATTTGCAGTGTCGGGCGTAAGCTTAATTAAGGCATCATCGGGAGCAATTATATCTGCCGGTTGACCGTCAACTTGCAAAGTAAAAATCAACGGGCCTATCTGGATGCGGTCGCCGGGCATTGCGGTGGCTTCGCCATCGATTTTACTGCCGTTGACGAAGGTGCCGTTGCTTGATTTGAGGTCGCGAATCTTAAGCGCATTAGGCTCAAGACTTAATTGGCAATGCTTTCGGGAAACTACCTGCAAAGGTATGCATAAATCGCATTCCACGCCGCGACCTATGGTTGTGGCTTTGTTACGGACGGGAAAAACTTTTTTCGCCCCGTCTTTTTTAAATAATATTAACGATATATCCATAGCTCCCTTTCAGGCTGCAGAATTGGAGCAACTAACTATATTATAACAAAATGGTTATGTTTTGCAAGAATTATGTAAATATGGTTAAAATTTCCTCACAAAAAAGCTGATTTGTTGACTTTAAAAGCAATATTTCTTAAACTGCCTGCTTCATTTTAATATAAATTTTGAGGTAATAATGACTTATAAAGCTGTGATTTTCGACCTTGACGGAACACTTGTAAATTCCTTGGAAGACCTGGCGGACGCAACTAATTACGCGCTGAAATCTTTCGGCCAGCAAGTCCATAGCACTGAAGCAGTTAAGCTAATGGTCGGCGAAGGAACAAGAACACTTATCAGCAGGGCACTTAACAACAAAAATCCTGAACTTGTAGAACCAGTCCTTGTGAAAATGCGCGAAAAATATGACCAAATATGCCTTAATAAGTCCCGGCCATATAATGGATTACAAGAGGTTGTCGCTGAACTTGCAAAACGAAATTTCAAACTGGCAGTTCTAACTAATAAAGATGAAAAAATGGCGCAGAAAATCGTTAGTCATTTCTTCGATGGATTCTTTCAAATTGTCAAAGGAACTATCGATGCCGTTGCAGTAAAGCCCGAACCAACGGCAGTTCTGCAAGTGCTTGAAAAATTAGGAGTTAGGCCGGAGGAAGCAATCTTCGTAGGCGATAGCAAAATCGATGTCCAAACGGCTAAAGCCGCTGGAATCAAATCAGTGGGCGTTAGCTGGGGCTTCAGAGGCAGAAGCGAACTCATAGAAGCAGGGGCAGATGCAGTTATCGAGGAAGCAAGACATCTGTTGAAACTAGTTTCGATTTAAGATTTAAAATTTGAGGAACCGCAAGGCGTTTTTTTTTAACAAGCGCAAGTTTCTTTAACAAACGTGTATGTTTTTTTTAAAAAAGGCAAAAAAGTGAGTAAAAAGTAAGCAAAAATTTGCATAAATCGACACAAAATTTGATTATTTTTGGTTGTTTTGCCCTGTTTTTTGATGATTTTGGATGTTTTTAATTCGCAGGATTTGTAAAACTTGCGCGTTTGATGCTATTCAGACATAAAGGAGAAAAATAGACAGAATTTGTTTGATTTTGGGAAAGAGAGGGATAGTATTAATTTTTGAGAGACATCGAGGAATCGGCAACAGCAGAAAATTAAATCCGTCAGAGGCGGACAAGAATCAGAAATAGGTAAACGTTCTAATTAATAATGCGGTAAGGAGAGGAAATGGAAAATGTTTGGGAGATACGGGGAACTGAGATAGAAGTTCTCGATAAACTGCTTGGTTTCAAGGGAGAGAAGAGTAACATTAAGCCTAAGCCGGGGAGCATCATACTCATCCGTGGCGAGCCGGGTTCAGGCAAGACAACTCTTGGGCTGCAAATTCTGTCGCAAAATTTAAATAGAATGTCGCAAGAAGAAAACGACTTAAGGCAAAAACTGCAAAAAAAGACAGAAGAACAAAAAGAAACAAACTCTGTAAAAAAGGACACTATAAAAGAGGAAATAAAAGAATTTGAAGAAAAATTAAAGCAATTGAAAAAAACTAAAGTAGCATTTTTCTCATTGGAAGGTAATCCCGCAGATGTGCTGTGTTACGCAAAAGAAAAATATGTTTTTTTTGCATCTGAAAACCTTGATGAAGAACTCAAGAGATTTGGCAGAATTGAATTTTTTAATGCTCATTATATGGATGTTGCAATCTATAATGAGGTAAAAGGGGGGAAAACAACCGAAAGAATTGACGATTTTTTAAAGGGGACCCCCGGTGGTGATTGGATGGGGCCAGGTATTCTTTTGGCTCGAACCTTAAATTCTTGCGTAATGACAACACTGGCTAAAGTTGAAGCCTCTCGCGAAAAAATTAGACAAAAAAGAGATTATCGAATTGTTTTTGTAGATTCACTTACTGTACTTTTGCATCTTCTGCAAAAACATAATAAGTACAAAAATATTCCAGAACGGCTCTTGCTCAATGCGATATGCATCAGTTTCCGTCAGCTTTTTGCTGATTCGATAATTATTTTTACTGGTGAATATCACTATAAAGATGTAACCAAGAGAAGCGCTGTTGAAGAGAGCTTTTTCTGCGATGTGGAGATTGCGCTTTTTTCAGAACCGATTATAGTTCCGGCCAACTACGAATCTCAGTTTGAAAGTCCGTTAGGCAGCAATACGCTTTCGCTGCTGGACAAAGAAGTAAAAAGCATCCAGACACAGTCTTTCTGCCGGGTACTTAAATCCAGACAGGCACCAAACCAGACACGCCGGTGCGCTTATGACATTGTATCCAAAAAAGGTATAGAGTTTTATGAGACATATCCGGGCGATGGTCATTTAGTCACATTTGCTCAAAATGATCCTCAGACAAAAATGTGGGAAGAACTTTTCAAACAGGATTTGCCTCTTTCATATCCCGCGATACGCTGCAATATTTTCGATAGAGGAAGTTTCGAACGTATATCTGCCGCACAGCGTCGGTTTCGTTATGTGCCGCAGCGAACAGATATGTATTTGGCAAGTTTCGATAATCATTGGCTTAACTGGTACTCGGAGATGTGCCTGAAAGATAATATAGCGGATGTCCTTCAGCAGGAACTTGGCTTCGACGATTTTTATTTGCATAAAGCAGGGAAGTTTCATGAATTACTAAATGGCATCCATGCGGAACTGACTAAAACTGAGAAGCAAATTAAGTTTAGCCGTAACATACGCAATGCTGTAGGTAATGTCCTTGAGATTGTTTATAAATTTGCTGCTGAGGAACTTAATAAAGATGCTAACTTGGTGGAAAAATTACCAGTTGATCCAAAAGCAATGCAAGGGGAAGAAGTGTTTGATGATTTTATGTCGGAATTGCTGGATAGATTAACACGTATGGATACGGAGCCAGCGAATGATGATAAGACGCAGACCTCCCTAACAGGTGTGGATGCGAAGCCTCCGAATGATAATAAGACGCAGACCCCCAGAGATATAAACAGGCCCTGTCTTCAATGTCTGTGGAACCGCAGTTTACTTGGCTGGCTTTATCCTTATCTAACGGAAGGTTCGAGACTACTATTTTTATCACTATTCAATAGCAAACTAAACCCAAAACAACCGCATAAAAAAAATGATAAGATTTCAAAACTTGAGAACAAGTTAGGCAAGCTAATTGAATGTGTGATGACCAACTGCCCTCGAAGTCATAAGGATGGATGTCAGATAGATAAAAAACTAGAAGGGATTAATGAGAAGTCAACTGAAGAAGAGATACTAAGGACATTTCTGTTTGCTGAAGAGAAAGACTGTAAATGGAAACAGAGCATTCGAAACTGCATATCGAATAAGGTGAAAGAGAAAATCACTCAACAACTTAAGAATATACTGCCGGAAGACGAAAGAGAAGAGCGAATTGAGAAATTTATTAAGAAATTAGATGATTCGATACTTAAGAACATTTTCTCGGATAATGGCCATGAAGAGTATAAGGGGCTGGTCGGAGCAATCATCAAGGAAGTAAACGAAACAATCCTTTTCTCGAAGGAAATCGTTGAACGGTATAATAGCGGGAACAAATCTCCGAAGCCGGAGCCTAAGTCACCACCTCAACCATCACCTCAGCCACTACTTCCTGATAAATTAGATATATGGAAAGTGATAGGCGACTTAGAACCATTTTTAACGCAACAAGGTGTCCAAAAAGACGAGGTGCAAGATATGTGGGCTATGATATTGGCCCAGTTGTTTTTTGATGTGATGGAAGGATCGGTACGATACCAGTTGGTTGCCCCGATTCCCGGAAATAAATTAAGATTATATGGAGAAAGACAATCAGAGATTATTTCTGAACTTGAAAGTCATCATCCCGATGCGAGACGCCCCATTCACCGGCCGTGGCATTTGTTCTCTATGCGAGACCAGAATAATTATTGTTCCATACCTTATGACGCTAATATCAGTTTCATAGTTTTTAAGAAAGAGAGTCTTGATGATTTTTACAAGAATCTAAAGATTGACGACTATGTTGCGAAGATAGCAGAACTCGTGAAAAATGAAGAGGCAGCATTAGAAAAGATATTCCAAAAGAAATTGCAAAAGTCAAACTATACTATAAATGATGTAACTACTCTTGTCAAAGAAAGCAAAGAGCAAGGCTATCCTCAAACCTGGGAGGAGATAATTGCTTACTTTATCCTAACAAACGAGAACAAACCAAAAGAGAACAAATATCATTTTCTAATAGAGACGAGGTCATGGGACTCATTTTTGTGCACGATACTGGAATTCATATGGAGCTGCGGGGCTGACCTTAGGATTTTTCCTGACTATAGTATCGATAATCGAGATAAAACACTACAAGGGCTGACAAGGGCATTTTACCTGGTAGGACTGATGTTTCAAAATGGGATTATTCCTTTAAATTCAACACTGGAAGTTAATGAATTTTCGAAGATATACGGGAAACAGCCGGATGAAAAGGAGCCGCCGGAATGGGTATTTGCCCGCCATTGGTATTCAACGTTCGTCGATGTTCTGTCAGCACCGAATAATGTCAGCAAAGACAAAGACAAAGGCAAAGATTGGCCTGCAACGCCTGTAACAGAGGAGAAAGATTTTCTCTGGCAGGAGAAAGATAAAACTGAGTTGGGGATAATGCCAATCCCAGTAAGTTTTTCTAACTATAAGGAGAACAAAGACAAAGGAGAGGAGGCTCGGCATATTTCCTGCTGGGGCGACTGGCACATGGCAATATTCAGCGGCTCGGAAAATATGGAATTGAGTATTGATTTGATGAATGAAATAATGGCCAGCGACCGGATTTGCGAACGAGCGTATGCCAATGCCTCGATACCTACCGTCGAAGAGTTTTATAATCAATACGGGGACAACCTGTGTTTTAATCAGCCGGTTCGCAAAAATATAATACCACCAAAGTTGAAATACGAGGAGTTACGCGAAAAATTGTTCAAGAACGCAAAATCACGTTCACAAATTTTTGACTATCACCACTGTATCAGGGAATTTCACTCTGTGATGGAATATATACATTTCAGCGCACTACGAATTAACCCAAATGACAAAGATGCTAACGACAAATTCTTTGATACTATATACGAGAAACTGGAAGGTGCGTTAAAAAATATTGAAAGTTTCAAAGAGAGGCCGTTTTTGGTGTCCTGATTAATATGATACGGGAGTGAATAATGTATGAACATCGTTCCGAACCGCGAGGAAAAGTGTGAAAAGTAAGAAAGGTGTGAAAGGTGAGAAAAGGAGAAACGAATTTAAGATTTGAAATTTGAGAAACGAACGCCGCAACGACGAATAGACGAACCCCCTGGCATCTGCTTTCGCCGAATGGCTTCGGCAAGACAGGGGTAAAGGGGCTAAATAACGACAAGGGTGGTAAAATTTGTAATTGACATAAGATTAACCGAATATTAAACTTATAACTATGACGAAAGATGAAATACTTAAAATCCTTGCCAAAGATAAACCTCAGTTACAAAAGCAGTTTAAGGTTCGCAAACTGGCTCTATTCGGCTCTTATGCGAGAGGAGACCAGCGGCCGGACAGCGATATAGATATCTTTGTCGAAGTTGACCCGTCAATAAGCCTTGAATTTGTAACACTTGCTGAAAAACTCGAAGAAGCTCTTAAGACATCTGTTGACCTTGTTTCGAGCCGTGCGGTTAGCAGCAAAGCATTCAAATTCATCGAGCAGGAACTGATTTATGTCTAAAAGGCCAGTTGAATTTCTGCTGGATGATATTCTTGGGGCCATCGGCAGAATCGAACAATATATCAAAGACCTGTCATTTGACGCATTTTCCAAAGACCAAAATCCGTTGACGCAGTTGTCAGGAATCTTGAGATTATCGGCGAGGCTGCGAATCGTCTGCCGGATGACTTCAAGGAGAAATATTGGGATGTAGAATGGCATAAAGTAGTTGGATTGCGTCACCGGATTGTTCACGAATATTTCGGTATTGACCTTGAAATTATTTGGCAAATCCTGCACAAAGATATACCAGAACTACGTGACGCTCTATCTCAAATCATTGGGTGATAAATGTATGAACATCGTTCCGAACCGCTGCTGCCGATAAGGCTGTTTATTTATCGATTTCTTTGGCACGCTTTGCTTGCGTTTGCTTTAATCTCGCTGGCGCTGGGGATAGGCATAATCGGCTATCATTATCTTGGGAAACTTTCATGGATTGACTCATTTCTCAATGCCTCGATGATTCTCGGAGGGATGGGGCCTGTCAATGAACTGCCTTCATCAGCGGCTAAGTTTTTTGCCGGCTGCTATGCGCTTTTCGCGGGGCTTGGATTCATTGCTTTTGCGAGCATCCTTATATTGCCATTTGCACACCGTTTTCTGCATACTCTCCATTTAGAAAGCGATGAAAAGTGAGAGGGGGGGGAAGAGACGCACGGCCGTGCGTCTGTACGGGGTAAGAAGCGATTTATTTTAATAATTGACAAAATTTGAAGGATTGTTAGGATTATTAATAGCGTAATTGTATAGTTTTATGGAATATAGTTCGGTTTGAAAGACCAGAATATCGATGGCGAAAGTAACACTGCCTGACGGCAAAGTATTGGATGTTCAAGACGGCCTGACAATCGGTCAGGTAGCGGAAAAAATAGGCAAGGGACTGGCTCGCGACGCAGTTGCGGGCAAAATAAACGGCCAAACAGTCGATTTAAACACACCAATCAAAACAGATGTTTCCCTTTCAATTATAACAGTCAATAAACCTGACGGGCTGGAGATAATCCGGCATAGCTGCGCTCACGTTATGGCTGAGGCGATTTGCAGTCTCTGGCCTAAGGCACAATTAGTTTACGGGCCGACGGTAGAGGATGGATTCTATTACGATATCGACCTTGACGACCCGATTCGGCCGGAAGATTTTGAAAAAATCGAAAAGAAAATGGCTGAAATCGCCGAGAAAAATCTGCCATTTGTTCGGAAGGAATTGAGCAGAACTGATGCGGTCAAGCACGTCGCGGGCAATAAATATAAAATCGATAATATAAACCGCGCGACGGGCGATACGATAAGTTTCTATTCGCACGGCGGCGGGTTTGAGGATTTGTGCAGAGGGCCGCACGTTCCGAGCACGGGAAAAATCGGATTCTTTAAGATTATGTCTGTGTCGGGGGCATATTTTCACGGCGACCAGGCTCAAAAAATGCTGCAGCGAGTTTACGGCACTGCCTGGGCGACGAAAAAAGAACTCGACGATTATCTGCACAGGCTCGAAGAGGCGAAGAAACGCGACCATCGTTTCCTCGGCAAACAGCTGGATATTTACAGTGTGCACGACGATATTGGGCCGGGGCTGATACTGTGGCATCAGAACGGGTCGCTGATACGGCATATAATCGAGACGTTCTGGAAAGAGGAACATCTTAAACGCGGATACGATATTATTTACACGCCGCACATCGCGACGGAAAAGATTTATCAGAAAAGCGGACATCTGGAAAAATACGCGGATATGATGTATTCGCCGATGAAAATCGACGAGATGAATTATTATCTCAAGCCGATGAATTGTCCGGGGCATTATATGATTTATAATAACAGTCCGCGGAGCTATCGGGATTTGCCGATGCGGTTTTGCGAGCTGGGGATGGTGTATCGTTATGAGCCGAGCGGGACGCTGCATGGGATGCTGCGGGTTCGCGGGTTTACGCAGGACGATGCTCATACGTTCTGCACGCCGGGGCAGCTGGGGCAGGAGCTTGACCTGATTCTTGAATTGATGAATTTTATGATGACGACTTTCGGATATACTTATAAAGCGTATCTGGCGACTCGGCCGGCGAAGTTCCTGGGTACGGAAGAGGAATGGGACCGGGCGACAAAAGAATTGCGGCTGGCGATGGAGAGACGCGGGCTGAAATATGAAGTCGATGAAGGCGGCGGTGTGTTTTACGCGCCGAAGATTGATATTAAGCTGATTGATTCGCTGGGGCGCGAATGGCAGGGGCCGACGCACCAGGTTGATTTGCAGGCGGCCAAGCGATTCGATATTAGATATGTCGGAGAAGATAATGCGCTGCACGAGCCGGTGATTATTCATCGGACGGTGCTGGGCAGTATGGAGCGGTTCATCGGTGGGCTGATTGAGCATTATGGCGGTAATTTCCCGCTGTGGCTGTCGCCGGAGCAGATGAGGGTGCTGACAATCAGCGAAAAGTCAAACGATTACGCTCAAAAGCTGCACCAGAGATTGAAAGCTGAAGGATTGCGGTGCGGGATTGATATGTCCGATGAAAAAGTCGGAGCGAAAATTATCCGGGCGCATAATGCAAAGATACCTTATATGCTTGTCGTAGGTCCAAAAGAGGCGCAGACGGAAAGCGTAAGTGTCAGGATTCGCGGAAGCAACGAAAACAAGAGCGTCGGAGTTGAGCAATTTGCCGCCGCGGCGAAAGAGAAAATTACTTCTAAAACACAGGATATAAATTTATAACAGGATGCTTATAAAATTATTGAGATTGAAAGGAAAATAATATCAGTAAGATAAAACTCAGAGTCAACGGGCAAATCAGCGCCAATCCGGTCCGCCTCATATCGGCGGATAACGCTCAAATTGGAGTTGTGAGCATAAGTGAGGCTATTGAACAGGCCAAACAGGCAGAACTGGATTTGGTTGAGATTGCTCCGGAAGGCACCCCGCCGGTGTGCAGGATAATGGATTTCGGCAAGTATCTGTATGCGCTGAAAAGAAAAGAAAAACAAAATATGAAAAAGCAGCATGTAGTTACTTTGAAAGAAATCCGGCTGCGGCCAAAGACCGACCCGCACGACTGCGAAACGAAAGTGAACCACGCCCGCGAATTTTTCAAGAAGGGACACAAGGTGCAGTTTACGATGATGTTCAAGGGACGCGAGATGATGCATCTTGAGCTTGGACAGGCGATGATGAATAAAATTGTCGCATCGCTGGAAGATGTCGCAAAAGTCGAACATCCGTCATCTATACTGGGCAAAAGATTGACCGTGATAATGTCACCCAAGCAGCCTTAAGAACAAAGGCGAAGAAAACAAAAGTAAGTTGTTGACGTTGCGACGAAAGGTTGCTAAAATACTAATCTTTAATTTTTAAAACAAGAGATGTAAGGTTTAGAAATATGCCAAAGATGAAAACCCATAAGGGATTGAAGAAACGCGTAAAAGTAACGGCCAGCGGTAAAGTTATGGCTCATAAGAGCTGTAAGGGGCACCTGATGACTGGAAAATCGGCCAAAAGGCGCCGCCGACTGGATAAACCAATGATCATTACCGAAGTATATGCAAAATGTATGCGGGAAATGCTCAACCAGCATTAATACATTAATAAAGGAAGGCTGATATGCCACGAGTAAAAAAAGGGTCAGCAACCCGAAAAGCAAGAAAACGAGTTATGAAACGCGTAAGCGGCCACCGCGGTGACGCCAGCAGGAATTACCATCTTGCCAAAGAGAGCGGAATAAGGTCAGAAGTATTCGCCAGAGTCGGACGCAAACAAAAGAAAAGACAGTTCAGAAGACTATGGATAATACGATTGAACGCAGCCTGCAAAATGCGCAAAATCAGCTACAGCCTGTTCGTCAACGGCTGCAAAAAAGCCGTTATCGGGCTTAATAGAAAAATGCTCAGTGAAATAGCAATCGCCGACCCGGCCGCTTTCGATGTCATAGTTGAAAAGGCGCGAGCCGCTTGTGCTTGAGAAATTCAGACAAATCGGTAGGGAAGCTCTTGAATCGCTCAAAAAAGTAACGAACCCGGCACAACTCGAAGAATACCGCATCAAATTCCTTTCACGAAAAGGAGCGGTAACAGAAATGTTGAGTCAAATCGGACAAGCCCTTCCTGAACAGCGAAAAGAGGCGGGGGCACTTGCCAATAAAATCAAACAGGAAGTAACCGAGGCATTCGAACAACTCAAAACAACTCTGCAAGGCGCAGGTGCACAAGGTGCACAAAAAGGACCTGTCGTCGATGTAACTTTGCCGGGGATGGAATTTGAAAAAGGCAAGGCACATATCATAACGCAAACCATAAATGAACTGCTCGAAATATTCGGCAGAATGGGATTCGCTATCGCATACGGGCCGGAAGTTGAAGACGAGTGGCATAACTTTGTCGCGCTGAATATACCGGCCGGACATCCTGCAAGAGACCCATCAGATAATTTCTGCATTGATAATAATAAACTGCTGCGAAGCCAGACATCGACAATTCAAATCCGCACGATGGAAAAACAAAAGCCGCCGATAAGAGTTGTCGCACCGGGCAGAGTTTACCGGCCTGATACAGTTGACGCGACGCATATGTTTATGTTTCATCAGCTCGAAGCTCTTGTCGTCGATGAAGGCATCTCAATGGTCGATATGAAAAGCACAATCGCACAGTTTATTAGCGTGTTTTTCGGAAAAGACGTCAAGTGGAGACTTCGGCCGAGCTTTTTCCCGTTCACTGAGCCAAGCGCGGAAGTGGATTTACTGTTTGTCGCGAATGACGGCACTGAAAAATGGATTGAAGTCGGCGGATGCGGAATGGTTGACCCAAATGTGCTTAACGCGGTCAATATCGACAGCGAAAAATATACCGGCTGGGCGTTCGGATTCGGAATCGAACGGCTTGCAATGCGAAAATACGGCATTACCGATATCAGACTATTCATCGAAAACGATATTCGCTTTCTTAAACAGTTCTAATTCCTTTTGCGGCGCGGCGTTCTGCGGTTTTTGATTCAACTTCCTTTGTAAATAATTCTTTATCAATTGGGATTTGCTGCTGAGATAGATAAGAGGTTAAAAAATGCGTTTTGTCTGCATCGGTTAAACTTTCACGAAGCATATTTATCTGCACAAGGTTTTTTATTCTTAACCTCATAGGCAAATTATTGAATTTTTTCGTCCTCTCATTGTCGAGAAAAATAAAATCGTATTTACCATCTTGTTTTTTAACTAAAACGTTGCCGAGGCGTAAATCGCCATGGCAAAAGCCCTGGTCGTGCATCCTGCCGACGGTTTGGCCGAACTGCTCCATCAACTCTCGTTTTTCAGAATCCGTCAGTTTAATGAACAATTGGTAAATAGGCAGGCAATCCTGAACCTCGGTTGTGATTAGAAAATCAGCGATTACTAAACCGGCGAAAGATTTTTGACATAAGGCAACGGCGGGGGGAGTTGAAAACCCTTTTTCTCTCAGCATTCGGCCGGCCTTGAAGGCCCTGTCGGCTCTTGTGGAAATAAGGTTTTTTAGAATATCGGGAAAATTGCGATTGAGATAACGCTTGAGGACGAGATGATATACTTTCGCTCTGAATAAAACAGAGAATTTTAAAACGGAGGCGAATTTTGAGGATGTCAGTTTTTCAAAAGAGCTTCTGTGCCCGTTGGGAAGCTGAACATCGGATAAAAATACAGACTCAAAACCGGAGGGGAAATCATCAGCGAGTTTAATCTTCCAGCCGGCGAGTTTGACTGTATGATAATTCATGTCTTTTAATAACCCAGAACAGCGATGCCGAGTTTGTCGGCGAGGGCAATCGTTTCGGGCTTGTCGATAATGATTGTTTTTCCTGCTTCGACGACCAAACACGAGCCGCCGTTTTGCGATAGGGCTTTGATTGTATCGGGTCCGACACAGGGGACGTCGAAACGCAAATCCTGGTCGGGCTTGGAGGCCTTTAAAAGAGTCCAGGCGCCTTTTTTGCAGGATTGGCCTGCGCGGGCAATCATTTTTTCGGTGCCTTCGATGGCCTCGACGGCAATTACGACTTTTTCCTTAACGGCGATGACCTGCCCAATGCCCATTTGTGCGATTGATTTTAAAAGCGGCCAGCCAAAGTCGATATCCTGCTGAATGTCGGCGGGGGGCTTAATTTTCGTCATTACGCCTTTGGCGGCTAAATGCTCTTTACAATATTTTGTCGAGTCCTGCAAAATAATACCTCCGCAGGCAAGCTCATCGGCCAAAGCCTGCAACATCACCTGGTCAGTTTTATTTTTTTTCCTCAGACGCCAGTAAAAAATTCTCAACGCCCGCCAGTCGGGCAGATATTTTAAAATCCGCCAGGGCGTAAAAAGTTTGTCCTTGTGAACCTTGCCGACCAAAATGGCGTCGGTAACACCCTGTTTTTTTAACTTTCTAATCCAGGCGCCCGGACGGGCAAGCGGAACCTGCTCGTAATAATCAACGCCCTCAGCAAGGCCGGGATCGGGATTGTCGCCAAGGCCGGTGCAAACGACGCGGCAGCCTGCCTGCTTTGCGCCCTGAGCAACGAGAAAGGGCAGCCTTCCTGCGCCCGCTATCAGACCTATTATTTTTTTATCACTCATTATTAGAGGATTTTTTAAGGCGGCTAATTGCTTTTTTCATTTCCGGCAGGTCCTGGATTAAACTGTAAGCGCGTCTTGCCGTTGCGGCATCGATTGCCGGTGCGCCGACGACAGACTGGCCATCGGGAATATCGTTTATCACGCCGGCCTGAGCTGCAATCATAACGCAATTTCCGATTTTAATGTGTCCGACAATGCCGGCCTGAGCGGCAATAACGCAGTGATGACCGATTGTCGTAGAGCCGGCAATGCCAATCTGGCCTACAAACAAACAGTGAGGACCCACCTTTGCGCCGTGACCGATATCGATAAGGTCGCCGAATTTGCAGCCTTTGCCGATAATCGTATCGTCAATAGCGCCTCGCTGGATGCAGCAATTTGCGCCGATTTCAACGTCGTCTTCGATTATAGCTTTTCCGATTTGCGGAATTTTGTGGTGTATGCCTTCGTATGTCGAGTAGCCGTAGCCGTCTTTGCCGATTGATGAATTAGAATTAATGATAACGTTGTTGCCAAGTATGCTGCCATCGTAAATCACAGCATTCGGATACAGTATGCAGTTATTGCCGATTTTTGCATCTGGGCCGACGAATGCGCCGGGATAGATTATGGTATTTTCGCCGATAACGGCGTTGTCGCATACGGTTGCGAAATCGTAAATGTTGCAGCCTTTACCAATGCGGGCTGTTTCGGCAATCGAGGCTTTTTTCGAGATGCCGGTTTGTTTGTGCTGCCTGTGGCCGTAAAGAAGGATAGTGATTTGGGCATAGGCGTAATACGGGTCTTCGGCGATGAGCAGCGAGGCCGGGCATGGCATGTCTTTGCCGACAATTACCGCACCGGCTTTTGTAGTTGCAACGGCCTTTTCATATTTGGGATTTGAGAGGAAACTTATGTCCGAAGAGATTGCGCTGTCGAGGGTCGCGACTGCGGAAATTAACATTTTGTCGTCGCCCTTGACCTTGCCGCCTACATGCTGGGCCAGTTGTCCTAAAGTTTTAGTCTGCATTCGTGCCTTTTTTGTCCTTAATTCAAACAAATCATTATAACGCTTAATTACACAGGGTCAAGCACTTAAGAATCGTTATTTGAAAGGGGAAAAACTATGCAGACCTGATAGAAATTGTAAGGATTATTAACGCGATTTTCTTAAAAGAAGCGTTCCGATACTGAATAGTAAAAGTGTGGCTGGTTCAGGTATTAAAACTGCTGAAGTTACCGTAGCGCCTATGAAAAAATAATCCGAACCATAACCCGGACCACTAATAGACAAATCATTGTAAGCCCAGTCAGATAAAACAGGTGCTGTTGTCGGTAATGCTGTACTCGATAACGCGGTTCCCGTGTTGTCTATAAGTTGCCAATATATGCTATCAACTTTGGCACCATTATCCAAGTCGTTGTTATTGTAGCTGCACCACGAATACCCGTCTCCTGGGATATCTGGAGAATCGTTCACAATCGTCATACGAAAATCTACATTATAGATATTAGTATAAAAAACTAACTCGTCAATATTTAAAGTTATTCCGCATGAACTGCTATTGTAGGAATACCCGCCAATAAATGATGTAGGATTTGTATCCAGTGTATCCGTGTCATAAGTATAAGAGCCTGTGATTGTGCTGCCGACGGTAACTTTCCCTTCGAGATTATAACCGTTAGTTACATTATTCACCACCGCTTCAATGCCAATGGTAATTAACTGTCCATTAGAAACAGCAGGCAAAAATGCGCAAACCAGAAATGCAAAAATTATTCCTACTAACTTCTTCGTAAATACCTCCTTAAAATACTGTAACTATTATACATCATTGATTACATTAAAACAATATAATAGTTATAAGAATAGTATTTATAGCGGGTTGCGATTGGTGGGATTACTCAATCAAGCACTTAAGAATTTAAGGGCGGCACGGCTGACGATGCCGACCGCATCGGGTGAGGGCTTTTGAAAATCAGAAGGGTCGAATTTGAAGGTTTTTGTCTTTGGGCCGAGGGGTGAGTAAATATCAGGATTTGTCGGGCCAAAGCAGGTAATCGCGGGAATACCGCAAGTCGAGGCGATATGCGCGACGCCGGTATCGTTGCCGACAAAGCAGCCGGCACAGCAGAGGAGCTGGAATGTCTGGGTAAGCGAGAATTCAGTCAGCAGCGGGGCAAGGGCGGATAATCTGTCGATGGTTTTTTTGTTGAAACGCTCCAGTTCGGCAGGGCCGAGAAGGAAAATTACTGTTTCGCCGGCTTCGAGCAGCTCTTCGGCCAATAAATAAAAATTATCTATATGCCAGCATTTTTTTTCGCCGCCGGAGCCGGGATGGATTATGGCGGGTTTGTCTTTTTTCTTTAAGCCGAGCGAATCGAGAACCTTGCGACCCGCGGCAAGGTCGGATTTGAGAGGTTTTAGATATTTTTTCTTATCGACGGTGAAACGGGGCTGCGATTTGCGATGTCTGTAATCTGGGCAGGAGGAGCAAATTGAATCGATATAAAATTTCGTGATGTGATGCTTGTAACCGGCAGAAGGCTTTAGCGGGAGAGTAACGACTTCAACGGCGTTGCTGCAGTTTGCGGTAAAAATCAGGTTGTGCTCGAAGTCATCGCCGGCCGAGCCGAGGAAAGTAAAGATATACTGGAATCCCGCGAAGGCGGTTATGATCGGGTCGCCGTCCGGGATTTCAAAATCTTTTTTAGCAACGAAAAGCCTGTGCAAATCGACGGAGTCGAGGTCTCTTATACTGTCGATGCCGCTGCGGGTCGGGAAATATTCCATATAGTTACTTCTGCCGAGAATGGTGATAGTGCCGATGTTGAGAGTTTTTTTCAGGAACTGCGCAATCGGCAGTGTCAGGACGCAATCGCCTATCGCGCCGGGCTGAATAATCATGGCGCGGTTGGCGGTCTTGCGTGATTCTTTTTCGGCGGAAGATAAAATATTCAAAATATCGCGTTCTTTGTTCATTCGCTTAGAGCCTTGTCAATCCATGCGCCGCCGGCCATTTTAAGGCCGAGAGGCGTTTGGAGATAATAAACAACAGCCTGGCCGGGCGTTACCGCTCGCAGAGGCTGGTCGAATTCTACTTTTACACAATTTTGCTGCGGGTAAACCGTTCCATTAACCGGCTTGTGATTATAACGTATTTTTATTTTCGCCGCAAATGGCCGGGTCGGAATATCAATAAGCCAATTGGGACCGGAGGCAAGAAGCGATTTGCAAATCAGGTCTTCTGCAGGGCCAAGCGTTACGGTGTTTGTAATGCTGTCGAGTTTTGTAACATACCAGGGAATGCCCATAGCGACTTTTGCGCCTCTGCGCTGGCCGATAGTGAAATTATGAATGCCGGTATGCGTGCCGAGGATTTTGCCGGCGGTGTCGATAATATTTCCCTGCCGGGCGACGTCGGGGCAAAGCTGGCAGAGTTTTGCGGCGTAATCGTTGTCGGGGATAAAACAAATCTCCTGTGAATCGGCTTTATCGCTTACTGAAAGACCAAGTTTTTTTGCCATTTGACGGGTTTGCTCTTTGTTGTCGAAATCGCCGAGCGGAAAAATCAGAAAGGGCAGGACTGAGCGGTTTATCATCGCAAGGGCATAAGACTGGTCTTTTGCGGTATTGGCGGTATAAAGAGCAGGGCCGGCGGAGTCGTGGTGAATGGCGACATAATGGCCGGTAGCGAAAAAATCGGCGCCGTTTGCTCTTGCGTAATCGAACAATTTTCCAAATTTAATGAGACGGTTGCACAGGACGCAGGGATTGGGGGTTCGGGCGCGGCTGTATTCGCCGCAAAAATAATCGAGAATTGTTTTAAAGTCCTCTCTTAAATCCAGTGCCTGGAAATTAATGCCGAGTTGTTTTGCGATATTACGGGCATCGTCGCAGTGCCGCTCGGCGTGGTCGTGGACAATCATAAAAACGGCGGTGCAGTCGCATCCTGCCTCGAGGAGCAGCGCGGCAGCGGTAGAGCTGTCAACTCCGCCGCTGGCCGCGACAAAAACTTTTTTGCCTTTTATTGACTTTGTATTATCCAATCCGGTTTACAACTAATTTCATTATTTCTTCTTTTCGAACAATCCTTTGAGCTTACTTGCCGCATCCTGTGTTCCTGTTCCCTGGTCTGTAGAGCTGCCGGCGGGTTTGTTTGCAGGCTTATTAAAAAGCCCTTTCATACTTTCAGTGGCTGATTCAAACGATTTTCCTGCATTCTGAATGGGACCGGTTAAATCGGACGGGAAGATGCCGGCGCCTTTAGATACGATTTCGGCTGAAATCGCTGCGAATATTTTGCCGACAACATCGCCGAGGGATGATTTTTCGCCGCCTAAGTTAGACAGATGTATTGATGCGATTTTTAAAGTTAAGGCATCGGCCTTGCCGGGCAAAGGGAGAAGTTTTGCGGTTACGCCAAGGTTTTTCATATCGACAGTTGAAATGTGAACGCTTTTGCCTTTTTTCGCCGGCTCGGCGGTCTTAGTCTCGTTTTGCTGCGGCTTTGGCATCGATTTGAGTATGTCGCTAAGATTGTTCGTCATGCCTTTCTGCTCGATTACCATAGTGACGCCATCAATCGTAACATCGTTGATTTCGACAGGGTTGCTTAAAAGCGATCTGATGCTGGTTGTTACCGAAATTGAATTTGCTTCGAGAACATGCTTATACTGGTATCCGGGAGGGTTGCCAATTTTGAGATTGGAAATCGTAACGTTGCCTGAAAAAATGCTCAGGCTCACTATTGCCGCGGAGCCGTCGACGTTGAGCTGCTGCTTAACAGCGGTTTTAATAGCATACTTAAGTATGCCGTCGATGGAAACAAATCCGACAATCACCACAAGAAAAATAATTACAACTACAGCGATGAGAATGTTCGTGCCATGACTTTTTTTAGTTTTTTCGGCCATTTTAGTACCCCTTCACACAAATTTTATTGACTATTGTCCTTGACGATTTTATTTAGCTGGTCCAGCAAATCCTGCGAGACCTTAAATCCCTGTTGCTGAGCGATTTTAGCGTGGTTTAGAGCCTGGCTGTATTTGTTGAGCATATAAAAAGTAATAGCGAGGTTGTTGTGGGCGGCAGGATAGTTCCAGCGAAGCTCAATGGCTTTTAAATAAGAATCTTTGGCCTCCTGATATTGCTTTTGTTCCGAATATGCGACGGCCAAATTAAAATAAAGGTTCGGGTCTTTTGGACTGAGTTTAATGGCGGTTTTATATTTGTCTTCAGCGAGGTCGTAACGCTTTTTGCCCATATAAGCGCCTGCAAGATTCTGGTAGGCAGCGAGCATATTCGGGTCGCATTTTATCGCGTCTTCATAGGCCTGGATTTCATCTTCGGGCCAGCCGAGCTTGTCGCAAACAAGACCAATGCCCAGATGCGCCCTAGCGTTGTGCGGGTCGGAATAAACAGCGGAGCGGAACTGCTCGATAGCATCGTAATACATTTCCTTTTGGAAATAGGCGTAGCCAAGACCGCAGGCGGCCTCGACGGAGTTGGGCTTTAAGGCAAGAACAAGACGATAATTCGAAATGGCCTTATCGTACTGAGCGCGGTCGTGATAAATGCCGGCGAGAATCAAATATACATCCGGGTCGTGCGAGTTGACGTCAATTGCCTGCTTGAGCACTGATATCGCTTTATCGCTCATATTTTTTGTATGATACGCCTGGGCGAGACCTTTGTAGGTTTCAATATAATTAGGCTCAAGCTCGAGAGCGATATTATACTGCTTGATGGCGATGTCCGTCTGGCCTTTTTTCTTGTAGGCATTAGCCAGATTGTGATGAGTTTTGGCATCGGCATAATTAATTCTCAGAGCCTCTTCATACTGCTGAATCGCCAAATCGGACATATTTTTCTTCACATAAATATTGCCGAGATTAGTCCTGGACTCCGGCAGAGAAGGATTCAACGCGACAGCCAGCTGCTGATAATAAAAAGCGTATTCTATCTGATTGCTGGTGTAATAAATATTTGCCAGGTTGTTAAAAAAGCATCCTATGGTTTCCTTCCTGGTGAGGTTTCGAAGATAAATGCCGTTTGAACTGTCAGGAATTTTGAATTCCTTTATATAGTGTTGGTCGGGCGGGCTTACGCCGTTCTGAGTGGTTTCAATATTGAACGATCCGCCTTTATCGGTGCAGCGGACAAAGAAATGGCCCGGCACAACCACGCCGTTAAGCGGCAGATTGAGCCTTTCGCCGATGGAAAGATACAAAATCGACAGACTCAGACAATAACCTCTTTTGTTATCAATGACGGTGTTTAGAAAAAGGTCGTCGGGATTGTCGGCGTTGCTTACGGATTTAAAACCCATTTCCTTGAATAAAAGATTATTGATAGCCTCAGCTATCCTGCGGTTGTTAGTAGAATTGCCGACCTTTTTGCGGACCTGGTCGGCCATATCGTCAATCATATCGAGATAACGATTAATGTTGAGCTGAGTGTTCCACCTTTTGCTTACCAGCAGGATACTTGCGGCAACGTCTATGTCGTCTTCGTTGAGCTTTAATACCTCTTCAATCGAATTGGGATAATTTCCCGGCGGGACAGCTTTAACAGCAGGAGCGGCGGCTAGGCAGGCCGTAATCAATACAATAGATATAAATGTCGTTTTCATTTGCTTTGGCTCACAATGTCATCAATATCCTGTTGAGTAACATTTTTTACAGATATCTGTTTAACTTTAGCGGTCAGACCCGCTGTAATAGCTATATACGCTTTCGGAACGTTTAATATCTCCGACAGAAAATTAACAAGAGCCTGGTTGGCTTTGCCTTTTTCCGGCACAGCGGAAAGCCTGATTTTTAACATTCCATTGTAAATCCCCGCGACATGCGTTTTGCTGCTGCGGGGCACAACCTTGACATTAAAAAGCAGCAAGCCGTCTTTTTTGACAATTTTCAACGCGTCGTCAGACATCTAAACCGTATTCCCTGATATTTCTGCCGACAGCAGCTTGGATATAGCGTTCAATCTGCGAGGCAAGCTCGCCGAGAGCTTCAATTTGAAAATCCTCATAATGGCCGGGCACAAATTCTCCGTTCAGCGCTTTTTTGAAGACCTTGACCCTGATAATCGGGCAGGCGTGGTCTTTTTTGCTGAAATCGGAGTTCTGGTGCTCGGTAAGCTCAATTCGCCAGTCTTCGCTTATAAATACTAAAGCTTTGCCTGTAAAAACAGAGGTTGGAAAAAATTCATAAAGCGATTTAAGTATATCCATTTTCAATGCCTGTAAAAATCAATAGTATTATACCAAGCTCAGTTTAATATTTCCGATAATCCGCGGGTAACACCTTTTAAATAAGATGTTGCGATTTTCATCGCGGAAGTTTCTTACCCTTAAGGGTATATTATAGCTTTTTAATAAATTATTTCAAGGAGCCGATTAGTTCAGCGACAGCGGTAATGTTTTGCCGCCGCAGGTAGTCCTTTATCCCCTGAATAATTTTAACCGCACAATCAGGATTGATAAACCCACCGGTCCCGATAGTTACGGCTGTCGCGCCGGCAATGATAAACTCAATAGCATCGGATGCGGTTCTAATTCCTCCGCCGCCGATTATAGGAACGCCTGCCGGTTTGGCGACCTCGTTGTAAACTTTGTTCACAAGATAAACCGCAATCGGCTTTATGGCAGGGCCTGAAAGGCCGCCGGTGCGGTTGGCCAGAACCGGCTTTTGGGTCTCAATATCAATTACCATCGCGGTAAAAGTATTAACCAGACTCAGGGCATCGGCGCCGCATTCAACCGCTGCGCGGGCGATTGCGCTGATGTCAGTTACGGACGGCGTAAGTTTGACGACGAGGATTTTGTCGCGGACGACTTTTTTTACCTCGGTTGTAATCTGGCGGACAAGAGCGGGGTCTGTGCCGAAAGTTATGCCGCCTTGCTTGACATTGGGACAACTTATATTTAATTCCAGACCTGCTATTCGGCGGCATTGTGAAAGTTTGTCGGCAACGGCGAGGTATTCATCGATGGTCTGGCCGGCGATATTTACAAAGAATGGAGTTTTATACCGCTCCATCATCGGAACTTTTTCCTGGATGAATTTTTCGACGCCGATATTGGCAAGGCCGATGGCGTTGAGCATTCCCGAATCGGTTTCGACAATCCGCGGGACATCATTGCCAAGCCGGGGCTTTATGGTAATACTTTTTGTTATAAAAGCGCCGAGCTGATTTATATCAAGAAAATCATCGAGCTCATCGACGTAGCCGCACGTGCCGGAAGCCGTTATCAGCGGGTTTATGAGGCTGACTTTGCCGAGATTAACCGAGAGGTTAACTGAAAGATTAATATCGTTGTTTTTCTTTATTCCCATACGACCTCATCAGACCAGAAAACAGGGCCGTCTTTGCAGCAGAGTTTGTATATAGTGTTTCCGTTCGCTTTATCGCGGCATTTAACCGCACAGCTTTGGCACAAGCCCGTTCCGCAGGCCATTCGCCGCTCTAAGCTGACCTGGCAGGGAAGTTTGAACTGCGAACTAATCGCAGCCGTCGCGGAAAGCATCGCTTCAGGGCCGCAGGCGTAAACTATCGTGTCTTTGTCGTCAGGTTTATTTTTAGTAAGCCAGTTTTTGAATGATTCCGATACAAATCCCTTAACGCCCGCTGAGCCGTCGTCTGTGCTTATAAATGTTTTGATATTAAGCCGGCTAAATTCGCCGAGGGCGATATCTGTTTCTTTCTTTAGCTTGCTTGTTTCAATATCGAAAAACGCCAAACCCGCCAAGGCCTTTGCGCCGACAAAAGCTATTAACTCGGTATCCGGACATTGTTTTTTCAAAACTTTTGCAAGATGTATAAGCGGCGGGGCGCCCATTCCGCCGGCGACAAGTAACGCCAGTTTCCTATTTTCCGGTATTTTGAACCCGTTGCCCAGCGGTCCAATGAAATTAACAGAGTCTCCGATTTTGAGAGTTTTCATTCTCAAAGTCGCAGGGCCGAGAACGCAATAAAGAATTTCCACGACAGTAGTATCATTATTACAGTCGATATCAGCGAAGCTGAAAGGTCTTCGCAGAATAATATCTCTTTGAGCAGAGTCTGAAAGATGCTGCGGAATTAATTTTTCAGCTGGCAAGGCAAGTTTCGAGATGTCGATTTCAATAAATTGGCCGGCAGATGCGTGAGAAAACGGGATGTTGGCCTTTTTTTCAAGTTCCAAAGTCAAACGGCAAAATTTATCGCCCAGGCTGCGATTCATTAAGACTGTCGCGTTGAAGACGCCTTTTTTTGGCGGTGAGTCTGTCATAAGTATCTATAATAAAAACAATTATGCAATGAAATGTCAATACATTTATGGTGAGCCTGTCGAACCCATAAAAAAGCTTCCGGAATAATCATCCACTGGTATTCCGGAAGCGCGCCACGGCTTAAAAGCCGCAAAAATCCTTTTGTCATCGGGGCATAAGTATATCCATCGCAGATATGGTTGTCAATCTACTTAGAAAAATTAAAAAAAATTATATAACTCTTTATTGGTGAACAAGTTATGCTAAAATAATGCACAAAATTGAGAAAATTTAGAATAAATCGTAAATATGCGCAATAAGTTATTGTTTGGTAATGACTTAGATTATTTGTTGATTTGCGTGCGGTTTGTTGTAGAATCTCTGCCTATGTCTAATATAAGAACAAGATATTTTGCGATACTGGCGCTGGTTTTTTTACAGCAGTTGGCTTGCGGCGCGACCCTGCAAGACAAAATAAAAGAAATAATTTCGAGGAAAGACCAGAATAACGTTCAATACAGCATTATGGTTCTCGATGCTCAGACCGGCAATTGTGTTTTCAGTGATAATCCATTAAGACCGCTGACGCCCGCTTCGAATATGAAACTTGTAACAAGTTTCACAACATTAAAACGGCTCGGCGAAAATTATAATTTTGTAACAAAGGCCGGCCTGATTGACCAAAAACTTGTCGTAATTGGAAGCGGCGACCCGCTATTAGGACTGCCCGGCAAAGACTTCATTACTAAAATTGTCGATTCGCTTAAAGCTAAGGGAATTAATAAGTTAGACGGCGTGATTATTGACAGTTCGATTTTCGACGGCGAATACTCTCATCCGAATTGGCCAAAGGCACAGCTTAACAGGCCTTACGCCTGCGAAATAAGCGGGCTTAATTATAACGGCAATTGCATAAAAATTACCGCAACAAATAACGCAGGCAAAATTAAACTGGCTAAAGAGCCAAATACGATGTTCCTGCGATTGCTAAATAACGTATCGGCCATAAGTAAGGGCGAAACCGCAATCGGCGCTAACCGCACAGAACAGGAAAATATGAGTATTGTTTACGGTAAATGCAAAAATACCGCTTCGTTCGATGTCGCAATCGAAAGGCCAAGCTTATTTTTCGGTTATCTCCTTTGCGAAAGCCTTGGCAGGGCAGGTGTTGCGATTGCAAATCCTGCAGTAACCGAGGCAGGCGTCAATCCACAGAATATGCAAATCGTCGCAGAGTTTAATACGCCAATAATGGAAGTCCTTCATAACTGCAATAAAGACAGCCTGCATATAGCCGCGGAGGCTCTTTTAAAGACTTTGGCTGCAAGCAGTTCCGGCGGCAAAGCAGGAAGCTGGCAGGGCGGCAGGAACGCGATAGACAGTTATCTTGCGAGCCTGGGCGCAAGTAAAGGCGAATATTATATCGATGACGGCAGCGGACTTAGCAGTGTAAATAAACTTTCAGCAAATGTGCTAACTAAAGTGCTGCTCGATGCATACAAAAGCCCGCTTTGGCCGGCGTTTAAGCAAACATTGGCGGTCGGCGGAGTAGATGGAACGATAAAAAAACAGTTCTATAAAGCAAAATATAAAAACAGAGTCTTCGCAAAAACCGGATATATCAGCGGCGTTCGCGCCCTGTCCGGCGTGTGCGTAACCTTAGGCACCAACAAGGAATATATCTTTTCAATCGTAACAAACAACGCAAACTACCCCACCAAAAAAGCAATATTTGATATCGTCCAGTCAATTATGGATAGCCAATAAACGTAGCCTCCCGATGCGTCGGGATCTACGCTTCGCTTCGACGCTACGGCTCCGACAAAGGCACAAAGACACGAAGAAATTTTAAATTTCAAATTTTGACGTAAGTCATTAGAAAAAAAATTTTATTTTTTTATAACTCCTTATTTCAGGTTTCTAAACAAGCTTTAAGTCTTTATTTTATTTTGAAAAATAAGGACTTATAAAAATCCGATCGAACAAAAGTGATCTTTTTTTTAACAAAGCGCGCAAGTTCTTGCGCGAAATATTCTTTTTTTTTCGACACATTTCCAAAATTCATTAAAAAGTGACCCAAATCGAGGTCGTTTTGAGGCAAAATTGAGAGAAATTCATACAAACTTATGAAAAAAACTGGCTAAATCACAAGTTTTTGGGTGCGAGATTGGGAAATCTTTAATATCCATAATTACGGTAGCCACGAAGGCACAAAGACACAAATAATTTAGACGCGGATTGCGCGGATGACGCGGATTTTTTTAACCACGAATAAACACGAATGAACACGAATTTTCACCACGAAGGCACGAAGTTATTGCTTTAAGGCGTCCCTTAGGGATAATAAATTCAAAGCTTATGCCTTACTTACAAGCGAGCTTGACGTCGGCATTTCACTTTGAATTTTACTGCTGCGCAGACTTGCCTTAAAGCAATTGCATGATGGTTTTGCTGAAGCAAAAAAGATAATTTAAAAGTATTGAAGCGGGGGATAAAAGTCGGGGGTCGTTAGTCCCGCCTGTCCGTCTCGCCAGAGGCAAGCAAGCTGAGGCGGGTAAATTTTGTCGTTGAGTTTGGGAAAATTATGGATGAAGCAACAGAGGAAATTTGGAAATAGGGAAACGTCCACTATTTAATTCTGTTTATAGAAATTGCAGGTAACTTGTTTGGATTACGAGATTGAGGATTGATATGTCTTACTATGGGGCCCTCTTGCACAACAGATGGATTGGAAATAGTTATCTGGATTTGAGAGTTCCACAAACCTACTAGTCCCATTAGTTCAGAGGGGTTTTCTTCTTTATTCCCACCCACAGACACAGACCATATTTTTTCTAATGTCATTTTTCTACTCCAATTTCCAACCTGAGTTGAATGTAATATGCTCGAATCCAACTTGTGGAAGTGATTTTAATAAATTATTAAGAACGGCTTGAGCGGCAGCATTCAAGCACTGTTGCACGGTTACTTGAAAAATAGCTTGAACAAGATTATTAAGTTGTGTCGGATCAAGACCCGCTGGCAAATTGGATATATTAATTGGCGGCAAGGTAATATTGCCAAGAGAAATATTTATATTAGGCGGTATACTTCTTAGCTTTTTAACCTTGAGAGACTTTCGACATACATCAAAACGTGAATTGCTTTCAATACAGGCGGAAGGTAAGTTTTCCCAAGTATACTCTTCAAGATTATTTATTATAAGATGTTCTTCTGGTAAAAAAGGATTCTCAAGCTGAAAAAATTCACGATACTCAAGATAAAGGTTCCAAAGATCTTCTTCGAGACCAACGGATTCAGCATTTATTACTTGCTTTAATCCGAGATATTTTAAAGCTTCCGTTTTATTAATAGCGTGATTATGTGAATATAATTCTGATGATAATTTTTTAATAATATCTTTGTTTTCTTCCTCCGTAAAAGGTTTTGCACGTGTATCGAGCAATCGACGACCAACTAATTTTGTTTCTTCTAATAGTCGATTTACTGCTCCTAGTGCCAACGGGTGAACTTGTGAAATTAATTCTTTAATGCCATTCATTTTTTCCAAAGGAGTTTCGCGATTTATCCGTTCAATCAAAGCAAAATATCCATTTACGTCTTCCACAGACAATGGCAATCTGGTATTAGTGTTTCCCTCTTTTGGATTATATGGGCCATTCATAATTGTTGCATCTATTGGACCAAGCTCGGCTTTTTTGGTCATGATAATTTCATCGGCACCGAGGGCAACAACGGTTGCTGCGCTATGCGCACGATAAGGGATCAAAACATTAAAATCTCCTTTGTGGCAATATTCGCGAAACATCGAAACTATAGTCCAAGGGACGTCACTTTGTCCACCTCGGCTATATATGAATAGGTCAAGTCTGTCGTTTTTGTCAGCTTTTAAAGATAATAGATGATCATGTATTATTGAAACAGTATCGCCAGCTATTTGTGCAGCTAGATTGGTACGGTCACTCGTTATGTACGCAATGACCTTCGACTTCCGTTTTCCTTCTATCTGTTTTATTAATGCTAGTCGGGACTCTCTTGACATCTCTTACTTTTCCATAATAACAATACATAAAAAGTTTATGCTTATTAGTAATATATTGATTTTCCGTAATCCTGTAGTATATATTCTTGTTTTATAATACTCCAGACGACTCTCTGGCGCAACCTCATCACAAACCGACAAATTATACTCTATATATTATAAAAAGCAAGCAATTTTGGGTGTTGGTTTTTGACAAAAAAATTGGCAAATTACCCTCTCTAATAACACCACTATAGCAATGGCAGGGCTAACCAATTTATATCGGAAGGGTGATTATGAATTTCGTGCCTTGATTAGGTTTAGACTCGACACTAATCGCACCGCCGTGCGATCCTACTATCTCCTTGCAAAATACAAGGCCGAGACCGGAGCCGACTCTGGCGGCAGGCCCTTCAGGGGTCTTTGTTGTAAAGAACGGCTCAAATAATTTGTCCATATTCTCCTGCTGGATTCCGCAGCCTGTATCGCTGACTTCTATAATAACCGTATCCTGCTGCCTGCGAGCGTTTATCTGGAGCGTTCCGCCGGAGGGCATCATCGCTTCACGAGCATTTAAAATCAGGTTCATTAAGACCTGCTGCATCTGGACCGGAACAGCGGTAATGTCAAGCTCATCGGGGATTTGAATCTTGAGTTTAAGGCTGTCTTTTTCAAACTCTCTGCCGATGCAGGAAAAGACCTCTTCGACGAGCTGTTTCAATCTGCATTGGCGTTTTTCAACTGCTTCGCCGTTGACGACGGCAAGCATACTTTCGAGAATTTCAGATGCCCTTGCGCTGTTGTGAACGGTCTTTTGCAGGGCCTTTTCAGTTAACGGCAGGTCTGTTGGATTATTTAACGCTACCTGAGCGTAATTGCCCAGCGGCATAAGAATATTATTAATTTCGTGTGCGACAATCGCACTGATAGTGCCCAGATTTGCCAGGGCCTGGAGCTTTGCCAGGCGGGCTTCAAGCTCTTTGTTCTGCTGGAGTTGCAGGTTAATCTCTTTGTTGAGAGAACGACGCTTTTCAATTAGTTGAGGCATTGTTGTTTCCTGCCCCGCCTCGAGCGGCGGGGGCTAAATAAAAAAAACTATGAAAAAAACAATTTTACGATAAAATTACAATATTATATTTATCGACATTTAAGAAGAATTTCCTTAAAGATATGGATAATAAGGCCGTTTTAGAAGAAATGCTTGAGTTACTTGAGAAACGTAATGTTAAAATACGTAAAGATTCGCTGGGCGGGGGCGGGTCAGGATTGTGCAAAATAAAAGGCGAATACCTGTTCTTTCTGGATATGGATTCAAGCTCTTATGAAGTCGCGATAAGCTGCGCAAAGGCTGTGAATGAAATTATAGATATTGAAACAATATATTTAAAGCCGGAAGTAAGGGAGTTCCTAGAAAGCAGCAGCTAAGATGCGGCTGCAGTAAATTAAATATTAAAAATCAAAATGCAAAATTGTGGAGTTCGGCCTTCGGCCGAGGATGACTATGACAAAAAATATGGCGAAACAAGAAAGCAGTGAAGAGAACATAAAAAACGCAACGATACTTGTCGTTGACGACAACGAGCAGAACCTTGAACTTCTGCAGGCATATCTCGAAGACCTTCAGTGCCGCACGATTCCCGCAAAGGACGGCGTAGAAGCGCTTGAAATAATAAAGAAATCAAAACCTGATTTGGTGCTGCTGGATGTTATGATGCCGAAGATGAGCGGGTTCGAGGTTTGCAGGAGAATTAAAAATAATCCTCAGACGGCGGATTTGCCGGTGATTATGGTTACGGCACTTAATGAGCTGGGCGATATCGAAAGGGCGATTGAGTCCGGAACAGACGATTTTTTAAGCAAGCCGGTGAATAAACTGGAGCTTATAACCCGCGTAAAAACAATGCTCAAACTCAAGCATCTTTCCGACCGGCTCGAAAGAACGCTTGCGTATCTGAGCGAAATGGAAAAACAAACGAAATAGGATACTGCTGGTCTTATTTATTGCTATTATTAGCGAAAAAGTCGCTAAACACGTCATAGGACTACCAAGGAAAACCCCTGTTTTGAGCTAAAAACCGGAATTTTGGGGGTAAATCGATTAAGACAGGCCCAAGGGGGGTCGATACCACAATAGCTTAAAAGTTAAAGTTAAAAACTCTAAACTTTGGAATTAAACGAGCTTATTGTATGTCAAAAATACTTGAAATCCTCGGCAGGGCAGTGACGGTGAATACTGCCGGCCTGCTTTGGCAATGGATTGATATGACAATAACTTCTAACCCCGAAGGGGGCTACGAGGCTATTAATGAAATATTGAATTTGGTTTCCCTGGCCAGTTTCGATATAGCTGAGGAATCAACCGCACAATACCTCCTTGAAAGACCCAGTTGCGCCATCGGCAGAATGGCTGCGACTGCACTTTGCCTTGAGAAATCAGACCTTAAAGGGGCGATAGAAAATCTCCAGACTATTTATTGCAAACAGCCGAATAATACAATCGCGCTGTATGCGATGGGGCATTGCTATGAAAGACTATATAAGGAAGCGGAAGCAATAGAATTTTATCAGGACTGCCTGAAGTTCAAGAATTACCTGGAACTGCCGCGATTGAGACTTGCGGCGATATATTTCAAAAACGGGCAGATTGAAAAGGCAATACAGGAATACCGCAAACAAATCAGCGAATATCCAGACGATATAGAAACTCTGGTTTTGCTGGGACATTTGTATATGGAAATAGGCGATAACGAATCGGCGGTTGAGGCGTTCAATAACGCTATCCTGATACATCCTGACAATTTTAACAGCACGGCGAGCGAAGAAGAAAAAATCCATGAATTGATGGAACAAAGCACCTATGAGGCGATAGATTATTTGAATGAGCTTCTGGAAAAGAACCCTGAGTCGGCGGATTTACATGTTCAGATGGCGGAGATTTTAGCGCAAAACGAAGACTTCGCACAAGCTGTTGTTCATCTCGAAAAAGCAATAAGATTCGAGCCGAATTGCCTGGCGGCATACGTGAAACTCGGCTCATTATATGTAATGAATTCGAATTTGTCGCTGGCGGCTGAATTATTTAATAAGGCAGGCGCGATAAATGACGAGATTGTCGACGCGTATGTCGGGCTGGCGGCGGCACAGAAGAAACTGGCCGACGAAACTTCGGCGATGGCGACATTAAGCCTGGCCGGGGCGATTATGCAAAACAGCTGCATATTATTTGCCGAGGCGGCAAGATTGAGACTTAGCGCCGCAAACGGGGTTGAAATCGACAAGCGAACGGCTGACAAAATCGTTCTTGAGACGTTCGAGAGAGGATATATGGAAAATCCTGAAAATCTCTCTATCGGATACGCCCTGGGCACAATTCTAATGAAACACAGGCAATTCAAGCAGGCAGGCGAGAAATTCGCGGATGTTTTCCAAAGAAACGAGACAAATTACAGGGCATTGACAAGGCTGGTACTTTGCTTTGCTGAACTGAATGATAAAACGCAGGCAATGCGATATCTGGAAGCACAAAACAAGCCAGGCAGCAAGCTAATAGAACTGCATTACAAAACAGCACTTTTATACTGCAACAGGGCAGCATTCATGAACGCCCTTGAGACAAGCAGAAAAGAAGATCTTAAAGACTTCGATGCGGCTGGGACATTTACGACATTAAACGAAACACTTCAGAATATGGGGCTGATTGACCGTGCTTACGCCTGCTGGAATTTGCTGGGCGATATGGTCAACGCGGCTTCACAACGGGTTGAATAACAAATAAGCCTTATTACGTTATCCGCAGCCATTTTCTAAAAAAGGTGAATGAAACATAACATATATTATGGGACGTTATATATAATGCAGCAAAACGCCATTAAGAATAGTTTTTAATAAATTCGTCAATTAGATTCGTTTACTTCGGGAATTGTCCTTCTGGACTGCTTTGGCGGTGTTGTCGTTGTTTGGTCTGATTCAATCGGCTTAGGCTTGGTTTCAACGGGGATTGAAGGCTTCTGGTATGTGGACCGGCTGGCAATCTCAATGGCCTTGGAGATATTCTTATCGCCGTATTGCAGCGAACAGGCAGAGACAAACTGGCAGGCCTTGATAATGTGTCTGCGAGACGAGTTTTCCATACCGGCCGGCAGATACTTTGAAATATAGGAAATATCTCTAAGAGGCGATATCGCGATAGTAAAAAGTATAAAATTAGTGATTAGTAATCCGCCGGCAAAGGCCAAAATTGCTCCGCAGATGGTATCTACCAGCCTTGGAAGTGAAACGCAGAAAGTTTTAGTCAAATATATAAAGCTTATAAATTGCGAGATAATAAAATAAATAAGTGTTACTAAAAACATAACCGTGATATTGGCAGATGAGCCGAGGGGGTCTAAATACTCCCCTGCCAGGTCGAGAACCATCGGGGTAATCATTATGCCAAGATAAACGGCGAGAATAGTATTAAATGCGAACGGCCAGACGGCGAAAAGGCCTTTTTTGTAACCCCAAAGCCCAAACAATGCCGCAACAATTAATGTAAATATACAAGTCATAATTTCAGCCTTAAGAAATCCTCTTAATCTCCTCGAGAGATGTAACGCCCGCAATAACAAGTTTCATCGCCTGCTTATGCAGATTGTTTTTCATCTGCTCATCGTCCTTTACGCTGCTTGCGACGGTAATTTTGCTCTCGGAAATTTTGCGTTTAACCTCATCGTCAATAACCATAATATCAAAAACTCCGATTCTGCCTTTGTAACCGGTGCCGCCGCATTTGCTGCAGCCAACCGGGGCATATATATTGCCAGGGTCAATATTTTTCTGCCGTAATGCGTTAATCTGCGCATCGCTCAAAGAGGCCTCCGATTTGCATTCATTGCAAAGTTTTCTGACAAGCCTCTGCGAAATTATGAGGTTAAGACCTGAAGCCATCAGCAAAGGACTGATGTGGAGATCTAAAAGGCGGACCAGTGCAGCGCTATTGCTGCTGCTGTGCAGAGTCGCCAAAACCATATGGCCGGTCTGAGAAGCCTTTAAAGCAATAGAAGCCGTTTCTTCGTCTCGAATTTCGCCGACCATTATAACATCAGGGTCTTGTCTTAATATGCTGCGAAGCGATTTTGCGAAGGTAATATCAGCTTTTGAGTTCACCTCAATCTGGCTGGCACCGGTCAGGACGTATTCGACGGGGTCTTCAATCGTAATGACATTGCGGGTATAAAAATCTATTTCCCTGAGCATCGCATAAAGCGAGGTGCTCTTGCCGCTGCCTGTCGGGCCGCAGAAAAGTATCATTCCTGAATCTTTGCTTAAAATATCCCTGACAATCTGGCAGGTCCGCTCGTCCATCCCGATTTCAGATAAAGTTTGCGGCGCAAGGTTCTGGTTCAATATTCTTATGGAAAGCTTTTCGCCGTGCAATATTCCTGCGCTTGCAACACGAAAAGATACAGAGCCGTCGGGCGTTTTGGCGACAAAAGCGCCGTCCTGCGGCCGGCGCTTTTCGGCTATGTCCATTCCAGAAATTGCCTTTATGCTGTTAACTACCGCGCCGCAAAGAAAAGAATCAATTTTTTTATAAGGACTCAACACGCCATCGACTCTGAACCTGACGTCATAGTCAAAATTCTCAGCAGGGTTGATGAGTATATCGCTGGCCAGCATTTCAACCGCATCGCCAATCAGTCGTTCGGCGACGGCGACGGTTTGCTTGGCATAGTCATCGTTAGATTTACCGCCGTATATTTCATGGATACTTCTACCGGAGGGGTCGAGAAGTATAATTGAAGCATTGCCTCTTGCCCCCCCGAGCTTTATGTATTTAATGGTTTTTATGGCGTGACCGAATGTCGTGATGAAAGCATCGACTATCGAAACGCCGGTTTGCTCGACCTTCTTAAAAACCTCGTGGGTAAAGAATAAAAACAGCACAAAAGGTGCTGCAAACAGCATTAATACGTTTGTCCAGGGCTTCAAACGGGCACTAATCAGGGAACTAAGCTCGAATCTCTGAAGCAGATACATACAAAGATAGAACCAGAATACAAGAAAAGCCACTTTATAGGGGCTAAACAGCAGTTCTATCGCAACAAGCATTTTCAAGCCTTATCGCTCCTCACTAATCCTATTTTTTCCCTGTTTTCCTTTAATATTAATAAACCGGATAAGATAACACAACAAAAAAAGTTAAATGATTATGACATAAAGGGCTTTTTTATTGACAGTTAAGCCTGATAATTTATAATCGGTTATCATTAAAATTGTTCTTTAATGGTCTTGATTGTCAGTTTGTTTTTGGTGTTTTATCGTCAGATGCGGCATAGCTTTGGAGATATTTAGATGAGCAAATACTTTTTGGCGTTTTTTGGATTGTGTATTTTACTTAATCCCCTCAATGTTAATGGGCAATCGCCCGCCTCAGCGAATGAACCGGCAGCAACAGCAGCCGTTAAGCCTGCGAAAGCTGGAACTGGTGCACTTGAGGACAACTGGAATGATTTTCTTCATTATACGGTAATAGGTCGATTCGACCTGGCGACAGGTTACGCACAAAAAATTATCGACAGCAACTGCGACCCGCTACAGTTGCTGAAATTAAGCGAAGATAATCCGCGCGGCTACGCAATCCTTGTGCGAGTTCAGGCCAACAACCCTGAAATTGCTCCCCTTGCGGGAAAGATTCTGGACATAATTGAAAAAGGCCGGATGATGCGCCGGACAGACTCGGAAATAATAACAGAGGAAATCAAAAGATTGAGCAGCACAGTTCGCGGCAAATACACCGCCATCGAGCGGCTTCGCAACGCAGGCGAATACGCGATACCGTATATGCTCGCGGCTCTTGCGGATGAAAAAAGGATAGAAGAATTTCCGAATATTTCCGCTGCCCTGCCGGAAATCGGGAAAGCGGCAGTAAGGCCTTTGACGACGGCACTGGCAATGGACAATGTCGGTGTAAAAGGATTTATCATTAAGGCGCTAGGTAAAACCGGATATCCGGAGGCGCTCGGATATCTTAAATATATCGCAGAGAACGATAATTCTGAACAGCTTCGGACTATGGCAACCGAATCGATAAACCTGATTGATTCGACGGCGGCATCCAAGAGCTCAGCGGAACTATTCTACGCGACAGCGGAAAATTATTTTTATAAAGCAGAGTCTCTTGCTCCCTCGACCGATGGAAATAACGCCAATATTTGGTTCTGGGATAAACAGGAAAACCGGCTGGTACGGCAGGCAGTCGATAAATCATATTTTAGGGAGCTTATGACAATGCGATGCTGCGAATGGGCGGTGCGAGCCGACAAGGATTTTGGACAGGCCATTTCGCTATGGCTGTCGTCATTTTTCCGTGTGGACGGCAAAGGCATCAAATATCCCGAATACTTCGGCAAAGGTCACGCCAACGCTATGACTTACGCATCAACCTGCGGACCTGAATATCTTCAGGAGGCTCTTGAGCGGGCGATAAAAGATAATGATAATGTTGTGGCACTGGGCACGGTCGAGGCGCTGTCTAAGAATGCCGGCGAAAAATCGCTCATGTATAGATTCAAAACCTCTCAGCCGCTAATCAATGCTCTGTCCTTTAACGATAGAGCGGTAAGATATACCGCCGCTGTAGCACTGGCGATGGCGGAACCTGCTGAAAAATTTGCTGAGAGTGAATTAGTTGTAAGCAATCTGGCTTCTGCGATAACGGCACAGGCGGACGCGAATTGGCCAAAGGAAACGGCTGACAACTACGCTATTCGTTCTGCACGGGCTATGCTGAAACTGGCAACGACGCGAAACAGTGTAATTAACCTTGCCGGCGCGATGGATGCACTTGTGCAGGCTACAGGAGACAAGCGAGACGAAATAAAAATAGTTGCCTGCCAGATTTTGGCGTATTTGCCGAGCCCTGATGCACAAAGAGCAATTGCCGAGGCTGCTTTAAATAGGGATAATTCCGCTGATATCAGAATTTCGAGTTTCGAATCTTTGGCCGTCTCGGCGAAAGTAAATGCCAATCAGCTTTTGGATACACAGATAGACCAGATTTACCAGATTGTTGAATCGCGTGAAACAGGCCAGGATTTGCGGTCGTCTGCCGCTACGGCTTTCGGCGCATTAAATCTGCCGAGCAGAAGAGTAAAAGATTTGATCCTGGAACAGACAAAAATGTAAGTAAAATACTGTTGGATTGCGTTAAAAAATGCAATTTTTAGGTGCTTGAGATGGGTAATATTACCGAAAAAAGCGAGAAAAATCGCAAAAAAGCGGTAATGGATTTCATCAAAAGTCTTTCGGCTGAGCATAAAATGCTGATAGTTCTCAAAAGTCAGCTTTACGGCGGCAAATGGGAGCCTATGTATCAGGATTTAAAGAACCGGCTGGAAGGCAAGCCCTATATTTTTAAACTGGCAAACCGCATTAACGATGATATAGAAAGAATCGAACAGATGCGAAAATTTGAAAAAGAAAACGACGTGGACCTAGGTGAACATGTTGTATCCGTAGAATAAAAAAGTCCCGGTATAATCTAATTAAATCTGCCCCGCCACTTCTACGGCGGGTAAATTTCAGGGAGAACGACATTGAAGAACTATAACTTAAGTAGACTGTTTGTTTTAGTTTGTTTGATAGTATTGCCGACAGTAAGCGAGGCGGCAATAGATGAAAAAATGCTCAAACAGGCAAAGCTGGAACTGGTCTGGCAAAACGCAATCTCGCTGAACGCAAAAGAACAAGTCCAAAGAATAAACGTCCTCGGCGATAATTTGTATATTTTTACCAATACTAATTATTTGTTCTGCCTGGATAGAAATACAGGCAAACCGGTATTCGGTATTTCCGCAGCAGAGGCGGGATTGCCAGTATTCGAGCCGACAGTTTATAAAAACACTGCATATATCGTTGCGGCAGATAAACTAATCGCAATGGGGCTGGAGCAAGGGGCGGAACTTCACAGTAAAAAAATACCGTTCATTGTTTCATCGAGCGCGGCGGTGAATTCAACATATTTTTATTTTGCCGGTAAGGACCACCTTCTGCATGCGTGCGACCCGAAGGGCCTGCGCGAGGTATTTGTGGCAAGTTCCAGCAGCAAGTCAGATATTACAAGTATTTTGGCAACCGAAGATGAAGTATTTTTCACCACTCAAGGCGGGAATGTGCTGTGTATGACGGCGGGCATGCCGAGAAAGATTTGGCAGTATGACGCGGTGGGAGAAATCACGGCAGGCCTGGTGAAAAACGGCGACTGGATTTACGCAAGCGGCAAAGACACGAATCTTTATAAACTAAACGCAGAAAACGGAGATTTAGCGTGGAAATTCCGGAGCGGATCTGTTCTGACACAATCGGCAAGAGCTACCGAAAAAGTCGTTTATCAATACGCACCATTAAAAGGACTGTTCGCAGTCGATGCGAACAGCGGAAAACAAATGTGGCTTTTACCTGAGGCGGTTGATTTGCTGGCACAGGATAGTAATACCGCCTATATAATCAATAGAGATAAAACATGCACCGTAATGGACAACAAAGAGGCTAAAAAGATTTATACAATCAATTTCGCTTCGATAACAAAATTCGGAGTCAATACTTCCGACTCAAAAATGTATATAATGGAAGGCAAAAACATTTCCTGCATCAGGCCCATCAAAAAATAAAATCCGTAATCATAAGGAGTGGACGAATCATATGGATGTGAAAATCAAAACGGCTTTAATCAGCGTATCTGACAAAACCGGCATAATAGAACTGGCAAAGAGTCTTTCTGCAATGGGCGTCAAAATCATCAGCACCGGCGGAACGGCTAAAGCACTGGCACAGGCGGGCGTAAATGTCGCAGGCGTAGAGTCCGTAACAGGTTTTCCTGAAATGATGGACGGCAGAGTCAAGACGCTTCATCCTAAGATTCACGGCGGACTGCTCGGCATAAGAGACAACGCCGAACATCAGGCGGCGATGAAAAAACACGGTATCGAGCCGATTGATCTGGTCTGCATTAATCTCTATCCGTTCGAACAAACAGTGGCCAAGCCCGGATGCAAATTCGAGGACGCGATTGAAAATATAGATATCGGCGGGCCGAGTATGGTCCGCTCGGCAGCGAAAAATCATAAATATGTAACGGTAGTAACCAATCCGTCGCAGTATGAAAAAGTAATTAGCGAAATGAAAACTAATAACGGCGCGGTTAGTGAAAAGACCAGAAGCGATTTTGCGAGAATCGCGTTCGGCCTGACGGCAAGCTACGACGCGGCGATATCGAAGTATCTCAATCAGCAGGCAGGGATAAGATTTCCAGAAAGAGTGAGCATTTCACTGGCTAAGACGATGGAGCTTCGCTACGGCGAGAATCCGCACCAAAAAGGCGCGTTTTATAAACTTCCGGCAAACGACGAGGTGAATGTGTCTTCGGCGAAAATTATGGAAGACGAAACACAGATAAGCTTCAATAACCTGCTCGATGTCAATGCGGCTTTTGAGCTTGTAAAGGAATTTTCCGAGCCGGCGGCGGTGATTGTAAAACATCTTAATCCCTGCGGCTGTGCAATCAATAACGATATTCACAAGGCATACCAAAAAGCATACGAAACAGATGTTACAAGCGCGTTCGGCGGAATTATCGCTTTGAACAGGAAGGTCGATAAATCTCTTGCGAAAACGGTAATGGAATCATATTCATTGTTCGGCAAGGCGAAAGGCGCCGCAGGATTCTTCGCGGAAGTTGTCATCGCGCCTGGATTTGACGATGACGCTATCGAGACAATCCGAACATTAAAACCATGGGGCAAAAGGGTAAGGCTGATGTCAACTGCCGCCATCGACAGGACAAGAATTGATTGCGGCGAATTCGATGTTCGCTGTATCGTTGGCGGTCTGCTTTTGCAGGATAGAGACCTCATCGGCTGGGAATCTGCCCTCCTGACTTATCCGACGAAAGTTAAGCCGAACAAGGAACAGCTTGAAGATTTGCGAATCGCATGGATTTGCGCAAAGCACGTAAAGAGCAATACTATCACGCTGGTAAAAGACAGAAGACTTATCGGTGTCGGCGCAGGACAGATGAATCGCGTCGAGTCCGGTTTTATCGCTTTCAAGAACGCCTGCGAAGACCCGAAAGGATGTGCGATGGGCAGCGATGCTTTCTTCCCATTCCCGGATAATGTTGACCAGGCCGCCAAGCACGGCGTAGGATGTATAATCCAGCCGGGCGGCTCAAAGAAAGACGATGAAGTAATCGCCGCGGCGGACAAATACGGAATCGCAATGGTCTTTACCGGCAAACGGCATTTTAAACACTAATAAAAAATTGAAAGACCCGAATGAAAAAATGCTAACTGAAAGGAGTGAAAATGTTTGAGAAAAAAATTTCACTATTCAGTATGTTCGGGTTCAAAGTCAGCCTTGACATCACCTGGTTTATCCTGGCAATTCTTATAGTATGGTCTCTGGCAAAGGGAGTATTTCCGGAAGATTACCACGGGTTAAGTGCGTCGGTGTATCTGTGGATGGGCATTGTCGGAGCTATCGGGCTTTTCGCATCTATAGTATTTCATGAGTTTTGCCATTCGATAGTCGCCAGACATTATGGGATTCCAATGAAAGGCATCACGCTTTTCATATTCGGCGGAGTGGCCGAGATGTCAGATGAGCCGCCGAGCGCCAAGGTAGAATTCCTGATGGCGATTGTCGGGCCATTGTCGAGTTTTGTTCTGTCGGGTATTTTTTACCTGCTGGCGATGGTGAGCAATAAAACAGGCTTGCCGGTGCCGATATATGGAGTACTGTATTATCTTGGCTGGCTGAATTTTGTATTGGCGGTGTTCAACCTGATACCTGCATTTCCGCTCGACGGCGGGCGCGTGCTTCGTTCAATTCTTTGGGGAGCAAAGGGCAACCTCAAATGGGCGACACATATAGCATCGAATATGGGCTCGGGCTTCGGAATTATTTTAATGGCACTTGGAGTAATCAGCTTTATCGGAGGCAACTTTGTCGGCGGATTATGGTCTTTCCTGATAGGAATGTTCATTCGCGGCGCATCCCAGATGTCCTACAGGCAGATGGTAATCAGAAAAGCATTAATAGGCGAACATATCGAAAGATTTATGACGCCCGAACCGGTAACAGTGCTGCCGTCGCTTAGCATAACAGGACTTGTGCAGGACTATTTTTACAGGTATCATTATAAAATGTTTCCAGTTGTGGAAAATGGCAGCGTCAAAGGATGTATAACAACCAAAGAAGTAAAAGAGATTCCACAAGAGCAGTGGAGCAGGTATACTGTCGGAAATTTGGTTAAGCCCTGTTCGAATGAAAATACCATTTCGCTGCAGGATGATGCGGTTAAGGTTCTGTCGCTTATGAATCAGACAGGAAACAGCAGGCTGATGGTTATGGACGGCGAAAAGCTTGCAGGCATTGTGACGCTTAAGGATTTGCTGCAGTTTTTATCGCTGAAAATAGACCTTGAAGAAAAAGAAGAAGTCAAAATGCCATTTTAGATGCGGATAGTATCGTGAAAAAATTATTACGTAATATAAGCCCGATTATAAGCGCAATTCTTTTTGGGATAGCGTTATATGTAATTCATTACAAGCTGAGGCAATATCACTATCGCGATATAGTAAAAGAAGTGCGTCTGATTCCCCTGCTGCCGCTGATGGCGTCGATAATGCTGGCATTTTTTAATTATTTCATACTGACGGGCTACGACACATTGGCGATGCGGTATATCGGACAGAAACTGAAATATCCGCAGATAGCATTCGCATCGTTTATAGGCTACGCTTTTGGGCACAACGCGACGGTTTTAGGCGGCAGCGCGGCGCGATACAGGATTTATTCATCGCTGGGAATCGGAGCGTTCGATATCGGGCGGCTTGTGATATTTAATACCCTGACGTTCTGGCTGGGTTTTTTATTTACAGGAGGAATATTTTTCCTGTTCCAGCCACAGGAGATACCTGAATCATTTCATTTACCTTTTACTTCGGTTCGGCCGTTAGGCATTGTTTTTCTGATTCTTATTTTAATATATCTGATAATAGCATTTTTTGTAAAAGATTCTCTGAAGATAAAGCAACACTGGGAATTTAAGATGCCATCGATGCCGATTTGCTTTGAGCAAATAGCGCTTTCGTGCGTAGACTGGCTTGCGGCAGCCAGTGTTTTGTATGTTCTGCTGCCTCCGCTGGCAGGATTGACCTATGCCAAATTCGTAGGCATATTTTTGCTGGCACAAATAATAGGAATGATGAGTTCCGTGCCGGGAGGATTGGGTATATTTGAAACTGTTATCCTGCTGCTGCTGTCGGATTACGAAGCCACTGCCGCTATTACCGCCTCTATTATAGTGTACCGGATGGTTTATTACCTGCTGCCCCTGACAATCGCATCAGTTCTTCTGGGAGGTCATGAATTAATAACGAACCGGCAGCGTGTGAAAAAAATTGGTTTGGTTTTCAGCAGACTTAGCGGCGCACTTGTGCCGCAAATATTCAGTCTTACAATTTTTATGGCAGGAGTAATATTGATTATCTCAGGAGCCCTTCCCGCTGCGAAAGGCCGCCTGGAGATACTGGTAGACTTTCTGCCTCTGCCGGCGATAGAACTGTCGCATTTTCTGGGGAGCATTGTTGGGGTGGGACTTTTAATCCTTGCACGCGGGCTGCAAAAGCGAATCAACGCGGCATATCATTTCACAATTATGCTGCTTGCAGCAGGAATACTATTTTCACTGTTTAAAGGACTTGATTACGAAGAGGCGATAATACTAACCGTTATGCTTGGTGCGCTGATACCTTGCAAAAAAGAGTTTTACAGAAAAGCGTCACTTCTTACAGAACCGTTTACGCCGACGTGGATTGTCTCAATCATTGCAATAGTGGTCTGTTCGTTCTGGCTGGGATTGTTTTCATATAAATATATAAATTATTCAAATGAGCTATGGTGGCGTTTTACCTTGTCCGGAGATGCGCCGAGATTCCTGCGAGCCACGACGGCAGTTATGATACTCCTGTTATTTTATTTCTTTTGGGGAATTCTCAAACCAAAAGGCAAACTCGCTATTGCCCTTAGAGAAGACAGCAGTCCGGAAAAGATCGAGTCGATTGTCCGAAACTATCACAAGACGTATGCCTGGCTTGCGCTTTTGGGCGATAAAAAGTTTTTATTCAATGAGGCGGGCGATACATTCATTATGTATTGCGTGCAGGGACGAAGCTGGGTGGTGCTGGGAGACCCTGTCGGGCCGAAAGACCAGTGGAAGAACCTTATGTGGGATTTTAAGGAACTGTGCGATGAATATGACGGCTGGCCTGTTTTTTATCAGGTGGATAAGACACATCTCGATATGTATGTCGAACTGGGATTGAATTTCCTGAAACTCGGAGAAGAGGCAATAGTCGATATTCAGAAATTTTCGCTGGAAGGCAATGCCCACAGGAACTTACGCAACACTCATAATAAAATGACAAGAGAAAATTTCAGCTTTTCGATAATTGCCCTGCAGGATGTGCCGGCTTTAATGTCTAGGCTCGAGGAAGTATCTAACCGATGGCTGGAAGAAAAGAAAACAAGGGAAAAAGGATTTTCCATCGGATTTTTCAATCCGCAGTATCTGGCGAGGACGCCGATTGCGATTGTTAAAAAGGATGACAAGATTACAGCATTTGCCAATATCCTGCTCGGCGCACAAAAAGAAGAAATGTCTGTTGACCTGATGCGTTTTGTGCCGGAAAGTCCGGATGGGATAATGGATTACCTGTTCACGGAACTGCTGCTTTGGGGCAAAAAGGAAGGCTTTAGATTTTTTAACTTCGGTATGGCTCCCCTTTCGGGACTGGACAGCAGACCTCTTGCCCCTCTATGGACTCAGAGCGGAGCTTATATTTTCAAATACGGCGAGCATTTTTATAATTTCCAGGGACTGCGGCAATATAAAGAAAAATTCGACCCCGAATGGCATTCGAGATTTCTGGCGTGCCCGAAAGGATTTATTGTGCCGCGAGTGCTGACTAATATAGCGGCATTGATTTCAGGCGGTATGACCGGCATCATTAAAAAATAGAAAAAATGAGGTAATAAAAAAGCCCGTATCCGGAACTGCCGAATACGGGCTTTTATTTTTTAGTAGTAATTATTTATCGCTGGATACGACCGCGTGAGCCTTTAATGAAGTTTTCTACCTGTTCGAGAGTTACCATTGTCGTATCTCCCGGCGTAGTCGTCAGCAGAGCGCCGTGTGCCCAGCCGAGTTTAACTGCTTCTTCATACGTTCTGCCTGTGAGCAGGCCATAGAAAAACCCTGCCGCGAAACCATCGCCGCCGCCGACTCTGTCGTAAACATTAAGTTCGCAAGTCGGAGCCTGATAAACTTTGCCGTCAATCCATGCCACTGAACTCCATGTATGGTGATTAGTGTTATGTTCTTCGCGAAGTGTAGTTGCGACAGCCTTTACATTCGGGAATGACTTAATAACTTCGCCAATCACCGAGACGAAAACGGATGGGTCAAGTTTGGATTGTTTAACAACATCGGGGCCTTTCACGCCAAGGCCGTCCTGCATATCAGCTTCGTTGCCGACCAGGACATCGACGTTTTCCACGATTCGACGCATAATTTTTAAAGATTTTTCCTGTCCGCCGCGGAACTTCCAGAGTTTTGCGCGGTAGTTAATATCGAAACTGGTAACTGCGCCTTTGGACTTTGCATATTTCATCGCTTCGATGATCAATTCTGAAGTTGAATCCGAAAGTGCCGCGAAGATACCGCCGCTGTGGAACCAGCGAACGCCGTCCTTGAAAATCTCAGCCCAATCTAAATCGCCGGGCTTCAGTTGAGCGGCCGCTTCGATAGCGCGGTTGTAATCGACTTCCGGAGTCCGGACGCCATAAGCTCTGTCGCTGTAAACCAGCGCCATATTCGGGCCCTGAACGCCGTCACGCTCGAACCATTTATAAAACGGTTTTACGCCCATAGCCCTGACACGTTCCTGTATCAAACGGCCGAGACGATATTTCACCATTGCCGTCGCGATACCGGTGTTCAGCTCGAAACAGTCTGATAAATCGGCGGCGACGTTAAATTCGCCTCCGCTGACGTGTGCCTGAAAGGTTGTCGCTTTGTGAAATGGAATAATTCCCGGGTCCAAACGGCATACCAATGCGCCAAGAGACAAGAAGTCTATTGCGCCTTTCTTCGATACAACAAGTTTACTCATATCAAACCTTCCTTTAAATCATATTTGTAAATTATATTAAGCTATATAAGTTGATGCACTTGTATTGCCGCCGCGGCCTGTCCAGTTAGTATGGAAAAACTCTTTGCGAGGCTTATCAACTCGCTCGTAAGTGTGAGCGCCGAAATAATCCCGCTGAGCCTGCAGCAGATTCGCCGGCAGTCTTTCGCAGCGATAACCGTCATAATACGACAGAGCTGAGCAAATGGTCGGCATTGGAATGCCCATATCCACTGCGGCCCTGACAACCCTTCTCCATGAACTCTGTGCCTTTTTGACTGCCATTTTGAAGAATGGATCGAGCAGCAGATTCACTTGATTTGGATTTTTCTTGAACGCGTCTTTTATTTTGCCCAAAAATGCCGAGCGAATAATACAACCGCCTCGCCACATAAGTGCGATACCGCCGTAATTGAGATTCCAGCCGGATTCCTTCGCGACGGATCTCATAAGCTGATAGCCCTGTGCGTAACTAACGATTTTAGAAGCGTAGAGAGCCTTTCGCAAATCTTCTATCATTTTTGTTTTATCGCCTTTATAAGTCTTTGCCGGACCTGCGAGAATTTTGGACGCTTCAACGCGCTCTTCCTTCAATGCCGAAAGACATCTTGCGAAAACCGCTTCGCCGATGAGCGTCAAAGGCTGGCCTGCATCGAGAGCTGCGATGGCTGTCCATTTTCCTGTGCCCTTCTGCCCTGCTGTATCAAGAATCAAATCTAAAACCTCATTACCCTGTTCATCTTTATATCCAAGGATATCACGGGTGATTTCGATAAGGTATGAATCAAGCTCGCCTTTGTTCCACTCGGCAAGAACGCTGCTCATTTCAGCGTTTGTCATGCCCAGACCCTGTTTCATCATTTGATAGGTTTCGCAAATCATCTGCATATCGCCGTATTCGATGCCGTTATGAACCATTTTCACGAAATGACCGGCACCGTTTTCTCCGACCCATTCGCAGCAGGGTTCGCCTTTATCGGTATGAGCGGAAATTTTCTGGAAGATTGGTTTTACAGCAGGCCACGCAGCGGGCGAACCGCCGGGCATAATCGATGGTCCGGTCAAAGCGCCTTCTTCGCCGCCTGAAACGCCTGTGCCGATATAGAGTTTGCCTTTGCTTTCGACATATTTTGTTCTGCGGGTCGTATCGGGGAAATGGCTGTTGCCGCCGTCGATTATGATGTCGCCGTTTTCAAGATGAGGCAGAACCAATTCGATGAAATCATCGACCGCCTGGCCTGCTTTTACCATTAGCATAACCTTGCGCGGTGTTTTAAGATTTGCGCAAAATTCCTGGATGGAATGACAGCCGATTATATTTTTGCCTTTCGCCCTGCCGTTGACAAAGTCATCGACTTTCGAAACGGTGCGATTAAAACAGGCAACGGTAAAGCCTTTGCTTTCCATATTGAGAATAAGATTTTCACCCATTACAGCAAGACCAATAAGACCTATATCAGCTTTCGACATTTCCATTTGCTCCTTAATTAAATTTATTGATTAAATCTGCCTTTGTATGCCCACAGGCCCAGACCTGGGTTGGAGATGAAAAATATTTTTTCTCCATCGGGCATAGTATTAAAACCATTTTGAAGTTTATCGGGATTGTAACGTTTCATCATTTCAGCAAGGTCGGCGTAATTAAAATTAACCGATTCGATTTCCTTCCTTGTCAATTTTCCGGGGCAATAAGTAATTTTAAACCTGCCCTCGCTTGAGCCGTGGATAAGATGCGCCGCGGCGCTTAAATTCGCTTTCAAATCCTCATTTTTATTTACATATTCAAGGACTTTTGGCGTTCCGACATAGCCGTATTTCCGGATGAGAGCGTCTATTTGCTTGTCTTCGCCGAATTCTCTAACGCCCGGAGCGAGCACAACCAGTTCGCCGCCGTCCGCCATTGCCATTCTTGTCCGGTATATGCTTTTGTTACCCAGCCAGGTGCTTTTGTATTCGTGCGGGTCGAGATAAACGACCGCCTTTTTAATCGGCTCATCGAGCATAGTAAAATTGGTCTTTAAGCAAAGATCGGATGCAAAATTGAAACACTCGGCATCATCACCGACGAAAAGACCTCTTGTATGAGTTTGTCTTTTGTCGTCCGAAGAGACAACCGTGAGAGCATAAACAATCGGCATATCTTTAAGAAAATGCTCTGAAGCGTAATTGAGGACTTTTCTGACGGCGTTATCCGCCCTGCCCATAATTTTTTCCATATCGCAGACGGCGCCAATAAAATGACTCTTGTTGATGCCTTCCGGGCCGCCGAGGCCGACGAAAATATTTTTATTGTAATTGGCCATACCGACAACCTCGTGAGGCACGACCTGGCCAATCGACAAAATTAAATCGAAGCCGCCTTCGACGAGCAGTTTATTAACCTGGGCGGGCCAGTCGTAATCTACTTTTCCGCCGCTGACTTTCTTAATAAACTCAGCGGGCACTTTGCCAAGCGTAACGGTATCGGTGCGCCAATTATATGTCCTGAAAAGATGCAAAGGCGTATCGCCATACATCTTTTTTATTTCTACTTCCGTCATCGCAAAATGCGTTCCTACTGCGGGCAGAATATCGGTAAGTTTATCGCCGTAATACTGCCAGGCCATATATGTAAGTTCGCCCGCTCTTGAATAAAAGCGTGTAATGTCTGGGCCGATTACGAGGACCTTTTTGCGTTTGCCGAGCTTATCGAGTGCGGCAAACAGGCCCTTCTTCAGGTCGTCGGCACTTAGACTTGTTTGCGGGTTTCCGGTGTTATAATACAACATAAAAAATTATAACTCCTTTATGTGTAATAAGTTAAAACCATAAATAATTGGTTCATTTTCAGAACCACCTTATATATCAGAACCGAGGTTTGTTTTCAAGGATTATTATACTCGTTTAACAAGTTCAAGGCAATGACGCAGTAATGGGCTTTTGCTTTACAATAATCGCCGGAAGGGTTATATTTACCTTTTTATGCCGATGTAGCTCAACGGTAGAGCGCGGCTTTCGTAAAGCCGAGGTTTTGGGTTCGAATCCCACCATCGGCTTTTACAATTCCCTTGCTAGAGCCGCGGCGCCGATTATGCCGGCATCTTCGCCGAGAGTTGCAAAACAAATTTCCACACTATCCTCTTGTTTAATCTTCCAGATGTGCTGTTTGAAATAATATGTAATCCTATTCAAAAGCGGTTTGCCTGCAGCAATCATTCCGCCTGCAAAAACTATTTTTTCAGGCTCAGTGCCATGCAGAGCATTTACACATAGCACCGCCAAAACCTCGGCTGTTTCGTCGGTAATCTTTTTCGCAAGCTGGTCGCCTTTTGCCAAATGCTCGTAAACATCTTTACTGGTTATCTGCCCGTTTTTTTCCAATATCGCTTTAAGACTTGATTTTGCGCCTGCTTCTATCACTTCTGTCGCCCTTCTGGCTGTGTTAGATGCTGATGCGTAAGCTTCGGCACAACCACGCTGGCCGCAACCGCATAATCTGCCGTTGACATTCACAATTGTATGCCCCAGTTCAGCGGCGTTATCTCCGCTGCCGCGGAGCAGTTTGCCGTCAGATATAATTCCGCTGCCGATGCCGGTGCCGAGAGTGAAAAACACCATATTTTTTATATTTTTGCCCTGACCTGCGACAAATTCACCGTAGCAGGCGGCGTTTGCATCATTTTCAAGAACTACCGGCTTGCCGAGCTTTTTCTTCAGCATTTTGCTTATCGGCACATCCGTAAATTTTGGCAGATTCGCGCAGCGGATAAGTATGCCCTGTGAATAATAGGCCGGCCCCGGCGAACCAATTCCTATAGCTTTAATTGTTGCAAGCGGAACTTTGCTATTCGTCGCCATCGACTTTATAGTATCAACCATTCTATCTATAACAACAGCAGGCCCCATGTGTGCATCTGTCGGAATAGAAGTCTTCCACAGCAGTTTTAAATCCGCGGAAAAGCAGCCAATTTTGATATTCGTGCCGCCGAAATCTATTCCGATGAAATTTTCAGTCATATAATTATTGTTTATTCGTATTCATTCGTGGCTAATTTATTTTCCATAACCATCCGGATTTTTACTGTGCCATAACCAGGCGGTTTCAACGATTTTTTCAAGCGCAGGATATTTCACTTTCCAGCCGAGTTCTTTTATAGCCTTTGAAGCATCTGCCGTCAGCACCGGTGGGTCGCCCAGCCTGCGGGCAACTTCGGTAACCTTGAAGCTTTTGCCGGAAACTTTTTTAACAGTCTCTATCACCTGCCGGACTGAATACCCTTTGCCGTTGCCGAGGTTAAAAACCAGTTCGCTTTTGTTTTCGAGTTTTTCAAGAGCCAAAAGATGTGCCGAGCATAAATCCTCTATGTGAATATAATCTCTTATGCATGTTCCGTCCGGCGTCGGATAATCTGTGCCGTAAATTTTAATGTCCGGCCTTTTGCCCATCGCGGCGGCAATTACCAGAGGAATAAGATGAGATTCCGGCTTATGGTCTTCGCCAAGGGTTCCGTTTCCGCCTGCGCCGCAGGCATTGAAATATCTCAAAGCGGCATAATTCAGTTTTCCAGTTTGGCTTTGAAAATGGCACATTCGCTCGACTGCCAACTTTGTTTCGCCGTAAGGATTAATCGGTTCTTTCGGCAGGTCTTCAGTGATTGGAACGCTTTTCGGCATACCATAAACAGCGGCCGAACTGCTGAAGACAAACTTTTTAACGCCTGTTTGCTCCATCGCGGCCAGAAGAATCAGGGTATTGCATACATTATTGCGATAATAGTCCAGCGGCTTTTCGACAGATTCGCCAACCTCGATAAACGCGGCAAAGTGCATTGCCGCATCGATTTTTTTCTCTTTGAGGACTTTTACGAGCAGGTCAAAATCCGCAAGGTCTCCTGTAATCAACTCCTGTCCTTTTACGGCCTCTTTGTGTCCTTTACTGAGATTATCGAAAACAACAGGTTTATGTCCCGCCCCGGCCAGCATTGCCGTCATATTGCTGCCGATATATCCCGCCCCGCCGCAGACAAGAACATTCATTATTTGCCGCCCTTCTTTTTGCCTGTGATTTTTTTATCAATTTTGTCGAGTATAACTTTTTCGAGCCGGCTGTCCCTGCCGACATCAATCCATTCCATCTTTTTTTCCTGTTCCTCATTGAGAGTCAGGTTCTGCATCGATTGATTGCCCGTAGTGTACAAACTATACGCTCTTGCGGAACTGTCGATTTGTGTTTCCGGAATAGAAAGTCTTTCTCTTTTGACCGTGCAGACAATACAAACCTGTCCCTGAATTTCATTAAAGCCAAGCTCAACAGTTCGCTGAATACTGTGCAGGTTAGACTGCGCATAGTTATACTTTCCGACATTGTCCCGCCGCCAAATCTCGAAAAATTGGCTGGCCGCCTGCGGCTTAGTTGTCATAATATGCAGAGTTGTGTCCTGCTTATCGATAACAAAATTCATACCGACAAGAACCAGCTCGGAGGATTTCATTGCAGAATTGATATCAACACTCGAAAGACATTTCGGCTCAGGTGCAGCCATCTGCTTTTCGGTACAGCCTGTCAAAAAAGCACATGCAAGGGACAGAACCAGCAGAATCCATTGTTTTTTCATATCATCATCCTTAAAAGAGGCCACAGAGATTATAAACTTAAATTTGCAGACTCTCAAGACGAATTTATTAAGGTAAAAAGCACTATTTTGACGAAAAAACTTTATGGCAATGAAACAACAGCTTAAAATCAGGCATAAAATCGATAGCTTATCGGACTAATACGGCGAAATGTCAACGCAAGTACAAAATCTTAATACTGTTCTGGATGCTGAGCCGTTTGGAAAGACCGTTCTGGCATTTTTAAATTATCTAACTGTCGAAGCGGGCTTGAGCGAAAACACCATCCTCGGCTATGGCAGAGACTTAAGAGAATTTGTCATATTCTGCCTTTCGAAAGGGATAAAGAAACCTGGTAAGATTACTACGGCCGAGTTTTATGATTACGCAAAGTGTCTTGCCCGGCAGAATAAGGCTGAGGCCTCGATTAACCGTTCGGTAGTCGCGCTGAAAATGTATTTGCGTTACTGCAGAATGATGGGACACATCAAGGACGATTTAACAATGTTTCTGGAAAGCCCAAAGCTTTGGCAGAGACTGCCTATCGTCTGCAGCAAAGACCAGGTTGCAAAACTGATGGACTGTCCCGATGAAAAAGAACCATATTATTTCAGAGACCGCGCCCTGCTCGAATTGCTTTACGCTACCGGCGCAAGGGCCAGCGAAGTCGCAGGTCTGAGAATTGGCGATGTTAATCTTAAAATCGGTTATGTCCGATGCCTGGGCAAAGGCAAAAAGGAACGGGTAATTCCTCTCAACCACGCTGCGATTGCTGCTATTGAACAATATATCGAGCAATTTCGAGGGAAACTGGCCAAGCCTTGCAGCGGCGACGCCCTGTTCCTGTCGCGAACGGGAAAAGCGCTTAGCAGGATTGAACTCTGGCGAATTGTAAAAAAATATGCCTGCCGCGCGGGATTGCCAAAGCAGATGACGACGCATACGCTGAGGCACTGTTTCGCGACTCACCTTTTAAGCGGCGGAGCGGATTTACGCAGCGTGCAGGAAATGCTTGGACACGTCGATATAGCGACAACGCAGATATATACTCACGTTGACATGGAAAGACTGCGAACTATGCATAAAAAATATCATCCGAGAGGATGAAACTTTGCAGGTCTGCGGGCAATAAACCACAATACTATCTGAACCAAACATCCTGCGACGATAACCGAGCAGCCGAACCAATATGGCGAATATCTTCCGAAGGCATCGCTTAATATCCCGCCGAAAAGCGAACCCGTTGCGAAGCCAGCTCCTATAATTGTTTCGTGTATTGCCATCAGGCCGGAGCGTTTTGTGCCGCCGGATACACCGTAATACTGATGAGAACTGTAAACATATCCATACCAAACGCCCGCCATACCGGATGCCAGAAGCTGCAGTGGGAGGCTTTTGCATATAATCATCATCGCCATACAGCCAATAATTGAAACTTGTGCCGCCGCGTAGAGGCCCTTCTTGTAATGCCAATAATGGCTTTTGCCCATCATATAAAAAACTGCTATATTAAAAAGGCACATAAGAGAAACCGACCAGCCGTAAGCCGATTCGGCGAAGCCAAGCTGAAATTTATACAAAATTCCAAGCTGGCTCCTGAAAACACCTATGCATATTAATGTAGCAAAAAGCGCAACTCGCGTTATCCAGACGAATGGCCTGTTTTGGCGCGGAATTTGGCGGCCGGCGGTATCGGTGATATTCTCATGCATTGCCGGGATTTGAGGCGTATGCCTTGTCGGAAAAACTGATATTAAACAAAGGACTGCCATAACAGAGGCCAGCGCCAGCGGCCATAGATAATTGACTTCCATAAGATACCCGCCGACAATCGGCAGAAGCGTATTTGCCGTTCCCCATGCGATATTATAAAATGCGAATCTCTTTGTAAGCTCGGCGCCTTCGTGGCCGGTTGAAACCCAGCCCATCATCATCGGCCAGAAAAACGCAGTGATGATTCCGACCATTGCCATAAGAAAAATCAGCCTTGCTATGGGCCCGAAGAATATACCGTTGTTTTTTCCGTACCAGACTGCCGCAAGAAACCCTAATGCAACAATAATTTCCGCACCGGCGGCTATCAGCAGAACTTTTTTTGGGCTGAGTTTATCAATTATTACAACTGCCAGAATACAAAAAATAACATAAGTGCCCATCTGTGCCATAAAACACAGGCCGACATCGGTATCGCTGCCGTTCATAGCCTTTACCGCGAAAGGCAGAACAATACTTATCAACTGCAGGCAGGAACTCATAAAAAAAGCGGCAAGACACAAACGCATTAAATTTTTATCTTTGAATAATTTTAGCATAGAATTTATTTTCTCAGGAGGTTAATCAGCCAAAAGACAAGCGTAAGAACGATAGAAATGACAATGCAGCTGGTAATCGGAAAAAACAGTCGCCAGTTTTTGCCGCCGACTTCAACATCGCCGGGCAGGCGGAAAAACCCGATTTTGCCCAGGACAAGAAAAGCCGCTCCCGCAAAGAGCAGAACCGCCCCCATAAAAATTAGCATTTTCCCAATATTTTCAGGAAAATTTCCCATACAATTTCTCTTTTAAACTTAACGATATAAAAACTCAACTCCGCAGTTTATCCTATATTTACGATAAAAACAAGTATTCGTAAAACCTTAAAAAAATCCAGTAAAAGCTGGATTTCAGACCTTCTTTGATATATGTTATCCGCGATGAATTTTACTAATGTGAAAAAACTAATCGTCAATGCCGATGACTTTGGACTTTCCAAAGGCACTACTGATGCCATAATTGATTGTCATATTAATGGCATAATAACAAGTGTTACTTTAATGAGTAATATGCCCTCCGCAGAGTATGCCGTTTCGAGAGCTAAAGCATTTCCTGAACTTTCAATCGGACTGCACTTAAATCTAACGGAAGGAAAACCTCTAACCGACCCCCGTAAAGTGGATAATTTAATAGATTCCAATGGTAATTTCCTGGCCGCTTCGAAGCAGCGTAAAAATCTTTTATTCAACGACAAGGCAAAAGAACAGGTTTACAAAGAACTTGAAGCGCAATTATTGCGGGCTTTGGATTTGGGAGTGCGTGTTACGCATTTTGACAGCCATAACAATACCCACAAAAAACCTGCCGTATTAAATGCAATAATAAAATTGCATAAGCTCTATGGGATTCCCGCAGCCAGGACAAATAAGGGATTCTATTGGACAGACCCCGAAGCAAATATTTATTTAAAATTGAAAAAGACATTATTGAATTTTATAGGATTTCAAAGGGTGCATAGCCGCTCGGCCGCTCATTCTCTTATGAGAAACAGCGGACTGCTTATGCCGGATAGATTTCTTACTTTAGGTTATCTCATACCTACTCCCCCCGAAGGATTAAAGGAAAAAGTTATCCAATGCCTTAAATCGCTCCCCTATGGAACATCTGAAATGGGCTTTCACCCGAAATATAATGAACAATCCTCTGATGAATTACCCGCGTTCAACGAATTCGATGCTCAGGTTTTATGCGATAGTGACGTAAAGAATTGTATTAAAGAAAATAATATCCAGCTTATTTCCTTTAGCGATTTACAATAACAGAGGCTTTAACCGAGCCAGCTATCGCCGATTGTGATATCAACTTTTAAAGGCACATTAAGTTTTATCGCGCCGGTCATTTCACCGCCGAAAATATCAGCGAGTTTTTTTGCCTGTTTTCCGTCCGCTTCAAAAACCAACTCATCGTGAATCTGTAAAATCATTTTCGCAGGCAGGTTTTCGTTCTCAATTTTTTTCTGAATTCTAATCATCGCGATTTTAATCAAATCGGCGGCGGAACCCTGAACCAGCGTATTTATCACCAGCCTTTCCGCCTGCGAACGCACATTGCCGTTTTTGCTGTCAAGGCCGGTAATTGTTCTCCTTCTGCCGCAGATAGTTTCAGCGAAGCCCGCTTTTATAGCTGTCTCTATCGCATCTTTTTTAAACTGTTGAATTGAACTGTACTTCGCGAAATATTCTTCGATGAATTTCTTCGACTCGCCGACATTCATTCCGGTAGTCCGGCTCAGACCGAAAGCACCTTGCCCATAAATCAGGCCGAAATTGACTGCCTTGCATCGTGATCGCATTTCGCTCGTTACGTCTTTTATGTCCACGTTATAAATCTGCGAAGCGACAAAACTGTGAATATCCATATCCTGTTCGAAGGCTTTTTTTAATTCCTTGTCGCCGCTGAAATGCGCAACCATGCGAAGCTCAATCTGCGAATAGTCAAGGCTGACGATTTTATCTGTTTTTTTCTCCGGCACAAATGCAGAACGAATCTTTTTGCCTATATCGGCTCGAATCGGGATGTTCTGCAAATTAGGGTCGGAAGAACTGAGCCTGCCGGTAGCGGTAATTGTCTGGTTGAAACTGGCGTGCACCCTGCCGGTTCGCGGATTTATCAGCGCACCGAGTTTATCGGTATAAGTGTTCTTGAGTTTGCTTAACTGGCGTTGTTGAAGAATCTGCTCGATAATGGGATGTTCGCCGGCCAGTTCTTCGAGAACGTCGGCATCGGTACTATGGCCTGTTTTGCCCTCCCGCACTGATTTTAAGCCGAGCTTGTTGAATAATATCTCTGAAAGCTGCTTGGGTGAATCTATATTGAACTCGCTGCCGGCAAGTTTGTGGATTTTTTCAGTTACCTGATCGAGCAGATTATTTATCTCAATCGATAACTGTCTGAGAATCTGGATATCGACTTTTACGCCGTTAAGTTCCATGGTAGTCAAGACTTCGACAAGAGGCATTTCGATTTTTTCGAAAAGATGTTTCAGCTTCGGCTCTTTTTCAAGTTTTTTGCCGAGGTAATGATAAAGCTGAAACGTAAAATCGGCGTCTTCGCAGGAATAATCGCAGGCCGATGCCGTATCGACCAGCTCGAAGCTCATTTGATTTTTGCCTTTGCCGATCAGGTCAAAAATCGGAATACTGCGATAGTTAAGAAAATCCAGCGCCATATTATCGAGTGAATGACTTCTTCTCTCGGCATCAAGGACATAGGAAGCTATCATAGTATCGAATACAAGGCCCTTAACGGGCATATCGGAATTGTGCAGAACAATCATATCGTATTTTGCGTTCTGGCAGACTTTTTTAACTTTTTCATCCGCGAAAATCGCTGTCAATTTTTCTTTTACCGCCGACAGCCCCAGGCATTTTGCGCCCATCGGTCCTTTTACGGCGATGTAATACGCATTGTGTGCCTCCCAGGAGATACTTATTCCAACAAGCTCGGCGCGATGAGCGGATATCGAGGTCGTTTCAGTATCGACAGCAAACAGTTTTTGTTTTTTTAACTCAGAAACAAAATCATCGAGTTTTTCAGGTGAGTCAATTAAATGATAATTATGCTTTACTGTTTTTATGGTAAGATTACCTGAAACCGAATGAGTTATTGCAGTAGAATTTCCTTCTATATCGCTTTCTTTCTCTTTTTTCTCGGATACAGTCAATCCCTGCTGTGTCAAAAGCCTGCTAAAGCCAAGTTCAGTGAAAACAGCGGTAAGTTTTTCTTTATCAGGTTCTTTAACGGCAAAATTTTTCTGGTCGATTTCAACCGGCATATCGCAATTTATTGTTACAAGTTTTCTGCTGAGAAATGCAAGGTCTTTGGAGTTTCGCAGGTTATCGCCTCGTTTGCCCTTAATTTCATCGGCGTGTTCGTAAAGACTTTCAAGCGAGCCGTACTGTTTTACCCATTCGATGGCGGTCTTTGGCCCGACATCTGGAACGCCGGGAACGTTATCGCTCGCATCCCCCTGCAGCGCCAGAACATCGATAAACTGACGCGGCTCAAAGCCGGTTTCCTGCTTAAATGATTTGGCATCGGTTACAGCGTCTGTTTTTACATCATATATATGAACGCCTATTTCAAGAAGCTGGAGCATATCTTTATCTTTGGAGCAGATATAAGTATCGATGCCTGCTTTTACAGCTTTAGCCGCCAGTGTCCCGATTATATCATCGGCCTCGAATGTGCTTTTGCGGATAATCGGGATATTCATCGCTTCAAGAATCTGTTCGATGCGATTTATCTGCTTTGGCATATCTTCAGGCATCGGCTGGCGGTGAGCCTTGTATTCTTTGTAAATTTCCGCACGGAAACTGGGCTCTTTGGAATCCATCGCGACAACGAGCATATCCGGCTTTTTTGTTTCCAGAAGTTTCAAAATCATTGTGGTAAAAATATATGTTGCTTTAGTAAATTCACCCGATGGACTGGTAAACTTTTGACTCGGTGGCGTTGGCGCGTAAAACGCCGCATAAATATGTGCGTGGCCGTCAATTATGTATAAGGTTTTTGCCATAATTACAATATAGTAGTCCCCGCCGAGCGGTTCTGTCAAGAAAATATGTCCCTACTGATGATTAGCAGATAGTTCAGAGAGAAGTTTTTTAGCACCGGTGTGGTTCGGATTTATTTTCAATTCTTCTTGAAGATGTTTAATCGCCCCTGCGGTATCATTCTTAGCAAGAAATACTGTTGCAAGATTGTAATTAGCATCAGGATACTTTGGATTGATTTTCAGAGTCTCTGTCCAGTAGTAAATTGCTTTTTCCCTATCGCCTTTAAAATAATAGGCCATTCCAAGATTATAGCACGGCCTGTCATAATTCGGCCGAATACGCAGCGACTCAAGTCCGTTCTTTATAGCGGCATCGTAATCTCCTTTTTGACCAAACGCATTGGAAAGGTTGCTATACGCTAAATAATTATTTTGAGTAACTTGCGTGGCGTGTTCAAAAAGTGTGATGCTGCTGCGCCAAAAGCCCGCCTGCCTGTAAGTACAAACCATCAGTGCAGAAATTATAACAGCAGCCGAGACGGCAGAAATCCGGATGCCGTATCGCAGTTTGCCGAATAACTCAGCACCGCCAAATGATACCATTATAAATAAACCAATCAGGGGAACGTATGTGTATCTGTCGGCCATTGCCTGCGAACCGACCTGAATAATGCCGATGACAGGGACAAGCGTTCCAACAAACCAGAACCAGCCTACGAGTAAATACTTTTGATTGCGTCCAAGGTAAACCACAAAAATAGATATGCCAAGCAGCAGCAAAACACAGGCCGCGACCTGCCAGAATGGAATTCTTTCGGTGCTAAAAGGATAAAATACCGCAAGATTTTGCGGCCAGAACATCTTACCTATATATTGAGCGTATGATAAGAAGACGTTGGCGATTCTGCCGTTCAAAGAAAAGGCATCGATATCGGTCATCGCTGTGTTTTGCTGAACTAAAAAGGTGATAATGCTTGAGATAACCGAAAGTGCAAAGAAGGGAATTTTTTCAACCAGCAGATGCCGGGATATTTTTCGCTGGAACGGCCAATAGTCCAAAAGTAAAAGCACAAAAGGAAGAGTAACGAGCATCGGCTTTGCCATAAGGCCCAAAGCGAAAATTAATAAGACAAGCAGGTATCGCGCGGTGTTCGGCTGTTTGACATACCGCACATACGTCAACATTGCAAGCAGCCAAAAGAAAGTACTTAAAACGTCCTTTCGTTCAGCAATCCAAGCAACGGATTCAACGTGCAGCGGATGAAGTGCAAAGAGAGCTGCGACAAATGCGCTTTGCCAAAGAGCGCCTGTCATTTTCTTAAGAACCATAAAGAGCAGCAAAATGTTTGCGATGTGAAGGATAAGATTTGTGATGTGAAATCCTGCGGGATTGACGCCAAATAATTGCCGGTCAAGCATAAGCGACAGCCAGGTTAAGGGATGCCAGTTTGACGCCTGGTTGGTCGTAAAAGCCCATTGGACATTCTGCCAGGACAATCCCGTCAGAACAGCGTTATTTCCGGTAACATAATCGTAGTCATCGTAATTAATAAATTCGTGACTTCTTACCTGGGCAAAAACTGCCAACACCATAGATGTTAGAACAAGACATATTAAAATGACACGTGAGCGACCGTTAATTATGTAGAGATTCTTTATCATAGCTCAATGTAATAAGGGTTCAACATAAGGTTTGCCTGCTTTATACAAGGCCAGCCGATTTTCAATTTCCTTTTTCATCGCATCCTGGCGTGGCGATTGGCATAATCCTGCCGCCTTTTGGGCGGTTTCAATCGCTCGGCTGAAATTACCGCCCGCGGCAAAAGCAGTTGCGAGCGTATCCAGACTGAAAGGGTCTTTGTAATTTGTAAGTTCACAAACGCGCTGGGCAAGTTTAACTGCCTTGTCGGGGTTGCGAATTGAAGAATTATTACTTGTGGCCAGTGTCCAGGCCAAAACATTCATAGGTTCAATCCAATCAGGCTTTAGCCGAATCGCCTCATCGAGATGCGCGACAGCGTCATCGGCTTTGCCGGTCTGGACTAAAATCTGTCCAAAACGATAATGTGCGGAAGCGGATTTAGGGTCAAGCCGTATCGCTTTGGCAAAACGTGAAACAGCGTCATTAATTTTACCTTGCTGGAATAATATATTGCCTATGTTTTCATTTGCTTTGGCAAAATCAGGATTATTTTCCAATGCCTTGGTAAGATATTTGACAGCCTGGTCGAATTTGCCCTCTCGACCGAATGCAACGCCGAGATTATTTAGCAAATTAGGGTCATTCGGCTCATTTTGGAGAAATTTTTGACATTCGATTTCGACCTGGTCCAGTTTGCCTGCCGCAAGCAAGGCGCTGGTCAAGCCTACCTCTGCTTTGATATCATCAGGTTTGATTCGAAGTGCTTCTGCACAATGCATGGCGGCCTCTTCATTGCGGCCCTGCTCCATAAGCGTTTTTGCTATACAAAAATGCGCATGGTAATTGTCCTTGGTCACAGCAAGTGCGTGCTGACAAAGCGATATATTATCTTTCCAGTAACGCAGCTGGAAAAAAGTGCAAATCATCAATGCGGATAAAACGATTAACGAAGAACTCCATAGCACAATTTTTCGTTGAGGCGATTTGACCGGGCTCGCTGAAAGCCGTCTTTTAACAAGTTCAGGCAGCCCCCATGCAATAATAATAAATAAACCTATCAGGGTAATATAAGTATAGCGGTCTGCCATTGCCTGGCCGCCAACCTGAACAATGCCAATGACGGGCACAAGCGTTCCAAGATACCAAAACCAGCCAGTAAAAAGATATTGATGCTTTTTAGCCAGCCGAAGCACAAAAATAGTTGCGGCTGTCAATAGAGCGGCCGATATCACGGTAAATAAAATCGATACATTTTCGACGTGATACGGATAAAAAAATGTCAGATGCCTCGGCCAAAACATTTTCCCAATATATTGCACATAAGAAATAAGAGCGTTGCAAACTCGTGACTTTATTGAAATCCCGGCCAGCGACGATACCGCCCCGCCGCTTTGCTGAACTAAAAAGGTGATAACGCTTGAGATAACCGAAAGTGCAAAGAATGGAATTTTTTCAACCAGCAGACGCCGGGATATTTTTCGCTGGAACGGCCAATAATCCAGCAAAAGCAGCACAAACGGTAAAGTAACGAGCATAGGCTTTGCCATAAGACCTAACGCAAAAACAAGCAATGTCAGCAGATAGCGCCCAGCACCCGGCCGTTTAACATAACCCAGATATGCCGCCATCGTCAGCAGCCAGAATAACGTACTGAGGACATCTTTGCGTTCCGCAACCCAGGCAACTGATTCAACGTGCAAAGGATGAAGAGCAAACAGAGCAGCAACAAATGCGCTCTGCCAAATAGCATTTGTCATACGTTTGAGGACAAGAAAAAGAAGCAATGTATTTGTAATATGAAAGAAAAGATTAGTAAGATGATGGCCTATGGGGTTGGAGCCATAGAGTTGCCAGTCTAAAATATGTGAAAGCCATGTCAAGGGGTGCCAGTTACCTGCATGGCCGCTGGTAAACGCCCATTTGACTGATTGCAGTGTAATACCCGTTTGAATACGCGGGTTTTCAGAAACATAAGAAGGGTCGTCGATATTAACAAAATTAAAATTATATACCTGATAAAAAACAGCCAATGCAGCTAATGTTAACCCCAGACAAATCCAAAAACTCCTGTTTTTTGTCAGTATGTTATTCATTTAGCTTCCTTAGTCTGCTTCTTTAAATCTTCCAGCCCCTTGCGTGCCGCCTCTGCGTCAGGCGCAACCCGTAAAGCTTCCTCGAAACGCCTGGCCGCCTGGACAGTATCGCCCTGCCTGGCCAATGCCGTCGCAAGATTAATGTTCGCGTTTACATACAAATCTTTAAGGACAGGATTATCATAATCTGAAATATCAATACTCTTTGCCTCATTCGGATTATCCGGCAGCCCAGGAAGCATCTGCTGATACAATTTTACAGCATCGTTCACGTCGCCTGCCTCTAAAAATGCTTTGCCCATTTCATATTTTACCGTGATATTTTGCGGGTAGATTTCCAAAGATTTTTCAAACTCCAGAATCGCTTCCCCGAATTCACCCTCTGAAGCTAACGCTTTTCCCAAAAAATTATACGCCCACCAGTTATTTTCAACAACTTCCGCGGCATGACTATATAACATTATATTATTCTGCCAATACAGAGTCTGAATAAAGGTTTTTACGCCCAGAGACAAAAGAATAATACAGGCAGCTATCGAGAAAAATATTTTTCGATATAGAGACCTCGCCCCAAGGTCGCAAACGCCCCAACTGATTACAATAAAAAGGCCGATATAAGGAATGTATGTATATCTGTCCGCCCAGCTCTGCAGACCAACTTGCACTATTCCTATAACCGGCACCAGAGCTGCCAAAAACCACAGCCAGCCGACAGCGATATAAGGCCGCCGGCGTATTTTCCATATAGCCAGAAATGTTATAAATAAAAGGATAAACAGCGACACTGCAATCCGCCAAAAAGCGAGGCTTCCTTTCGGATGCGGATAAAATATTGCCAGGTTGACAGGCCAAAACATTTTTTCAATATATATAATATATGAGACAATCGCATTGCCGATACGCCATTGAAACGGATAGTTTGAAAATGTCTTCAGCAGCCCCATTCTTTGCTGAACGATGACGGTAACAATCCCTAAACCCACTGATAAAACTAAAAATGGAATTTTCTCAAGTATCAGACGGCTGAATTTAGTTTTCTTGAAACGCTCAAGAGGCCAGTAATCCAATAACAACAGAATAATCGGCACCATTACAAGCATTTGCTTGCTCAAAAGCCCCGCTGCGAATAAGACCAACGTTAATAAATACCGCCCTGCCCCCGGCCGTTCTGTATAACTTATATAAGCCCATACTGCCAGCATCAGGAAAAATGTGCTAAGCACGTCTTTTCGCTCCGACGCCCATGCGACAGATTCCACGTGAAGCGGATGCAGCGCAAAAAGTGCCGCGACAAAAGCGCTCGCCCAGACTCTTTTTGTCATTCGGCTTAAAATCGTAAACAATAATAACGTATTAGCTATATGAAAAATCAAATTAATTGCATGATGAGCGCCGGGATTCAGCTTAAAAAGCTGGCAATCAAGTATATGCGACAGCGAAGTTAAAGGATGATAATTGTTGGCGTGAACATTAGAAAATGCCCAGACAATATTTTCAAAAGTCAGGCCCGTAGTAATATTTTTATTGTGATAAATATACGCGTCATCATCGAAGCTTATGAATCCGTTACTCAGTATCGGCGCAAAAGCGGTATAGGTTATTATTACTAATGATATATAAATCAAGTGAACTCGATATTTGTTTGTGGTTTTATCCATCTGTTTTACAAAATACATTTCATTGTGCCTCAATATAAGGTTTGCCGGCTTTATACAAAATCAGCTGATTTTCAATTTCTTTTTTAAGCGCGTGGTCAGCCGCGCATAATTTTAAAGCTTTCTCGGATGTTTCTATTGCCCTGGCGAAATCGCCGTTCGCTGCATAAGCCGCCGCCAGCGTATTTAATATAGCGGGATTTTCATAGTTTGTAAGTTCGCAGGCGCGTTTTGCCAGCTGGAGAGCACGGACGGGATTACGGATTTTTTCATCATTATAAGTCGCAAGATTCCACGCAAGAGCATTAATCGGATTAACCCAGTCCGGCTCAAGCACAATGGCCTTTTCGAAAAGAGCGACAGCCTCGCTCATTTTACCTTTGTCCGCCATAGCCCGGCCCAGTTCGCCGTATGCTCTGCCCAACTCACCATACGCTCTGCCGGCCGGGTCGAGTTGTATTGCCGTTGTAAGATATTGGATTGCCTCATCATTTTTTCCCTGATCATTCATAAGTGAGCCCAAACTGATATCCGCAGGCACAAAATTTTTATCGATTTGTAATGCCTTATGACAATGCTCGATTGCCTGTTCGATTTTGCCCTGGTCATGCAGAGCCTCGGCCAACGATTGATGCGCCATATAGTTATCTTTGGTTATTTCAAGAGTATGTTCAAAAAGGGATATGCTGTCGCGCCAATATCCGGCCTGAAAAAATGTGCATACCGCCATAGCCGAAATAATTATCACCGCTGATGCGCCGAGTATGATTTGCCTGTATTTCCATTTTGCCGACAGGTCCTTAAATCCCCACGCAATTATTATAAATAATCCTATAAGCGGCGTATAGGTGTAGCGGTCCGCATACCCCTGCGAACCTGCCTGAACAATGCCGATAACGGGAATGAGCGTTCCAAGATACCAGAACCAGCCGGTAAACAGGTATCGGCGGCTTTTAGTAAATCGAATCACAAGAATCGTTATGACCAGCAGAGAAATAACAGATGCCGCAGCGTAAAAAATTGATACGTTTCGCCCGGGATGTGGATAAATCACTGCCAGTCGGGCAGGCCAAAACATCTTAACAATGTATCGCATATAAGAAATGCAGGCATTGGCCAGGCGAACAGGAAAACTGAAATTTCCCGTTCCACCTATCGCCCCGCTCCGTTTCTGGGCTATGAAAGTAGCTGCACATACTGCGGCAGCCATCACAAACAGCGGAATCTTCTCAATGACAAGATTAGTCAGCGAGCGTTTCGGACCGAGTCTGCTTAACGGCCAGTAATCCAAAAGCAAAAGTGCAAAAGGCAGTGTAACCAGCATAGGCTTTGCCATCAGGCCGAGAGCAAGAAATACCGCTACCCATAAATAACGAGCAACCTTCGGTTGTTCCGCATAACGGGCATAAGCCCATATCGTCAGCATCAGGAAAAAAGTGCTCAGAACATCCTTGTGTTCCGATATCCACGCCACGGATTCGACATGAAGCGGATGCAGTGCAAACAGAGCCGCCGCAAATGCGCTCGGCCACAGTGACCCCGTCATTTTTTTAAGAACCGCAAAGAGCAGCAAAGTATTTGCAAGGTGCAAAAGGACATTGATAAAATGAAAACCCCCAGGACCGGGACCGAACAATTGACAGGCGAGCATAAGCGACAGCCAGGTTAATGGATGCCAGTAGCCTGTGTGAATTGTAGTAAATGCCCAGATAACGCCGTCATGGGACAAGCCGTTTAAAACATGGGGATTTTTAGTTACATAATAGGGATCGTCAAAGTTGACAAAATCATATCGATGCATCTGCCAATAAACCGCCAGCGTAACAATCGTCATTGCCGCACAGATGAAAATAAACCAATATTTATCCGATTGTTTTTTCAACAAGACCATTATATCCCTATTTATCCCATTTTTCTATCCGATATTATTGTCATTGCGAGGCCGTTTCGGCCGTGGCAATCTCGCCGCCTGTCCCGCACCAATTTAATATTTGTCCCGCAGGCCGTTACGGCGGGGTTCATTTACTCCTATTTCACTACGGAAAAATAAATTGGTGCGGTGGTTTTTCATTTGATTTTAAGTTAGAAATATGGTAAAATACCCTTGTTATTTGATAATTAGTTAATTTTAAGGCATTTATTCACATAAAATGCTTATAATAAACAGCTTACAGTTCCTAAGATACTGTAAATGACAAACATCAAACTGTAAAACTAACCGAAACTCCCCTTTTTATATCCTTAATTTTTTATCGTGATAGCCATTCTATGTCCACACAAAGCACAACCGATTTTCTGACTTTCACGATTGCAGGCCGGCCTGTCAAAGTTGACCCTGATATTTATTATCAGATTTTCAACGTCCGTCCTTCTTCTCGCCCTCGTAAAAAATATGCTGGCGGCATATGCGCTTTGCGAATCTCCGGCGAAAACTATCCCATTCTTCAATTTGGGAAAAAACCGAAAAAGCTCGTCCCCATTTCCCGTTTCATTATGAATCCGCCGGCTGGAATGGTCGTTGACCATATAAATGGCGACAGACTCGATAATCGAAGAGAAAACCTTAGAATTACCAATCACAGGCAAAATGGCCTTAATGTAAAACCCAGAAACAATACCGGTTTTGCCGGCGTTAGCCTTTACACAATAAAAGGTAAAAACCTTTGCAGAGGTCGGTTTTATACTGGGGATGGCAAAACGTTTCAATTCTGTGCCCCCGATTGCCACGAGCACAGGATTTTGGCCGCTTACGCTCACGACAAATTTGTCTTGCAGTCTGGCGATGAGGATTACGCGCCGTTGAATTTTGAAAGTTTTAAATATGAACCCTTCAGAAGTTTCCTGTTAGAGACTGATTTGAATAAATATAAAATAAAAATGCCCTGCCTGCCGCGACGTAGTTCTTAACGAAGCCGGGTCATTTCGACCTATGCGGAGAAATCTATTTAAAATTTCCTTCTCAACATCACGCACCGAGGCCGAGCAGTAAAAATGAGCGATTTAATTTTATTTTTTCTCTATCGTCTGATGCGTTGTGGATGTGTTAATTTTGTTAATGTTATTCGTATCCTGAACGATTTTATCGAGTGCTTCATAAGTCTTGCTTTTGGCTTTTATTTTCGTCAGTTTATACTGTCTTGCCAGAGCTTTCTTCTGATTTTTGTAAATTTTCTTTTCAGCTTTAAGAGTTGCTTTCGTAGTTTCTCTGCAAAGCATACCTTTTGAAATATCGCTTATTTTGGGCTTGCTACCGTCAATCCTGTTGATGATAGTACCTATGCAGTAAGTCGGAGTTGTTTGAGTAATTATAATTCTGGCAATGGGGAATTCTATATTGCTACTACTCGTTTTGAAAATATCAAAACTCTTTTTAGGCTTTGCGATATTATCGCCCGCATCTATAACAACATCGCCCGTTTCTGTTATTTCGAGAACGTGAAAGTCTTTAGGCGTTTCAGGTTTTGAGCCAAGCGCAACACCACAAAGAAGCGGCACACAAAGAATAGGAATTAACACCTGCAATAGCTTTTTCATATCAATCTCCTGTAAAGTAAGTTAAACAACGTCCGATTATATATCTTTCCTGCTAACTAAGCAAGTGGGAAAACAGTTTTTCAATACGGCTTTATGTGGTAAAATAACCTAAAAGCTAAGAAGAATCGGGACGGCAGAGTAATTAACAGCTTTTATTGAAAGGGGAATAGTTATGAATATTTGGATAATTGTCATTGCTGTCGCAATTTTCATAGCACTTGGTCGACAATTTTATATGAATACCGACTCCATTTTTTTTAGAATACGTGTTTTTGTTACCGAAGTAATTGTTACCAGTATCGTAATAAGGATTTTAGTTTTCATTACGAAATGGGTAATAGGTTTATTTTAGAAAGTTTTCCCATATATGGATTTGTGTGGTAAAATAGCGTAAAAGCTAAGATTTATCGGGACGGCAGAAAGAAATTAGAAACAGCCACCCATAAATGACTAGTGCAGTGATTTTAATATTTGAGTTGCAAAATGAAATTTCGGTTGCTAAATATATATTAGTTTCTTAATTAGGAATAAACTATTATGGATTCTTCAATTAAACCTAAACCATTGATAGGAGAAATTCTTCCAGGATTTACATTTCTTATATTGGCTTTATATTCTTATTTAATAGTGCACCCTTGTCAATTTAATTGGATAGTTTCTAATGGGGCGACAACTATAGCAGCTTCCGGATTGGTATTTATACTTGCATGGATTATAGGTGATTTTTTTGACTCTTTACGAGAAACAGTTGTTGAAACGATATGGGACTGGTTTTCAGAAATTTATTGGAATTTTTTCTTTGAGGCCGATAGCGAAAAAGCGGAACAGCTAGAAAATTATTACTATTCATACTATGAACTTAGTATTAATTTGGCGATATCTATTATAATTTTTCTCATATCAGAAATATTATCCCATTTTTTTAACCCTGCTTTAATGAAACCATTTTCGTGGTGGATAAATTTAATATTTATTTTTATTGCCGTAATATTTTTTTGGGATGCAAAGATTCTAAGAGACGAGATAAAGGATATCATTGATAAAGAAAAAGCCAAAACAAAATAGAATTCCTCATTATCCACATTATGGTGTGTCTGTACGGTTAAAACCATCTAAACACGGTGTAGGGGTATTTGCCATCGCAGACATCCCAAAAGGAACTTATGTTTTTTATGGCGATGACGCTCCTATAGCTTGGATAGATATAGATAAAATAAACAATCTTGGTATTGATAATGAGACAAAGAAACTTTATGAAGATTTTGCCATCATTAAAGGAAACAAATATGGATGCCCGAAAAATTTTAATCAATTAACGATCTCATGGTATTTAAACCATTCTAAAAACCCCAATATGGCCTGCGATAAAGAATACAGGTTTTATGCTCTTAGAAAGATTAAAAAAGGAAAAGAATTGACAGCAAATTATGAAACCTATAACGAATCTAAATTTGATAATCACGGAAACCCTCTTTAAATCTGATTTCTGTATTCTTTCGAATTCTATCCCCCGCTTTCAATTGGCTTCAATAACAAAAAAAGATCGAAGCGTTGGAGCCGCAGCGGAAACCCCCGTAGGGGGTAGCGTAGACCCCCGCCCTACTGAAGTTCTCCGATTTAATTTCGCAAGAAATTGCGGGGGCAGACTCCAGCAGCGTAGCAAAGACCCCGACGTCGAAGTCGTTGAAGCCGCAGCGTCGGAGTCACAACGGAGACCCCGTAGGGGCAAACCCCCGAAGTGGGCAATGTAGACCCCAGTGATTAGTTTTGTCCGTTGAAGCCGCAGCGCAAACCCCCGTAGGAGGCTGGCAAAACTGCAGGGGCATCGGGGCGTATTCTGCCTTACGCTCTTTTGCCTTTTTCCTTTCCTTTTCCCTGTTTAACGGTATAATACCAATCAAATTGAGATGAAACAACAAAGGAATTAAATGTATGGAATTAAATAAACACTTTACCTGAGGATATACGAAAATTTCTTTTGATGAGTCTAAAAAGTTCTTTTTGGGCCTTGCGATATGGCAACGAATTGTCGCAGGCTTAATCGCAGCATCCATTTGCCTGATTGCTGCAGTCCTCTTATGGTTGTTCCTGTCATTCTTTAAAGAAAAACCACCCGTTGTACCAATCATAAATATCAACATCTTTAATTATCAGGACGGTTTAAATCAGGCGCCCATCGCTGAAGTCGGAAAATTATTTGAGGATGGCCGCACCCGCCTTGCTGAAAAACAGTTTGATTTTGCTATAGAAAAATTCACCCTTGCAACTCAATTAGAGACAGACCACAAGAAACTCGGCGCCCTGAATCTGCAGATAGGTATTTGCCACTATGAACAACAGCATTTCCTAAAAGCGGCCGAATTCTATTCTGCGGCTTTAAGCCAGGCAAGTCAGGCAAATGATAAAGAAGGGCAGGCCTCTGCCCTGGGAAATTTAGCCAATACATATTTATTCAGGCCGGAACCGAACGATGCTATACAAGGAATGAACGTAATACAAGCAGTGAAATATTATAATGAATCTCTGCAGATTTTTACCAAAGAAGAGTATCCAACTCAATATGCAACTGCCCAGAACAATCTTGGACTTGCCTATATAGACCTGCCCGCCCAGACATTGCAGCAGCGAGCCGAGAATATTCGAAAGGCCATAGAATATTACAAGGCCGCCTTGGAAATATTCACCAAAGACAAGTATCCGATTCAATATGCAGCTGCTCAGAACAATCTTGGAGATGCCTGTACAGACCTGCCTGCCCAGACATTGCAACAGCGAGCCGAGAACATTCGAAAAGCCATAGAATGCTACAAGACCGCTCTGAAAATCAGAAAGAAAAACGGGTATCCGATTGATTATGCAGGGACCCAAAACAATCTTGGATTTACATATATAACCCTGCCTGAAGAGACATCACAGCAACACGCCGAGAACATTCAAAAGGCCATAGAATGCTACAAGGCCGCCTTGAAAATATACACCAAAGACGAGTATCCTATTGATTATGCAGGGACCCAAAACAATCTTGGATTTGCATATATAACCCTGCCTGAGGAAATAGCACAACAACGCGCCGAGAACATTCTAAAGGCCATAGAATATTACAAGGCCGCCTTGGAAATATTCAAGAAAAACTGGTATCCGATTCAATATGCAAATACTCAGAACAATCTTGGAGCCGCCTATACAGACCTGCCTGCAAAGACACCGCAGCAACGCGCCGATAACATTCGGAAAGCCATAGAATGCTACAATGCCGCCTTGGAAATATACAAAGACGGGTATCCGATTGAATATGCAAATACCCAGAACAATCTTAAAGCTGCCCATACATACCTGCCTAAAGAGGGAAATTAAATTCGTCCCCCTCGGCCTGTTGGAGCCGCAGCGCAAACCCCCGCCCCACTGAAGTTCTCCGATTTAATTTTCTTTTCCACAGAAAAGGAAATTGCGGGGGGCCAAATCATTCACAACTCGTTTAACCCCTGCCCGATGTCCCTATCAAAGGAACATCTATCCCTAATTAATGTAAAATTAATCTAGAAATATGATTCTATATTCTGGCAAAAATAAGTTGCCTGCGGTTGGACTTATCTAAACTAATAAATCCATTATCTGATATATTATTTAAAGTGAAAAAGTCTAATAGTTGCTTCTTATTAAGATTGAACAAAGAGACTTTATATGAGATTTTTTGATTATCCAGTTTTCCGGAATAGATGAAATTTATTTTATTTTCAGAATATTCTGTTTTAATAATTACCTCATCATTCGCATTTTTGTATATATTACTTTGACTACCTTCCTTGTAAATCGTTTTACAAATATCATAATCAATGGTTTCAAAGAATAAATATCCTCCTTTACGTATTCTTCTGAATATTGTTTTTAATCTATTCTCAAGTTCTTCGAAGGTTTCAATTGATTGTACAATAATTGAGTACATGCAAATAACCACATCAAAGATTCCATCAACCGTATCACCAAAACCATTTTCATATAAAATCTTCACATTATTTTTCTCTTTAAATCTGCCCTCCAAGATATTTATTGCTTTACGATTAAAGTCTAATAGCTCAAGATATGATGGGTTTTTTGCTAATATTCTGATTGCGTGCTCGCCAGTACCCGAACCTACTTCTTGCACTTTCTTTCCGGCCAGCGATACAATTGCATCAATTTGTTCAATTTCATAATAATAGTTCTTTTCTTTTGAAAACACTTTATCATAATATTTATAATACCAATCAGGATGATTAGTGTATCGAGACATCATTTACCTTGTGATGGAGTGAAAAGGCTTTGATGGTATTGTTTGAAATATCCTATGACTCGTTTATCTCGTACCAAATAAGCCTTTTGTTCAGAACCCATATAAGTTGAATTAGCCCATCCAAATAACAATTCTTCTTCAGAATCGAAATCCAATATCGTGAAATTGAGAAAACTTGGTGTAGTGCTTTTTAGGACTACATGCTTATATTTACTTCCACAATGTTGTTCTATTTCACTGCTAAATTCTCTGAACCCTTCGCTTACAACATCCTTAAAAACCAGGCCGCCTTTTAAGGCACTTTTCAAGGCTAAATCATTCTTGTTATAAAATCCATTTCTTTTTTTAGCTGCATCGTCTAAATGTCCAGATACTCTTGTATTAAGGACAACCGTAGCTTCGTGGAGTCTACTACTTATATATTCGAGAGCCTCATTACAATTTGAGAACTGTTTAATTGTGTCCATTATTGGCATTTTCTCCAAAGACTCTTTGATAATTTTCATTAATGCCTTATCTTTTTGATAAGACACAAGTCGGTCTCCAAGTATTATAGATACCAATGCAAATGCAAATGAACCAAATTGTACTTTGATAGGATCATTGGTAATCCAGAAAAGGTTTGTACTTAGGCCAATAAATAAGCCTACAATTGCCAACAATGTTGTTACGAGATAGATAAAAATGTCCATCATAATTATATACTCTCTTTCTGTTTATTTTCTTTTCAATATATCGTTTATTTTTAAATCTCTTATTCCAGAGAGACCAGTATCACAGAACTTAAGATATTCTATAAAGAGGAGTCTAATGTCTTCATTTAAAAGTCTGGCTGACTTTGCATTTTTTAAACTGAATAAATGGTACAAAGGTTCCAGAATAGGTTTCTTTCTAGTGAAATTAACCAATTCATCCCATTCCCAGAAATTTATGCGTGAAGATTCTTTAAGTTCGGATATTAGGAATTCCCTAAGTGTATATCGATATATATAAATAAGATTCTCAATATATTCTTCCATAGCAAAGATGCTTGAAGAAGAGGTTAGATATACCAAATTTGTTATTGCAACATCAACAAGCCTATAAATATGATAAGTAAGAATGTCAAAGTCTAAATCCAATTTTCGCGATCGATATTTTTTATAAGAACTTATCAAACTTTTATTATTTCCTATAAAAAACTCCCCTCTATCATGAATGCCTGAAATGAATGCAGGTAGTTCCCAAATGCGAAGGTGTTTACATGAAGGATAAAAAAGAAGATGAACTAATTTCTTTTTGCCTTTTTTAACCCTATGATAATGGTCATATTTAACAATGATTTCGCAATTTAAATTTTTTTTAAGATTAGGAAGCATATCTAAAAATGGTTTTGTACTAAGATAATTACTATATGTATTGCTATTATTGACTATAAAAATATCCAAATCCCTATCTGATCCAGATCCGATCAACGCTGCATCAACATTTAGGTTGCCAAAGGCGTGCTTGATTTGAGTTTTAATATTTTGAGAAAATCTAGCCATTTTTATTAGTTTGAATTAATCAATCCAGAGGTATTTCTGTATTCCTTAAACCATTAATTGTTTTTTATTCAACCATTCACCTTAATCATTCAATCCAAAAACTCTATAATCGTAACCGTGTCTCTAATAATAGTAAAATCTGAATTATTCACAGACGCTATTATTTTTTACGATTAGGCCCTGATTTTCTTGCTGAAATGTACCTTTCAATAATACGTTCCAAAATATGTGGCAACTCCTGCATCATCATATGGCCTTCTTTTGAAGACATCATAAATTCCTCCATAAACGGCCCATGCAATGTGTGTTCAACCGTTCGTTGGAATCCTTTTAATGCCTGTATTGAATCTTCAAAACTGCCAGATTTAGTAGTCCTATAAGCCTCGACCCCAATTTCATATAGCCAAGGAACATCTTCTCGTAGAAAGCTGGCAATTATTAGAATTCCAATTGGGTCTTCAGAACTTCGCGAACTCATATGCATCATTTCATCTATCATCATTGGATGAAAACGCTTTATCTTTCTCCGACGCATAGGTTCAATTCGCTCTGCAAACCTTTCTTCAATTCGTGATGGTAATTCGGTTAAAACGGCCATAATATCCGCTAATGATCTACGTTCTGGGTCATCACTTTTTCGAAGCGATTGCAAATCGAGAGATATTGATATTGGGGTTTCTATCTGGCTAGCATCTTGCTCAAGAGATTTTATTTGGCCGACTATACCATTTTTTGCTTCTCCGACACTATCAAGGTCATGATGGTTAATATATATTGTTCGAGTACCGGAAACATCGAATGGAATTTTTTCCCCTTTTTGTATTAGCTGAATAAATGGCTTACGTAGGGCATGACGAATGGCAAGTTCATAAAATACATTCGCATTATGACCTGTTAAGTCGGCAATGACAAGAGAATCTTCTATTATATGCTGAATTACTTGGCTTGTTATTACTCCCGGCTTCTCAATTTTATCTGCACGGATAGCTTCATATCCACACTCACTAGTTGCCGGTTCTATGACATGTTTCAGAATTTGATCAGATCGCTTTCTTATTTCTGATTCATCGTCTCCTATCGGGGCAATTACAAAACATATTTTTTTCTTCGCCATTTTTTCCTTCCTATGTTAAAAGTCTACTTTGATTTTTTTCTCGCTGTTGCTTCCTCGACGCACCCCAATTATACCCCCGCTTTCAATTGGCTTCAACAACAAAAAAGAGGTTAAGAAACAATTGACTTATGCCGAAATAACTGGTATAAGGGTTCTCAAATGACTAATGTTTCAAAACAATCTGTTTACGGCCTTTCAAACAACGAAACCTCCCGCATTGCTATTATTATCGCTATAATTATTGGTGTGACGCCCTAAAGGCTTAAATATATAATTAGTATTAAAGCCTTGCAGGGTAAAAAATCCGCAAGGCTTTTTTGTTATATATAATTGCCTGACAAGAGTTTACTTGACAGGTGAAAACAGTAAAATTATGATGTTTTGTTTTATCGGGAAACTATAATGAGCGAAAATAGCGAAGACAAGAAAAATTACAGTAAGACGTTAAATCTGCCTCAGACCAACTTTGCGATGAAGGCCAATCTTACCCAGCGCGAGCCGCAGCAGCGGAAGAACTGGGACAAGATGGATATTTATAAAAAAATCATCGAAGCAAGGCAGGGTTCACCGTTGTATATCCTTCACGACGGCCCTCCTTACGCCAACGGCGACATCCACATGGGTCACGTGATAAACAAGGTTCTCAAAGACATGGTCGTAAAGTATAAAACGATGAGCGGCTTTCAGGCTCCTTACGTTCCCGGCTGGGACTGCCACGGCCTGCCGATTGAGGCAAAGGTTTTTACAGAGCTTGGCGACAAAGCCAAAACGATGAGCAAACTTGAAATTCGCAAACTCTGCAAGCAATACGCGAGCAAATATGTAAAACTTCAGTCAAGGCAATTTAAGGACCTCGGCGTATTCGGCGATTTTGAAAATCCGTATTTGACGTTAAAGCCGCAATATGAAGCGGGCATTTGTGAAGTCTTTGCCGAGCTTGTGGCAAAGGGTCTGGTTTATAAACAGCTCAAGCCAATCCATTGGTGCAGCGGATGCAAAACCGCACTTGCCGATGCAGAGTTGGAATATGAGGATATTACTTCGCCGAGCATTTTTGTTAATTTCCCTGCGACAAAGGAATCCGCTGCGAAATTGAAGTCTCTCGGCCTTGTCAAGGATAGTGAAAATATATGTTTTATGATATGGACGACAACGCCCTGGACGTTGGCCGCGAATTTAGCGATATCTGCACATCCCGACCTTGAGTACAAATCGATAAGTTTCACGCAGAACGGCAAAAAATTTACATCGATTATTGCACAGGCTCGACTTGAAGCTGTTATCGCGGCAGGTAAGCTTGAGAATTATACGGTTAGCGAAAAGACAGTAAAGGGAAGCCAGCTTATAGGCCTGAGGTATCAGCATCCATATATTGAGAAGAACCCGACGGACAAGGATGCCTGGCTGGTAATTAGCGCTAATTTTGTAACAACAGAGGATGGCACAGGTCTTGTTCATACCGCCCCCGGCCACGGCCAAGAGGACTATATGGCCGGCCAGCAGAACAAACTTGCGGTATATTCACCTGTGAAAGATGATGGCTGTTACGATGAAACAGTCCCGAGTTGGCTTGTAGGCAAAAATGTTTTAAAGGTTGATAAAGAGGTCAATGATTGTTTGAGGGATAAAGGTTTTCTTTTCGCAGAGGGAAAAATCTCGCATAGCTATCCGCATTGCTGGCGTAGTCAAACCCCTGTAATCTTTAGGGCTACAGAACAATGGTTCATTTCAGTTGATAAGCAGATGCCGGCGGGGAAAAGTTTAAGGCAACTGGCGCTTGAAAGAATACCGAAAGTTAAATGGATACCGGCATGGGGCGAAAAAAGAATTACCGGTATGCTTGAGAGTCGCCCGGATTGGTGTATTTCTCGACAGAGAAGCTGGGGAATGCCGATACCGGTATTTTATAATTCAGATGGCAAGACTCTTTTAACGAAAGAATCAGTTCTGGCTGTCGCAGCGCATATCAGACAAAAAGGCTCCGATAGCTGGTTCACTGACTCGCCCAAAGACATCCTCGGTGAAAACTTCAAACTCCCCTCGGGCTTCAGCTTCGACGATCTGCAAAAAGAAGAAAATATCTTCGATGTATGGTTCGAGTCCGGCTGCTCATGGCATAGCGTAGCGAAACAGGCAGGCTGGCCAGTGCCAGTTGACCTATACCTCGAAGGCTCAGACCAACACAGAGGCTGGTTCCAACTTTCACTGCTGCCGGCGCTGGGAGCAATAGGCACTGCGCCGTTCAAAACCGTCCTTACACACGGCTTTACAGTTGACGAATTTGGTAAAAAACAATCCAAATCGCTCGGAAATTATGTCAACGCACAAGATGAAGTAAAAAAATACGGCTCAGATATATTGCGGCTGTGGGTATCAAGCGTAAATTATCAGGAAGATATGCGATGCAGCGATACACTTATCGCAAGGTTGCAGGAAGCATACCGGAAAATCAGAAATACTCTGAGATACCTGCTCGGAAATACATCCGATTTCGACCCATCGAAAAATAACGTGCCTTATGAAAAAATGTTCGAAATCGATAAATGGGCAGTCCAACAATTACATAAACTTATCAGCGAAGTTACAGATGCTTATGAAAGCTTCCAGTTTCATCGGGTCTATACCCTTGTTTATAATTTCTGCGTCGTCCAGATGAGCAGTATCTATATGGACCTGCTCAAAGACAGACTCTACTGCGACGGCAAAGATTCGGTCTCCAGACGAAGCTGTCAAACGGCAATGTATAAAATACTCGACGCGATAACAAGAATGCTCACGCCAGTGCTTGCCCATACGGCAGAAGAAATTTACGAATCTATGCCTTTCAAAACAGAAACGGTCGAAAGCGTTCATTTGCTTAAATGGCCGCAGGCTGAAAAGGGTGTCGATTGGCAAAAAGAAGAAAAGAAATGGGAAAAACTGATGAACCTGCGCGATGAAGTGCTAAAAGAACTCGAAGGACTCCGCCAAAAACAAACAATCGCAAGCAATCAGGAATCGTCCATCACAATAGCCACAGATGACGGCGACTTAATCAATATAGTCGAGTTGTTCGGGATTAAAAATTTCGCTGCGCTTTGTATCGTAAGCGAAGTTAAACTAAATAAACAAAAGACAGATAAACTTGTTAGTGCTGAGAAGAGTCCTCATTCCAAGTGCCAGAGGTGCTGGAATTATTGGCCGAGCGTTGGGAAGAATAGCGAGCAGCCAGAGCTTTGCGAACGATGTACAGAAATAGTTGCAGCGTTATAGCCACTAAGACATTAAGGCACAAAGTTTTACCATAAAGTAAAGAGGTAAGGAAATAAAGAAGTAAGGAACGTCCAACATTCAACATCGAACTTCCAACTCTGAATGAGGAACCGCCGAAGGCGAAGAGAAATTAAATAGGAGACGATCTAAAAAGTAGTTATAAAAAAGGAATTGAAATATGCGGTTTATGTTAACACTTCTTGTGATCGGATTTCTTGTATTTGCTTCATATTATATGTTTACCACTGAAAAATTTAAAGGTTCTCCTCAAACCCAGGTTAAGCAGGCGTTAGGTATCAAGGACAAGGAAGACCCTGCTGTAGAAGCAGAGGTTAACGAAATCGTGATTAAGTTTGGTAAGTCTGGCTTGACTGACAAGCAACAAGCTGCCCAACGGCAGTTAATAATGATGCATCTTAAACAGGAAAAACAGGATATAGCTGCTGTCCTAAAAGATAAGAGCCTTACAAAACAGCCGCAAAGTGGAAAAATTGCTAAAATTCAAAAGCATTTTCTCGGAGGAATCGCGTTCTGGATCAGTTCCGACAAGGAAGAGGGTAAAAAAATTGAAGAATGGTTAATATCAAAAGAACGTAACGTATCAGACAGCAACAGCCCTTGACATTATTGGAATTGCAACCGATATATTGAAGTAATAAAAAATGGATGAAAAGATAATAAAAATTGCTAATTTCGACGAATATACCAAAGCGGAGATTACAAAGATAGCTCTTGAACGTGAAGGTATCCAGTGTTTTCTGTCCGGCATAAATTCTATCGTTAATTGCGGGTTAGCTTTCAGCGCAGTCGGCGTAATAGAACTTTGCATAAAAGAATCCGATAAACAAAAAGCCGAGGAGATTCTTAAAAAGATTAACCCGTAAGAAAGGGATAAATCCGAAATCCGAAACAAATCCGAATAACCAAAAGTGAAAATTTAAAACTATTTTTCACCACCCCAATCGTGGTCGAGAGCAGGCTCCGAACACAAAGCGACACAAAGGATTATTAGTATTTTTTGTAACGGCGATGGGGGTTTTTGGCGCGATGGGACTTGATTAGATAATAGCAGATGATATAAGAGGCCACCGCAATCGCCCCGCCGAGGATTGTGCAACCAATCCATAATTCAGGGCCGATTTGCTTTAAAAGCATCGCAAACTGGCGCCAGTATTCTTTTGTATAAAAGCCGGTCAGCATATTTTTCGGGGCAAAAAGCCTGTTAAAGAGCGATGAAACCTGCTGGTCGCTGAGGGCACTGTAGTTTGGAAAAAAATTGCATATAATCCTGCCGAGAAGATAAGCGGGATAATATATAATCCCATAGGTAAAAACATTCGAGACCCAAGTGCTTGCAAAGGCGGCAAATTTATTGGCACGCAGCAAGATACTAAAAACAATAATCTGCAAAAGATGCAATCCGAGCAGCGGCGAGTAGGCGATAAACAGGCCAATCGCAACGCCGAGCGAAATTTTGTGCGGAGTATCCTCTATATGGAGAATCTTATACTCCAAGAATCGGATTAGTTTATTTCTTTTTCTTTTGGCCATTGTGTGCGATTAACCCAACTGCCTGCTGATTAAATCAAAGACGGTTTCGACGGTAACATTTTTTATATTATGGGCGGGATTTGTGCTTTCGACCTGCGTCCCCCTTTTATTTGCATCTATCGCAGCGACAGTTTCGTTTCTACCGTAAGGGCCAACTCTTGAAGGATTAGTGAAGCCGAAAATCAGGACCATCGGCGTGCCTAAGGCGGCGGCTATATGGGCAGGACCTGTATCGTTGCTAACAACAACCTTTGCACCTGCAAGCAATGCAATTAGCTGGGCAATATTAGTTTTGCCGGCGAGATTAACTACCGGCGTCTTAGAAAGCGATTTAAGCTTTTCGGCAACGGGTTTTTCAGGTTCTGTGCCGACAGCAACAACGCCGCATCGGTATTTAGCATTAACTTTTTCGGCGAGAGCGGCGAAATTCTCTATCGGCCATTTTTTCGCTTCAACGGTCGCGGATGGAACAAAAATAGCGTAATTATCTTTGTCGATTTTATTTTCAGACAGGATTTTTTGCGTTTCGGCTATCGCGCGGGGCTGAGGTTTCAAGCCAAATTCAACTTTGCCCTTTTTTGCGCCTGCGGAGCAAACCATATCGAGGAAGAAATCAACCAAATGGACGGAGGACTGCGCAATTTTCCTGGTATAAAACAGGCCGGTGATTTCCTGCGTTCCGGACATACCGATTCTTTGTTTGCAGCCGCTGAAGAAGGCGAAAATCGCGCTTCTGAATCTGCCCTGAAAATCAAAAACGATATCGTATTTTTCCTCTCTCAACTGCTTAATAAGCCGAACGAGTTCGGAAAAGGCAGAGGGTTTATACCACCATTTGCCAAGTTCTTTGCGGCGGAATAAAATAATTTTATGAATGCAGGGATGGTTTTCGAGTAGAGCTACGCATTCGGGCCTGACAAACCAGTGGATTTCGGCATCGGGGAAACTTTTGGCCAGGCAGCAGGCGGCGGGCATAGCCTGGACAATGTCGCCGAGCGCGCTTGGTTTAATTATCAGGATTTTTTTTATTTGCCGGTTCATTTATCTTTAAATTTATACGAATCTGAAATTATCGTTAAAAACCTTGAGGCGACAGTCGCCCTTTCTACCTGGCGCAGAAGCTGCCGCGATTGCGAGGGGTCCATCTGCATCGCATCACAATAATACAAAAAGCCTCTATATAAATCCGTAAAATTAACGGTCTTAAAACGGGTAAGCGATTCGGCAAGTTTGGAAAGAGTCCTGATGCGATTACTTTGTTTGTTAAACAGGTTGAACTTTATGCCGTCAAGGTCGATAAGTTTGGCTTTGTATGAGCCGTCGCCGGTTTTATAAACGATAAAATTGCCGGCTTTGGAATCCCTGTGCCAAAACCACATCTTATGGAGTTTGGCCAAAAGAACGGCAACCTGCCGAATAACATCTTTTCGTATTCTGAAATTAGAAATAATTTCCTTATTTTTTCCATAGGCAACATCGTACAAACTCAAGCTGCCCGGGGAAAATTCGGATATGTAAATATTCTCAATGCTTTGAAATCCATTTTTCCGCCAGAGCGCGGCAATCGGTGCGGCAACGTCAATTTCCTTGGCCATTAACGCCCGTGCGATATTAAAATTCCGGACGGCTTTGGGGGGCCTGAATAAAGCAGTAAAATTTTTCAGGCGATTTCGGCTGACAGATTTTTTGACGACTATGGACACTTTTTTTCTGTCGCGGTCAACCTGTTTCAATATGGTAATGTTTTCATCTTCGGATTTGAATACTTGGGCAGGGTTTTGCAACAACTGCGAAGGCGTAAAGATAAAATCAGACCACTGCCGAACCGCAAGGCCTTTGAAGCCGTCGAGCAGGGTTAATCCTTCAACTTTTTGATTATCAAGATTCACAGGTGAGTATTTTAATCGAATATTGCTTGTTATCAAAGGGCTTTTTGACTGTATTTTTCTGTGCAAAATGATAAGATGGCGATATGGCAGAGAAGAAAAAATATGTTTACGAATGGCCGAGGCCGATGGTTACGGTTGACGCGGCGGTATTCGATGTAAGCGGCCAAACGCCTAAGGTGCTTTTAATAAAACGAGGCAATGAGCCATTCAAAGGCCAATGGGCGTTTCCCGGCGGATTTGTAAATATGGACGAGGAACTTGAAGATGCCGCGGCGAGAGAACTTGAAGAGGAAACCGGACTGAGGGGAGTTAAACTGACGCAGTTACACACGTTCGGCAAATGCGGCAGAGACCCGCGGGGCAGAAATATTACAATCGTATTTATCGGCATAACAAAAAATACAAAAGTCAAAGGCGGGGACGATGCGGCGGAGGCTTGCTGGTTTGAGATTAACGCTCTGCCGAGCGATATAGCGTTTGATCATGATAATGTCGCGGCGATCGCGATAGAATGGCTTAAAAAAGAAAAAAGGAAATAGTGAGAGGATTTAAAAATGGAAGTGTCAGAAAAAAAATTATGTAAGACGTGCTATATGGAGATACCCATCAAAGCCAAGAAATGTCCCTATTGCCAGCGTGGGCAAAATGTGTTCTCAATGATTTTCTGGTATCCTATTTTGTCAATTATAGGTTTTTTCATTCCCTTTATTATTATTGGCTGTATATTTGCAAATATGTTCAACAAAGGAAAAGATTTCACTCCTTATCGAAACCAAATTACTATCAACAGTTCAGAACTCAGATTCGGCGAAAAACAATCCGGCGAAACTGTTGCCGTAGTAGGAACTATGTCTAACAGCAGTCCTATACCATGGAAAGAAATTCAATTTGAGGTCCGGTTCTATGACAGTAATGGCAAGATAATTGACGCCATGCAGCAAAAAGGTTACTCTGATGAGATTCCCGCAAACGGCAGCAGCGCATTTAAGGTATCGATGCTGCGAGAGTTTCCCAAAGAGCAATATACAAAATATGACGTAGTAATCATCTCTGCGAGGGACGCACACTCACTCTGGTAGGAAATTACTGCTTAATGGACAATTCTTAACGCCCTTGCGGGGAGCGAGGCGAGGATTTCATGGCAAATTGTGTCGGCCATTTCGGCCTGGCGGTAAACGCTGCACTGGCTTTGTATGTCGTTGTCAATTACCGTAACAAACTGGCCGACTTCGGCATCCGGCAAATCAGTGACGTCAAGTATGGTTTTGTCCATACTCACCCTGCCGATGACCTGAGCGAATTTATCGCCGACTTTCATAAAGGCGCTATTGGAATATAGGCGCCAGTAATTATCAGCGTAGCCGATTGGAACAATCGCGCCAACCGTATCCCGCCAGGCGGAAAATGTTCTGCCGTAACCGATAGGCTGACCTTTTTTGAAGTGATTTATCTGGACTATCGGCACCTCGAATTTCATCGCGGGCTGGAGGTTAATCTTCAGCAAATCAGGATGTTCGACCCAGCCGTAAAGAGCGATGCCGCAGCGAACCATATCGAAATGCGCCTCCGGAATATTTAACATCGCAGCGCTGTTGGCGGCGTGGATAATCACATCTTTACAGGCCAGAAGTGACTGGCTTGAAAGGAATTTTTTGAAATTTTCAAGCTGATGGACGGCATAAGTCAGATTTTTTTCAGCGGCGGTTGAAAAATGCGTATATACGCCTGCCAGGCGGAGGTTGGACAATGTGCGGATTTTTTTTACCAATTGCGCGGCTTTTTTCGCATCGATTCCGCAGCGGCCCATTCCGGTTTCGACTTTTATATGAACATTCAATACATCAGTTGTGTCTTTTAAACAATCCTGCACAAACTGGAGAGCCTGATTGCTAACAATAGCGCAATGAAAACCTTTTTGAGCGCACAACTTTACGGCATCGCTGGTGTAGGCGGTATGAATCGGCTCAAGAATGAGAATTTTAATTTCGCCGAGGAGGTCAGCGATAAAAGCGGCTTCATAAACATTGGCAACGGCGAAAAAATCGACCTGACCTGTTTTGAGGATATTTACAATTTCCCTGATGCCGTGGCCGTAACCGTTGGCTTTGATGACGGCACAAAGTTTTGTTTCAGGTTTGCACAGGCTTCTGACGGCTTTGAGATTGTTTAACAAAGCCTGCGAGTATATGTGAACTTTCTGGTCGTATCGTGTATATTGATTACTTGTCTGAAACTGCATTTATTTATCGCTTTTAATCTGTTTATAAAGGGCAAACAATTCTTTAAATGCCCGTAAAATAACGCTTAACTTTGCGCCGGTCTGCACTCCCGCGGTTCGGGGATAATGATGAACGCCGATTTGATATACTTTATATCCCTTGTTTTTCGCCCGAGCAAATATTTCCGTATTAATCAAAGCGCCGGTGCTTCTCAATTTTATATCATCGAAAATCCTGCGTTTGTAAAGCTTAAAAGCACAGTCCATATCTTTAATTTTCATTCCAAAAAGCAGATTAACCATCGTTGTCCAGCAGAAAGCATTAATTTTTCTCGCGAGGTTGTCCTGCCTGTTGATGCGAAAACCTGTAACAATATCGTAATCGGCCATATATTTAAAGAACATCGGCAACTCTTTGATGTCGAACTGGCCGTCGCCGTCGGTATAAAAGACATATTCTTTCGATGCGGCGGCAAAGCCACTCTGGAGAGCTGCGCCATAACCGCGATTTACCTGATGATGGACAGCTTTGATACGTTTATTTTTTTGGGCAAGCAAATCGGCAACCTGACCGGTTCTGTCTTTGCTGCCGTCATTGACGATAATGATTTCGAAATCTATATTCAGACCCGTCAAAACATCGAGAGCTGACTTTACAACTCTTTCGATGTTGTCTTGTTCATTGTAACAGGGGAAAAAAACAGATAACGAATTGACCATCCCTGTATTCATAATTTTTCAATCCCCGTTTTTGTGGGGGTATGCCTTTACTCTAAAAGTATATTACCAGCGTGAATAAGTGTTAATTAACGATTGGTCGTCTTCGAATCCAGCCAAATAATGTTTGTATTTTTGAACAATTGCCGGATTACCACCATTAACCTTTGCAAGATAATCTCCTATCAGCATTGCGGCAGAAAGTTTTTCGCGATAGCCGTTCTGCTTAATGAGAGTCTGTCTATTAGCGATAAAATCATCAAAATATTTACCAAAAGCCTCTTTTACCCGGTCTCTATTCTGCGCGGTGTGATTTGCAGCGTTAACAAGCTCAACGGCAGCAACCTGACAAGGAAATAGCATCATCGCCTCAATCAATATTTCGCAGCCATTTTTAGATTTTTCTTCATCCTGCAAATACAGAAGGTTATGTCCGATGGTCATCAACTGTGAAAATTTATCTGGGAATTTTGTCTGACCGGAAAATATGCCCAAATACAGGTCTTTACCCTGCGAGTTTTTTATATTTACATATAGTTCCTGGTCTTCGTTTATAAACGCTATCCGCCAGTTCGGATTTGTCTCCAGCCCCCTGACAAGCTCGGAGTTGAATTGTGCCGAGGGCATAAAAACAACCCAGACATTTTCCTTCTCAAACTGTTTGTCGAGCCATTCGCCGATAGCCTTATAGTCTGACGTAGTATAAGCTCTTCCGGCCCGTTCCGCCTGCCTCGCCGGCTCTCCGCCAGCCATAATATACATCCAATGATGATACATATCCGTGTTGTAGGCTGCCTGAGCCCTGCCGTCCATATAAAGCTGAAGCGGGGTTTTGCCCGTATTAGGGTCCGGGAACTGTGCATAAGCGATAAAGCCGCCTTCAGTCCAATAATTATAAACAATACCCTTTAATTTATTATCCCTTACGAATTGACAAGCCTTAAACGGCTTTGCATAAGAAGCACTCATTCTCATAAAGACGCTGGTCAAATAGTTACTGTCCGGCCAAGGGTCAAGATAGACAAGTTTATACCAGTATCCCCACCAGATAGTCAGAAAAGCGACAACCACAAAAACGATACCGGCAAAACAATACTGCTCCCATTTCGGCATTGAGCTTACAACAGCCCTGCCTGTCTTTTTCAGATTTATCCGTGAGACAATCATTCTGATTCCGCTGTCGAGGAACATTGCTATAACCGGGCAGGCAGCAATTGCCGCAATCGGAATAAACCGACGCGAACCTATAGCCATATCTACCGTAAAAGCCGCAATAACCATCAGAGGTAAATCTATCATTGGCCATACATACTGCTGACTATCGTGCAGTTCGGCTCCCGTAAGGGACACTGCGTGCTGAGTTTTGCCTTTCTTGACAATAATTCTCGGCTTGAGCGTCAGGCAGATAACCCAAAAAGCAAGCAGTACCCAGGCTAATATATACATATACAAAAACGGTATTCCATTGCCTACCGGATTATCCCATTCAAATGCGGGATGCCATTCATTGACACTCTTCCAGATTTTGGCGTTCTCGCTCAAACTAATAATGAACGTATGAGTAAGATTTGTCAGATGAAACGGATTGAAAATTACCATCGCTAAAAAAGCGATAATCGTTGCCGCAACCGTATGCCACCATGCTTTGTAAGTTATCGCCTTTAACCTGTGCTTAAATACACTGAAGACCACAGCTATAACAGCAAAACCTGCAAAAACCGTAAAAAACGTCTGCCTGCTGTCGTCTACATGCTCTCTAAAAGCAGAGTACTGTTTTATGATTTGCTCTATGCCGTCAGGGAAAAATCTGTTTAATACCGCGATAAATATAAATAAACTTGCTATAATATGGTATCCGTGGAAGAGCGAGGGTTTGATATTTTTCAAGGCCGTTAACGCAATACTTGCCGCAATCACAATCAGGATAAATAATAACAGTCCGTCCGAAAGAGGCTTAATATGCGTAAGATACTCATTCGAGTAAAATTTTACCGAAAGAGCATATAAAAACAACCAGCCGAGCACATAATACAAACATAAACTTATTCTTTTCGGCAGCAGCGTCAGAAGATGTAAACCTATAAACGGCACAAGAACAACAAATGCATAGACATAACCGCCGTGCAGATTGCACCATAAAACCGTTATCGGCACAATCAGCCAGATGTAGAGATAATTTTTATATACAGTCAGGACAAAAATAAATATCAGGACAGCGACAAGCATATTTGTAAAACCTGCCGGCCGAATATCAAAAAATGTCCTTCCGACAAATAACGCAACGCAGGAAAATACTGCAGACAGAGCCGGATTAATTCCCAAACCTTTGCAGGTGTAGTAAACCACTATGATGGTTACGATATACAGCGCATATTTCCAGTAAACCAGACTGTTATAGGTGATATTCTGCCCTACAATTGGTTTGTCGAAAGTTTCCGCATCAGCAATGGGCGATAAGTGCGTAACCCAGTAAAAGAAAACATGCGTCAGCCAATTCTGATCAACCCATCCTGTAGGATGCCAGTACTTAACGGTGTCTAATCCGACTTTATCGGTAATCCACTGTGCCCACATCGGCCAGGTTTTTACCTCTTCTACGGTCGGACCAGGTTTGTGTGAATTTGCGCTGAAAGGTTCAACGGTGTTGACGCCGTGATTTAGAAAATGTCTTCCGCAGGCCATCGCCACCCAGGTATCTCCCGCTCCGACCATATGAGTCGCAGAGTGCAGGGCGAAAAGAATCATCGCCCACCAGAAAATCAGCATCATCCAGCCGCTAAACGCCGGCTTTTTATCCGTCATTAACTCTTGAGCCATTTTTCAAGCCTGTCAATTCCCTTTGTAATCTGTTCCGTAGACGTCGCAAAACTGAGCCGGACATTATTGTCGCATCCGAACGGCCCGCCCGGCACAAGCGCCACGCTTGCCTGTTCCAAAAGCGCCGCGGCAAAATCCATACTGTTATTAATCTTCACCCCGCCGATGGTTCTGCCGAAATGAGCGGAAACATCAGGGAAGCAATAAAATGCACCTGTCGGCTGCGGACACTTAACGCCTTTAATGGCGTTGAGCCTGTCAGCCATATATTTAGCGCGTTTTTCAAATTCGAGTCTCATCTTCTCAACTTCATTACCGGGGTCGCTGAACGCAACAAGACCGCCGGCCTGCACAAAGCTTACCGGGTTCTGAGTCATATGTCCCTGCAGCCTATCCATTGCTTTTATTACTTCCACCGGCCCTGCTACATATCCGAGCCGCCAGCCGGTCATCGCATAAGCCTTGCTGAAACCGTTTATTGTAATTGTGCGTTTGTAGGCATCATCACTGAGCGAGGCGAAACTTACAAATTTCGTATTGCCGTAAATGAGCCTTTCGTAAATCTCATCGCTGAGCACCATAATATTTGTGCCTTCGAGAACTTTCGCTATGGCTTTCAGCTCATCCGGCGTGTAAGTAAAACCGCCGGGATTATTCGGGCTGTTTATGAGCAGCATAGCGGTTTTCGGAGTTATCGCTTTTTTTACCTGCTGAGGAGTTATCTTATATTCGTTTTTCGGGTCGGTCTGGACAACTTTCATAATCGCGCCGGCAAGTTTAATCGTTTCCGGATATGTAACCCAATATGGAGTCGGCACAATGACTTCGTCGCCGTCGTCCAAAACGGCCTGCATAGATTCATATACAGAATGTTTTGCGCCGATATTCACGATAATTTGCTCAGGTGTATACTTAAGGTTATTTTCCTTAAGAAGTTTTTCAGCAATAGCCTTTCGCAGTTCCGGAATGCCCGGCGTGGCAGTGTATTTTGTCTTGCCGGCTTTCATTGCCGCGATTGCAGCATCTTTTATATATTGCGGCGTGTCAAAGTCGGGTTCACCTGCTCCGAAACCGACAATGTCAACGCCTTTGGCTTTGAGTTCTTTGGCTTTAGTATCAACCGCCATAGTCGCGGAAGGCGGAACCGACTGTGCTCTTTTACTGACTTTCATATCGCCCTGCCCTTAAATAAAACATTAACATCTTATATGGGCGGATATTAGAACACAAATGCGGTATAGCGTCAAGCACTTTACCCCCACACCTATTTGCATAAAAAGGAGGTGCTAAAATTACCGACAAAACCATTTTTCTTGTATTTCATTTGCCAACCATAATGAGAATAGGTGTGGGGGTTAACTATTGATGCAGAGACGACCGGCAGACAAAATAAAGGGCTGCAAGAAATGAATTTACATACCTGTTCCCCAGAGCCAATTTTGAACAAGGACTTCAAGGTCAAGCATATTAATCTTCCGGTCGGCAGATATGCTGATATCGCAAATGGGCTTGTAATCAGTCTGCCCTTCTTCGGTCAGCCAAGCAGTTGCCAAAATGGCAAAGTCCTGAAAATCAACATCACAATCGCCATTGAAATCGCCGAGATAGGCGTGCGAAAATTCGTAAACGCCCATATCAACAATGCTGCTGCCAATGCAATCTCCATCTATAAACCGGAGAAAACCGTCAAGGTCAAATGGAGTTGGCTCGGTTGTGTTGCCATCATTATCAAGATCGGCATAATCGGGAGGGACGGAATTATTATTGCCGGCATCGATGCAGGGTGAATTCGACCGCAGCCGATAATTGCCTTCAGCAGGGTTAACAAAACACGGGTCAGCATCAATGTTGTGATGTCCAACAAAACACGGGTCAGCGTTAATGTTGTGATGTCCAGAGAGGATGCTGACTTGATAAGGGGCTAAAGACTTATTATACAGACGTATTTCATCGAGCAAACCGTTAAATTTTTTGCTGCCGGACCCAACTATTAGAGGGTTATATATATAGAGTTCACGCTGAGAATCCCAATAATAAGCTATCGGAACAGCTGTCTGCGTTCGGTAATCAATGACAGTAACATCTCTTTGAAGGCCGTCTACAAATATCTTACTGCCTGTCTGTGTATTTCTGTTTATGACAACGGCAATATGATGCCATTGCCTAGACGTAATTCCCATAGCATCAAGTGTTTGCGTTGTTTGTGCAGTTAATAGAACCGCTGACGCAGCCGGACCACTTTTTTGGGTAAATTGAACTTGGCAGTTATTTAAACCTATTTCCCAAAAGTAATTGGGGTCTCCAAAGTTAGCAGCACTTCTCGCAAGCCTTAACACTGTGCCATCAGGAGATAGTAAATTTGGGTTACTGTCTTTCGCTGCAGGCCAAATCCAGAAAGCCCATGTACGCACGGGGAAACTACCTAAAGTCCCGCCGGACATATCAAACATCGCGTTTCCTGATAGATTGCCAGCCGAATCATAAGGAATCCTAACCTTGATATCATTTGACGTGGAAGTGCTTCCATCATGACAAGGCATAAAATTCGCATCAGTACCTAATCCCGGTGAATAAGCATTCAACTCATATATGTTAGAATTTGCCGAATTAGCTTCTGTACCAGACGAATGTTTTCCGATAAGGTACCCTCTTGCATCAATGATCGTTGGTACAATGGCCTTGGTACAAGGGTCATTATTATTTTCAAAATTAAGATTAAATTGCAGGTTAGGATCGGCATCGGGGTCCCATGGCATATCGCTGTAGGTGATGATCGGGCTGCTGTTATTATAATTATAAACCTGCGGGTTTTTGGACGCAGTGTTACCCCACAGGATACAGTTGATAATTGTCGGACTGCTGCCATTGTTGTATATCCCGCCGCCATTGGCATTAGCCGTATTTTTAATGAACGTACAGTTAGTCACGGTTGGGCTGCTATTGGAATCGGATATTCCGCCGCCATAGTCGGCTAAATTTCCACTGAAAATGCAATTTGTAATCTTTGGATTACTGCTTTCGTTATACATTCCGCCGCCGTTGGCATCTGCTACATTTTTAGTGAATATGCAGTTAATTACTACCGGGCTGGCATTGTGATTATACATTCCGCCGCCGGCGTCATACGGAGAAGAACCATTAGCATTGCCGGCGGTTATAGTAAGACCATCCAATATAGTGGTTTCATCGATGCTATCGGCCGTAACAACGTGGTAACTATTGTCTGCATTGACATCAGGTATGCCGATGTCGCCGCTCAAAATCGTTTTGTACCAATTGGTATCCCTGAAATTGGGGTCTGGTGCTCCATACCCAGCATAACCGCCTTTAATTTTCACTCCGTTGATAAGCCGAAAGACGGCAGTTCTATCACCGCTGCCATTGGGGATGGTTATACTACAATCCGGCTTATATGTTCCTCCAGCTATCCATATTTCCTTATAACCGGAGGATCTATTTGCAGTCCGCAGAGCATCCTGCAGGCAGTTGTAAGCATTCTGCCACGAAGTGCCGTTGTTGGCACCATTGGCATCTGTATCGGTATAAATTATGCGCCAGCATATAGAGGTGTATTCGTAAGCGGAATTCAAGAGTTGTTCTCCACTTTTTATTTCGCAATAGTTTGCAAATGTAATTCCCGGCTCAACAGACGGTTCTACATTGACTTTTAGCGTAACAGAACCTTTATTTCCGGAATGAAGCGTTCCAACATTCCAAATAACAGTACGGGAACCGGAATTATAGACCCCGCCGTTTGAAGCTGAGTTAAAATCGATCACAAACGGCAGATAATCCATAATATTGACATTGTTAATATCCAGCCCAGCCGGATAATTGTAATCAATCGTATATGTTATTTGACGGCCCGGCCCGACACAATCGCCATTGTTGACGTTATCTTTTTTGCTAAGCTCCAAAGCAAAATTATTAAAATTATTTATGCTCACATTATCGATGGCAAAACCGCCAGGCTCACTTGATATTGTGGCAATACGCCAGCGAGCAATATTACTTCCCTCAATATTAAAATGTTCAATACCAAGAGCAGAGTTTATTCGCTCTCCCAATTTATTGTCATATTGGTCAAACCACTCGATGCGTGTTGTATTTACATCGTCAAAATATCCCGCATCCAGAGAAAACGAAGATATGGTAATCGGTGTTATACCGTTATTCGGATTCACAAATCTACCTTCGATTGTACCTTGGAATTGCGGCGTTCCTGATAAAACCGGACTCGTAGGATTTGATCCATCTGTAGTAATAAATGGGCTGTCACCTCCAAAAATAATGCCTCGATTGGAGTATTGGTTTGTGATATACGTACCCAGCGGGAATTCACTGAATGTGATAACGTTAGAGTCCTGTTCTTCTTGTTGGGTTTTATAGACATCAGTACTCATAACATATTGGGAAGTACTTCCTGATACGGCCCCTGTTTGTTGGTTAGGGGTAAACGTCTTGGCTGTGCCGCAAATGCTGGTGATTAGAACAATTAGTGACAAAACCAGAATTGTCTTTTTCGCTGCCATTCTTCCTTCTTTTTTCTTAATTCAGGATATACACTAGATGGAATTTTGTCAAGTAAAAAACCAATAAAACCGGCAGGTAAAAATCTAACATACAGAATTATGGATAAATACTTGTTTACAGCCGGTTTTTTATTAAAATGTAATCCGTTATGGACAGAATTTGAAGGAGTTTAAACATGGAAACAAATTGGTCTGATTGCGTTCCGCTTTTGCTGGCTGTTTTCCTTGGAAGCGTGATAGGACTTGAAAGGCAGGTTCGCGATAAACCCGCCGGCCTTCGCACAAATATCCTCATCTGCCTTGGCTCCTGCGTTTACACGATGATATCAATAAGCCTGGCAGGCTCCGAGCCCGGCAGAATAGCGGCCCAGATTGTAACCGGCATCGGCTTTCTCGGCGCCGGCGCCATAATCCAGAGCGGAGCCAGCGTGCACGGACTAACAACTGCCGCCGGTATATGGATTGTCGCCAGTATCGGAATGGCCTGCGGAACAAGAAGATATTTTCTGGCGATTGTTGTAACGCTTTTGGCCGTGCTCTCGCTGATGCTGCTTTCGCCTATCGATAAGAAACTGTCCAAAGATCGCAGCTCAACTTAGAATAAAAATAGTAATTTATATAAACGCTGCGATTGTAAAGATAAGCCAGATAATAATTCCTGCGATGATTTTTGCGCTCATTCCGAGGATTCGCCCTACCCCCGCCCCTGTCGCTGCTTTGAATGATGTCTTGAACTCTTTGCCTGCTCCTCGTTCGACAATCAGCACCGCTAAAGCAGCCCCTATCGCAGAGCCCAGCAACGTTCCTAAAATCGGGATTGGAATTATTATTGCCCCTGCTATGGCGCCGATAATTGCGCCGATGATTGCCGCGGCCATAGCTTTTTTACCGCCGCCTGCCGCCTTTGTTCCGGCTGCACCGGCGATAAATTCGAGAATCTCTCCGATAATCGCTAAAATCACTGCTGTTATTATTGTGTAGATACTGAAAATATTTTTTTGCCACAAGGCAAAGAGAATTGTCGTAATAATCATCAGCCAGTTGCCCGGCAGGGAAAAAAATCCCAGCTCCAGCCAAAAGGCATTAACGATTATCAAAAGAATTAACCAGAAATAAATCATACCTGCCTCTGAATTTAATTATCCGTAAAATAAACTTTATGTATAATACCGAAAGTATAAAGACTATACATTATGGCATAACTATTTTGGAGCAAAAAATGAAAAAGATACTGCTGGTTCTCGTATTGGTCTTTTGTAACGGCTGCCTGACAAGTCAAACCGACAGAATTACTCAAACTTCGACAATCGACGCTTTGCTTGCCGGAGCCTATGACGGCCAAATGAGCTGCGGTGAACTTCTGAACTACGGCAATTTCGGCATCGGCACTTTCGAGCGGCTCGATGGTGAAATGACAATCCTTAACGGCAAAATATATCAGGTCAAATCAGACGGCAAAGTTTACATCCCTGCCGCTGACATTAAAACTCCCTTCGCAACGGTATGTAATTTCAAACCAGACATTCAATTTGCAATGCAATCTGCGGATTTCAAAAAGGCCCAATCTATTATTGATGCACAAGTTTCAAATCAGAACCAGTTTTTAGCCGTTGAAATTTCCGGAAAATTCAGGCATATCAAAGTCCGCAGCGTCCCCGTTCAGCATAAACCATATCCGCCATTGGCAGAGGTTACCAAGACTCAACCGGTCTTTGAAATGAACGACATTACCGGCACAATCGTCGGCTTCAGAACGCCGCCTTTCGCGAAAGGGTTGAATGTGCCCGGCTGCCATTTTCATTTTATCAGCAGCGACCTGCGGCAAGGCGGTAACGTACTTGATTTTGAATTGAATAGCGGAAATTGCAAAATAGACAGATGCAGCGAATTTTTACTTATCCTGCCCAAAAACGATTTGCTTAAAAATATCGACTTATCAAAAGACAAAACCGAAGAACTTCAAAAAGCAGAAAAATAAATCAAAAAAAAGCCCCGATATGAAACAAATATCGGGGCTGGGTATTAAACAAATCTCTAACCTGAGATTAACAGTTTTTCGCTGTCTTTTTATTTGCCGCCTTCGTCACCGTGGCCATGCGGCGGCGGGCCGTCCGGTCTATTCGGATCATGCGGCCTGTTTGGGTCGCCTGGATCGTGCCGATGATGCGGCGGTCTTTGAAGCTCATTATATTTTTCGACAGTCAGCCAATTTTCGTTATTCTTAGCTGCCACTGTGCCGGTAATCACCACCATTTTATCCGCCATTTTCTCGGCGAGCTCTTTACCTTTTGCATCGAGGACAATATTATATGTCCCCCGTCTTCTGCTTTCAAACTGGACTGCTGTAACAACACCTTTTGTGTCTTTTGTAACAATGACTCTGCCTACAAACATATTTGGGTCGAATTTGTGGTGGTGGTTAGGATCCTGAGCATTAGAAATGCCAACAAATACAAACTCAATCATTACTGCCAACATAATCAATTTTTTCATTTTGTGACCCCTTTATTCAAATCACATATTTTAACTATATTCCTGCAATACTTTTCTGTAACACCTTAAAAATCAAGACTTTACTGCCGTTTCATTACTCCTTTCTCTTTATATAAAAACACATATGTAATAAAATTTCACGTTATACATTTATTAAGACGTTTTTGGTGAGCAGAAAATTGCATAACGTTAAAATAAAATTTCGCAGGAAGGGGATATTGAAAGGCAAAAAAAGCCCCGATATGAATTACACATATCGAGGCTGAATTTTTGGTTAATTATTAACCGAGGGTTAATAATTATTTTTTGTCGCCGGCTGGAGGAGTATTTGGACCATGTGGGTCTCTTGGGCGTTTTTGCAATTCGGAGAATTTCTCAACAGTCAGCCATTTATCGCTGCCTTTAGTTGATTCTATGCCCGTAACTTCTACCGGTTTACCTGCCAGTTTCTCGGCAAGCTCTTTGCCCTTTGCATCAAGAACGATATTAGTAGTTTTAGTAGTTCCAGTCTTGTAGGTTTCCACTGTTACCGATTTAATGACGCCGTTAGAGTCTTTTATCACAAAGAGTCTGCCTTTAACCGTTATTGCCTCTGCTTTTTTAGCGGGTGCATTAGGTTCGACAGCTAATCTGAGAACAATATTAGCCTTAGGTGCATTTGGCTCCTTTGCAGGCTTGTTTGCATCCGGAGTATTTGGACATACACCCTTTGTTAAGTTAATGCTAATATTAGCCTTAGGTGCATTTGGATCCTTTTTTGCAGGCTTATTTGCATCAGGCATATTTGGACATACACCCTTTGTTAAGTTCATGCTAATATTGGCCTTAGGTGCATTTGGATCCTTGACAGGCTTATTTGCATCAGGCTTATTAGGTTCTGCAGCCTTTGCAAAACTAACAGCAACAAATGCGACCAATACCACAACAAGAGTTAATACTACCAGTTTCTTCATTTTTTAATCTCCTAATTTAAATTACCTATTTTAACATTGTTTCTAAAACACTTATATTTATAGTTTAATAACTATTACCTTCATTCTTGACTGCCGCCTCATCACTTCCTTTCTCACCCGCAAAAATAATCTTCATCCTGAATATATACAATAAAACCAAACATTATAATACGTCCGAAAACAGTTTCAACAGATAAATATTTCAGTAAAATAAAAATCCCGCACCTGATTTTTCAAGTGCGGGACTTCTAAAATCGTAAGTTGGGGTAATTTTATTTAATATCAGCGTGGTATTCCTGCAGAGACCTGATTTTTCCTTTTCCTTTTTGAATGGCTTCGATACCTTTAGCGCTTGCGTTTGCCGCTGCGATAGTCGTTATGTAAGGAATCTTATGTTTTATCGCGGCCTTTCGGATATATGAATCATCGTGCTGACTGGTTTTGCCCGCAGGTGTGTTTATCAGAATCTGAATCTCGCCGTTCTTTATCGCATCAACAATATTCGGCCTGCCTTCGTGCATCTTGTTAACCTTCTCGGCCTTGACGCCTTTTTGAGTAAGGTATTTATATGTCCCGCCGGTAGCAAGAATCTTAAAACCAAGTTTAGCTAAACTTTTCGCGACGCCTACAGCATTGCCTTTATCCTGGTCATTTACCGTAATAAGAGCAGTTCCTTTACTCGGCAGCGTTTGCTTGGCGGCATCTTCAGCTTTGTAAAATGCCAGCCCGAACGACTCTGCCATTCCGAGCACTTCACCGGTCGAGCGCATCTCAGGGCCGAGAACCGGGTCAACTTCCGGAAACATATTAAACGGAAATACAGATTCTTTTACTCCAAAGTGCGGGAATTTTTTATGCTGCAGTTTCAGTTCCGCAATTTTTTTACCGAGCATTAACTGCGTGGCGAGCCTCGCCATTTGTATTCCGCAAACCTTTGAAACCAGCGGCACCGTTCGCGAGGCACGGGGATTTGCCTCGAGGACATAGACTATGTCTTTAGCTATGGCATACTGCATATTCATAAGGCCAACGACATTAAGTTTTACCGCGATTTTGCGCGTATATTCGTTAATGGTATCGAGATGTTTTTGCGGAATGCTGATTGGCGGAATAACGCAGGCCGAGTCGCCGGAGTGTATTCCGGCAAGCTCGATATGCTCCATAACCGCCGGCACAAACGCGTCGCTGCCGTCGGCAAGAGCGTCGGCTTCGCACTCAATGGCATCTTCAAGGAATTTATCAATCAGGATTGGTCTTTCCGGCGTAACTCCAACAGCAGCATCGACATATCGTTTCAGCATCTCGGCATCGTGAACAACTTCCATACCGCGTCCGCCCAGGACGTAGGAAGGCCGAACCATCAAAGGATACCCGATTTTAGCGGCGACTTTGGCAGCCTCTTCAAACGTGGTTGCCATACCGGATGCAGGCATAGGAATATCGAGGCTCTCCATTTTCTTTCGGAACCTATCGCGGTCTTCGGCAAGGTCGATGCTCTCAACGGAAGTGCCGAGAATTTTTACGCCTGCCTTTTCGAGCTGTGCAGCGATATTCAAAGGTGTCTGTCCGCCAAACTGGCAAATTACGCCTAATGGTTTTTCTTTTTCGTAAATGCTCAGAACATCTTCGACTGTCAAAGGTTCGAAATAAAGTTTATCGGAAGTGTCATAATCGGTTGACACCGTTTCCGGGTTGCAGTTCACCATAATGGTTTCGTAACCCAAGTCGCGAAGCGCAAATGCCGCGTGCACACAGCAATAATCGAATTCAATGCCCTGACCGATTCTGTTTGGTCCGCCGCCGAGCACCATAATTTTATTTTTATTGCTTACACCCACCTCATCCGGAGCGTTATAGCTCGAATAATAATACGCTGCGTTTTCAACGCCGCTGACAGGAACAGCGTGCCAGCCTTCGACAACGCCGAGACCTTTGCGCTGATTTCTGATTTTTTCTTCCGTTGTGTTGAGAATCTGCGAAAGATATTTATCTGAAAAGCCGTCTTTCTTGGCCTTTGTCAGCAGTTTATCCGGAACCTGTTTGCCTTTATATTTCAGGATTTCCTCTTCAAGCTCGACAAGTTCCTTCATCTGCTGCAGAAAGTATGGCTTGATATATGTTTTTTCGTAAAGCTCCTGGATGTCAGCGCCTTTTCTGATGGCTTCATACATAATAAATTGCCGTTCGCTTGTCGGCTCGCTAAGCATATTCATCAGTTCGGGAAGTGATTTTTTATTGAAATCTTTTGCAAAACCAAGGCCGTATCTTCCGCTTTCCAGCGAACGAATAGATTTCTGGAAGGCTTCTTTGTATGTTTTGCCGATACTCATAACTTCGCCAACGGCCCGCATCTGCGTGCCGAGCTTGTCCTGAACGCCTTTGAACTTTTCAAATGCCCATCTTGAAAATTTAACAACGACATAATCTCCGCTTGGCGTGTATTTTTCGAGCGTTCCATCCCGCCAATACGGTATTTCATCAAGTGTCAGCCCGCCTGCCAGCATTGACGATACCATCGCGATTGGAAAGCCGGTTGCTTTTGAAGCAAGTGCGCTTGAACGGCTTGTTCGCGGGTTGATTTCGATGACGACCACCCTGCCGGTTTTGGGGTCGTGAGCGAACTGGATATTCGTTCCGCCGATAACCTGAATGGCCTCAACAATATCATAAGAATATTTTTGCAGTTTCTGCTGAAGTTTCGGGTCGATGGTCAACATCGGAGCGGTGCAGTATGAATCGCCGGTATGAACGCCCATCGCATCGACGTTTTCAATAAAGCAAACGGTAATCATCTGGTTCTTTGCGTCGCGGACAACTTCAAGCTCCAGCTCTTCCCAGCCGAGCACAGATTCTTCAATCAGGATTTGCCCGACAAGACTTGCCGATATACCTCTGCTTGCGATGACACGGAGCTCTTCAATATTATAAACCAGTCCGCCTCCGGTTCCGCCCATAGTATATGCCGGCCGAACAACAACCGGATAGCCGAGCTCTTCAGCGACTTTTTCCGCCTCTTCAACGGTATATGCCGGTGCGCTCTTTGGCATATCGATGCCGAGTTTGCTCATCGTGTTTTTAAACGCGATTCTGTCTTCGCCCCGCTCGATCGCATCGACGTTTACGCCGATAACCTTGACGCCGTATTTTTCCAAAACGCCGGCCTTGGCAAGTTCTGAGACAAGGTTAAGGCCGCTCTGGCCGCCCAGATTGGGCAACAGGCCATCAGGCCGTTCCTTCTTTATGATTTCCGTCATTGTCTCAAGATTCAGAGGCTCGATATAAGTAAAATCCGCCATGCCGGGGTCGGTCATAATTGTGGCGGGATTGGAATTGGCGAGCACTATTTTATAGCCGAGCTTTCGAAGTGCCTTGCAGGCTTGTGTGCCGGAATAATCGAATTCACAGGCCTGGCCGATAATAATCGGGCCGGAACCTATTATCATTACTTTCGTTACGTCATCTCTTCTTGGCATCTTATCCTCCATGAAAACATGAAAAGCTACATATTTGTCAGATTTACAATTATGTGGAAATTATATACAAATTCGTAGCCTGTAAAAGCAAAAAATCGATGAAATTTTAAGCATCTTGCCTTTTTGCCTCTTTTTTTTTATCATACCGCTATGGCAGGAAAAGGATTAGTCCAGATTTACACAGGTTTAGGCAAAGGTAAAACAACCGCCGCTCTGGGCGTTGCCCTGCGTGCAGCAGGCTGGGGCAAAAAAGTTATCATCTACCAATTCCTAAAACCACCCGCCCTTGTGCTCGGAGAACGAAAGGCAATTACAAAGTCAAAACTTCCAATTAAAATCGTGCCTGTCGATATAAAATGGAATATGCAGAAAAAGAATAATACAGCATCCGCCGTCGCCAAGGCTATGGCGAACAAGTTGGTTTGCGATAAGATAGACCAGACCTGCAAAGAAATTCAGACTGTCGCCCGAAAAGGGAAATACGATATTATAATCCTCGATGAAATTATATTTTGCTTATCGAAAAAACTTGTTAGCCTGGAACGGATAAAAAAAATAATTAAGGCAAAGCAAAAATTAGTTGAAATTATCCTTACCGGCAGAGGCGCGACAAAAGATATAATCAAACTCGCAGACCTCGTTACAGAAATGAAAGAAGTAAAGCACCCATTCAGAAAAAACGTAAAGGCAAGAAAAGGAATTGAATATTAGGATTCGCCAATGAATATCGCGGTAATAATTTGTGCGGCGGGAAGCAGCAAAAGATTTGTTAAGGAACAGCAGCATAATCTTGAAGCGGCCAGGAAAAAACAATTCGCCGATGTTGCGGGCAGGCCGGCGTTTCTGCGAAGCATTGAATTTTTCGCCAACAGAGACAATGTTAAACAAATAATAATGTCAATCCCTGCCGAAGATGAGGAAATGTTCAAAATCTCGCACGGAGCAAACCTCAGCTTCCACGGCGTAAAACTCTGCCTGGGCGGAGCAGAAAGATTTGAAACAGTCGCTAAGGCACTTGAACTTGTCAAAGACGATATCGACCTTGTGGCGGTCCACGATGCCGTCCGATGCTGCCTGAAAGAAAAATGGCTCGATGATGTTTTTAAGGCCGCTGAACAAACCGGCGCTGCGATGCTTGCCTGCCCTGTCGTTGCGACATTGAAAAAAGTTAAAGACGGCCAAATAATCCAAACAGTTGACCGAGCAGGCCTTTACGAAGCACAAACGCCGCAGGTATTTAAAAAGGATTTACTTAAAAAAGCTTATGCAAATCTGAATAAATTAGATAAGTCAAAAATAAGCGACGATTCACAACTCGTTGAAGCAATGGGACAGAAAGTTTCAATAGTAGAAACTGACTTCTCGAATATCAAGATAACCAATAAGTCTGATATTGCAATTGCAGAGGCGATAATCAAATCCCGGCCGAAACCAAAACCGCAAGGACCAGCCGGAGCGTATTACGAAGCGCAATGGTAAGTAAAAGAAGTTAAAAACTAAAATCGTCAAGATGGCTTACGCCAGTGAAAAGTTTAGGAACCGCCCCCGATATTACGCGTTAACTGAGTTTTGCGAGCGCAGGTATTGCATTATTTTCCAGCCGAGTATGACCGCAACAATAAAACCGAGGATGACCCAGGCGAGGTTGCCTAAGACCTCTGCAATAGATTGAACGCGTTCGCTGAAGATGTAGCCCAACATCACATACAAAACCACCCAAAGCACTTCGCCCAGCACGTCCCAGAGGATAAAATGACGCCAGGGATAGTCGGCGATCCCGCTGGTCACATTGAGCCACGGCCCCAGCGGCGTCACCAACCAGCGGCTGAAGAAAATGCCTGGCCCGCCCCACCGTTTGGCAAGTGCTTCTGTTTTTTTAATTTTGGCTTCACCCCCTATTTTACGGCTGATCCGTTTCACCAAACGACGACCGACCCAGCGAGCCACACCATATCCGATTAAATCGCCCAACACGGAGGCCGTGCTCGCCACGATGATCACTGGCCACAGCTTCATTTCGCCCTGCTCGACAAATGAACCGGCCGCTACGAGCATCAAGCTGGCGGGCAACGGGGCACCGATGGAGGAGAACATGGTCACACCGAAAAGCGCAGGCATACCGTAGAGCAAGAACGCAGCCAGGAGTTGATCGGTGAGACTCATGGCGAGGCCTCTTGATCGGAGTTTTGATCGGGCAGCGGCGGCGGATACGGAGGACGCGCGTGAATGATCGCATTTTGCAGGACCGATTTGATTTCGTCCATCGAACGATGCTGCATATTAGCAATTTGGCGCAACGGTCGCTTATTCGGCTGTTGTTTAGGGAGACCCAACGCCTGATATAACACATACGGCGGGACACGATAAGAATGCGCGACGTAGCCGACATTCATCCATCCATGAATCGGCTCATCACTGTGAGCTTGCCAGTAGATCACCTTGCGTGCCATATGCACGGCCTTGAACGCGGTGAATCCAGCGATAAGCAGAAACATTGCCACGACCAGCCACTGCTGCCGGCGAAATTTTCTCACGGTGCTGATGAACCTTGATCTCATAAATACACCTTACAACATGCCTTAGGATTTCTCGCCGAAGCTGCGTTAATCTCGCGGTTGCGCATAACTCAAACTCATTTGATACGCAATGTAGCAAAATCGAAAAAGAAGTCAACGTGATTCCCCCATTTCAGCAGTTTTGAGCAATGCCGAAGGACTTCACGAATTTGTTGAGCGAAAAAAAACTTACTTTTCTTTCCAGTTAATGATATACTGCCTTTCCAAGGTCAGGATACAGAAGGCAATGTCTCATCAATTAAGAAAGGAGAATGTCCAATGACAAACATTATGACGATCTTCACATCTGTGCATGCAGTTCAGCTGCGCAACCGCATTGTCACGGTTTTGATGCTCACGTTACTTTCGAGCAATTACGTCTTTGCACAGGCGAATGGCGAAGCTGTAAAAGTGCTACGCGGTAAGGCGGCTTTCGGCGATTGGCGGGAGGATGCTCCAAGCGTGCGGCGGCTAATCACACCAATGGATCTGCCGGATATTGGCCCGGAAACACCCAACATCGTAGAGGTAGTCCCGCAGCCTGCGGGTGTTCGGCCGCAGGTTCCGAAAGGTTTTTCGGTCGAGATGGTGACTTCGGGACTTGCTCAGGCGCGTTTGATTCGTGTCGCGCCCAACGGCGATCTCTTTGTCGCTAATAGTTCGGCAAACGAGGTGCGCGTTTACCGGATCCCTCCCGGCTCGGCAAAACCTACCGTCAGCGAGATTTTCGCTACCGGACTCCGCCAACCTTATGGCATCGCATTCTACCCGCCGGGACCGAATCCCGCATGGATATACATCGCCAACTCCAATGGCGTTGTTCGCTTCCCCTACAAGAACGGGGTTCTAAAGACGACCGCCAAACCGGAACGTATTGTCGAATATATTCCGCCGGCCCACCACTGGACCAGAGACATCCTGTTCACTCCCGACGGCAATCGGATGTTAGTTTCGGTCGGCTCGGGGTCCAACATCGCTCTTGATATGTTCCCCGCGCCGCACGTCCCAGGTGACGTCAACGGCTGGAACAAGACCCATCAGCTCGGCGCCGCTTGGGACACTGAAGAAGGCCGCGCCAACATTCTTTCATTCGATCCTGAAGGCAAAAACCAGAAAATAGTTGCTACAGGGATACGCAATCCCGCCGGTATCACTATTCAACCAGCCACGGGCCAGCTTTGGGCAGTGGCCAATGAACGCGACGGGCTCGGCGACAATACTCCTTTTGAGTACGCTACGCACGTTAAGGAAGGCGCCTTCTTCGGCTGGCCGTGGTACTACATCGGCGGCCACGAGGACCCCCGCCACAAAGGTGAGCGCACCGACCTCAAGGACCAAACCACAATTCCAGACGTCTTGATCCAGGCTCATTCAGCCCCGCTCCAGATTGTGTTCTACGACGGCAACGATTTTCCGGCCGAGTACAAGGGCAACGCCTTCGTTACGCTGCATGGTTCGTGGGACCGCTCTCGAAGGACCGGCTATAAAGTGGTGCGCCTGCTCTTCGACAATAGCGGCAAACCGACCGGCGAATACGAGGACTTCATGACAGGCTTCGTCATTTCTGACAAGCAAGTTTGGGGTCGCCCTGTTGGAGTAGCGGTCGCCGCGGATGGATCGCTCTTTGTTACCGAAGACGGCAACGGAACGATTTGGCGAATTTCGTACCAGAAACCTGATGCTCGCTGACCGGCTGCGACTCATCCAATAACTACTGCGGCGGAGTGGACATCAACGGTTCAGGCGCGATTGACTTCGCGGATTCCACTGATTTATTTCGCCGCGAAAAAAACTTGCTTTTCTTTTCAGTTTAAGGCTATATTGTTTCTTTAAGGCCGGAGAAATCTTTCGATGCGCTACGCTTGCTCAGGACAGGTGGCTATTAAGGAAATCACACCTTTGCCTGCCCTCGTGGTATGCTTCCTTGGATTGGCAGACGGAGGATCCGTCAACATTGCCGTCCGGCAGACGGGCTTTGACTCGGTTTATGCAGTTTGTGTAATCGTTGTTGGGCATTAATGAAAAAAATGAAGCGTTTCCATATCACTAGCATTAAAGATTACTTTCATGGCCTTTGTGATATGACAGAACGCCGATTTCAGGATCTGCCAACTCCTCTACCATGGATTGAGCCTTCCATAAACATGCTTTACTTGGAGTCGGTGTTATCATATGTTTTGGGTAACAACTTTTGTTCAATAATAAGTATGAGCGCATTATTAGAGCATGTCCTTCGACTTGCGCTATTGGACAGAAACAACACTGGCCTGACTAGCTCTCTTTCGTTAAAACAGCTTGGTAAAATAAGTAGTATTAGCGTTGCAATTGAAAAGGCCACCTCTGAAGGCATAATAGACACCAAAGACAAAGCTTGGTGGGATAGCATCGCTATGGTTATCAGAAACAAAAGTGCTCATTATGTCATCCCAAAATTGATCAAAGATTTCACCAAACAGAAATATGATGAAGGTCAAGAAGATCGCGAGAAATATTCTCCCGTTTATTATCGTCAAACAAATGATAAAGGTGAACCCAAAACTCCGCTTTCACTCGATTGGGGGATGTTCTTTCACAAAGTTGGTTATTTCATAGCTAAAGCATATATCGTTGATGGAACATTCTATTTAAAGAAAGTCATTGAGACCACAGATTGGAAGCCAGATAAATCCTATTGGGCCAGCCAAGAAGATGAATATAACTCTTTCTTTTCTTACAACTGGAACATTGCTGAGATGATCGAGTCACTTAACAGCGTTAACGAGCGGTCGAAGTCGGACGGTCCAAAGGCGGTCGAGTAATACGGTGATGGCGGTTTTGTAAAAGAAGGGTATTATAAAAAAAGGCAAAAAGCAACGGTAACTTGATTTCAGAAAAAGCGTATATGAGTTCAAAACGAGTTTTTATTCTTGGTGCTGGTTTTTCAAAGATGGCTGGGATGCCTCTGGCCACGGATTTAACGAACCACCTCGGTGGCAAGTTCCGAGAGGATAATCTGGAGGATGCCCTGGAATGGCTTGGATGTTTGCAGCAGAGAATTGAATGGCTGGGGGACGGTAAGTCGAAGGGTATAAACATCAAAGAGGTGTTCGACCTTGCGCAGTTCGATATTGAGTTACTGAAAATGCGACAGCAATTGTGCCAGCTTGGTCGTAACTGTGGTGATACGCGTTGGCAAGACGCAGATGGTATTGAGGCATGGCTAGAATATATGGAGCACGACCTTCGGGATGTCGTCTGGGAGAAACAGAAAAAGGCGACGCTTGACGCCGTTAAGAGGTTCTCAAATTATCTGAACCCTAATGACATTGTGTTGACCTTTAATTATGACACGCTTCTGGAAAAATCCTTAGAACAGCAAAATAAGAAATGGCATTACGGCTTCGAGCAGGAGAAAGGCTCCGGCGTAAAGATTCTGAAAATGCACGGTTCAATAAATTGGATAATGGTTCGTCGTGACCAAAAGGATAATTTTGACTATCCCCTTCTTTTCGAGAAAACAGACCTTAATGTCGAGTACCATGGTGCAAAAGCATCAAACGAAATCGAATACAATTATGTGCTGTTACGAGTACCTAATGACAAACTTCCTAATAGGATTGAAAATAGAGATTTACAATTAGGAAATAAACAATATGAGATTGCGATGGCCGGCTTAGGGAAGTACAAGCTGCTTAGTGAACTGGTGGGGAGCGGCGAAATTTGGAATAACGCGATTAGAGCACTGCGTAACTGTGAGCAGATATATATTATTGGATTTTCGCTCTCGCCGTTTGACACGATGGCTCGTCTGCATTTTGGCGGTGTTATGATGGAACGTTCTAAAGAAAAAAAAATTAGATTACCGCTGATAACGCTGATCGATCCCATCGCAGGGGAATTAAAGTCTAACTTTAAGAAAGTTTTTGGTTGTAGTGCCAGCATAGACGTAATAGAAAAGAAAGGCGAAGAAGTCGATTGGTCAACTCTGCTTGCTTGATATAGAGCCCAAAGGATTGAATCGCGGTTTTTGGCCTAAAAACGTCGTTTTGCTTTGTAATGAACGCGACTATCCCGAATTGATCATGAAAGGAGAATAAGAAAATGGAAGAACGCTGTAAGAATTGCCGTTTTTGGAAAGGAATAAAAGGGGTTGGGGATGGGAACTCTGGGGAGTGTTATCGAAAAGCACCACTCCCATACAAATGGCGCCCTGAAGAGAACACACTACACGTAGGAACAAGGTGGCCACTCACAAATGGAGATCAGTATTGCGGGGAATTTGAAGAGAAAAGTTAGTGTATTATTCCGGTGAAATCTGAGCAGGAAGCCCTTGACGAACCGGCAGGCGAAATACTAACGACTATCGACTAAAGTACTACCCCAACCGTATTACTCGGCATACTTTCCCCCGATGAGTTAATTGCTTTGACTCTATATTCTAATTTACAGCCGGTCGGCTGGTCTGTTAGTTTGGCTTCGTTATTCAGGATTGTTGCACATAGAGTCCAATCCTGATTGATGGAGCGCCTTTCAATTACATAACAGCGGATTGGGGGACAAATTAAACGTGAAAATAATAGTTAGCTGTAACTGTTATTCTCCCCTCATCTATTAGCCCTTCGAGAAAAAGTAGAAAAAGCTCCTATTAAGGATGTGATAAGAACTATTAGAAATCCTATCATGCCTTCTACGCACCATATAACTAATGGAACAAAGAAAATGGGAGTCAATATTGCAACAACCCATCGACCCTCTGAGAAAAACATTACCATAGAATATAACCCTAAAGTCAGCGACACAAATCTAACTAGCCATCCGTTCATGCCAATAAGATTGTATCCAGCAAGACTTTCGGTTTCGCCCTTTTCAAGAAGTTCATTGTGTAATGATGCAAGCATATATCCCCAGAAACCGTAGAATAAGTTCACTATAAAACCATACCACTCTGTTGGTATACGGAATGGAGAGAACAATACTACTAAAAAAGATACGAGAAAATAACTGATAAAGGTTGTAAGGAATACTGCCCAACCAAAATAAAGAGTTCCGAAAGGCCCGAAAACGAGACCAAGAATAACAGCAAGTACGCAATTTTTTCTTTTACGCTTAACATGGGTCGACGCATAGTTGCAACTCTGGCCACAGATATCTGCACAGGACTTTTCAGGATTCATTATAATATCTCCTTGTTTTTTGGTATTTATTGTTTTTCAGATGTGGCCCAATATCGCTTATTGCGGTTGGAGTTAAAGGGCGGGTCGATATAAATAAGGTCAACGCAGTTTTCGGGGAATTTCTTTAATTGTTCGAGATTGTCCCCGCAGTAGATTACCCGCGTATCGAGCAAAGAGGATGGTTTTCCTGCTGCCTTTTTTGAGTTAGCCGCTTCCTTTGCCATATTTTCCTTAATCATCCGTAAATTATCATAATAAACTGCCCCATTGTCTATTAGAAAAACCTCTTTGTCAAATCTTCTTTTCGCGTGAAAAATTGGTGAAACTTGTGTAATCCTTCGGCAGGCTCAGGACAGGTTCGTGGCTAATTTCCTCATATAAACAGTGTAAATCCGTGTTAATCCGTGTCTAAAAAAAGCAGTGTTAATCTGTGTCAAAATTCTGGAATAACTTCGGGATAAAGCTGGCCGGTGGAAGTGAGGCGGAAAATATATATAAGCCCCTGCCTGAGTTGCGTATAAGTAACTGTGCCGTAGATTGCGGTAATGCCGAATTGCTTCAGCTTGTCCGGTGTGTTGGCCAATTCCCAAATACCCGACCAGAAAACCTGCCTGTTTTTTACGGGCAATTCTTTAAGAAGGTCGGCGTATCTGTTCGGCTCTGCACCAGATTCTTCAATTGCGAAACCTGACTGCGGCGACATTTTTTCGCCGTAAACTCTTCGCCACAGATACATACTTCTTTGTTTGCCGTCCATTACCATTTTGTCTGAAAACTTGACAATCAGGGCGTCGAAATGAACGATGTCTCCTTCGATTGTATATTGGCGCTGGAGAATTTGATTCAGTTCGTTGTCGCGAGCGGTCTCGACGAATTTCAATGTTGTGCTTATTACGGCGCCGTTTGCGTCCTTTGTCTGGCTGATAACCTTGGCGTAACCGATTTTATTTTCATCGGTTAGATTTGTCAAAGCTCTTTTGAGCGTCTTGTTTTCCGTAAGCAACTCGCTGATGGCTGTCCCGCCGCGGTAAATGCCGACTGCAATGAGTAAAATGGCGGCGCAAATCACAATGCCGAAAATAAAGCTCGGAAGAGTAGTCAAAAATCTCAATATTTTTTGTATTATCGCCATTAGATAACTTCTTTGGGCTAAAGAATATACCGTTATGCGGTATTTTTCAAGAACTTATCTTAAAAAACCCATAAAATAAGCTTCCAACCCCTTGACAATGAGATATAAATCGTTAATGTTGTAAAAAACCAAAGAAATACACGGATTAGATGTTGAAAGGATTTAACGATGAAAAAGACTTTATTTTTCGCAGCTTTAATAATTACCGCATTTGTAGTTGTCGCTTCCGGTATGAAAGATAAGCAATTAATGGTGGAAAAACCCGCCCCGGAAGTAATCGACCAGATGACGCCGTCGGCAGCGACCGAAATTGCACTTGCAGAGGAATTGGCGAAGACACGTCTGGAGTATCACAAGCAGCTTGAAAAAATTCAATCATTCTACGAGCAGAGCGGCAATCAGATGAAGCTCGAATGGGTTCAAAGAGAACTGAAATCACTGGACTCAATACCGCGGTATCGCTATATCCTTCAGGCCGAAGTGGCAGGCGATAAACTCAAGGCCAAAGATTCCATTCCAAAGGCCGATATACTCTACAAAGAAGCTTTAGATATTTATAATCACACAGACCTTATTTTCCCTATTCCTGTGCTTGTCAAACACGAAGATCTAGCTCTTCATCATCCTACGATGTTTGTCAGCAAAAAGAGATTGCAGCGGGCACTGAACAAATGCAACGAACTTATACAGGAATATCCGACCAGCGACAAGATAGACGACGCGGCATATCTTGCCGGCGAGATTCATGAATACTTCGGCGATTATTCCATCGCCCTGCTGTATTATAAACGAGCGGTGCAGTGGAATCCCAATACGCCGTATCCTGCCCGCTTCAAGGCGGCGAGAATTCTCGACTATAAACTGACTGACAGATCGCAGGCTGTGCAGCTTTATCGAGAGGCTCTCGACAAGGAATCCGGAATGATTAATGTCGCAGATGTCCAACAGCGAATCGTTGACCTGGCTCCTGAGCCGAATTCGGTGGACATTAAATAAATGTCCTTTATCTTTAAGTGATAATCATCAGGCCTGTAATCGTAATACAGGCCTGATTTTTTTGATAATGATATGCTGAACATCGAAAAGAAAACGTCTGATTTTCTGAAACAGAAAAATCTCCTGCCTGCCGGCGAAAAGATTCTTCTGGCCGTCTCAGGCGGCGCAGATTCCGTCGTCCTGCTGTATATTTTTAAAAAACTTTATCCAAACGCAATTCATATCGCTCATATAAACCATCAATTAAGAGGTTCAGACAGCTTAAAGGATGAGAATTACGTCAAACGGCTGGCAAAAGAGCTTAATCTGCCGATTACTGTCGAGTCTGTCGATGTCAAAACTTACGCGAAAGAAAATAAACTTTCAATTGAGACCGCTGCCCGCAGCTTGAGACTTGAGGCCTTATGTAGAATCGCAGATAAAGAAAACTATCGCTTCATCGCGACAGCGCATCACAAAAACGATAACGCCGAAACGGTAATCCACCGGATGCTGAGAGGCACAGGTTTCAAGGGCCTTGCCGGAATCAGGCCGAAAACAATTATTAACGGCAAAACATTTATCAGGCCCCTGTTGTGTCTCGGCCGTGTTGAATTAGAAGATTATCTTAAAAATCAGAGAATCAATTGGCAGAGCGACCATACAAATCTGGATTGCCGTTTCACACGCAATCGAATCAGGCATAAAATCCTGCCGTATCTTGAGAAAGAAACGCCAAATTCTGCTGAGCTTGTTTTTTCGCTGTCGCAGCATTGCGGAATATTGGCGGCAAACATAGAGCGATTTGCAAAAGCTGCTGCCAAGAGCTGTATTCTTTCCGGCGAAAATTCGCAGGTAACTTTTGACCTGAATAAATTTCTAAGTCAGCCGCAGCCAATCCAGGTCGAATTGATTCAAATTGCCTTGGCGAGGCTTAACTGCGGCCTGCAAAAATATACTTCCGAACATTACAAGAAAATTATAGACTTTGCCAAATCGTCTTCGCCGGGAAAGACCTTGAATGTCCCCGAGAAAATTAAAATAAAAAAAATCTATGATAAATTTTTTGTAATATCTCCGCATCAAAAAAAGGAGGAAGTTCAAAAAGAAAAAGCTTTAACAATCGGCGGCAAAATTACTTTCGCCAACTGGCAGATAGAAACTAAAATTCTGTCTGCCGAGGATTTCAACATAGAAAATATCAGAAACAAAAAAGATAATCTCATCGAATGGTTTGACTTTGAGCGGATAAAGCCGCCTTTAATTGTCCGGCTTCGCAGGACCGGCGACAGGTTCAAACCGTATGGACTTGACAGTTCCAAAAGAATCGGCAAATTCCTGACATCTGCGAAAATCGACTCCGAGTATAGAAAAATAGCCTTTCTTGTCTGCGATAGCGAAAAAATCCTCTGGCTTGCACCTGTCCGCAGGAGCAACGAAGCTGCTGTAACAGGCCAAAGCAGGTCTATAATGCAAATAAAAATCAATATAACACCTTTTAAATCTTGACTTTATGCTTATTGAATGGTAAAATTTTGGAATTAGGTTGCGAATGTAATCTATCTATATTTTGAAGGAAAGAAGAAGTTATCTATGAGACTCTTGCTACGAGCAGGTAACCTCAAAGGATTATTCTGCGGGTTTATAATATGCCTGTTATATTCGACCGTGTTTGGTCTAATTGAACCAAATCAGGTTCTTATTCTGGTCAATCAAAATAGCCCAACCAGCCGGTATATTGCAAAACTTTATCAGCAATATCATCCCGGCATAGCTGATACACAGATATTATACCTGGCGGATAATCCTTCCTATCCGGATTTACATTTGCCGGACTGCAGCGGCCCAAATAGTACTGCTGCCGATGAAATTATTTCACGGGATGAATACGAAATTCTCATCGCTCAGCCTGTCAGGCAATATCTCGTCCAAAATAACAAGGTTAATTCTGTTCGTGTAATAATTACCACCGCAGGTCTGCCGTACAGAATTGCGGATTCAACATACACTTCTTTAGTATTACCGGCGGGCGGTATAAGTTATACGTCTAGTCTTGTAACTTCTATAGATGCCGCTTCAGTTGAGGCCGAGCTGACGATATTATTTCAGAACGACCCAAATAATTCCAACACTATCGGCCCATTTGACAGAGTCGTTAATCCCTATCAGGGCTACCGGAAAAGCGGCATAGAACTGTTCTCTCGCAATATAATAAATAACCTCTTGAATTTTGACTGGCGTAGGCCGAGAAAACTTACGGCAAGTCACTATCCTCCGTGGATGGAGGGGTTACGCGGCAGGAATGAAGGAGTGCAGGGAAGGCAATTTTCCGCCGGAGATATTTATCTTACGTGCAGACTTGACGGTCCAAAAAACCAGGGCCAAAGCGCAATCTTTGCGGTTCGCGATATGCTTGAAAGAGCTAAAAGAGCCTCCAGCCCCGCTTACGGCATCAATCCGGCACAGGCAACGGTAGTACTCGATGATGCTCCGCTGGCATCAAATTTCAATTCCAATCGCATATATAATTTAAACCAATACGTTAATTACATAATCTGGCAGCCAGGCGTTCAGCAGCCGCCCGATACTACTTATGCCGAATCCCGTGACGACTATGACAGCGGTTTTCATCAGATGACAGGACTGACCGTTGTACCGGATGTCCTTAATACCGGGCTTATGAGCAGTGCCCACAACCTGAATGTAATCTGCGACAAAAGAATGAGCATTCGTTTAAACCAGGCGTCTCTGGCAGCAGGCAAACTTGTATCGGCGCTCGCAGGTTTGGGTACAAACGGCGATGAAGGCAGTAATAAATATTATCTGCTAAGCGGAGGCCCGTCGGGCGGCCCCCTATTTTCAATGGCTTATGGGGCGGTCTTTTGCTCGATAGAAAGTTTTAACGGAGCTTCAATGTTCTCCGATGCTTCCAGCGCCCAGGCCAAGATAATAGACTTCTTAAAAATCGGCGGAACAGGCGCAATCGGGCATTCATTCGAGCCGCTTTCAGACGCAACAATCGACACAGAATTTTTCTACTACAATCTGCTGGCAGACAGCGACGGCGACGGGTATGCGGATATGACTTTTATCGAAGCAGCGTTTACCGGCATTCCGTATTTAAGCTGGTCAGAAGTCGTTATCGGAGACCCGCTGATGAGAATCGCTTACGGACCGGGCGGACAGGCTCAATCTGTCGTACCGGGAGACATCAATGGAGACGGCCAAAAGGATATTACTGATGTCTATTTATGGACCCAATATTACCTTGGCTCGCTTGATTCAGAAGACCCGAATATATTTGATAGGTATAACGACTTGTGCGACCTGAACCATGACGGCCAAATCAATTTCATTGATTATGCTTTATTATTCGAATAAGTCATTTAAATTAAAGGACTTAAGGATAAATACTTATTATTTTCGGTTTTTTCTTGCAATTTTCACTATTTCGCTATATTATATTAACTAATATAGGGCGCAATAGAGCGTCGCTATTTAGGTGATAAACAAGGAAGGAAGATTTTTAAAGCTCGTAAACTCTCGGGAGGAGTGATATGAGAAGAAGACAAAAACACAGTGTCTGTTCGTATGTAATGGCATGGTTGCTGGGGGTAGTAGTTGTTTTTTGCAGTGCTTCAGTCTCTATGGCTCATGTTCATGTCACCGAAATTCAATATGGTTTATACAGCAGTGATACTTTCTATACAGATCATGGTGATGGAAGGTTTTTCCTTGGCGAAGACCGCACCGGGGATACTACTCATTTCATAGGAAATTTTCAACTGGAAGGCGACAGTGATTGGAACTATGAAATCAGGGGAGGTTCAATTACTTTGACACCTTCAAGATTGCTTGAAGACGTAAGTGGGGAGTATGGCGCAGGTAGAGCCGTGGGCCTTTTTGAAAATGGCGCCACACTAACCATAACCGGCTCTATTACGACTGTTAACGGCGGTCAGGTTCTGTGTCCATACGGAACACTCATTCAAGCAACGGTTACGGATAATTTCTACGGCGTGGAAGAAAGTATTTCTCCTAATTTTCTTGATTTACAGATGGAGTTTCAAATAACAGGAGGTGAATTGTTTGATGGCGCACAGACGGGTTTCGTTTTAAGCCAGACTTTTACGACTGATATTACACTGCGAAACTGCACAGAAAACGGCGGTTCGCTGATGGATTTTACAAAGGATATAGGATATGCTGCGCCAAGTATTGTTCAGATTAGCTCCCACGATGATTATCCGGCGCCGGAACCGGCTTCCCTTGTGTTATTCGGATTGGCCGGGCTTTTAATAAGAAAAAGAAATAATTAATTTCTAATTTTAACTTTGTTAGGAGGAAGGAAATGCGAAAGCATAGAATATGTTTACTTTTGCCCATCTTTATGATGTTGGCTGGTGCCTGCACTGCTATGGCCGCTATGGAGCAAATTGAGGTGGTTTTCTCGAATGGTGAGAGCAGCAGTTTCAGTGCATCGGCAGGCACTCAAACCTTGACCAGCCATAATGGCGCCAATGTATTTCTTGATGATAACACCAACTACACCTTTGGAACAGGAACAACAGCCCTCTTATCGACCTTTACAGGAGTAACCGATACATCGAACGGTTCCGGCCTGGCAAGTGCTGCATTCTCCGGCGGAAGCTTTCAAGTGCAGCTTCTTTCCCCTGTCGATCATCATGTTGTGTTCTCCATGTCAGGTACGACTGACTGGTACAATGAGCAGGAAGAGATATTTTCCGCCAACAAGGTTGACGGCGTTGGAAAAGTTACTCTTGTTGGTATCCCGTATGTCGACGAAGCTTTCTGGGGCACAGGAACTACTTGGGGCTCGACAGACGGCAAAAGCGCTATGACAACGACAATCGGTTCTGCCCATCGTATACCAAGCGGCAGTCTGACAGATTACCAGACTGACTGGGCATCTGGCAATGTCACACTTGTTATCTGGGCTGATTCGAGCAAGGTTGTTCCAGAGCCGGCGACGATGGCATTATTGGCACTTGGCGGTTTACTGCTGAGAAAACGTTCATAATTTAAACAGTGCAGTGCCGGAGAAGAAGAAGAAGAAGAAGAAGAAGAAGAAGAAGAAGAAGGCACTGATATATTATAGATAGCTCGAATCAGGGATTACCCCCCTGATTCGAGCGTTCGTTTATTTACGCACATAAACTTTGCAGGGATGTTTAACGGGGAGATGGAACTTATTGATTTTGGTCTTGTGTTAAATGCCTAAAAGGATTTAGTTTTCAGGAGACAAAAAAATGAAAGCATTTGTTTATAACGTCATATTAATCTTTGCGCTTAGTGCAATGGTACAGGGCGCGAACATTAACGTCCCTGCCAACTACAATACTATCCAGAATGCTATAAATGCCGCTGTTTCTGGCGATACAATTATTGTCGCGGCTGGGAACTATACTGAAAACCTTCTGGTCAACAAAGTAAACCTCAGCTTTGTCGGAGCAAACGCCGGCATACCGGCGGGCCAAACTCGCTTAGATGAATCTAATATAATTGGTTATGTTAAAATTGTATCGAATGGAATCTCGCTTAATGGATTTAAAATTACCGATGGCGCCCAAGTACCTGCCGGTGAGAAGGCAGGAGTTTATATTGTCGGCGGTACAAGCGGGCATACGATTCAATGCAATTTATTTACCCGAACAGGCGCCGCACCCGGCGGACCAGACCAGTTCCGAGCTGTCATAAACGAATTTGGCGGTGTCAGTTCATTACTAATTAAACAGAATAAATTCATCGGCTGGCATACCGGGGTTTACCTGCAGAACGCCGACGCTGTGGTTACAAACAATGTTATGAGCAAAAATTATGTAGGTATGTCAATTGACGGCGCTGTATCGGTTACAGTGGCTTATAATTCTATTATTAATAATGGACTTGAAGGTATAGGCATCGGCCCACCCGCTGTGACTTCACTTGCAATTGAGCACAACTGTTTCTCAGGTAACCTTACCGCAGTAGCTAACTGGCAATCTGTGGAAATCAACGCCGAAAATAACAACTGGGGCGACTCCACGGGTCCATACAATGCTGCGAGTAATCCTGACGGCAAAGGAGATGCGGTTTCCAATAATGTCGATTTTAATCCCTGGCTGGCAGCCTGCTGCGGAGACCCTCTACATTTATTACCAGTTGGAGACTTAACAAACGATTGCCGCGTTAACTTTTTCGATTTTGCGATTTGTGCAAGAGCATGGCTTAGTATCGAAGGTGACGGCAATTGGAATCCCGCCTGCAACTTCGCAGCCCAGGATAATGCTATAAATATGAACGATCTTGCTGTTTTTGTCTCTCATTGGCTCGAATGCACATCCTCGGAGTGCAATTAGTTATAAATGGCACTAAATTCTGGTTTTTTTACGTCAATTTTAGAGTTTTGATGGGTTAAAAAATTTTGAAAATCTTTCTTGCTAATGGGATTTGTTTTGGTATATTACCCACTTCGTTTTTTAATGTTCTAAACATTTATTATTATGTCAATTTGGAGACAAGTCGTGAGAGATTTTAGCAACAAAGGGGGCCCAAGAAAAGATTTTGGTCCACGTCAGATGTTCAAAGCAGTTTGTGGCGAATGCGGACAGGAATGCGAAGTTCCTTTCCAGCCAAAAGAAGGCAAGCCGGTTTATTGCAAAGCCTGTTACACAAAGAAGAGAAACGCTTAATAATTCCGCATATTGCGGGTTATAACTCTTTTTTTAACACGGTTCTTGCGTAGCCTAAAGGATCTTAGTTTTGACTGTTAGATTTTCTGAATATTTAGAGAATTAGCGGTTGAGATTAAAAAAAGGTGATTTTCAGGCGTTTGGTGTTCTAATTGTGTTTTTAATCATTAGCTCGCCTTACGCCTGATATATTTATCTCCTCCAGGCAGCTTTGCGAACCATTAACGGCGGTAATTGCGCTGTTTTTGTGTCATTGAGGCAGGATTCACCAATATTTCCTCTGTTGCTCGGATACCATATAAATCCGGGTTTGGGTCGGACTGTGCCTAAGAGTCGACTTAAAAAACCCCATTTATTTTTCTTTTCTATGGTAACCACAATATTGGCCTTTCTTATCATTTATCGGCAGGACATCCTACAGGCTTAACTCATCACAGGCACATACAGGACTGTATTTGTCGCTATTTCTTTCCGACTTCTTTCTCGAGTTATAATTAATATTTGAATATTACGAAATTCCGCATTATAATATTCGCAATCGTGAAATTAATGATGGACCATAACGAAAAAGATGTAATAGGGCGCATTGCGACACTTCGCAAAGACTATGCCGGCGAGCGAGGCAAGAAGAAATTCGCTGCCCAGCTTGGCATAAGTCCTTCTACTTACAGCTATTACGAAAAAGACCGTGTCCCCCCTATAGCGATACTGCTAAAAATTTGTCAGCTATGCAATGTTAACATTAATTGGCTGCTCACAGGTAATAACGGCCAGGAAAATGAAAAGAACGCCCCAACAGGTCAAAACAATCATATTATCTCAATGGTTAATAAAGTACTCGAAAAACAGCCGGCTTCTTCTGACGCAATTTCAGCATTTTTGAATCTTCTCGAGGAAAAGTCCAATTTTGAACAGGTTAGAAACCTGCAGCAGAAGCCTTCAAAGGCTGAAAACGGCTGGATTCCTGTGCTTGGCAGAACTGCCGCCGGTGTGCCAGGCTTATGGAATAACGCAATCGGCACTGATTCAAAAATCATCGAAACTCAGCTCGAAGAGCTTGTTCAAAAACACATTAAAACCTCGATTGTGAAATCGATTACCGCTGATGTCTCGGTAGATTCACAAGCCCTGCCCGTAATCCAGGCGTTAAACAATGCACAGGCAAGCCTTATTCAAACCGCCGGTCAGGACAATGACGAAATAGTCCAATTTGTGGATTGTCCGCAGATACATAAACTGCTGCCGGATTGTTTCGCACTTCAGATTGACGGCGACAGTATGTCACCCCGCATCAACGATGGCGATATAGTAATAGTAAGCCCCTCAATAGCAGCCGGAGCTGCCCTGCCGGCTATAGTCAGAATTTCAGGGGCAATAGGTGTAACCTGCAAATTGATAAGAAATGAAGATGATTCGGTTCATCTTGTGCCTATAAATGAAAAATACGACGCAAAAATTATCAAAAGAAAAGACTTATTATGGGCCCTTGCCGTTATATGCCATATAAGATTGAAAAGTATAGATTCATAGATTGAAACTTGTCGATATTATAAGTATATAAGAACAATAAATTTATAAGTTAATAATATATCATATATTTTAGGAGTAATTATTATGTTATTAAATGTCATTCGAGGTATTTTTATTATCGTTATTTTCGCCGCTCTTTTTGTCAGTATCACATCCGAGGCGGCAAATCCGACAAACCCTGAAAAACTCACACAAAACCAGATATGGGTAGTATTCATCGGAGGCCTGACGGTGGCGGTGCTTGTATTATTCATCGACTGGGTTCTGCCCAAAAAATCATTGAGCGCACTTGCGGGTGTATTCTTCGGCCTTATCGTCGGAATATTTTTCAGCTGGGCACTTTCATTAGTTCTGGATATGGTCAATGATGTGTTCAAACTTGAGCTTGTAGGCAATAACCTGAAACTTACAAAATGGATTATGGGAATATGCATTTGTTATTTCGTAATCAGCTATGTAATGCGCACCAAGGACGATGTCCGCTTTATAATTCCTTATGTAGAATTTTCGCGTCAAACAAAAGGCATAAGACCGCTTATTCTTGATACATCCGTTATAATCGACGGCCGAATAGCGGATATCTGCCAAAGCAAACTTTTTGACGCCCCTCTTGTGGTTCCAAGATTTGTATTAAATGAGCTTCAGCTTATCGCCGATTCGGCAGACAAGCTGAAACGCGTTCGCGGCAGACGCGGCCTTGATATACTGCATAAACTGCAGAACAATACCCTCATAGAGGTGCAGTTGGACGACACTCCCCCGCCTGGCGTTGATGTAAATGCTCCTGTTGACCAGAAGCTGGTTGCCTTTACCAAAAATTGCGACGGCAAACTTGTAACTAACGATTACAACCTCAGCAAAGTCGCGGCGGTTCGGCAGGTGGACGTGATTAATATAAACGATTTGGCCAATTCGCTTAAGACGGTAGTTCTGCCTGGCGAGCCAATGACCGTCAGGATAATCAAGGCGGGCGAAGAATCGCAGCAGGGAATCGGCTATCTTGACGACGGCACAATGGTAGTCGTCGAAGAAGGCAAGGGTAAAATAGGCGAGAAAGTTCAAATTACCGTAACAAGCGCTCTGCAGACCTCGGCAGGACGAATGATATTCGGAAAGTACGAACGTACCGCTCGCGAAAACAATAACAGCGACCGCAATGATGACAACGACCAAAACGACAGGCAAAACAATTACAGGCAAAAAAAACAATATAGTTAACCGTATTGAGGTGTCCGTAATTCGATTTAAAAAGCCGCCGGCAAAACCGGCGGCTTTTCTTATATCTATATTATATTACATCTGTGTTCCGAGATAAACCTGCAGACCCATCTTCTTTACACGATCCATCTGCTCTTCTATCTGGTCCACGTGAGCATCCTCATCTTTTAAAATGCCTTCCAATATTTCCTTTGTAGCATTGTCGCCCAATTTCACACAGAGTTCAATGCCGGCGTTATAGCCGCGAACAGCTGTCATTTCAGCCGCCAGGTCGTTGGTGAACTGCTGCGGGACCTCTGCGCCGATGTGAATATCGTTTAGCTTGCTGACAATAGGCAGCCCTTCCAAAAACAAAATGCGGCCAATTAACGTTTCAGCGTGCTTCATCTCGGTGATGGCCCGTTTCTGTTCCATATCGCCGAGCTTGGCAAGGCCCCAGTTTTCACACATTTCCGCCTCTACCATATACTGATTGATAGCCGTAAGTTCGCTGGCCAGAAGCCCATTCAAACACTCGATTAATTTTGGATCGCCTTTCATAAACACTCCTTAGTAAAATTAAAACACCTTAAATCTCATTATAAAATAGCCGGTAAACATTCTATCCACAACCGTCTAAAAAGTAATCAAGATAATTCCTTTATTTTATGCCTTCTAAACCTTTATTTATAGTTCCTCTTGAAAATTTGCAACAAATTTGTATCTTTAACCTATTAATATGAAAAGCTTCACAAATAAAATCTTGTCTATTCTAATTTGTCTGGTACTGATATCTGCAATTATAGCAGTTTATTACAAGGTTTGCACCTATGATTACATCAATTACGATGACCTAACATATGTTTTTGATAATCCCAATATCCAAAGCGGTATCTCCCTAAATACTATCAAATGGATGTTCACTACCAATGTCGGCTGCAACTGGCATCCATTAACCTGGCTGTCGTTTATGCTGGACTGGCAGCTTTTCGGTTCCAATGCCGGCGGTCGTCACTTTACCAATCTTATCTTTCACATCGCAAATACTCTGCTGCTTTTTCTTGTTTTCAAACGAATGACATCAGCAATTTGGCAAAGCGCATTTGTTGCCGCTCTGTTTGCTCTTCATCCGCTGCATGTCGAATCCGTTGCCTGGGTGGCAGAGCGTAAGGATGTTCTGAGCACGTTTTTCTGGCTGCTGACGATGTCGGCATATCTGCGTTATGTTAAACGGCCGGGAGTTGGGCGCTATCTGCTGACACTGCTCGTTTTTGTTTTAGGCCTTATGGCAAAGCCTATGCTTGTAACTTTGCCGTTCGTATTACTGCTGCTGGACTACTGGCCGCTGGAGCGTATAAAACATTTTAACAGGCAGGTTATTTATCATTTGATTTGGGAAAAAATTCCTTTCATTGTTCTTTCCGTAATTTTCAGTATCATTACTTTTTTTACACAACAAAGCAGAGAAGCGATTGTAAGTGTTGCCGAAATAAACCTAAAAATTCGCCTATTAAACGCTCTAATCTCTTATGTAAAATATATAGAGAAAATGTTCTGGCCTTCCGGGTTGACCTTTTTTTATCCACACCCCTACGAAAATATATCTTTTATTTACGCGGCATTATCAGCTGTTTTTCTGCTGGTTGTAACAATTTTTGTAATCAGAACAGGCAGAAATCATCGCTATTTAGTTACCGGCTGGTTCTGGTATCTGGGCACACTTATACCTGTTATTGGGCTGGTTCAGGTCGGTGTTCACGCATGGGCCGACCGCTATAGTTATATTACTCTGACGGGTTTATTTATTATCATCGCCTGGGGTATTCCTGAATTGCTTGAAAAATGGAACTATCGAAAATTTGCAGTCTGGGGGACTTCTCTTGCGGTTTTATTTATTTTAGCCGAATGCGCTTATTTCCAGCAGGGATACTGGAAAAACTCCTTTACGATAAGTCAGCATGCCCTGGCAGTAACTAAGAATAATTATATGGCACAATGCCTTATGGCTGATGCTCTATTCAAACAAGGCAATAACGAAGAAGCAATCCGGTACTATTCCGAGGCAATAAAACTCAGACCCAGATATGCCTATGCCCTCAACGGTCTCGGAAATGCTTTTTACAAAGAGGAGAGGATTGACGAATCTATCGATTATTACAAAAGGGCCGTCGAAGCAGACCCCTGCCAGGCAAAGGTTTATTCTAATCTTGCTGCTGCTCTTGAAAATAAAGGCCGATTTGACGAAGCTATTCTACTGCACAAGAAGGCCCTGCAGATTTCTCCTGACATTGTTGAATTGCGAATTAAATTTGGAGCCGCTTTGGTCAGGAGTGGAAAATTAGCTGAAGCAGTAAAAGAGTATGAAAAAATTCTGCTTATACAACCCCAGAATGCCATTGTTCACGAGTACCTCGGTAAAGTGCTTTTCCAACAGGGGCAATTTAAGGATGCAATTGCACATCTTGAAGAATCGCTGCGGCTCAAACCCAACGAGGCAGAATATATGAATGACCTGGCATGGGCATTAACTATAAAGATAAATTCCGGAGTATATAATCCCGGCAAAGCCGTCAGACTTGCTCAGCAAGCCTGCGAACTTACTAACTATAAAAAACCTGAATTATTGGATACCTTGGCCGCAGCTTATGCTGCGGCAGGTGATTACGACAAAGCCGTAGAAACAGCGGAAAAAGCCCTGGAATTATGTCAATCTCCCAAACAAGAGATGATGAAAGAAGAAATAAAGAGCCGACTGGTTTTATTTAAGGCTGGTAAACCTTATATTGAGCAATAATAAACTATTTTCTCTGGTATTTACCCATCAGCGAGCCTTCGGCAATAATGTGGTTTTTCATAGCATCAAGCAAATCTTTCTTTTTAGAATTGGCCGGCAGGTCAAGCATCGTATCCAGGGCATAAACCTTGAAATAGTATCTATGCGTTCCGCTCGGCGGGCAAGGGCCGTCATAACCATTCTGCATGGAATCGCTAACGCCCTGCTTTGAGCCGTTCTGAAGCTCTTTTACCACAGGAATGCCTTCAGCCAGTTCGTTCACCTCTGGAGGTATGTTCCACATTACCCAGTGAACCCAAACACCAATAGGAGCATCAGGGTCATCGCTGATTAAAGCAAAACTTTGCGTGTTTTTCGGAGTCCGCTCCCATTTCAGCGGCGGAGAAATGTTTTTGCCGTCACAGGTGTATTTTGCAGGTATCATATCGCCCTCTTTAAAGGCCGACGATGTAATTTTAATTGTCATTTGTTTATCTCCTTCGACAATTGCCACGAAACCACAGACTATAACTATTAGCACAATAAAAACAAAATATTTTTTATTCATAATTCATTTCCCATAAAGCTATTTTATTTATTCGCATCATTTATTACAAACTTACTATTGCCTGAAAACTGGCCCATAATCAACTCGTCCAAATAATTACTGTCGTTTACATCTGCCTGTGGTATCGTAATCCAATATGAAGATAACAGCGAGAACATTGCTTCCTTGCTCTTTTGGGGCGATTCAGAAATTACTAAAACATTTTGCCTTATTTTCCCATCTTTCGAGAATATTTCAGCTTCTATTTCACCAGGGTATTTCTTCCTTCCAAAGCGTATTAAACCTTTGATTCTTTCTGTTTCAAAAATACCTATTCCATTTTGATTAAAGACATCACTCACTTTGAAAATATAAGCAGACCTAATGCGACAACATACGTTGCTCAGTTTTGAAAAAAATATTTCAGAATAGTTAATTGGCATTGCATTGGCCATTTTGACTTGTAAATCATACGTTATTTCATCGGGATTTCCCGGTAGCGAAAAAAGATATGTAATGCTATTTGAGTCATTTCTACAGCTCACACCGAGGCCTTTATTATATCTTATTAAACTGATAGAGTTAGGACACAGCGGCGCCTCGGCAAACCCCAGCGAAAACACACAGGAATTGTTCGGCTGGGGCAACACAACTCGTTGGGGCTTTATGCTGAGGGTTTCCAGGGCCAGTGGCCGTGAAATCATTTTGTGATACGAATTACAAATCATAATACGTGGTGTTATGTAAAGTCCAAGTATTAACAATAATACTACGATTACTACAGCCCAGATAATCCTCTTTTTTTTACTCATACTCATTTTTTTCGGCGTTTTTTTGATTTATTTTTCAGGCACGCAAGGCAACGCTCATCGCTGCATATCTGGCAGTGGAAACAATCTTTGCAATTATGTTTTTTAGGGCCGCTATTACCCGGCACATATACTTTGCCGGCAATGCCCTTAATTTTCTTTAGAGCCATATAACACTATAATTAAAAAATCAAATATCAAAAATAAAAATCATTCTTTCCTACCCGTAAGAACCGCGTTATCAAGTCTTCGATGTAGAAGCGAAACAAGTGTCATCAAATCTAACGCATCTTGTTCAGTAACCTCCCACATAATTTTCGGTGCATGACTGGTAGGATTTCTAAATGCCCCAAATACACCTACAAACAAATTCATCAACCCGCTTTGCTCGCTCTTTTCCGTATCCGTCCGCAGCGAATTGAATGCTAGGAATGGAATTCCTCCTTTGCCAAGAGCAAACGCCCTATTCGCCAACTCTCCAGCGTCTCCTGTCAATCCTGTTTTTTCACGGATTTTCTCTGAAAGGCTCTTTGTTGCTTCAAGAACAGCATGGAAATAGTTATGTTGCATAAGTTCCGCCCTGCAAAACTTCAGAACGTCAGGGTGGACTTGCCGTGAGCGAAGTTCTTTCTTTAATCTATCTGCCCGCTGTTCTGCCTCGTCAAGTGTTTGCGCTTGTGCCACAGCCGTAATATTACCTTCGTCGGTTACACAATACCCGGCAAATGCTAAAGGTATATTTAATTGCTCTCGGAATCTGGCGTAATAATCAGGACTTTTGTGATATAAGACAGGGTTCATAACTTTCTTAATAAAGGCAAGGACATTATTAGCACAACCGTCTTGTCGCTGCCGCGATAATAAGGCTTCGTACAAGCGATGTCTTTTGGTAAAATTTGGTAACGGATCATTAATTCCGCATTGTTTAAGATACCGTCCAATTTCAGAACCTGTCAACCCTGTATCTGTCGCACCAAGAACTTCGCAAATCGCCTCAAGTTGTGTTTCATCTATGGAAGAAATCGAAGCCACTTTTATAATCCTCCATAATACTCGTTAGTATATTTCGTAATTAATCTAACAATCGATTTTTTTAATTTCCGCCTTTAGGACAGCGAAAAGATTTTTCTGTTTAACAATTGCGATTTTTTTGCCTTTTTTGTAGATAAAACCTTTATCAGCAGCGGCGCAGACGGCGATATCGGCATCGGCGGCTTCGCCGGGGCCGTTAACAATACAGCCCATTACCGCGACTCTTATTGGTTTATGAATCTCCGCCAGCAATTTTTTTGTCTGCTGAGCAAACTTAATCAAATCCCACTGGACTCTCCCGCAGGTCGGGCAGACAACTAACTGCGGCTCATTGCTTTTGAAAAGGCCTAGCGGTTCGAGAATTTTTTTCGCTATTTCGACTTCCTGAACAGGCTCGCCTGCAATACTAATGCGAATCGTATCGCCAATACCCTGCCAGAGCAAAGTTCCCAGTGCAATCGAAGCGGGAATAATAGCGTCCTGTGCAAGGCCGGCGTGGGTAAGACCAAGATGGATTGGATAATCAAATTTTTTGGCAATTGCGCGATTCGATTCGATTGTTCTTATGACATCGGAACTTTTGACGCTTAGAACCATATTGTTAAAGCCGCGATTTTCGAAAAGCCGGATGTAGCCTGCCATCTCCTTTATCATCAGGTCGGTTCTTTGTCTCTGAGCCGTGTCGCGCAGAAGATTTCTAATGCTTGCCTCGTTTATGCCGAGGCGGATTGCGATTTTGTGAGCCTTTGCGCAGTCGATTATCCGGTTGATGTCGTTTCTATCTTTTATGTTGCCGGGGTTGAGACGGATTTTTGCTGCGCCTGCTTCGATTGCCTCAATCGCCCTTTCGGCTGAAAAGTGAATATCGGCTATCAGCGGGATTTTCACTTTTTGAACAATCCTGGCAAAGGCGATACTGTCCGGTTTTGCAGGGATAGCGACTCTTACAAGTTTTGCGCCTGTCGCGGCAAGGGCATTTATCTGTTTGATGCAGGCGCTGATGTCTGTCGTGGGAACTTTGACCATCGATTGAATTACAATCGGGTATTTTAAGCCGATTTTGACGTTTCCTGCCGTTACTGTAGATGTTTTTCGTCTTTTTATCATAGAGGTAAATTCTATCTTGTTTTATGCGGGCAGGCAAATTAAAATACGCAACTTAACTAACCTCTTTTGGAAATAGACAAATATATGCTGATATCGATAATTTCATTAATTCTGATAGCCTATTTCGGACTTGGCATTGTGCTGTATTTTATGCAGCCGTCGCTAACCTTCCGTCCTACCAGGGAAGTGCCGTATAATCCGGCCGATTTGGACCTGGATTACGAAAATATTCTATTCAGAACGGCTGATGACATCGTGCTTTCGGGCTGGTATATCCCTGCCCAAAACGGCTCTTTAACTTTTCTTTTATGCCACGGCAACGGCGGAAATATCTCATATACGCTCGACTCGGTGAATATCCTCAATGAGATGGGCTTCAATTGTTTTATTTTTGATTACCGCGGCTACGGCAACAGCCAGGGCAATGTGACCGAAGAAGGAACTTACCTTGACGCACAAGCCGCTTATGACTGGCTGACTAAAGAAAAAAAGATATCCGCGAAAAATATTATAATCCTCGGCAAGTCTCTGGGCGGCAGTATCGGGGCGCATCTGGCGAACAATGTCGAAGTTAAAGGTTTGATTGTCGAAAGCGGCTTTACTTCTTATGCCGACATGGGGCAGAAATTTTATCCGTATTTAATGGTAAGGCCCTTCGCAAGATACGGCTTTAACACGTTTGAATATATAAAAAAGGTAAATTGCCCCATACTTATTATTCACAGCCGAACCGACGAGATTGTGCCGTTTGAGTTCGGGCTGAGGCTTTACGAACAGGCGGCAAAAGAGCCGAAGGAATTTCTTGAAGTTTTCGGCAGCCACAACGACGGCTTTTTGTATTCGGGGCCGGTTTACCGCGAAGGTATCAGCAGCTGGGTCCAGTCAATCAAAGATTACCAGCAGCAAACCGCCAATAAAATTAAAATTGTCTCGTAAATGAAGCAAAAGGCAAAAATTCTTGTTCTCCTGCTGATAATCGCTCTGGTGGTTTATTTAATATTTGTCAGGAGAGAAAATAAGCCCTCTGTTGTCATCGAGGATTTACCGAAAAAAAACTGCAGCAGAATCGTATCTCTTGCGCCGAGCATAACTGAAATTTTATTCGCACTGGGACTTGGCGATAAGGTTATAGGAGTATCAGAATTTTCCAATTATCCGCCCGAGGTAAATAAGATTCCGAAAGTGGGCGGGTTGCTTAACCCAAATTACGAAGCGATTGTCGCGGCAAAGCCCGACCTTGTGATTTTCTTCGAAAATATGCCGGGAATGGCAGATAAATTCGATTCGCTTAAAATTGAAGGATTGGCGGTAAAACACGACAGTCTCAATGAAATCCTCGATTCAATTCAGATAATAGGCCGATACTGCGGGAAAGCACAAGAGGCTGATAAAATTGTCAGCGATATCCGCAGTAAAATTAATTCAATTCAGAGCCAAACCGCCGGTGGGAACAGGCCGAAGGTGCTGATTAGTCTGGGACACGATTATTCAAAGGACCCGGCAGCGAAACCTCAAAATATTTATATCGCAGGCGATGATGGATTTTACAGCGAGATGGTCAGACTGGCCGGCGGACAAAACGCATACGAAGGCAAATTGCCTTTTCCAATGGTAAACGCCGAATCGATAATAACGATGAATCCGCAAATAATTATAGATATAGCGCCGGTAGAAACAAAACCAACAGAAAGCGAAATAACGATAAAACAATGGAAAAATTTCGACCTGGTTGACGCGGCCAAAAATGACAGGATATATGTTTTTACAGAAGATTACACAGCGATACCAGGTCCGAGATTTATACTGACACTTGAAAAAATAGCCCGTATAATAAATCCGCAGTTAAATTTGCAGAAAAATGAACCAAACAGCAATTGAAATAAAAGATTTAAGTTTCGCAATCGCCGGTAAACAGATACTCCAGCGGATTTGCTTTTCTGTTTCCACAGGCAAAAGGCTTTTTATCGTCGGGCCCAACGGCGCGGGCAAAACTACTCTGCTGCGCTGCCTGTCGCGGATTATTACTAATTGGCACGGCACAATACAGGTAAAAGATAAAAATCTGAAAGCCTATTCGCAAAAGAATCTGGCCAAGATTCTCACTTATGTCCCGCAGGTTCTGCCGGCTGATATACCTTTTACGGTTCATCAATTTGTTTTAATGGCACGATATCCGCACCTTAGCCCGTTTTCAGTAGTAGGCCCGGAAGATGAAAAAGTCGTTTCCGAGGCGATGGAAATGACACAGACCGCCTGCTTTGCCGAGCGGGTAATGGCGACATTAAGCGGCGGAGAAAGGCAGCAGGTCAGTATCGCCGCGGCACTGGCACAGCAGGCTGAAATTTTCCTGCTCGATGAACCCGCCACGTATCTGGATTACAAACACCAGCGGGACATACATTCGCTGCTGGCGAAAATAAATAAAACTTACGGCACGACAATCGTCTGCGTTACTCACGATTTGAATTCCGCCGTATTGAGCGCTGATACAATCATCGCGATTAAAGAAGGAAAAATAGTTTTCGAAGGGGTGCCAAAAGAAATTATGAACGAAAAAACTCTCGAAGAAATATATTCCAAAAAATTCGACTTCGCTATGCATCCGGTTACAGGCCAGAAAATTATTGTTCCCGACGTAATAGAATGAACAAAAAAAATATTTTTATTTCGATAATCGTATTCGCCCTGCTGGTTATACTGGTTACGCCGTTCCTGGGCCCGATTAAGATACCGTTTTCCGCTCTGACGGATTTCGGACTTAACACAATTGCCGGAAAGATTTTTTATACATTCCGGCTGCCGCGAGTCCTTACGGCCTTTTTGGCCGGGGCTGCCCTTGCCTGCTGCGGAGTAGCTTTGCAGGCGATGTTCAGAAATCCGCTGGCGGAACCCTTTACGCTGGGTATCTGCGGCGGCGCAAATTTCGGCACCGCGGTATATCTCATATTCGCAGCTTCAATCCCGATTCCTCACTGCGGCTTAGCGTTTTCTTTTGCAGGGTCGCTGGCAGCGGTACTGCTGGTTTACGGACTAACGAAAATCAAGAAAGGTTTTTCGGTCGGCACAATGCTTCTTGCCGGCATCGCGGTAAATTTCTTTTTCTCGAGTCTGATACTGTTCCTGCAATATATAAGCGATTTTACCCAGTCGTATAAAATGATACACTGGCTTATGGGAAGCATAGATGTTGACGGTTTTAAAACGCCGGGCGTTTTATTTGTTTTCACGGCGATTGGTGCCGCGATTGTTGCCGCTCAAAACGCAAACCTGAATCTAATGAGTATCAGCGATGAAATTGCGATTTCAAGAGGCGTCAACGTAAAGTCAGCGAGAAAAATCATATTCCTGGCGACATCTGTTATGGTTGCAGGCGTTGTGGCCTTCTGCGGGCCGATAGGTTTTGTCGGGCTGATGGCGCCCCAGATTTGCAGGCTGCTGGTTGGTCACGACCATAAGATTCTTACACCGGCGTCAATATTGTTCGGCGGCGCCTTTCTGGTCCTTTGCGATACAATAGCGCGAATAATCATCCCGTCGTCTCAAATGCCTGTCGGCGTTATAACCGCACTGCTCGGCGGGCCGTTCTTCATCTGGCTGCTGCTGAAAGACAAAAGCGTATCAAACCTTTAAACAAATCCTTTGCAATAAACGCCATAAGCTGTTAATATATCAGGATATGGAACTTACGGATAATCTAAATATCGTTCAATTCAAGCCGCTGATTACGCCTGAGCAGCTGAAGGAAAAATTTCCTGAGGATGAACAGGTCGCTCATCTTGTTGCCCAGTCACGCAGGACTATTCAGTCAATCCTCGTCAACGAAGACAAGAGACGAATTGTCATTACAGGCCCCTGCTCGCTGCACGACAAAAAAGCTGCGCTCGATTACGCCGGCAGATTAAAAAAACTTCAGGACAAGACGGCAAAAAAGCTCATCCTCGTAATGCGGGCATATTTCGAAAAGCCTCGAACAACCCTTGGCTGGAAGGGAATGCTTTACGACCCATACCTTGACGGTTCGGACAATATAGAAGAAGGTTTTAACAGGGCTCGCGGTATATTATTAGAAATCGGCAAAATCGGCTTGCCCTGCGCGACAGAATTTCTCGACCCGATTGTGCCGCAGTATATCGCTGATTTAATTTCGTGGGCATCAATCGGAGCAAGAACGGCCGAATCCCAGATTCACCGCCAGATGGCAAGCGGCATGTCGATGCCGATGGGCTTCAAAAATGCTACCGATGGAAATCTTACCCCCGCTGTCGATGCCGTCAGCGCCGCGGCAAGCGCTCATTCATTCCTCGGAATCAGTCGAAACGGACAGGTTATCATCGCGGAGACTCGCGGAAATAAATACGGACATATTGTTATGCGAGGCGGAACAAGTGAGCCGAATTACTCGGCTGAATATGTCGCTTTCGCAGGAATTTTGCTTAAAAAAGCAGGGATACCCAACGGCGTTATCATCGATTGCAGCCATGCGAACTCAAGCAAGGATTACAAACTCCAGCGAAAGGCGATTATTGATGTGGCCGGGCAGGTAAAGAACGGTTCAAGCATTATTTCCGGCGTAATGCTCGAAAGTTTTATAACCGGCGGCAATCAAAAACCTGCCAAACCGGAAAAACTTACTTACGGCCAGTCTATTACCGATGGCTGTATCGACTGGGATGAAACTGAAGAACTTATCAGCCTTTTTGCCGACGCGGTAAAATTATAGTAACGCTCCTTTTTTGCTGGAGATATCCCGGCAAACAATCCTTGCAGTAAGACAAATTAAAGGTTATATTTATATCCTTATTCTTAAAGGATTTGTAAATGACAGATTCGGCAGAGAGAAATAAAAGGACTACGACCGCTGAGTCGATAGCCAATACCTTTGAATGGATGATAACGGCATTTATACTTGCCTTTGTTTTCAGGGCGTTTGTGCTCGAAGCTTTTCGTATCCCAACAGGCAGTATGGCTGACACCCTGATGGGCGACCATTTCCGAATCCGATGCACAGAATGTGGCTACAATTACCAATATAATTTTAATCTTTTCATACAGGAAAATGATCATACCGCCGTGGGCAACGGTCTTTACAGACCCGTTCCTTCTCCAAGATGTCCAAGCTGCGGGTATTATGAAAAACCGGAATTGGCTTTTCCGAAATACAACGGCGACAGGATACTTGTATTCAAATGTCTCTATCAGTTCGTCGAGCCCAAACGATGGGATGTTATTGTTTTTAAAAACCCGACCGGACCAGAGGTAAATTTTATTAAAAGACTTATCGGCAAGCCCGGTGAAACAGTCGAAATCATTGACGGCGATATATACATCAATGGAAAACTGCAAAGGAAACCACCCAAAGTCCAGCAGGAGTTGTGGATGCCGGTCTATAACAACAATTTCCAGCCGATACAACCAATGGAAGGCAGATTCAACGAGCACGCCTGGCGGCAGCCATTTACTAATGATAATAATTCCGAATGGAAACTCGACCCTTCAAGGCCGACTCAATTCACTCTTGAAAGTCGGCAGGATAAGATTAATACATTGTTTTACGATACCCAGAAGGGTAATGATTTCCATGCAACCTATGCTTATGATGACCCGAGCATGTACAGGTATCAGCCTTTCTGCAGCGACCTTATGATGAAATTTTACGCCAGAAGAGGCGAAAAACAAGGCGATGTAGGAATTAGTTTTACAAAATATCAGACGCTTTATAAGGCCGGCTTCGACCCTGCAGGCCTGATGACAATTGAAAAAATCGGTTCGGACGGCAAAGCAATCGAACTTGCGAAAAAGCAAATCAGCCCCATTGATAAGAACAAAGAATTTCTTGTTCAATTTTCTGACGCCGACCATTTGCTTGTTTTTGAGATTGACAACCAGACGCTTTCTTATGACCTTGGCACCGGCAAGGATGATGCCGGTCAGCGGCTTAGTAATATCGAACCAAAGGCCTCCATATTCGGCTCCGGCGGCCTGACCATCACAAATGTGGAACTTTACAGAGATATTTATTACACCAGTTACAGGTTCGACTCAAAAGAAACTGCTATGCGGGCCGGTGAAGGAAATCCTTTCACGCTTAATGAAAATGAATATTTCGCGATGGGCGACAACAGTCCCGACAGTTTTGATTCACGTATGTGGGACATAGAAGGCATCGGCAATAACGGCATCAGTTACAGAATGGGTGTCGTGCCGCGTGATTATCTGGTAGGAAAGGCGTTTTTCGTATATTGGCCGGGCGGTTTTCGTGCGGGCAATTCCCGGTTAGCGATTATTCCAAACATGGGCCGGATGAGATTTATCTACGGCGGTATTTAAACCGGCATTTTACGCGTTTTGGGTCAATTCCGCAGGAGTCAGGTATTTGCTGATTATTTTCACCAAATGTCTCCGGTCGATTGGCTTTGAAACATAATTGTCACAACCGACTTCGATGCATTTCTTTCCATCTTCATGCATAATGCTTCCGGTCATCGCTATTACCGCCGTTTTGACTCCAAGGTTGCGAATCTTTTTAGTCGCGTCGTAGCCGTTCATATTCGGCATCTGCATATCCATAAAAATCAGGTCGAATACCTGTCCATTCACCGCATCTATTGCCTGGAATCCGTCTTGGGCAATAGTTACCACAAATCCGAGTTTTTCGAGAAGAAGTTTTATAAGTATCTGGTTTGTCAGACTGTCTTCGACAACAAGCACTCTGCCTGAAAATTGGCCGTTAAATTCTTCATCTTCGTGATGCAAATTATTTTTTTGTACCTGCGTTTGAGAAAGATGCCCGCTTTCCTGTTTCTCGTCCGGTACTGTATTGACGGGTACAGTCAATGTGAAGGTTGAACCTTTTCCCACCTCGCTTATAACGTTTACATCGCCGCCCATCAGGTTGGCAACCTGTCTCGTTATCGTCAGACCCAGTCCAGTGCCGCCATATTTTCGCGTTGTACTGCCATCACCTTGCGTAAATGCGTCGAAAATCGCTTCCAGCTTGTCGGACGATATTCCAATACCCGTATCGATCACCTTAAACTCTATAAATTGTTTCTGTTCTTTTGTGACCGGCTGAACTGTGAGTTTTATACTTCCCTTTTCAGTAAATTTTATCGCATTGCTGACAAGATTAATGAGACATTGATGCAGTCTTAAAGGGTCGGTTACAATCATTTGAGGAATGTCCGATGTGCTGATTATCATTAATTCAAGATTTTTCTGTTTTGCGGCCGGCAGCATCAGGGATTCTACATTTGCGAGCAGTTCGGGAATATTACATTCAACACTTTCGGCTTTTATCCGGCCTGTTTCAATTTTCGAAAAATCAAGAATATCGTTTATCAGCCCCAGAAGATGTCTGCCGCTGTCGAGTATAAGTTTGACATAACCTTTTTGCTCGTCCGTCATCGATTCTTCGGAAAGAACCTCGCCAAAGCCAATGATGGCATTCATCGGCGTCCTGATTTCATGACTCATATTAGCCAAAAACTGGCTTTTGGCGGTATTAGCTTTATCAGCTTCAGCCGCCATCTTAGTAGCAGTCTCAGTGACTTTTATCAGCTTGGCGTTCATCAGTTCAAGCTGCTGTTTCGTTTCTCGAAGATTTGCCTCTGATTTCTTTCTCGCGATGGCATACCTTATCGTTTTGGTAAGCGTATATTCAAGACCGCTGCCCTTGACAAGATAATCCTCGGCACCGCCGCTTATCGCTTCCAGGCCCGCATCTTCATCATCGAGTCCGGTAAGCACAACAATCGGAACGTCCGGCACGAGCTGGGATACTTTTTGTACCGTTTCGGTTCCTCTGCTGTCGGGAAGGTTAAGGTCCAGAAGAACAATATCAAAGCCCGGCACTGCGAGTTTTTCCATTGCTTCTGTTAATGTTTGCGCATAGTTAATGTTGAAACGTATCAAGCCGGCAGCCTTGACCAGAACCAGCCCGACAAGTCTGCGGTCTAACGCGTCATCATCAACAAGTAAAACATTTAGTATCTTGTTTGTTTGGCTCATGGGTTATCCGTTTGCATACTGTAAACCAATAATCGCTTAACGTCTGCATTATTTCCTGAAAATCAGCCAGCGCCACAGGCTTTTTGATATAGCCTGCCGCCTGAAGCCTGAAACTTTCAAGTATATCTTTATCAGATTCGCTTGTCGTAAGAATGACAACCGGTATAGTCTCAAGCTGCGGGTCTGACTTAATCAGTCTCAGGAATTCCCTGCCGCCGAGACCGGGCATATTTAAGTCCAGCAAAATCAAATCGGGCATTGAAATGCTCCCATCCGTTTTGCCTTTTTCCAGATATGCCAGCGCCTCTTCAGCACTGCTTGCGACCACCGGCGTATTCGTTATACGCTGACTATTAAGCGACGTCTTTATTAGTTTCTGGTCGCCAGGGTCATCTTCGACTAACATTATTGTTACTGCTTTATATATATTCATATCTAACTCCTGATTATTCCAGATATTCTATTATTCTTTAAACTCGGCTATTCAGTGTTGACGTTGAAAACCAATAATGAGCCATCTTTTGAATAATATCGTTAAACTCCTGCGGCGTTGCTGACTTCTGAATATAACCGGCAGCATGCATCGCATAGCATTCCTCAATATCGGTTTCAATATCCGATGTTGTTACAATTATAACCGGTATCGAACATAAATTTTCATCTGCCTTGATTTGTTTCAAGAATTCCTTGCCGCCCATTCCGGGCATACCCAGGTCAAGCAATATCAGTCCGGGTTTGGGATACCAGTGAGAATCTGTCATACACATCCGCAAATAATCCCACGCCGCCTCGCCGCTTGAAACAATTTTCAGCTTAACTTTTTCATTCTGGTTTAAAAGAGCAATTTTAATCAGCTTTTGGTCGCCTGGTTCATTTTCTACCAGCAGAACTGTCAATTCTTTCTGTTCATTTTCCATGTTAATCCCTTTCAACTTTGTAAATTCACATTCCGCTGCGAATTCAGTCTGCCGTTGCCGATCCTTTATTAACCGGCACCGTCACCGTCACCAGAATCAAGATGCTTTTTTATTCTTCAAATACCCTTTTCATTTCTAATCTACTTTTATCATCAGACCTTCCGGTCTTTCATATTCATACATTAATTTTATTTTCCACAACTTTTGCTGTTACCGCAACAGGCATTGTAAACCAGAACGTGCAGCCTTTGCCGTATTCCGATTCAATGCCAATTTGTCCGCCATGACGTTCTACAATCTTCTTGCAGACGGCCAGCCCAATTCCTGTTCCCTCGTATTCGCTTCTCGAATGCAGACGCTTAAACATAACGAATATCGCCTGCTGATACTCGGGCTTAATGCCTATGCCGTTATCCGTTACATTTATCCTTACCGTACCGTTGCCGGCAGATTTGCTGGTTATAGTTATGCGTGGAATATTGCCCTTCGCCTGGTATTTAATACCGTTGGCAATGAGGTTCTGCATAAGCTGGCGTATCTGAACAGGGTCTGCCGCAACTGATGGCAGAGACTCAGGTATTTCCATTGCTACCTGTTTTTCCTGCAGTACTATCGACAGTTCAAGCTGCTGGAGCTGTTTGACAATTTCATTAAGGTCGACAACCTCCGGCGGATTCGTTTTTGTGCTCACCCTTGAATATACAAGCAATCCTTCAATCATTTTATTCATTCGCTGAGCACCATCTATCATAAACTGCAGGTTTTCAGCGTCTTCAGACTCAAGTTTTCCACCAAGAGATTTTTGCAGCATATCGCCGAATGCCGCCACTTTCCGTAATGGCTCACGTAAGTCGTGTGATGCTATATAGACGAAGTTCTTCATTTCCTGGTTGGCTTCTTCAAGCTCATGGTTGAGTTTTTCCTTCTCTTCTTCCGCTTTCTTACGGTCAGTAATATCCTCGTATGAGCCCAGGATTCCGACTACATTACCGTTTGCGTCATGCAGCGGTATCTTGTTTGTATCAATCCACGCCTGTTTTCCGTCGGCTTGTTTCTGCTGTTCAATAATATGATATTGAGGCATATTGGTATCCATAACCTTGTTGTCGTATTCACGGTAAGAAGCCGCCTCTTCTTTTTTCCAGGCAAGGTCATTATCCGTTTTTCCCACTACTTCCTCAGGTTTACTAAACCCTGCGGCTTTTGCGAAATTGGAATTACAGCCGAGGTAAGTCAGATTCCTGTCTTTCCAGAATATGAACTGCGGTATGTTGTTCATAACAATCTGCAGCATCTGTTTGGACTCTTTCAGGGCACGTTCGGCTATCTTCTTGTCCGTGACATCTCTGAAACTCCATACCCTGCCTACTACCTTATTGTCGATTCTCTGGGGCTGAGAGCATCTTTCATATACCCTGCCGTCCTTGAATTCAACAATGTCCAGCGATGACGCCAGAGGATTTGAATATAATCTTTTAACTTCTGATATGAATTTTTCAGGATTTATCAACTGGTCCAGCACAGATGTAAGTATTTTGTCAAAATCTTTCGTTGCAGCCAGGCTTTCAGAAATCTGCCACAACTGCAGGAACTTCTGATTATAGCTGGCAACTTTTCCGTTTAGGTCAACAACAAGGATGCCATCCGTGGTTGACTCCAGTGTCGCGCTATGCAAAGACAATAATTGCGTTAAATCTTCCTGTGCCTTCCTGCGGTCGGTGATTTCCTTCGTCATCTGCTCATTGGCTTTACTGAGCTCTACGGTGCGCTCTTCGACTTTCACTTCCAATTCCTGTTTGGCAACGATTAATTCGGAGTCTCGTTCCTGAATTTGCTCCAACATTTCATTGAAAGCGTCGATAAGCGAACCAATCTCATCGTCGCTTTGCTTTACAGCACGGGCTGAATAGTCTTTCTTTTCTGAAACAGCTTTTGCCACACCGGCCAGACTTAAAATCGGCGTGGAAATTACCGCTTGAAGCCGTGCCGACACAAGAAATACCGCCAGTAATGAAATAATAATAACGGTTATAATTATCTGGATGCCGTGCATTAACGATTCGTGTATAGAATTCAAATCTGACTGAAGACAGATTGTGCCTATTATTTCATTGTCGAGGATAATGGGTGCAAATACTATCAGTGAGTCATTGTCGAAAACAACTGAGGCCTTCTTGAACTCGGTTGGCGTCACAGGATTTGTATTTTTATCTCGATAATAAGTCGCGAATAGCTCATTATTTCCATTATAAATACTGCCCAATATCATAGATGAATCCACATGAAGCGCTTGTAGTACTTTTTCGGCATCTTTGCTGTCCTGGAATGTCAGGGATGCCTTACAATTTTCCGATAGCATTGCTGCGCGAGCTGACATAACCTTCACCATATTGTTGCGAATCGAGTTCCGCTCCCAGCCCAGAAATGCTATCCCCGCCAGCACAAGTCCGGTTGTGCATGCCGCTATGACTATCGTCATCAGCTTGTATTTAATCGTCATGTTTCGGAAAATAGTCATATATTAATTTTTTAACTCCTGAGAAGATTTTTCTCCAATTACTCTCTTGGCGAGCCTTAAAAGCTGCGACCTGATTTGAAGTTTGGATTGTTCTGCGTTAGTCTGGCTTATTTCAAATCTGACTTTTTCTTCTTCAAGAACGAAATTAATAATACCGCCGCTGGATTCGAGGAATCCGGGCATATCGCCAACTATCAGGACATTATTGTTTTTAACCAAATCTGCTATTTCTTTTGCAACCGCCTTCTCCGAACTGCATATAAACAATAAATGGCATTTTCTGATTTCTTCGAATTCCTTATCCATCCCGGCCTTATCTGATTTCTTTATCTCCTCGAGTCCCTTAAATCGTTTTACAACGACTTTTCTGCCGTTAACCTGTTTATCTTTTACAGGTTCAAATGCGTTTTCAAATGGGTCTTTGCCAATAATGCCTATGATTATTGGTTCACTGGCAGCCGGCATTTTTTCCGCCGGCCAATCAACGAACATAATGAAGTTATACAGAAATGCCGCCTTAACCTGGTATTCGCGGGTGGATGCAGAATCGCCATACGCTTGAGGCACCGCAAGCATAGTCAAAATTACAAATATAAAGATGTATACTCTTATTTTCATTCGAAGTTAACTAACCACCTTTATATAATCACAGTGATCTTTTTCATATATTACCTGTACCCCCAAAATCGGTATAAATTAGATGCTTGTTAATGAAATATCGGTTTATCTCAAAAAAACGCGTAAAATTTACATAAAGGGAAAACTTATCGGGCGTTTGTGTAATACCGATTTTATTGAAAGCAATCTCAACGGATATGCGTCTGGACACATCTCCTAACTGGGGACTTTTATTATTTTAAAAAAATTTTATACAGGTATGGTATTGTAATTATTATTTATTTTTCTTTTGTCTGATATGTCATCGGATATCGCGAATTTTACCAAAAAGCCCGTTATCAGTACTGGGAACGAGGTTTTTCGACATTTTGAGGCATTATATTTTAGAACTTAATAATTGTTTTAGCATCAATCTGATTTTTATCAGTCTTCATCTTTCATCTCTAAATTTCATTGAGCCGCGTTATCAGTATTGATAACGCGGTTTAGAAATTCACAAAATGTGGCTTTATAATATGTTCTTTTTTTTTTTATTATTTATTCATTATCCACATAATATTTATTTAATTAACCCCTTTATTAAGACGATATTATACACAGTCGTAATATTGTTGGGTTAAATATTGGAGAGATCTTAATATGTGTAACACAAAGGACAAAATCCACAGATTGGGACCGGTCATCAATATCATTGCGTCCGCGTTAATCGTTATGGCTGTTACGTCTGACGCTTTTGGCGCTGACACCTCGGATTCAAATCTATTCAATATGTCGCTTGAGCAGTTAATGGATGTTGGAGTTTACGCCCCTGCTACTCTTACTGAAAAAAACATATTGAAAACTCCTGCCAGCGTGACTGTCATCACTTCTGAAGATATTGCCGTAACACCTGCACGGAACATATTGGATTTGATGGAAATTTACGTCCCCGGAATGCTATATCTGAATCACAGCATGGGCCCCGAAATAGGTATGCGCGGAATAATCGCCGACAAACCATACAAATTTCTGGTCAATGTCGACGGTATAAACGTCAATATCAAATCGACATACGGTGCTCGTCTGGAGTTATTGAACTGGGAATTGAGCGATATTGACCGCATTGAAGTTGTGCGTGGTCCCGGCTCGGTTACTTATGGGCCAGGCGCAATCGGCGGTGTTATCAATATCTACACCAAAAGTGCCAAACAGGCCCCCGGCCTTGAATTCGGCGGATCATACTGGGGCAAATACAACAGTGTTGGCAATTATGTCAGCTACGGACGTGTCAAAGATGATTTCGAACTTTACACCTATTTCAGCGTTGTTGACACGTCAGGAATCAAAAGCCCGGACATCTTTGGCAGCGACAAGGGAACGGTAAACGGAGTAGCTAATGTACCTAGAGCTGGTTATCTCGGCAAAAACTTTGCTTACGGCGCCGCGCCACCTGCCACATATATGGGAGATTACTTTAACCAGCCTCAAATAAAAGCGCATCTCGATATTAAATTCCATGACGAATGGCGATTCTGGGCTCGTTATGCAACTGAATCTTCTCAGGTAATGCAGGGATCTGCGAGACAAATTCTCGTTAATGGTCAGTATGAAGACCTTTACCTGTCGCAATTCCGTTATTTTCAACTTGCTCTGGAAAATCAACACACTATTAACAAAGACTGGGAATTGAAATCGACGTTCGGTCTTAGTTCAACTGATATACGCGATATTCAACAAAAGTATGCCGTTACCGGTGACCCACAAAACAATCTGCTAAATTACGGCATGATGTACTCGGAGTGGAAATATTCTGCTCAGTTTATGTTAAATTACAAGCCGGAAGATAAAAAAATCAAGGGAGCATTGGGCTTTGAGACGAGTTACAACCTCATCCGCCCGTCATGGGGAAAAAATAAAGACAATGGACTGCGGCTTGGTAGCGAATATGGAATCATCAGTGGTCCATCTTCAGAGGCCTATGGATCCGACACCACTATCGGACAGATAAAGTACACTTCATCGAATAACAAATACTATCCTGTGGGCAATGGATTTGAATCTTTGAACCATGCCTTTATCGGCGAATTGAATATGGAATTAACTCCGAAGACAACGATGATATTGTCCGGCCGTTTCGATAAAGATACTTATACCCATTATATGTTCTCCCCGCGGTTGGCCTTGATTCATGAACTTAAAAAAGATGAATACCTGAAGTTTATTATCCAGCGGTCCGTCCGAATGAATACCCTGGATGAATTATACATAAACAATAAGAGTGGGAAAACCAACTTCCCTGAAAAACTCGATATGCTCGAACTCATATGGTCGAAAAAACTAAACGACCGCTGGTTCGTCCAGACGTCTGCCTACTGGAGTAAGGATAAGGCTATTGCATGGAATGGGGCTACCAACGTGAGAGCCGCTGCTCCTGTTGGAACACTGGAACTTTTCGGAATAGAAGCTGAAGTAAAATATCAGAAAGACAACGTCACTTTAGGAATAAATCATTCGCTTGCGAAACAACTGTCCTTTAAATTAGCCAAAGGTGTTACAGGCTCCGGTATCAGCTATTCAGATTACTCCGATAGTACCATTAAGATAGGGTCACAAGGAAACGACTTAAGTAACTGGGCTAACCAGGCGACGAAACTTTATACTAATATTGACCTCCTCGAGAAGAAGATTACCCTTCACGGAGATATGATGGCCTTTTGGGGCTTTCAGGGTTATAAAGACGGCTTGGAAGCATTTGAAAGAGCCGGTGGAGATGCCGCGAGCATTCAAAAAATTAAAGACCAGGATGCCTTTGGTGCTGAGGTCAAAGCCAACGTTTCATTAACCTGGCATGTCAATAAATCAGCAGACTTTATGGTATTTGTCCAAAATATCCCGGTTTTTGGAGGCAACAAAAGATATGCGTATTCGTCCGGTCAGAAAAACGTCTACGCGGACAAAACCTCTTGGATTGAAGAACCGCTGGTTGTGGGCGTCACCTACAAAATACGGTTCTAATTTTACTTAGCCGCCGTCTATTGGAAGCATAATTCCTATATAGACTTATAGATGCTAAAAATTTAGCTTTTATATTCGCTCGTTATAAGATAAAATCCACGCTTTAATACGTGGATTTTTATGAGCGAAAAATTAAAACTAATTGACATTGTAAACATTGACCCTGTTTTTGAAGGCGGCCAGCCCAGCTTATCTGAAGAGCCAAAGGAAATAAAACTCCCCGAAGTCATTGGCATTCTGCCGGTCCGCAATGCCGTTGTATTCCCCGGCACAGTTATGCCGCTTGCCGTCGGCCGCCTCAAGAGCCAGAAATTGCTTGAAGACTCAAAAACCGGCGATGCCGTAATTGGACTTGTCACACAAAAAAATTCCAGTGTCGACAACCCGACCATAAACGACATTTTCAAAATCGGCACTGCTTCTTCGATTCTAAAAGTCGTCAAACTCCCGCAGGGCTCGGTCAACGTTATCGTGCACGGCCTGATAAGATTCAAAATTATAGAGGTTGTTTCCGAAGAGCCTTATCTTAAAGTCAAAATTCAGCCGCTTACTTCTAAAACCAAAATTACAAAAAAGCTCAAGGCACTGATGATAAGCGTCCGTGACGCAGCCAATAAAGTAATACATCTTAGTCCAAACGTGCCGGAAGAAGCCTCTATTCTTCTTGAGAATATTGAGACCCCTTCTGCTCTTGCCGATTTTCTGGCCGCTAATCTCAGCATTGCAATCCCGGAAAAGCAGCAGCTTCTCGAAGAGCTTGATGCAAAAAAGAGGCTTGAAAAAATTTCTCTCGTCCTTGCCAATCAACTGGAAGTTCTCGAATTAAGTCATAAAATCCAGGGCCAAGTCAAACAGTCCGTCGAGAAAAACCAGCGTGAATACTTCCTGCAGGAACAGCTAAAGGCCATTCAGACCGAGCTCGGCCAGGACGACAAAAGAACCGAAGACCTAAAGGACCTCAAAGAGAAAATCAAAAAGGCAAAGATGCCTGCAGCAGTCGAGGCTGAGGCATTTTCCGAGCTTGACCGCCTGACCAAAACACCGCAGGCCTCCCCGGACTACGGCGTAATCAGAACATATCTTGACTGGATATGCGAATTGCCGTGGGATATAAGCACTGTTGATTCTCTGGACATCAAAAAATCACAAAAAATACTGGAGAAAGACCATTACGGCCTTGATAAAGTTAAAAAACGGGTCCTTGAATTCCTGGCCGTAAAAAAACTCAACCCAGCCGGCAAAAGCCCTATTTTATGTTTTGTTGGTCCGCCCGGCGTCGGCAAAACAAGTCTTGGCAAATCTATCGCTCGCGCAATGCAGCGAAAATTCATAAGAATCTCCCTTGGCGGAATTAGAGATGAGGCCGATATCAGGGGACATCGAAGAACATATATTGGTGCCCTTCCGGGAAGAATCCTGCAGGAGCTGAGAAAATGCGGCAGTAAAAATCCGGTATTTATGCTTGACGAAATGGACAAAATCGGTGCCGATTTCAGGGGAGACCCCGCCAGTGCTCTGCTGGAGGTGCTCGACCCGGAGCAGAACAATACTTTTACCGACCATTATCTTGACCAGCCGTTCGACCTTTCCAGTGTTATGTTTATCGGCACAGCAAATTATACTGAACCTATCCCCCCTGCCCTGATGGACAGAATGGAGATTATCGAGCTGCCGGGTTACACTGAAAATGAGAAATTGAATATCGCAAAGAAGTATCTCATTCCGCGTCAATTGACCGAGAACGGCCTGGGCGAAAACAAGCTCCAGATTACCGACGATGCTGCCAGCGAGATTATTCGCCGTTATACTGCCGAAGCGGGCGTTCGCAATCTTGAGCGGAACATTGCGGCCATTTGCCGTTCAGTCGCTACAGAGGTTGCCAAGGGACGAACCCGTTCGACAACCATCTCGAAAGAGCAGTTGTATAAAATTCTCGGCCCCATAAGGCACGAATCCGAGCTTGCGATGCGGACAGCTGTGCCGGGCGTTGCTACCGGTCTTGCATATACTCCGTATGGCGGCGAAATTCTGTTTGTGGAGTCCGCGTCGATGCCGGGCAAGGGTGGGCTTATTCTTACCGGCCAGATTGGCGAGGTGATGAAGGAAAGCGCACAGGCTGCCTTTTCAATTGTGAAGGAGAACTTCAAAAGTTTCGACATTAATCCGACGCGTTTTGCAAAGCAGGATTTTCACATACACGTCCCTGCTGGCGCAGTCCCCAAGGACGGCCCCAGTGCCGGCACAGCGATATTTACTTCTATTGTTTCGCTTTTGACAAACACTCCTGCCAAACCTGAAGTTGCAATGACAGGTGAAATAACTCTCAAGGGGCATGTTTTGCCTATTGGCGGTTTGAAGGAAAAAATTCTTGCCGCTAAGCAGGCTGGGATCAAGATGGTCATTCTGCCATTCAGGAACAAGAAGAATATGGTTGAAGTGCCTAAAGAGGCGAAAAAAGGAATGAAATTTGTCTTTGTCAAAAAAGTCCAGGAAGTACTAAAATACGCCTTGCAGAAATAATGATTGTTTTCTGGAACTTAAAGGCTAAAATGAGAGTTTGCGGGGCGTAGCGCAGTTTGGCTAGCGCGTCGGACTGGGGGTCCGAAGGTCGCAGGTTCAAGTCCTGTCGCCCCGATTTTTCCGCTGAAACAATGGCGGGAGTTGAATCTATTGAAAATTCAATGCCAATTATGTCCGAAACAGTGTTTTATTAATCCTGGCCAAAGTGGCGGATGCCGGGTAAGAATAAACATTGACGGCATTTTGCGAACAGTTGTGTATTCCTATCCCTGCTCGATGCATATTGACCCAGTAGAGAAGAAACCATTTTTTCATTTTCTGCCCGGCACAAGCACCTTTTCGCTGGCAACTGTCGGCTGCAATCTTCACTGCAAAAACTGCCAGAACTGGGAAATCTCGCAGCTCAATCCCGAAGACAGCCAGGCTGCTTTTTGTCCCCCCGATAAACTTGTCGAACTTGCCAAAAGCAATAATTGCCCATCGTTATCCTATACATATACCGACCCCGTAGTTTACTATGAATACGCATTGGACAGCTCAAAACTTGCAAAAGCCGCCGGCCTCCGCAACACGCTCGTTACCGCAGGATACATAAATAAAGAACCTTTGAAGCAGCTTCTTAAATTCGTAGATGCCGCCAGGATAGACCTTAAATCAATGTCTGATGATTTTTACAAAGACATCTGCTCGGCAACTTTAAAACCTGTTCTCGATTCTCTTGTTCTGACAAAATCAAGCGGCGTTCATCTTGAAGTTATAAATCTTGTTATCCCAACTCTCAACGACAGTCCCGAGCAGATTCGCACTCTTGCCCGCTGGGTAAAGTCTAATCTTGGCGCCGATACGCCTTTGCATTTCTCGCGGTTTTATCCGCAATACAAAATGCAATATCTGCCTTCGACCTCTGCCGAAACTCTCGACACTGCCCGCCAGATAGCGTTTAGCGAAGGAATGCAATACGTTTATATCGGCAACATCACCAGCAAAGAAGGCCAAAATACCTATTGTCCCGGCTGCAAAACTCTGCTCATCGAGCGAAGCGGCTTTACAGTCTTGAAAAATCAGCTGAAAAATGGAACCTGCCCATCCTGCGGCAAAGAAATTTACGGAGTTTGGAAATGACACGACGCCAATTTATCCAATTTGTTCTAAAAACAGCTTCAGCTTTTGCTATTGCTGCGTATTTTTTAGGCGAAAAAGTTTCACCTCGAAAATTCATCTATGCCCTTCGGCACAAAACGTATCCGGGTACTGTAAAACCCTTATCAGATATTAATACTCAGGAAAAATGGAGCGGTTAAAATGAAAAAAATAATATTTTTTATTACGGCAGTCATCCTATTGAACACATCTATAGTGTTATCAGCCCCTGATAAACAAGTTATATTCAATTCAACACTAGCAGGCCAATGGTATCCGGCCGATGCCAACACATTAAAAAATGACATTGCAAAGCTTTTCCAAAAATCCGACGTCAAACCTGACGAAGATACTATCGCACTGATACTGCCTCATGCAGGTTATCAATATTCCGGCCGAACTGCTGCCATGGGGATTCAGACCATTGGCAAACAATACAAACGAATCATTGTCATCGGCCCTTCGCATTATACCCCGATTGAAGATGTGCTCGGCGTCCCGCAGGCAGCAATTTATCAGTCGCCTCTGGGCCAGGTTACGATTGATACTGAATTTATTAATAAGCTCTTGACCTTTCCGCAGTTTAAGGTAATTCCGCAGGCAAACGACCGCGAACACAGCACACAAATACAAATTCCGCTGCTGCAGTTTACACAGAAGGATTTTAAAGTCGTGCCAATTGTTGCCGGCCAATGCTCACCGCAAACAATTTCCAAAGTTGCTTCGATTCTTAAAAGTATGATTGACAATGACACTTTGATAATCGCCAGTTCCGATTTTACTCATTATGGCTCAAACTACGACTATGTGCCTTTCAAGGATAACATCTCCCAGCGGCTAAAAGACCTCGATATGGGCGCATATAAATTTATTGAAAAAATAGACAGCAACGGATTTATGGATTATCGAAAGAAAACCGGCGCGACAATCTGCGGCTATATTCCGATTTCAATATTGCTTTCGATGCTCGATAAATCATCGCTGCCGCAGTTAATAAACTACGCCACTTCAGGCCAATTGACCGGCGATTTCAACAACTCTGTCAGTTATTTCTCGATTGCTTTTTCAGGTCAGTGGTCGAAACCTTTGCCCGTTAAACAGCAAAGCAGTGTTACAGGATTAACCCAGGATGATGAAAAGCAGCTTCTGACTCTCGCCAGATACATTCTTATAAATCTTGTGGGAAAAAATCCGATGCCTAAAATATATGATGCAAACTTCAGCGACCGATTGAAAGCTAAAGGTGCCGCATTTGTTACTCTATATAAAATCATGGGTTCCGCCGCACCGGGTTCCCACAAGAATTATCAGTTAAGAGGCTGCATCGGCGATACCTTTCCTCGCCAGTCGCTGTATAATTCCGTAATTTACAACACTCTCATGGCTGCCCGCAAAGACTCGCGATTTGTTCCGGTCGTCTCTGATGAATTAAAGGACATTAAAATAGAAATATCTGTTTTGACAGTCCCGCAGCCGGTTGCTTCAGCCGAAGACATCAGGGTTGGAATCGACGGAGTTGTTTTGAAGATTGGCACACGTTCCGCTGTTTTTCTGCCGCAGGTAGCGACGGAGCAGAACTGGAGCCGTGAGGAAATGCTTAAAAATCTGTCTCTAAAGGCCGGCTTGTCCTCAGATGCATGGCAGCATGACGCCGAATTTCTCACATTCCAGGCTGAAGTCTTTGGTGAAGCCGAAAAATGAAGTTCGCTCGCTATTTTTTAATATTCTGTTATGGCCTTTTCACCATTGCCGCACAAACTCTGCTTTTTCGTGAGTTTATCACAACGTTCCAGGGCAGCGATATCAGTGTCGGCCTGTTTTTTGCGTCGTGGTTTTTCTGGATTGGCCTGGGGGCAGCTTTTGCGTATCGCTCCTGTAAAATCACTGACAGCCTGCAAAAAAATATCGACCTTTTATTCTTCGCATACATTCCCACTTTTATTCTTGAGCTTTTATTAATCGTCCATGCCCGCCATATCGCTTCCGTTAGCTCATACACTCTGCTTTCCATTCGCCAGATGATTTCTCTTTCGTTGCTTGTCAATGCCCCCATCAGTATTATCACCGGCGTATTTTTCCCGCTCGCCTGCCGATGGATTCAAAGCTCAAGCCGTTTCCCTGTTTCAAACGTTTACATTATCGAAGCAGCGGGCGCATTTCTCGGCGGAATCGGCGCAACCGTTCTGCTCGCCGTCGGTGAAAGCTCCATAACTATTTTCTTCCTGCTCGCTTTTTTAATTTCATTCGCATTATTCCTCGTTAATAAGAATTCAAAACCAAAACCCATTTTTGCATTAGTCCTTGCCCTTTGCATCCTACTTTTTCTTGCCGCCGGTACCGATAAGGCTTTAAACCGCTATCTCCAAACTGTAAAATGGTCGAAATTACTGCCCCCCGAAGCGATGACAGGCTCGTTTCAAACCGCCCAGGCCGAATATCTTTACGGCACCTACCGCGGTCAATGGGTCGTCATCAGCCAGGGCAGCACTGCCGAAGCAATCCCCGACAGGGAAACCACCGGCAGAATCGCCGCAATCGCCCTGTCCCAAAAACCCGACGCCAAAAATATTCTCGTCATCGGCTCCGGCCTAGGCCTTTGCTATGAATTTCTTAATCTGCCTCAGATTCAGCAGGTGACCTGGGCCCACTGCGATAATCAATATATTCAGCAGGTCGATAAATTCCTGCCGCCTCAGTTCAAGACTAAAGATTCTCGGCTTGTATGTCCTCCCGGCGACATCCGCACCCAATTGTCCGGCCAAAAAAACGATTATGACATCGTGATTATCAATCTGCCGCAGGTAACAAGTTCCGTCCTGAACCGTTATTTCACCGTCGAATTTTATCAGCAACTGAAAAAATCAATTGCCGCAGACGGCATTGTCGCTGTCAGAGTTACCGCCGGCGAAAATATTATGGGCACGGAATTGATTGACCTAGGTGCTTCGATAAAATCGACACTCGAAAAAGTTTTCTCGCATTTTGTCTTAACGACCGGCGACGACAGTTGGTTCATCGCGTCTGATTCCTACAATCTTACAGGTGTCCCCGGCATACTGCGCGACCGTTTCGCAGGTATTAAAAATGCCTCTGCCGTATTCACTCCGCCGGCTCTGCTTTCGGTCTATCTGCCCGACCGTGCCGCCGCCGCAATGGAAAATTATAATGACGCCGATTTGCCGCAGAACTTGCTTATAAACACTGATTCAAGACCCCTGACCAATCTTTACAGTTTATTGCTCGCCTCAAAACAATCCGGCGCCCCCGTTACAAAAATCGTAAAACTCCTCGCATCGACCGGCGTTACCATATTTTTAATTCCCATTTTTATTTTCGTCATTTTACGGCTTTTATATATCATCCGCTCGCGAAATCAAAATAGTGTCTCAAGTCTCGATAGCAGTTTTCTGGTTTTCACCGCCGGCTGGCTCGGCATCGGCACAACAATCGTCCTGATGTATCTCTATCAGACCCGCTTCGGCTCCTTGTATCTGCACATCGGCACTATCTCGTCTTTATTTATGATTGGCATTACTACCGGCGCCGCATTGATTCGATACTCGCCGGGCAGTCTAAATCAAAAACTATTTGTCGCGATTCCAATTCACGCGGTTCTGCTCATCGCCATCGCCCTGCTGCCCGTTGATTTCTGGACGCATTGGACTTTCGCGGCAATTTTTTTCCTCTGCGGCCTGTGCAGCGGCGCGTATTTTCCAATCGCCGCAGAACAGTTTGCCGAAAGCGGCCTTGAAACAGGTTTTGCCGGTGCAAAACTTGAAATTGCAGACCATATTGGCGCATCAGCGGGCAGCCTGATAACCGGCCTTGCCCTTGTGCCGGTGCTTGGAACAAATGCAACAATATTGGTATTTATCGCACTTATCTTAGCTAATTTGCCGGCAGTCTTGTTTCAGTCATTTAAAACCGGCAACAATCTGAAATCGCAAAAGGACTTATCTCCCCAAAAAACGGAATACTCGCTGCCGACTCGTTTCCTGCCGGCCGCAATTTTAATATGTGCGATTTTGATATTAGCTATCTATTTATATATTTACAGCAAGCCTGCCGAATCCATTCCAGCGGCAGCGATACCTGTAACAAAATCATCCTCCACTTTACCGCCAGGCACGGATACCAAAACGCAAACAATTTCATCTGGCCGGCCGCGGGACGTCGATATCCAGCGGGTTCACACCATGATTGAAGAGAAAAAGCTCTCTGACCACGAAGCTAAATATTATAAAAAGAGTGAGTAGATTCATAAATTCCTGGAAGTATTAGTGATATCTCTGCAACCTTATCTTTTGGGCAGTTTTTGGCCAGTACCGCTTCTTGATTATCTTGTAAGTCATGATTTGATAAAGCATTGTGATTTTCGGGAGACAATTTCAAGTCCTGTCGCCCCGATTTCCCCGCTGAAAATGCGGGCATTCTCTTTCTGAAAATGGGGTTTCCTTGCCTTACAAACCTGCTTACGAAAAGAAACTACAAAACTTTTAAAGAACGCAAAAGTTGAGAGTTTGAACACCTTTGAGGTTGTACTCAGTTTAACAAAAAATTATATGGTACGTTCTATTTTTTGTTGACAGAATAAGCTCGGACACTTTAGTATTAGTACGATTTTGCTGAGGAATAGAAAAAGGCTTTTTCTCGGCTGTTCATCAATCTCCTTTAACAATTTTTGCCGGTGAGTAGTGATATTGGACCAATATCGAAGGTAAAAGTCGATTTTTTCTATTTTTTCTATTAAATGCGCAAAGGAGGACTAAGGAATGGAAACGCTGACACGTGGAGTAATAGATAATTTTCTATCGAGAAGGCAAAAAAACCAACCTAAATTTTCCAGTCTGAATAAATACATCTTTTTGTTATTTATGGGCTTGATGTTGCACTTGTCGGTAGTTACTAAAGTGGCGGCAACCACGATCAGCAGCAATGGAACAGGCGGAGGTGATTGGAATACAGACACAACATGGATAGGAGGAGTTGTTCCCACGGCGATAGACAATGTTATTATTCAAGGAAACGATGTTGTGACGCTTGCGGCAGCGGGCAGTTGTGCAAACCTGACAATGAATGCAGGTACTAAGCTTACCATAACTGCCGGGGGGCCTATTCCAGGTTCATCCTGGTCATTAGACCCTGCAAGCACTATTGAATTCAATACTATCGTTCCGAAAATCTGGGTCAATCCGACTTTCGGAAATCTCATATTTGACATTCCAGATTATTCACTCCATCCAAATATAAACATAACCGTAGCCGGCAATTTAAGTATTCTTAATAACACATTAAGAGGTATAGGAACTGTTTCCGGGACAAATATTCATAATATTGCAGGAAATGTCAATCTATCCGGAACCGGAATAATCACAGCAGTAAATCAAAGCAACCCAACTACTGCAAGCTGCACGTGGAATATTGGTGGGAGCGTATTATTAAGCGGTAATAATATTCACAACAGACTCATCCTCTATGAGAGTGCAGGACCTCATACAGGTTCTGCTGTATTTAATATTAATGGAGACCTTACTGTCGGACAGGCCAGCCAAGTAATGCTTAAGACTACTTCAAACAGTACTGCAAATTATCCTGAAGGTATTATCAACTTGAAAGGGAATTTTGTGAATAATGGGACCATCAATGTGAATGATGTGAATGGTGTGAATCCGGGCACATCACCGGGCTTAAGTATTAATTTTGTCGGCACGAGCCCGCAAGATTGGTCTGGCACCGGTAAATTCTCAGTTTCAGCTTTTACGGTAAATATGAATATCAACAACCCTGCCGGGGTAACGCTTAGCAGACAGCAGGATATTTCTACCAGGACGGTAGTAATACTGACAAACGGAAAGCTTACAACGACAGGTACAAACCTGCTGAGAATCGAGGAGAAAGGCTCCCTCATCGGCGGCAGTTCGTCCAGCTATATAAACGGTCCATTAGCCAGGAGAATTATAAGTGGACTACAGAACCTGGTGTTCCCAATTGGAGATGCAGCAAAGTACACACCGGTGAATCTTGAATTTTTTGGGGATGTCAATGAAGGTACGATAACGGTAAGCACGACGCCGGGAATACACCCACAGATTGCCACCTCTGATTTGAACAGCAGTAAGACCTTGGACCGGTACTATACGGTGAAAAACACTATAGCGACATTTGGCAATATCACAGCAACATTCAACTTTGATCCGACGGATGTCATCGGCGGTGCTGATCCGACAAAATATGTAGTGAAGAAATTTGACACAGGAACATGGACAACGCCGACAACAGCCAATCCGTTAGCAACAAGCATTCAGGCAACAGGTGTGACATCATTAAACAGTGACTTTGCAGTTGGTGAACTCCATGGCACGTTGATATATAAAATTACAGGCTACATTAAAAATGCTTGTAAAATACCAATAGCGGGTGTAGTTGTAGATGCGAACAACGGCGGCAGCTCAGACATAACCGATGCCGATGGCCACTACGAGGTCTGGGTTGGCAACAACTGGTCCGGTATAGTAACGCCCAGTAAAGCCTATTATACTTTCGAGCCGAATAGCAAAGCATATACCAATGTTCTTGAAGACAAGACAGACCAGAGCTATTTAGCGGATAATATCTACGACCTTGACTGCGATAGTCTTATCAGTTGGGGCGATGTCGCCGTGATGAGCGATAACTGGCTTGAAACCGGTGAAGGTATTCCAGGCGATTTCAATAATGATGGCATTGTGAACTTCCTAGACTTTGCCGAGTTTGCCCAGATATGGCAGGAGCAATAGAAATAATTGCGGAAGACAGCCTGCAATCCTAATTTTGGCAATGTCTCCAAAGAAGTCAATCTCTGCGAATTGTGAAGACACCAAACCATAAATTCCCGCCCAAAAACAAAGAATTTTAAAATATTTCAATAGGAAATAGGATATATAATCCTTTGTTCTTTTACCCTTTGACACTAAAACAAGATTCATTTTAGCCGCTATCTTGAAATTTAGTATGGCGTCTCTTGAGGTCGGTATTGGAGTCCCAGATAAACGGGGGCTGGGGCGATTCTTTGTTTTGTTGTAAGTTATGATTTGATAAAGCATTGTGATTTTCGGGAGACAGGTTCACGTTCTGTCGCCCTGATTTTGCTTGAAGAATTAAATGATTGTGCGAGAAGTTTTAAGAAACCTGCCCTGCCAGATGTTCGACGTGCGAATTTTGATATTCCCGATAAGACTCGAATAATTCGCCGAAATAACCGCCCTTGAGGAGCCTTACGCCAATAAGAATTGCACCAAGTACATTGGGGTTAATTTCTTTAAGTTCACGCACAATACGTTGTGCAGTGCCGCGTTTTGTAATCGCTGTATTGAATACCACCACAGTACCATCTGCCAGTGCGGCAATCGCTTTTGCATCGCTAACAAGCATCGGAGGGCCGTCTATTATTACACGTTCATAACGCTGCTTTGCGAAATCGAGAAGTTCAAGCATTCTTCGACCGCCGAGCAGTTCTCCAGGATTTTTAGGTAGAGTACCGCTGTCTATAACATCCGTATCCGACAGTCCGGTAGGTCTGATAATTTCTTCAATACTATAATTGCCGTTAAGGTAACCACTCAATCCTTTATCCTTATTTTCTAATCCGGTAGGGCTGCCATTTGAATTTGGAAAGATTTTATCCAAACATGGTCTGCGGAAATTAGCATCAATTAATAGAACCCTGCTGCCTTCCGCAGCAAATACCGCTGCAGTATTCACCGCAACTGTTGTTCTGCCTTCTCCGGCATTTCCGCTTGTGATAAAAATGACGTGTTGACTTTCTGCGGCCACAGAAACTTTAAGATTTGTTCTGAATTGCCTGTAACATTCGCTCATCATCGACATTGGCAGTTGTCTTACTACTTTCCACATATCGGCCTTGCTGGTGTTAGAATCGAGGTCTTTGTGCGTAACCATACCAAGCAGCGAAATATTAACATACTTCATTACATCTTTGGGCGTTCGAAGCAGGTCATTAAGGAACTCTATAAGAAATGCCAAACCTACACTAAACATAAATCCAAGAAAAGTGCCTGCCGGCAAATATACGACGATATGGGGCGAGCTCAACCGCAATGGCACAGGAGCAAGCCCAACAGGTTTAACTTTTGAGGCTTCGGAATCTTGTTTAATGAGATTATATTTGCTTATCTGTTCCTGAATCGCAAAAAGTTTAGTCTTTGTCTCTTCTCTGTCTGAAACAAGCTGAGCATAAGTAGCCTTTGTATTGTCAAGTTCTTTCTGCTCATTTTCCGTCTGTGCCCGTAATTCTTCAAGTTTTGCAAGACGGTTGGTAATAACTGCAAACTGGTCTTTGGCCGTAGTAACATCGGAGTCACGAATCTGCAGAGCTTTTGAATTACTTCGAGCGTCTTTCTCTGCTATAGTCTGACGTATGACCTCACGTAACTGCTGAACTGCCCTGTGATTTTCACCAAAATTAGTCTCCAACCTTGCAAGTTCCGTCTCTAATGATGCTATTCTCTCAATAAGCGACATAACAACCTGATCGTTTTCAGTATCACGCTGTACTATTTCATCGGTGGTTTTTCTTTCTTCAAAATTTGCAACGCTCGAACGAAGCTGCTCGATATCAGCTTCAAGCTTCATTTTCTCTATTTCAAGACTCCCTAATTTTTGTGTAATAGTATGGGCAAAATTGCCTTCCTGTCCTCCTCCCTCAAGTTGTGTTATGCCCGATGAACGTCTAATATCTGTAAGCGAACTGCTAATACTCTGAAGTTTGTTGCGAAGTTCATTTTCCTGCTGGCTAAGATCACGGAGCTTGCCGCTAATATCGGTTTCCGCGGTACTCTGCTGCGATTTCACAAATAAATCTACCATTTGGTTGACAATAAGAGCCGACTCCTCAGCATTACCGCAGGTCATACTTATCAATATGTAACTACTGTTTCTGTCCGCTATTGCCCCCAGATTTTTGTCGAGATTGTCTATAGCTTTCAGGACATCGTCCCCGAAACTTTTGAACCATTGGGTCTCACGCACCGCATCCCTGCGAATCAATTCCTGGAACATATTTTGCTGCTTAATCAAAGTTGCCTTAGAAAACCTGAATTCATATGCTATATCCTTTGCAGCAAGAGGCGCTCCGATTTGTGTAGGATCACTCTGTCCCGGAGATAATACTTCGATAAAAGTTCTTGCTGTATATTTTGGATCAAATTTTCTAAGAACGGCCCATAAACCCGTTCCTGCAACGGCCCCAAAAAATGTTAAAATAATTATAAGCAAAACATGTCGGCGAAGAATATCCAGTATCTCTTTGGGCGTTATGACTATCGCCGCCGGGGCAAATGCCGAACCTGGATGCCGCATCGTCTGGCCATGACCTGATGACACGGGTTGTTTGTTATTCATCATATCACTTACCTGCTGAGACTAAAGGTCCCATAACAGAACATTTATGCAGCCCTCGATTTACTTCTTAGAAGATAGCCTTTCGATTGCCGCCGATATCCTGTTTTTGACCTCTTGCGAAATATTTTTACTTGCTAATTCCATCGCACGCTTATAGGCTTCCAGTGCCTCAGCATCCTGCCCTAATTTCTCCTTTACCATCGCTATATGCTCATATACTTCCATAGGAGCGTTCATCTTGTCCTTTTCATACTGCTGCAGAGCTCTTTGCATATACTCATCCGCTTCCTTTACTTTGCCGTTTTTCAAAAGTACATAGCCATAAGTATCAATAACATTTGCATTATTGGACGAGGTTTTATAGGCCCTTTCGGCATATTCAAGTGCTTTACCGACGTCCGTATTGCTTTCTATCAGCATATAAGCAAGGTTATTAAGAACTGCTATATTTGTCGGCTCTTTCTGAAGTAGACTTTCATACTCTTTAATGGCTTTTTCAAGGTATGTCTTGTCTGACGTCTTATTATATACCGCATATAAGAGCGTCGCTTTATTGAATCTTAGCGTTTTAACTTGGTCGCTATCAGTTGTAAGTCTAATGCAATTATCTGCATACTCAAGAGCCTTGTTGTATTGCTGGTTTATACTGTAAAGATTATATAGAGCAATATTTACAGCAAGTGAATCAGGTTGACTTTGAATTTTTTCATTGCACCATTTCACAGTTTCATCAAATCCTACCACATTGTTCATTTCTTTAAGGATTTCGATGATAAAGTCTTCGTTGGTACCGGCTTTTTCAAGTGCTCTTCTAAAATACTGCACAGCAGAAGCTTTATCACCGGCATAGGCCTTAGCATCTGCCATTCTCGCATAAGCAATAGCGGCAAAAGAACCATCAAGATACTTTGTCGCTTCCGCCTGCAACTGGTCATACTTTTTAGCGCCGAGAAGCGATTTCATCTTTCCATCAAATGCCACTATGTCTGGAGATTGGCTGTTAATTTTTAGACTATTCTGATAAGCGGTATCATAATATTTGTAGGATGCATCGAAATTTTTTGTATTTAACGCCAGGTTTCCGGCATGGTTGTGCCAATATACATCGTCTGGAAATCGAGCTATCGTTTCCTGATAAAACTTTGAAAGCTGATCGACTTTACCGATTTTATAATATATTTCTTCAAGCATTCCCCTGGCAACATTTGAACCTAACTCATCAACTGCAACTTTTAGTTCGGCAATAGCTTGTTCGTCTCTGCTGGTTTGCGCATAAACACGCGCAAGGTCTATTCGCACGTCTGCGTTATCAGATAATGCCTTGCTTTTCTGCAGGTCATCAATTGCTTGATTATAGTTATTCAAGCCAAGATTGACTTGCCCTCGAAGCCGCCATGCGCGTGCATTGCTTTTATCAAGCTCAAGATCCTTGTTCGCAAGTTTAAGGGCTTCATCAAGCTTGCCCTGCTTTGCAATCTGCCATGCCTGCAGGAATAGCGCCCTGGGTTCATCAGGATATTTTTCTCGTAAGCTTGCAAGCTTGGTCTGCGCCTCGTCCGCAAGGCCAGCTTCAAGGTAAAATTCTATTTGAGTAATCTGGTTATCAAGGGAGTTATCTATTTTTAACAGATTAGCGGAATATTTTAATACACCGGCCTGGTCATTTTTACTTCGTGCTACATAAAGCAGTCCTTTTATTGTATTAACATCTTCGGGATTTGCCTTGTATAACTTGTCGAGTATTTTCTGCGCTTCATCGGTTTTTCCGTCCCGTACATAAAAACGCCACAGCAAATCATCACTGTTTGCAAGAAGTTTTTCGGATTCTTCGGACTTGCCGTTGGTTCGTAAATATTCGGCATAAGCCGTGATTACACGAGAATCATTCGGCGCAAGCTCATAGGCTTTTTTATATGCGTCCATCGCAATTGTATTATAAACATCTCTTTGAGACTGAACCCTGCTCTGCCTTGCGAGCTGAAAGGCTATGCTCGCCAGCCGGAGTGAATTGTCCACGGTTGGCATTGCTTTCTGCAGTTGCTGGCTTATAGCTATTGCTCTGTCTGGTTCGGATGAACTTATGAACTGAGCGTAAAAACTTTTCAGATTAGAATCCATAGGATTCGCCCGAATAGCGACTTCCAGCGAGTTGCGAGTCTCCGCTGTCTGATCTACTGTTGCCCCATCACCTAACTTCTGATTGCGATTATAGAGCATATAAGCCAAATTTCTGGATACATAACTATCAAACGGACTAAAATTATAGGCTTTTTTGGCATCATCGATTGCATCTGACTCCTTTCCAATCGCTGAATAAGCCTGGCTTCGTAAAAGATATGCTTGTGAAAAAACAGGCCTTTTCTCAAGGCAATTATTGGTTTTTTCTATAGCAGTTTGATATTCTCCGCGGGCAAAAGCCAACCGTGCCTTAAAAAGCTCGCCCCCACACGAATCTGTATTATTTTTTCGTGCGGTTTCAGCAAGCTCCTGTGCCCGACTAAAATTCTTCTGGCTTATCATGATATCGAAAAGGCCTATTATAGCGTCATTATTATCCGGAGCAATCTGGAGAACTTTATCATAACATTTAGCCGCCTCTTCTTTTTTGTCTCTTTGCCGGTAATACTGCCCAAGTCCTATTCCACTCCGAATTGGATCCTTCATAGCTCCAAAGACCTGCGATGTTATCTGCTCTAACCGCTCTGGAGGAACATTTACCGGTGAAGGCTCTGTAAGTATTACTTTATATATACTTGCATTTACACTGTTTGGATGTACCGCTAAATAGCTATCTACAAAAGTTGCAGCTTTCTTATTTTCCCCATCACTTACATATCTTTTATACATATCGATAAATTCTGATTCCATAATTTGTTTGCATCCAATTGCAGCAAGTTTGTCTCTTATTTTACTACTTTCGTTCTTCATTTGTTCATTTTTAGCTTTAAGCTGCTGATTCTGCTCATTTTGCTGTAATTGCTGTTCTTTGCCGGTCTGTTTTTGTATAAGCTCCCAATTTGTTTGAGCAACTTTAGCATTATAAAACATGTTTTTTAGCCTAAGAACATTTGGATCATCGTCAGAAAATTTATCAAACATTTCCTGTGCCTTATCAAGCATATTGGCACCAAGATAAGTGCTTATACGAAGATCTCTGCTCTGATTGTTTCCTCCAAAATTTTTATCAAAGAAGTCTAATGCCTCAAGCGAATGCTGCCAGTCTTGCACACGAATCAATGCAGTAGCAAAGCTCAGAAGTATTTCTGGTCTGCTATTGTGCACACCGTTTTTCAAGGTAGTCGAATAGAACTGTACAGTTGCTCCGGTCTCAGCCGTATTTTGATAAATTTTCGCAAGCTCATAAGCAAGAATACCAAGCTGTGCATCGCCCAGTGTTTGTGCCGAACCGGCAGCCGTAAGCTTCTGATAGGCGGCATACATCTGTACGATTGCTTCGTCTTTTTGCCCTTTTGCAAGCAGGATTCTGCCCTGCCACATTACCGCATAAGGATTTTCCGCACTTCCGAGGAGTTGATCAAGCTCGTGCACTTCATTTTCAGCAAGTTCCAGCCAGTTTGAAGTTTTCGCCTGTTCAACGGCAGGCTCTGCTGCTTTATCCAGATAACAGCCAGCAAGAAAAGTATGAAGTGAATATCTGTTTATAAAACTGGTTCTTGCCTTAGGTCCAGGCACATCGAGACTTTCGGGGTAACTCAACGCTTCAACCGCGATATCAATGGCTTTTTGGAAATTTTGCTGTTCTTTATTTACTATATATTTTCTATAATATAGATTTGCTGCCGTAAGTGCATAAGTCACATTCTGTTTGTCAAATTGTATGGACTTTTCGATAGATGCAATTGCCTTGTCTATAGTTTTTGGGCTTCTCTGATACAACTGGGCAAGGGCAAAGTAAGGCAAAGCACTATCAGGGAATTTTTGCGTAAGCTTTATAATATCCGTTTCAACCTTCTTAATTTTATCCTGATCATCACCTGCTTCGGAAAGTTTGCTATTGTAAAGATTTATATAGGCCTTTGGCTCATTGGGAAGGGCTTCAACGCCTTTCTGCAGCACTTTGTCCGCTTCCTGACGTGCATTTTCGACTGATTTTAATATACCTTTGGCCGCGGCTATCTCGCCTTTCTGCACTATCGCATCGGCAAGATACTGGTACACCTCAACATTGTTCGGCTCTGCCTGGCTCGCCTTTTGAAGATTCTCCATTGCGTCATCGATAGCTTTATCTTTGTCTGTCATCTGGCCGTGCCTTACAAGTTCAACAAGGGCTTGCCCTTTTATCCGATACGTCCGCGGCGACGTATCAAGCTTTTTATCTATCATCTCAGAAGCGTTAGATTCTATTTCCTTCCAAGTCATCCAATTGCCGGACGTAGCTACCTGATAATAATAATCGAGTATTGCCAGTCGAGCTTTGAGATTTTTCGTGTCGAAGTTGATAATTTTGTTCCAGCAGCCTGCCGCTTTAGACCATTCATTGTGACTTATATACATATCCGCAAGTTTAAATAAGATATCTATTTTGAGTTCGATATTTTTCTTTGCGTAGGCAAACGCCATACCATAGGCTTTTTCTGCTGCTTTGTAATCCGGCTCCTTAAGCGCAAGAGCCGCCTGTGCATCCGCCAGGTATTTTTGCGGACTTCTGCTGAGTCTTAAAATCGCAACAATAGATGCCATTATCAGCATCGCAAGAACAAGTGAACCTATAATTGCTACTTTTTTGTTTAATCTCTTAGCCATTTCTACAATCCTTTATACAAAAATAAATTTATTATTAATCAGCCCGTTTCCAATCGGGCCAATGATTTTTCTCCAGAACAGGAAGTAAAACCTTCAAAANNTCAACTTTAGAAAAATACGAATACTCGCTTGTCAGGTCCCCAAGAGCAATTCTTACCCCCGTTCGATTACCTTTGTACATTCCATTGACTTTGAAGAAATATATAACCTGAAACTCCGCAGATGTCTGCCATATTTCCGAGGATTTTCGCGTGAAAATCAAAACAGTTACGGGAATTTTCTCTCCCCGCGGCATTCCTGGTATATTCGCCTTTCCGATATCGAGCTCAACCGATGAGCTGCTTTCAACCTGGTTTCCTCCGCCTGTATAACAAGCCTCAGGCACATGCGGAACCTGGTCAGGATTACCTGTATAATATGTTATAAATACAGAACAGTTTCTCACCGGGCTCATAGCATCAACAGTTGGATCTTCCAAAATCCACTGTAGATAATCTTCTGTACCCAGCGATTCCAGCACATCCTGGTTCTCGATTTTAGACTTTTCGAGAACCTTGTAAGGCTCAAGGAGTTTTTCGTCGAGAAGATTAAATGATTGTTTCAGGGGCAAAGGTTTTTTTATCAGTATTATACCCTGATGCGACTTGTAATAGCTAACAAAACCGCTGGTAATCAAAAGACAGATTATGCTTAAAAGAAAAGACGGTTGAAGATAGTTTTTTATGAAAGGTTTCATTGCTCCAGCGAATCCTTTCTGCGAATGATTACTTCCTTTTGCACGGTTTCATCAACAACAAGATTTGACATAAACCATGCCAAGGCTCCGTATAATCCGAATGCCAGCGGCAGCATCGCCATTCCAAGCATATCATGGTATATTCCCTGGGCATACCTGGGGTCCCAAAGAACATAAATGAACGCGGTAATTACAACTCTGACAATATTGCATAAAATAGCTATCGGAATTGTACTTGCCATAAGAACGAGCCTTTGCCATATCCGCCTGTCGTGCAGGTATGCCATAGCAACTCCCAGCGCAAGAAAGGCCATTAGCAACCTCATTCCGCTGCAGGCTTCTGCCACATCAAGGCCGGGTTCAAGTTTCACTCCCTTGTAAACAATATCAATAATTACACCGCTCGCATTCGCTTCAAGTCCCTTGACAAGATTCAAAAATACTGCGGCAATTTGAGCATCATGAGCTCTCAATGGTATTGTAAGGTCGTTATAAATTCTGGTAGGTATCGGAATAGCAAAAAATATATAAATTACAGGCAACCAGGTATATTTTACCAGTTTCCAACCGCCAATAAACAATACTATCGAGCCAATCGCAGGAATAATCATTATATCCATCAGATAGCCGAATCTGTAAACAAATACAAAAAGCAGATAAAGTATAAGGCTGCATATAAGAAATACAAGACCAAGATAATTGGACTTTGGCAGTACGGTTAGTATCTCGTTTTTCTTCTGATTAATAAAATATAGACTGAAAAGCGGTATGAGGAAACCATGCGACCAGCTGCTGTCTGTCAGCCATCGCTGTACTATGGAATATATCTCTATATGGAAAATGCCGTAAACCGCTGCGGCCAGAATTATTATCTTTATGTATGAATGGACTCCGAGACTTGACCAACTTAAATTTTGCTCCGATAACTTTTGTGTCTCTATGTAGTTACCATCCTGCATTTAAAAAAACCTTTTAAGCTAAATTAACATAAACCTAAAACCCTTCTGCGGCTCTGGTTGCGGAATTATGCATAACTGCGCCAGGGTTACCAAGACTCATAGCTCTGTCCTCAAAATTGCGGTCATAGACAAAACCAAATCCGTATGTCGCCCTAAACGCATTGCGAAGAACAGCCAGCCACCTTGACAAACCATGCGTTCCGACATTTATAACATCGTTAGGCTTGATAAAGAAATCCGGCTGTGTGCCATTGGCAATCTTCTCGAGATCAATCATTACTATCTCTTCCTTCTTTTCTCCTATTCTGCGGATAACTTCACATTTTTTCGGCCAGGCAAGCTGTCCAAGTCCGCCTGCGGCCGCTATCGCCATTTTGAGGGTCATAGGCCTGCCGGTGAGATTTATTATACCCTGATTAGTGACATTTCCAAGAACATAAAACTCACCTACTACGTCAAGCTGGACAGTGATAGTATCACCGGGTTTTACTATAATATTATATCTCGGGTCTCCGCCATAGAGTTTGTCTTTGGGGATTTTGATTACTCGGCTCTGAACACCGGCGCCCTGAACATCCTCCCATCCATAACGTTCCGGCAAGGCCTGACCCACAGAGGGAGGTTTCGACGGCGTAGATGGCTTCTTTGATTGAGCCTGAACATTTTTTTCCTGCAGTTCCTGACGTTCAGGAGTTAATGGCATTTTTATTTCAGCTCCGCCCTGCGGTTCAGGAGACTTTGCCTCTGCTCCTATTTGAACCGGCACCCACTTTCCGTCCTTAAATATCCATTTAATATTACCGCTGTCCTGCTGTGTTTGAGGCATTACATTACTAACCCCAATCTCCGGGCTTGACTCTTCTTTTACCGCTATCCCGTCCGGATTAGCGATATCTTCAAGCTCTTTTTCCGTTACCATTTCAGCCGGGGCTATAACAAGCTGGCTGGTCATAACCGATGGCTCTATAACTTCAAGCATTTGTCCATCGTTGACTTCTTCTGATAATTTCCCAGGTAATTTTTCGGGTAATTTATTGTTTGTTTCTTGTATGCCGCCGGCAGGTTGGTTCATATCGCCGCCGGAATTGACAGGATGAAGAGATAAGTTAGCGGATTGTTCCGATTCACTGCCGGTATGTTCCTGCCCTGTCAGGCGTCTTGCTACATAAACATAACTCACATTGAATTGTGCTGCCGAACCTGCTGTTGCAATCGCGTCGAGCAGACGGAAATCGTAACGAGGTATGGGGTATCTATTTGGCCTTCCTACACCGTCGCCAAGTATGGTAAATACCCTGCTCTCGGAGCTAACGAGCGAAACGGTAACGGAAGGACTTTTGAGAATTCCTGGTGAAAGAGCTTGTCGTATTTCATCTTCGAGCTGAGACTCGGTAAGCCCCAAAGCCTGTATCTGGCCGATTTCGGGTATGGAGATATTACCGCTTTCACTTACGATAAAATTATCGAGATAAGGATTTCCTTCCTGGAGCAATTCAAAAATCGATATCCTTATCACATCACCGGAACTGAACGTATAATCCTGCTCATGTGGTACTACATCGGCAGGACGAGGTTCTTCAGCGCCTTGATAAGCCGATGCTGACTCGTCCGCTACTCCAAGTGTATCGAGAATTATATTGACGCTCGGAACAGGTCGGAATCGACCGATTTGTGTAGGGTCCAAAGGGTCCTTATTGCAGCCAGACAGTATTCCTATCATAACCACAGAGGTTATCAACAAACGTCCTGCGTTCGTTTTCTTCATAAATTTTTCCTACTATGCAAGTCAATCCGCGTAGAAAACTCACCTAAATTCAGTTTAAGGTCGTGTTTTTTATCGGCCAAAAAACGGGCATACTTAATGACATATCGTTATATAACATCTCATAGAATAGAAAATTATGAGATATATCACTAATAATATTATCGGCAGTTTATTACGGCGGACTGAAAAAAATAGACATTTTATGACTTAATTCTCAAACCGTGCTCCGTATGCTCATAACACCTTAATATATCATATGTTATGGCATATTATTCATAGCAGTATATGCCACGTTGCGAAATATGGTATTTATACTCCCCCATAGTTCAAGTTGTTCTACAAAATCCCTTTGTTAATAGAGATTTACATAATGTTAACAGGAGGTTTTCACTCTAAAAAGCAGCTTATCTGAGCTATGAGTTTTTTGTCGAAATCTGTGCGATATTGGTATATGTCGAGTTTTGAAGGATATAATCCTTTTCGACCATTTTTCTGATAATTATAGCCGTGAAGAAGATATGATTTGTTGGTGCCTGATACCGCCAAATCAACCTTTCCTGCTGTCTTATTTCGATATAACTTTACCCCTGATTTTTGATCAGCAAGTTCAAATAATTTACCTTCAAATGTCAGCGATTTGCCAATATTCCCAATTACCGGTTTTTCTCCGGACATTCCTGCCAGGTATAGTTCAAGCAGTCCGCCGGCGATATCCTTGTCCATAATCAGACTGTAGAGTTCTTTATTAGATACCTTGTCGGGAACACCTTTTTGAATAGTATATACACCGTTTTGCACAGACCAAGTAATTTCGCCGAAAGGTTCTTTTGCCTTCAGCGTCATTGAGTCAGAATTTCTAAAAAATTCATATTTCTGCTCGGTGATATACCTGCTGCCGTCGCTGCGAAGATATTCCGCAACGCAAGACAGCTTAAGCTCCGACTTTTCGGCAAGATTATCACTTTGTTTGCGGTTTTTTTCCTGGCAGCCGACCGAGATAAAAAGCAAAGCTGATATCGCTAAAATAGAAATCGATTTTTTCATATTGTTTAATCCTGATTTTTATTTATTAGCTTCGGGTTTCTCACACTGGCCGCATTGCAAATTCGCAAGCTGCTGAATAAGGTTGAATCTCTCAGTGACATCCTGAGTTGCCAGTTTCATAAGTTCCGCAGCCGTCTCGGGCTTCGAATCCTTCAGTGTCCGATACCTGTTTTCGCTGTATGCATAGTCGGAGAAATTAACTGTTGGGGCCTTGGAATCGAGCTGCAGCGGGTTTTTACCCTGGGCCTTTAAATCGGGGTTATACCTGTATAGAGGCCAATATCCGCTTGCGACTGCCTGTTTCTGATGCTCATAGCCTTGCAGAAGATTATATCCGTGCGCGATACAATGCGAATAAGCTACAATCAGCGATGGTCCTTTATAATTTTCAGCCTCGACAAATGCCTTTACCGCCTGAACCGGACTTGCACCCAGTGCAATTTTCGCGACATAAATACTTCCGTAAGTCATCGCAAGCATAGTAAGGTCCTTTTTGGCGACCGGTTTTCCGCCTGCCGCGAATTGTGCGACCGCGGCTCTCGGCGTCGACTTGGACATCTGTCCGCCTGTATTGGAATAAACTTCGGTATCAAGCACAAGAACATTTACGTCTTTGCCGCTTGCAAGAACATGGTCGAGTCCGCCGTAGCCGATATCATAAGCCCAGCCGTCGCCGCCGACCGCCCAGACGCTCTTGCGAACAAGATAATCTGCGACACTCAGAAGCTGATTGCATTGGGCAGACTTGTTTTTGCTGCAGATGTCTTTTAATTTTGCGACTCTGTCTCGCTGCTTTTCAATTTCAATCTGTGACGGGTCATTGGCAATGGCTACATCCCGAAGCTCATCGGCAAAGGCCTTTTCAATACAGCCATCTTGTGCCGCTTTCTGAAGCTGCTCAATTGCAAATCCTTTGAACTTATCTACAGCCAGCCGCATTCCCATCGAGAACTCAGCGTTGTCTTCGAACAAACTGTTGCTCCATGCCGGCCCTTTACCATCTGGTCTGATGGAATAAGGCGTCGTCGGCAGATTTCCGCCATAAATTGACGAACAGCCCGTTGCATTGCCTATAAGTGCCCTGTCGCCAAAGAGTTGCGTCAGCAGCTTAATATAAGGCGTTTCGCCGCAGCCGGCGCAGGCGCCGGAATATTCAAACAATGGCTGAGCAAGCTGGCTGCCCTTTACGGTATTGAGTTTATACAGGTTATGGTCAGTATTTGGTATCGACAGGAAATATGCATAGTTATCGCGTTCCGGTGCTCGCAGAGGTTCCTGCGGAGCCATATTGATTGCTTTTCTGCCTGTCGGTTTTTTCTCTGCGTCTTTTTCCTGCGCCGGACATACCATCACGCAATTTCCGCAGCCGGTGCAGTCTTCAGGAGCGACTTGCACTGTCCATTTCATACCTTCGAATTCTTTGCCCTTCGAATCTGCGGACTTGAAAGTCTTCGGCGCCTTATCGAGATATTTCTTGTCATAATTCTTTACTCTTATCGTAGCGTGCGGACATACAAGCGAACACTGGGCGCACTGGATACAAACCTGCGGTTCCCATACAGGAATATCGACAGCGATATTTCGTTTTTCGTATTGAGTTGTCGCGGACGGGAATTTCCCGTCTGCCGGCATCTTGCTTACAGGTATCGCATCGCCTCTATCGGCAATGATTTCGCCGATGACTTCTTTCACAAATTTCGGAGCATCGCTGGGTACTGCCGGCGGCATAGAAAACTTGCTGGTAACTGTCTGCGGTATTTGTATTTCATAAACTTCCGACAAAGCCGCATCAACAGCGGCATTGTTCATATCGACAACTTTTTTGCCTTTTTTGCCATAACTCTTTTCGATAGCCTTCTTTATGTAATCTACCGTCTTTTCAATCGGGATAATATTGCTGATTTTGAAAAACGCGGTCTGCATAATGACGTTGATTCTTGCGCCAAGTCCGAGTTTTTGTGCAATTGAAAACGCGTCAATCCAGTAGAATTTAAGTTTCTTGTCGATAATCTGCTTTTGCATTTCTTTCGGCAGAGCATCCCAAACTTTATCTTTGCTGTGCATACTCGTCATCAAAAACGTTCCGCCCGGCTTGATATTGCCAAGCATATCATATTTTTCGACAAAGCTCGGATTGTGGCAGGCGACGAAATCTGCCTGGCGAATCAGGTAAGGCCTGCGAATGATATTTTTGCCGAACCGCAGATGTGAAACCGTCTTTGCTCCGGCTTTTTTAGAATCATATACAAAATAGCCTTGTGCGTAATTGTCGGTCAGGTCGCCGATGATTTTAATTGAGTTCTTGTTTGCGCCGACTGTTCCATCGGAGCCCAGGCCGTAGAACATCGCGGTATAAAGACCCTCTTGAGGCACGATGAACGAATCATCAACGGCCAAACTACTGTTTGTTACATCATCGTTAATTCCGACTGTGAAATGATTTTTCGGCTCTTTTGCATCGAGGTTGTCAAATACAGCTTTTGCCATTGATGGAGTAAATTCTTTTGAACCCAGTCCGTATCTTCCGCCGACAACCAGCGGATAATCCGCAAATGGTGCGTATTTATCGCTCATCGCTTCGCCGATACCTGTTCTTACATCCAGATATAAAGGCTCGCCGAGTGAACCCGGCTCTTTTGTCCTGTCGAGAACCGCTATCTTTTTGACTGTCTTTGGAATCGCAGCCATAAAATGCCTGTTGCTGAAAGGCCTGAAGAGCCTTATCTTCAAAACGCCGACCTTTTGGCCTTTGGAGACAAGATATTCGACTGTTTCATGAACGGTTTCTGCTCCTGAACCCATAATTATAATTATTTTCTCTGCGTCAGGTGCGCCGACATAATCGAACAGGTTATATTTTCTGCCGACTATTTTTTCTAATTTTCTCATCGTCTCTTCAACGATTTGCGGCACCGCCTGATAATATTTATTTACCGTCTCGCGTCCCTGGAAATAAACGTCCGGGTTCTGGCTCGTGCCGGAAATCTGCGGACGGTCGGGACTCAATGCTCTTTTCCTGTGTGCCAGCACAAGTTCATCGTCAATCATTTGACGCATCTGGTCGAAGTTTATCTCTTCAACCTTTTGCACTTCGTGGCTTGTTCTGAATCCGTCGAAGAAATGCAGGAAAGGTATGCGAGCCTTCAGTGTCGCCTGCTGAGAAATAAGAGCAAAGTCCATTACTTCCTGCACGTTATTCGAACATAACATCGCAAACCCCGTCTGACGGCAGGCCATAACGTCGGAATGGTCGCCGAATATCGACAGTGCCTGGCAGGCAAGCGACCTTGCCGAAACCTGAAAAGTAGTCGCCGTAAGTTCGCCGGCGATTTTATACATATTCGGAATCATCAGCAGAAGTCCCTGCGATGCGGTAAATGTCGTGGTCAATGCCCCTGCCGCAAGCGCACCGTGAACTGCGCCGCTTGCTCCGCCTTCGGACTGCATTTCCGTTACACTGGGAATTGTGCCCCAGATATTTTTTTCGCCTGCCGCCGATTTCGCGTCGGCAATTTCGCCCATATTCGAGCTTGGCGTTATCGGATAAATAGCTATTACTTCATTTGTCGCATGACCTACGTGTGCCGCTGCCGTGTTGCCGTCAATCATTACCTTATTGGACTTCATATATACTCCTATTTAAGTATTTAAAATTACTGAACTTATGGTAAAAAACAAAAAGACCCTCACAGTCTTGAAAGTCTAAGAGGGTATAGAACATTGATTTTATAATTTTTTCGACTTAATGCAAATAAAAAAGGCCGGCTTAAATAACCGGCCCTTATCTTTAAAAACAACGACAGACGTTTTTTATTTCCCATAAATTAGTTTTAACTGCTCTTGGGTTGGCATACTCGGATATCGCTCGCCCTTTGGGCCTACGAACTCCGAACCTTCCTTTTTCAAAGTAACAACTGTCTTGCTACCATCATCTTTCGTAACTTGGAAGTTTAGTTCACTTTGTTCGTTGCCGTTAGCATCTGAACTGTACAATAGTTTGAGTTGTTCTTCCGAAGGCAGGCTGGCATATTTCTCACCTGCCGGCCCGAGATAAGACGACCCTTGCTTTTGCAGAGTTATCGGAGTTTTGGAACCATCGCTGCTGCTTATCCAGACCACGATGGAACTGGATGCAATCTTTTTTGGTTTCTCACTGTAAATCACTTTCAGTTGTTCCTGCGTAGGAATTTCCGAGTAGTGCTCCCCTTTGGGTCCGACGTAATCAGAACCTTCTTTTGTCAGCACCACAGGAATTTTTATCCCGTCGATATTTTCGAGCCATACTGTAACACTATTTTCAACAGGCGAGTTTGAACGCAAACCATACGAAGCCCTGAGCTGTTCTTCTGTCGGCATACTCGGATAATATTCATCCGAAGGACCAGTAAAACCAACTCCTGAAGGCGTAAGCGTTACAGGTGTCTGCGAACCGTTATCGTTGGTAATCCAAACTGTAATTGGCGTTTGCTTTGCACGTTCAGTCCTTATGCCGTATAGCGTTCTCAACTGCTCATTGCTCGGCATACTCGAATAGTATTCGCCTTTCGGCCCCATATATCCGCCGTCTTCTGCTTTAACTAATGTTACTTGCGTTCTTGAGCCGTTATCATTCGCAACCCAGACAACAACAGATCTTTCTTCGACTACGGTAGTAATCGGCGGAGAAGCAATAACGACAGGTTGAGTTACAATTACCTCTCGCGGCGGGTAAACGTACACTGGTTCTACCAATGGCGGAGCAATTAAAACTCCGATGTCAATTCCCCAATGAAAGCCGCCGCCGTGATGATAACCACCATGTCCCCATCCAGGACCGCCGCCGTGAGGTCCGCCCCACGCCAGCGTATTATCGGCAACTGCCAGTAATGTTATACCTGCTAACGCAGTCAATATTATTTTCTTTGTCATTTGAATGCTCCTTATTTGCTGTTATTTTTTTATCTTTTTAAAATCCGATAATTACAAACGGGCCAATTATTATTCCCACGCGAGGCGGGCAAACTACAACCGGCTCTCTGCATGGACGTCTCTCAACGACAACTATTTCGCGCCGATGAAAATCACGATGATAATCGCGGCCAAAATCACGATGACCCCAATCGCCTCGACGACCGTCGAACGCAAATGCGTTACCCGCAGACGCAAATAACATACCCGTTGCCAAAACAATCATAATCAGTATCTTTTTCATGACCATACTCCTTTCATTCCATAGCCTTTTTATTTACTTTCAAGTTTGTCTGTAATAATAGTGGCTCCTCTGCGTGAAAGGTAACAGTCAATCTGGAAATCGAAGAAATGCCTTTATGCTGTTTTATTTGACGAGTTTTTGAACTCTTCAATAAGCAATTTAGTATATTTGCCCGGTTTTCCGTCTGCGATTTGTATTTCGTTAAATTTCACTACCGGCACAATATCTTTGCTCGAAACCGCTATAAAAAGCTCGTCCGCACCAGCCGCACTTTCAGCCTTTATTGTGTTGTTTTTCTTCAACACAACGCCCGGTCTTCGGCGCAAGTTGATTGCCAATCGCCGTGTGATTTGCCGGCCGACAACTTAGAAACGGCTGGTGAGTCTCAACATCACCTGATTAGCGTGGTACCCGTCATCTCTCCATTCATGGTCGTAAACAGCTTCGAGCGACCAATTTGTAGCGCTACACGAGCACGAGAGGAGTGAGAGGCCCCCGCCGACATTGTACGTATCGTCAGCCACCCTTAGCCCTGACGTTTTAAACGACGACGAGCCTGGGGCCGTGTAGTGCGTAGTCTGTGACACAAATGGATTGGATAACTCATGGAACCAGTTGAAGTGTACCTCAGGAACATATGTTATTTTACGAGAGGTGAAGTAACGCTCCACTTTCACTCCCAGGCCAGACTCGAGGAAATCGTAGCCCTGGGACTTTGCCTTCAGATTGACATCACCAGCGCCACTTTCCTTGTAGCCGCTTAGATGCATTCTGGTGTACTGGAGTGAAGCAAGCGGTGTGATCGTGAATTTCTTAGCGTAAAAGTGATACCCGGTGCTCGCAAAAAGGGTGTAATCCTGTCCGTTATATTGGGCATCCGCCTTACGGTTTACACCGGTATACTGAATGTGCCGCATGCTTGAATAATTATTCCAGCCTATTGACGCATTGCCGTTGACGAACCAGTTTCCACGCTCATGACCGATGTAGGCCATTAATTGATAGGTATCAAAATCGGTGCTGGCGTCGAACTTCTTTCCATTTATTGTGGTTCGTGCATAGCCTAATCCCACGCCCACGCGTGTGTTCTCACTAATAGGCCTGTCGTAAGCGACCATAGTGCCCATAGTTCTGGTGGTATATCCCGTGGAGTTTTCCCGGGCATTTTGATGGCCTTCATATTCGAAGCCTTTCGCCCACCAACCGCTGCGAGGTTTGCTGTCTCGACAGTCCTGGTTTTCATTGGGTTCGCTGACCTGGCCGCATCTCTCCAGGCGAGACGACCAAAGATTATCAAAACGTCGGATTCCCTGGAATGTCACCTGAGGCGCAGCCAGAGACGGAGTCGAGGGGGCAAGCTGACTTTCCGCATCGTTGATCGCGGAGGTGGAGGTGAGATTATTGACCGCATTTCTTACTACGTCGAGATCAGGGGACGACGGAGCGGTATCTAAGACCGACCCTACCGGATTTGACGCTGACGTCACCGGTGTACCGGCCATTTTTATTGTTACCTTACCATCACCTGCGGTGCCGGCGAGAGGATCGGGTGAGAACGTGTAAAGCGGATTGGTGGGATCTGTCACCGTGACAACACTTACACCGCCGCTTGTACCATCGATGATATTGAACGGGGTTCCAACCGGGATGTAAGTCGTCCCAGGAACAGTTACGTTGATATTGAGTGTTGGTCCAATGGTGAGGGCTCCCTGCGGAACGATGTGGCCGTAGACCGACGAGCTGGCTATGGTCGTATCGATCACCCCGGCGTCGTGGATCGTTAGGGCACCGGTGGCAGCGCCGCCAACAGGGCCGATATTCAATATATTTGTCCCAAGAGAAATTGAATAGGTGTCCACTGCGCCGGTGATTCTTGCGCTCACTCCAGCAGTATTATCTCCCCCGATGACATTGATGACCTTAAGCCCAGTCGCACCGCCAACTGCGCCATCCAGGATACTTCCACTACCAAGCTCCAACGTACCCTTTTGCGCCGCGTAGGTCGTCAGAGCGCCTATGACTGTCGTATTCGGATTAAGACTGATCGTGCCGTCACCAGTAAAATTCATAGCTAAGGTGTTATTGCCAATCGAGCCACTTTTGAAGTTCACCACTGTACCGGTTCCGACGCTCAAGTTCCCCGTGTACAAATTGACCGGTCCAAGAAAACTCAACGTAGTGCCATCGTTCGCTGTAATGCTGTTAAGCGCAAGTGATCCTGATGTGTTACCTATGGCTCCATACACAGTCGAGCTGCCTTTAAAAACAAGCTTACCCTGAGCGTTGGCTGTGGTTGAAACAGCAAGCTGAGAATAATCACCGTTAGCTGTATAGATATCTACCGTATCGGTGACTACAGCCCCAATGTTTAAGTAAAATGTATTATTTCCAAAGTTTAAAATGATATTTTGCGCCGAACTTGCCGCCGCAAACGTCTGGTTGTCGGTAGTGTATATCATAGTAGCAAAACTCGGCGTGCACCAAACTGCGATAACAGCAACGAAAACCAAGAGAAAAAGTGTTCGCTTCATATGAAATCTCCTTATAACTAAAATTGTTATGTATTTAAAATTTTCTTACCATGAGAAAACCCATATCAATTTCAATGGAGCGAGGTGCTAAACAAATGGTGGGCACTCAATAATCTAATATGCAGAATAATAATATGCAAGCATGTTTTCGTTACATTATTTTAAAAAAATTAGCAAATATTCTGCACCGCGGATATTCTTTCTTCTCTGCTTCAAGTTCTTCTCTCTTTTCTTATCTTTGCCGTGAAAAAATGTGTAAAATGTGCAAAATGCGTAAAATGCGGTTGTTTTTTATGCCAGAACCTGTCCGCCGTAGTCCCTTAGGGACGAAGGTAGATGGCTATTTTTTCACTAATTTCGCAAATTCACTCATCAGCAATTTTGTATATTTGCCTGGCTTTCCGCCTGAAATCGTTATTTCGTTGAATTTAACCACCGGCACAATATCTTTGCTCGAAACAGCGATAAAAAGCTCGTCTGCTTTTGTCGCATCTTCAACCCTGGTCTGCTTTTCCAGAAGGTTCAGACCGGCGTTTTTATAAATCTTCAGAACGAATTGGCGAGTTATTGAAGGCAGAATATTTGCCGCCAGCGGCGATGTTTGCAGATTATTGCCAAAAATCAGGAAAAACGCGCTCGACGACCCTTCCGTTATTCCACCTTTATCATCGACAAATATCGCTTCATCGCAGCCTCGTTTATGCGCCAATCGTTTAGCAAGTACATTCGGCAAAAGATTCAGTGATTTGATATCGCATCGTTTCCATCTGGTATCCGGAACGGTCATTGCCGTGATGCCATTTTGTTTTTGTTTGGTTGCATCTTCCGCCTCGCTTACTAAAAGGAAAAATCTCGGCGTAAGACCTTCTGCGGCGTGGTCTCTTGGGCCGGCCCCTCTTGTAATATGAAAATAAATCTTGGCGTTTGCATATCCGCTTTTTTGCCAGGCCATAATAACCTTTTCGCGGATATCGTTTATGTTTATGCCTTCGATTTCAATTTCTGCCAGAGACCTTTTGAATCTTGCAAGATGTTCTTCGAGCGCAAAGAGTTTGCCATCATAACTTCGCAAAACCTCATAAACGCCATCGCCGAAAAATGTCCCGTAGTCAAGATACGCCGAATCGAGTTTACTCGCCTCGATGAGTTTGTCGCCAACTATTGCAAGCTGCATTATTAAAATTCCTTTAAAAAAATTTCAAAGAAGCTTATCGTCTTCGTTTTCGTCCTTTTCGGGTTCGTCGACTTTCCATTTGTCGCTTTCGTCGATATCGCCCATTTCCCGTTCCATATACTTAAAAATCTTGTCCTGCAGCGGAGCTATCTTTTCCTGCCATTGCTGCATACTCCGGTAGGTTACAAGGAGCATGTCCAGCCGGATTAGCTGCCATTTTGCGATGCATTCCGGCTCTTTGATATTGATAAACGGGTCGCATTTGAAGACTCTGCGGTTGTCAACGCCCATTTCGCAGAATTCACAGTCTTTGCATTGTATCATTTATGCACCTGAAAAAATTATAATTTAAGCAAGGCAACTCTTGCAAATTTCTATAATAACATATATCTTATCCTTTTGAAAGTTCTTAGAAAAGCTAAAAAAATATCTTATGGAGTGAAATAATGGCTAAACCAAGACGCAGGCGAAAGATTGGCAGTAAGAAAAGGCATAACCGCTGGAAAATCAGGCATCGCAAGTAACAGCTGGTGTAGTCCTGAGTCCCGGCTTTTCGGGATTCAGGACGATACAGGCCGGCAGGTAGATAGAGGTTCGCCGCAAAGCGAATCGTGATTTGTATTTTGTCTGCTGAATCGAGTTGTTTGTTTATACTCTGCCGACAACGAGGCATGCGTTATGGCCGCCAAAACCGAATGAATTGCTCGCAGCGTAGTTTATTTTTCTCTCTTTGGCTTTATTAGGCACAAAATCCAGTTTGGGGTCGCATTTGGGGTCAACGTTATCAAGATTTATCGTTGGATGAATTATTGACTTTTCTATCATTTTACAGGTTGCCACAAGTTCGATAGCGCCGCTTGCGCCCAGCGAATGGCCTATCATGCTTTTCGTCGAGCTGATTGACATTTTATAAGCATGCTCTCCGAAAACTTTCTTTATCGCCAATGACTCCGCGATATCGTTAAGCTCTGTGCTTGTGCCATGGGCATTAATATAATCGAATTTTTCCTTCGCGATGCCTGACTGCTTTACTGCAATTTCTATGGCTCTTGCAGCGCCTTCGCCATCAGGTGGTGGTGCGGTAATATGGTGAGCGTCAGCTGTCGCGCCGTAGCCGAGCATCTCGGCATAGATTTTCGCGCCGCGTTTTTTCGCGTGCTCATATTCTTCAAGAACAATAGCCGCCGCGCCTTCGGCCATTACAAAGCCGTCACGGTCGATGTCGAAAGGCCTTGAAGCCTTTTGCGGAGCATCGTTTCGGGTACTGAGAGACCTTAAGGCGCAAAATGAACTCAAGCCTACCGGCGAAACTGCCGCTTCCGAACCGCCGGTAATCATAATATCGCTGCGGTCGTTGAGGATATTAAAGAACGCTTCTCCAATCGAATTAGAAGCAGAAGCGCAAGCGGTTACAACACAAAAATTCGGGCCTTTAAGACCATACATCATTGAAATCGTTCCGCAGGCGGCGTTGCCCATAAGTTTGGGAACTGTAAAAGGTGAAACTGCGCGAGGGCCTTTGTTCAGAAGCCGGATGTGCTGCTGTTCGATTTCCTGGATACCGCCGATGCCGCTTCCATAAATAGAGCCGCAACGTTCAAGGTTTTCCTTTGGAAAATCTATTCCGCAGTCTTTGACTGCCTGCACCGCAGAAGCCACCGCAAGCTGGCAGAAACGGTCCATTCGTTTGCCTTCGCGATGGTCAACAAATTTGTCAATGTCGAAGTTTTTTACTTCTCCGGCAAACCTGACCGGGTATTGCGAAACATCGAAACTTGTTATGTTTGCAACTCCGCTCTGTCCCTTGCAGATTGCATCAAAGAAGACATCGACTGAGTCTCCCAGGGGTGTAGCACAGCCCAGGCCTGTTATGACTACTCGCCGTTTGTTCATCATAACAACCTGTTATCAGCCCTGCTCTTTTTGCTTCAGTACAGTTACGATGTAGTCGATAGCCGCGCCGACGGTCTGAATCTTTTCAGCCTCTTCGTCGGGAATGCTCGTATCGAACTCATCTTCAAATTCCATAACCAGTTCAACGGTGTCCAGCGAATCTGCGTTGAGGTCGTTAATAAACGATGTTTCACGTTTTATTTCAGACTCTTCTGTACCCATTTGCTCTGCTACAATCTTAATTACCTTCTTTTCAATACTTTGGACGTCAATACTCACTTTTCGTCTCCTTGAAAAAAATAAATCCTAAATTACATTTCATCGCTGCCTGTTGGCTATTAGGGCGGTAATATACCTGCCAAAGGCGATACTTGCAATCATTTTTTTAAATTACATCGCCATTCCGCCGTCAACCTGTAGCACCTGACCGTTAATATAGCCTGCATCATCACTTGCAAGAAACGCTACCGCTTTTGCCACATCCTGGGGAGTTCCCAGTTTTTTTGCCGGTATTATGGCAAGGGCCGCTTCTTTAACCTGTTCCGGCAGCGTATTTGTCATATCCGTAACAATAAATCCCGGCGCCACGCAGTTGGCCGTTATGCCTTTTTTTGCGACTTCCCTGACTATCGACTTTGTCATACCGATAAGTCCTGCCTTGCTCGCTGCGTAATTTGCACTTCCAGCCTGGCCCATAATTCCCGCGATTGAGCTGATACTAATAATCCTGCCGAATTTATTTCGAATCATCGGACGAAGAACCGCCCTTGTCGCCATAAAAGCCGCCCGCAGATTCACCGACATCAGGATATCGTATTCATCATCGCTCATCTGCATCATCAGTCTGTCGCGCGTAATTCCCGCGTTATTTACAAGGATGCCGATTCCATCGTATTGCTTCGACAATTCTTCCATTACTTCGTTGAGCTTGTCGGTCTTGGTGATGTCAACGCATTTTGTAATAACGCTGTAGCCCGCTTCAGCGACAACTTTTTCAAGCTCTTTAAGCTGTTCAGCGTTCAAATCGAGTCCCGCGACAATCCTGCCCTGCTTGAGCAGTTCCAAAACTATCGCTCTGCCGATTCCTCTTGCCGCACCCGTTACAACCGCAAGTCTTTTTTCGTCAGCCATTATTTACCTCCGCTCAATTCATTCAAACCGGCAACGCTGCTTATATTCACAACGTTGACCTTTCTGTTAATTCTTCTCATCAGGCCCATAAGAACTTTATTCGGCCCGATTTCATAAAATTTAGTTACGCCGTCGGCAAGGAGCCGTTCCATACATTTTTGCCAAAGAACCGCGCCGGTCAACTGCCTGACAAGTCCTTCGGATATCTGTTCTTTTGTTTTGTAATATTCGCCGTCAACATTTGCGATAACAGCAATACTTCCGGGGTTGCCGATTTTGCTCTGGCCAAGTGCTTTTTTTAATTCTTCAGCCGCCGGGGCCATCATTGCCGAATGAAACGCCCCTGCCACTTTAAGCTCAATCGCTTTCATTGCTCCGTATTTTTCCGCTAGCGCCAGCGACCTTTTGCAGGCATCTACATCGCCGGTTATAACAATCTGGCCCGGACAATTGAAATTAGCGCAGTTCAATAATTGTCCCTGTGCTGCTTCGATGCAAAGTTTTTCAACGGCCGGCTGCTCGAGTCCGATTACGCTGACCATCGAGCCTTTTGAAGCATCCGCAGCGGCCTGCATCGCCTGACCCCGCTTCTGCACGAGTTTCAATCCGTCTTCGAAACTGATAACACCTGCCGCATAAAGAGCGGTATATTCGCCAAGGCTCAATCCTGCCATTACATTAGCAGGCTTAATCAACCCCTTTACCTTAAGAACTTCGAGAATCGCGACTGATGTTACAAAAATCGCAGGTTGAGAAATCGTTGTAGAGTTAAGTTTATCTTCCGGCCCTTCGAAGCAGATTTTCGCAAGGTCATAGCCGACAATTTTATTTGCTTTATCGAAAAATTGCTTGGCCGCAGGTTCGGCATCGTAAAAATCTTTGCCCATACCAACTACTTGAGCGCCCTGACCCGGAAATATATATGCTATTTTTTCAGCCATCTTCTTCCCTGAAAATATTAATTAAAATTCAATTACGTTTGCGCCCCATGTTAACCCGCCGCCGAAAGCGACAAGCAGAACGACATCTCCTTTTTTAATTCTGCCGCTCCTGACGCACTCGTCCAGTGCGATGGGTATCGAGGCCGCTGAGGTATTGCCGTATTTATCGATATTTATGAATACCTGCTCATCGGCAAGCTCAAGTCTTTTCGCGACCGATTCGATTATTCTTGCGTTCATCTGATGAGGAATGAACAAATTTATATCTTTAAGTGTCAAGTTGCAGTTTGTCAGACAGTCATCTACGGTCTCGATAATTTTTCGAACCGCAAGCTGATAAACTTCCCTGCCGCTAATCTGCATAAAAACTAAATTTGGGTTTTCGAGCGGTTTGCTGACCGGATACCTGCTCCCGTGTGCCGCACAGTGAATTGCCTGCCACCCTGAGCCATCAGAGCCGGATGTGCTGTAAAAAATTCCCCTGGGTCCTTTTTTGTCGCCTCTTTTTATAACTGCCGCACCCGCTCCGTCGCCGAAAAGAATGCAGCTTTTCCTGTCTTTGTAATCCGTAATCTTACTTAAAGTTTCAGCTCCGATGACAAGGACGTTATCATATCTGCCGTTAATGACAAAATTCTGAGCGATGCTCAGTGCGTAAACAAATCCGCTGCACGCGGCCGATATATCGAATGCCCAGGCCTTTTTCGCTCCGAGCATATCCTGCACAAAACAGGCTGTTGATGGAAATACCATTTCGGGCGTTATCGTCGCCGTAATAATCAATTCTATATCTTCAGCGGAAATCTTCGCCTGCTCAATTGCTTTTTTTGCCGCTTCAGTCGCCAGCATTGCTGTCGTCTGGTCTTCGGATGCTATATGGCGAACCTTTATGCCCGTTCTGGAGGTAATCCACTCATCGCTGGTCTCGACCATTTTTGTAAGGTCTTCGTTTGTGAGCTGTTTTTGGGGAGTGTATGACCCCGTGCCCGCTATAACAGCACGAAAAGCACAATCCGAACTCTTTTTTATACTACTCATCGGTGCCCTTAACTCCGGTTGTTGCCAGATATTCTTTTATCTTTTCATTAATTCCCAGATTGTGAAATTTCCGACTGGCCATAATTGCATTTTTTATTGTTTTACTCTTGCTGGAACCGTGACATATTACACAAGTTCCATTTACGCCTATCAGCAGTGCCCCGCCGTATTCGTTATAATCGTATTTCTGATACATTCGCATCATTACGGGCTTGAATTTCATTGCAAGAAGAAGTGATTCCTTCATCAGTTCGTGTTTGATTACCTTAAACAGCCCGTCAACAAGCCCTTCTGTCAGCTTAAGCACGACATTGCCGACAAATCCGTCGCAGATAGCGACGTCGCATTTGCCTTTAAATATGTCTCGCCCTTCGATATTGCCGATAAAATTTATTTTCGGGTCGCTTTTGATAAGCTCTCTTGCTTTTTTTACTATCTCATTTCCTTTGGCTTCTTCTTCGCCGATACTCATAAGTCCGACACGCGGATTTTCGATACCCAGAAGATATTTCGAATACATACAGGCCATTACGGTGTATTCATAAAAGTTTATAGGTTTGCAGGAGATATTAGCGCCGACATCGCACATTGTCACAGGCCCTTCGAAAGTCGGGAACACTACTGCTATCCCCGGCCTGTTCACTCCTTCGATGTTTCGCATTCTCAACTGGCAGCCCGCCACGCAGGCTCCAGTATTTCCCGCTGAGATAACCGCGTCAGCTTCGCCGTCGGCGGCAAGTTTTGTCATTACTGATATTGAGCTGTTTCGTTTCTTTCTCAGTGCGTCAATTGGCGATTCGTCCATTCCTATAACTTCAGGCGCTTCGACAATCTTCAGCACATTAGCGTATTTACTCAGATTTTTTGAGCCGATTTTGGATTGAATGGTCTCGGAAGGTCCGACAAGAAGCAAAGTGTCCCCTTTGTCGAGCTGCGGTATCGACTCTATTGCACCATTAAGGATCTCATCAGGTGCGAAATCGCCTCCCATGGCGTCAATGGCTATCCTCATTGTTAGCTCGCCTCCTCTGTTTTGGCGAGTTTAAGAGTAATTTTTGAATTAACATATCCGCAATTATCGCACGCTGCATGAGGCAATTTGGGACTATTGCATTTTTTGCATACAGTATAATGCACGGCCTTTATCGCATGATGACTTCTGTGTGTTCTTGTTCTTGTTCTGCTTTTCTTTTTTGCTGGTAACATCTGATTTCTCCGGTTTAGGATAAAAAAACAACAAAGCCCAATCCCCTCATTCTCAGTTTTTTAGGCTGAAAATCGCGGCTAAATTGTTCTTTGTATCTGTTATTCAGGCGAGTAAAATCGCCTTTTGCGGCTAAAAATCGCCAATTAAGTCCGAATTCTGAGTCGTTTTAATAGTTTAGATTGCACCTATTGTCAAGAAAATTTAAAAAAAACCTAACATACCAAAATTATCAGAATTAAACCTATTATTTGTCCAGTAAATCTAAATTATTGAAAAATCACTAAAAATGGTTAAATTGGCAACAAAACAGTAACATTTGCGTTATTTAGGAAGGAAATTTGCAATTAAAACAGACATAACTATATATTTAGCAAAGAGTTAAGTGTCATAAACATTTCTATATTTCTTTTTCTGAACTGATATACCAAAAAATCTCTTGCTAATTTTAAAAATAGTATTTAGTATTATGATGTTATGGTAAATCCATAATATCTTAAAAGTTCATCATATTTGTAGGAGATGATTTATGAGAAAAATTGCAGTTTTAATTATTATTGTACTTGTGGGAATAGCTTTTTGCGCATTTGCGGATCACAACAACTCTGTTGTTTTAAAAGATGCATCTTTTAGTTCGCCCGCTGCAGCTATATCCTACAACATGAGTGGCTGCCTCAACAAGCAAACTTCTAATTCCTCATTGGCTCAGTCTATTTACGAACAAGGAATAGCTACTCCATTGGCACGTAGTGAAGCTTGTTCTACAGGCTGTTCCACTGGTTGCTCTAATGGCTGTTCCAATGGCTGCTCTAATGGCTGTTCAGATGGATGTTCTTCGGGCTGTTCTACAGGCTGTTCAGTAGGTTGTAAGTAAGTTGTAAGAGGGCCTTAAACACCTGTTCTAATTGAGGTGTATTCATTGTTTGCAAAATTTCCTGATATTAAAAAGGAAGTTCGCAGATTTAATTGCGGACTTCCTTTTTTATTAATTTGTTTTCTATTGTCGCTGATGTTCTCTCGTGGCTTTGGGATTCAGTTTATTTTCAAAGTCGTTGTATTATTACTCTTTGGATTTTTACTCTGGCATCGCTGGACTATAGGGAATATTAGTTCTCTAATCAAAGTTGCATTTTGTTTTGTTGCTGCGTGCCTATTCTGGCCAATTGTATTTCTTTATGGATTTTGGTCTTTCGTTATTGGAGAATCCTCTGATGACCATAAGTTACACTGGCAGGCAGGAACCAGTGCAATTTTGTTTTTCTGGCTACTTCAGAACACAACTATCGGGTCATGGACATATTTCCCATTTATTGGTATGCCTATTTTTCTGATTACCTGTTTCATTCTTTTCTTTTTGCCGCGACAAGTCCAGACCGGACTAATAATTGCTTGTATGATTTTCAGTATTTTCCAATTATACAATATCCGTTCCGATGCCCAAATAGGATACAATCAACTATATGCTCCCGGGTATAGACAAGGAGCCGTCTTATCAAAAATTCTCAATGGCACTTTGGTTGACATAAATAATGTAGGGGGTAAGGTAGGAATTACAAGTTTGATTCAGAAATCAAAAGTAAATAACTCACAGTATCCGATTATACTGGTTGAACACGATCAAAAGCCTAGCAAGGATTATCCCATTATTATCGAAAGTAGTGTAACTATGCCATATCCTTGGTATGCTAATCAGCTTTTTGGAGATCAATATTTACTTGCTGCGATAGCAGAAGACGGACAATGGATTTCAAACATTGGTGGAAAATTATCGCCAAAAGGTCATTTTGTGCTCATAACTAAAACTAGACAAGGCTATCAGCCATTAATAATTAAGTATGGCAAAAAGGTATATATTAACGATTCTGATCCATTCGTGGACAGGCTTGCAAATTATCAGCAATCGGCTATCCGGGAAATAGCCTATGGGTTACCGTTTTATAGATCTCTTAATATCCTATCTCTAGTTGGTTTACTTTTGTCACGATGGAAAAAAACGAATATAATCATATCTTGCATTATTTTGGTCATTATTCTTGTGTATGTCAATCGTCCGATACAGGGAAACGTCAGAATGGTAGGTGATGTTAGTTTTCCGCATGAACCATCGAAAATATCTGGCCTGATGCGCAGCATAGTTGATGCCGGGTTTGCTTACACAACAGGAACGGAGAATTGCACATTGTTAGTTGTAGGCGAAAGTAAAAAAGCTGCGATTAAATCAACTGAACTTATGGTGGTAGGGAGTGCCGGAGCTACAATAACTTTGGGAGAAAATGTAATCAAGATTGATGAACTTCCTCTTGGTGATGAGGATGGAGTAATAGATGCTCGAAATGTAATAATAAATGGCGTCCTAAATAAACCTAGTGTGAAATTTCAAAATATAACAATTTTAGGTACAGGTAGTCCTGCAAAACAAAACTGGTCTATATGGCTTCGTTAACTGGAACTGCAATAGCTCTGATATTTTGTTTAATATTCGGTCAGTTTTCAATGGCATTGCTGATCGCGGGTTTTTTGAGCCTATTAGGAATTATTTTTAACTCCCTCCAGAAAACTGCCTGCTTTATTTTCATAACAACTGTTACTTGTGCTTTTGTTATTTCTAGTAAATCAGAGTTGGCTTTTTTTATACCAGCCATAACTCTTTGGTTAACGAAAGAAGTTTTAGATAAAAGTTTATTCCCCAAAAATATTTGGATTATCTTTGCGCCTTTGGCAATTTATTGTATAACTTTTCAGGACCGCGATATTAAAATTTTGATTTTTGTGATTTTCGTTTTAGCCTTACCAAATTTTATTTTCTCATCTATACCCAAATACATAAATAGTCGGAAATGGAATATTATTATGGTAGTAGCCATAATTGGTGTTGCCATAGTTAACCTTCTACTGTCAATGCCCATATATGACGGAAAGACGGCCATAATTGAATCAGGTGTCTGGGCTAAAACTGAAGTAAAAATGAATGATGTACGAAATTTGAACATTGAGTCCATTTATTCATACTCCGAATTTAAAGACCTTTTGGAAGCGCACGTTATTAAACCTTCAGATATTAATGATACCTATGCTGAAGCTTGGCTTATAACCCCTACTCAACCTTTGGATAATGATACAAAACGTAAATTATGTGATTGGATAAAACACGGTGGTCGGCTAATTATTGTGTCGGATCACACAGATCTTTTTGGTCATGGGAGGGTTATCAACTCATTTATCTCTGATCTTGGGCTTGAAACATCGTATACGGCATTTTTCCCTATAACACCTAATTTGAAAGCTATGACTAACTGGGGCGAAAATGCCTGGTTGAAAACAACAAATGTCCAAAGCGGTTTATTCTTGTGGCCAGAGGTAACAGCAAGATGGGTGAACGAGAGCGCAGACTATTCCAGTAGAAATTTTTTTGGCCCGCTTTTGTTAAGTGCCGATGATACATTAGGACGTCGTGTAATAGCAGGCACAAAAAGTTGGGGAAAAGGACGTCTTGTGATTTTTGGGGATAGCACAAGTCTATCTAACTTTGCCCTTTATCAACCCCACAACATCAATCTAATAGAAAAAATTCGAACTGGAAGTCGTTTCGCGTGTCTCTTGCCTTTTATTTCAGGTATACTCGTTGTGTCACTTTTAATTTCATTATTTTTTAAGAAATTAGATATTTTGCTAGTGATACCTGTGATAGGACTTTTTGCAATTTTAGATTGTCAAACCATACCTGTTAACTGGAAGCCTTTTGCATATTGGTCAGGTAACGAGAAAGCAGTAATGGAATTTGGACATATTCAAGAGCGTTTGTCAACAGCATATGCGGTTTCTTTTCTTTCTGGGCTTAAGCCTCGATGGGTTTCAAACATAAATCATAATATGACTGGTTTTTGGGTAGGATCAATGCCTCCACCCAACAGCAGATGGAGATGGATCGATACTAGCGATGCAAATGGATGTTTAGAAAACTATGATAAACGATTGGACACACTGTTATATAAAATTTCAGCAGGATCCCCTTATTTATGGAATGGAAAATTAGACCCTAATCATGCTAAGATAGGTGGCATATGGACAGACAATGCTATGGGGGATTGGTGGTTTGATCGAGGTATTAGTAAATCTAAGCAACAAAGAATACAAGCATGGCTTGCTTGGTTATCTAGTCAACCTTTACCAGAACCAATACACCCTATTGTTTTACATGATGCTTTCTTAAAGGATTACAAATTAAGAATTGATACGCAAGACTGGCAAACTGTTACCATCCCAGAATTACCTTTTAAGAACGATGAAATATATATAGGCCGTGGAATTTCTGCTACTATTGTCAATGCACAAGGTAAAACGATGTTCCTTGGAACAAAATCGTTTACTGAATCTTGGAACAGCGCAAACGCATGGGTGTTAATACCATTTATACCGGATAGTAATGTCAATGAATAATTAAGGCCGCCCGTCTCGACCCTATAGAGGCACTCAGACACGAATAACTGATTTTGCATATCTATTTATATATCAAACAGTTATGTTCATATTTTGCAAGTTAAACTCTCTCTAAACAAAATATTTGCCATAAGTCCTTATTTTTCATGCTCAATTTTTTATTCTTCTGTGGATGGAGTTTTCATTCTTTATATTTTTTCTTATTGAAAGATGCCTATAAATCGGTTATTCTCCTAATCTCTATGATTTTAACAGGAAAGTTGCGAAATATGGCAAGAAATCCCAGACATGCAGCGCTTTATGAGCTTATTAATAAGGCGCGGTTCAAAAACGCTCAACAAAAGGCATTGGCCAGAATTGGCGTCAAAACCGATTCGGTCAAGCCGTTGGAAGAACGGCCGGTTGTTGTTTCTCAGGAAGAGCCAGCCGCCCCTGTGCAGGTAGAAACTGCCAGGCCGGAGCCGGTTAAAACAATTGCTGCATGGTCTGCCAAGCCAAAGCCGTTCAGGGTTTATCCTGACCGGATTGAATTGTGTATTTCGTGGCAGGCAGCGGTAATTACAACGCTTGCTTTCGTAGCGGTATTGCTGGTCTGTTTCAGATTAGGCCAGGCATATTCGATTAAAAAGGCTCAGGAGCCAAAGGTTGCAAAAGCTGTTGTTCCCGTACAGGCTGTTATACCTGAACCTGTAAAACCGGCTGCCGAGAAAAAACCAGCGGCGCAAAATCCGCCCAAAATGGTCGAGCCGATGGGCGATAATATTATTGTTATTACAAGTTACGATGTAAGCTCGCATCTGGAACCGGTAAAGCAATACTTTGCCACATACGGAATAGCGACTGAGATAATAAAAAGAGGTTCCCGTTACCTGCTGGTAACGCAGAACCGTTTTAATACTATCGATAAGCCCGGCACTGATGGCTATGAAATGAAAAAGAAAATAATATCCGTCGGGGCGAATTATAAACCGCCGGCCGGCTCAGGTTTTGAATCCTTCGGAACAAAGCCGTTCCAGGATGTCTATGCAATGAAGGCTAATTAGTTTTTTTGGAGTTTTGAAAATGTCAATTGATCGTTCACTGAAGCTTAAAGGTGCCCTTGTAAGACACCGTAACGTACTTACACGTTCAGAGAGACTTGCCCGACTCAAAGAAGAAGAAAAATGGGAAGATGGCAATAGCGTTTTCGGTCTTGCCAAAGTAGCCAATAGAAAGGTTACTGTATCCAAGAAGAAAGAAGCCAAGGCCGCAGTAGAAGGCGAAGTTGCAGGCGTCCCAGGCGCAGCTCCCGGAGCAGCAGCACCAGCAGGAAAAGCTGGAGCACCGGCTGGCAAACCCGGTGCAGGCGCAAAGGCCGCAGCACCAGCCAAGGCCCCTGCCGGCGTCAAAGCCGCCCCAGTAAAAGCAGCTCCCGCAGCCAAATCTTCCGGTCAGGGCAAACCCGGTGGCGGCGGCGGTGGAAGAAGATAAGCTATTTAGATAACGATTGGCTGCCGCAGTGAAAAAATATCTTGCAGACAGAACAGCTCTTATCGATGCAAGCGGCATAAGAAAAATCTTCAATCTTGCCGCCTCAATGAAAGACCCCGTCAATTTCTCTATCGGCCAGCCTGATTTCGACGTTCCCGAGCCGCTTAAACAAATTGCTATCGATGCGATTAAGCACGGCAAAAACAAATATACGCAAACAGGCGGCGAACCGGCTCTTTGTGCCAAAATCGCAGAGAAAATTACCGCTCAATTCGGCTGGAAGAACCCTTCAGTTTTATTTGCCAGCGGCGTAAGCGGCGGTCTGCTTTTAGCCTTTATGAGTCTTATCAACCCCGGCGACGAAGTAATAATTCCCGACCCGTATTTCGTAATGTATAAGCATCTTGTAAACCTGCTCGGCGGAAAATGCGTCTTTATCGATACATATCCTGATTTCAGACTTCATCCGGAGAAAATCGCCGACAAAATCACTGACAAGACAAAAATTATCGTCGTAAACTCGCCCTGCAATCCTACCGGCGCAGTTTATTCGGAAAGTGAACTTAAAGCCCTTGCCGAAATCGCAGCAAAAAAGGAAATTCTCATTCTGTCCGACGAGATTTATGACAAATTCTGTTACGATGCCCCCTTCCCGAGCATCGCGTCGATTTATCCCAATACGATTCTTATGAAGGGCTTCAGTAAATCTTACGCTATGACCGGCTGGCGGCTTGCTTATGTCGCCGTCCCGCAGCATTTGAAATCTATAATCGAGGAAATGACAAAGATTCAGCAATATACTTTTGTTTGTGCACCGTCGCCATTCCAGCAGGCGGCTCTTGCTGCTTTGGATTACGATATCAGCGACCTTATCGCAGGATACAAAACCAAACGGGACTTAATGTATAACGGCTTGAAAGACAAATTTGAAATCGTTAAACCTGCCGGCGCGTTTTACGCTTTTCTCAAATCCCCGAAAGGCAGCGGCACAGAATTCGTCGAAAAGGCAATCAAAAATAATGTGCTGATTATTCCCGGCAATGTCTTTAGCGAAAAAGATACACATTTCCGCCTCTGTTATACGACAACCGAGGACAAGATTAAAAAAGGCGTCGAAATCCTAAGAAAATTAGCCTAAGATTTCCTTTTCCACATTATTCCTTCGCTCCGGCTTTTTCAAGAAGCTGCACGATATCTGTTAGGCCATTTTCTTTTGCAATGCTCAAGGGTGTATAATCTTTCCCCCCACTACTTACCTTGACATTGACATCGGCTCCTTTTTCCAGCAAGAGTTTGACGACCTCGGTGCGAGCGTTCGCTGTGGCTATAAACAGCGGAGTAACGCCGTTTGTTTTATCGGCGGCGTTCACATCGGCCTTCGCCGCCAGCAGGCACTTGACAACCTCTGTATGGCCGTTCTGCGACGCTATCCACAGGGCGGTTGTGCCGCTATCGGTTTTCTTTACATTTACATCATCGCCCTTTTCCAAAAGGAGCTTAACAATTTCCGTATGGCCTTGCTGCGACGCCATCCACAAGGCCGTTACGCCGTCGGCGGTTCTTTTCACATTTACATCAGCGCCCTTTTCCAAAAGGAGTTTGACGACCTCTGTATGGCCATTCTGTGACGCTTGCCACAGGGCCGTTACGCCGTCGGTTGTTTTTGCATTGACATCAGCACCCTTTTCCAAAAGGAGTTTGACGACCTCTGTATGGCCATTCTCCGCTACTACAAACAGTGGAGTGACACCGTTTGTTTTAGCGGCGTTCACGTCGGCCTTCGCCGCCAGCAGGCATTTGACGACCTCCGTATGACCCTCCTGCGATGCCGTCCACAGGGCAGTTACGCCGTCGGTTGTTTTTGCATTAACATCAGCACCCTTTCCCAGTAGGAGCTTGACGACCTCCGTATGGCCGTTCACCGCCGCCATCATCAGGGCAGTACAGCCGTCGGTGTTTCTCTTCAAATTTACATCCGCCCCCTTCTCCAGCAGGAGCTTGACAACATCAACACAGCCTTCCTGCGCCGCCTTCCACAGGGCAGTTACGCCGTCGGTTGTATCCTTTACATTTACATCAGCGCCTTTTTCCAGTAAGAGTTTGACGACATCCGTATGACCGTTCTGCGAGGCCACCATCAAGGCGGTTACGCCTTCGTCGGTTTTCTTCACATTGACCTCGGCCTCCTTCTCCAGCAGGAGCTTGACGACCTCCGTATGGCCGTTTTCCGCGGCTGTCCACAGTGCCGTTTCGCCGTTTTTGGTTTTTGCATTAACATCGCCACCCTTTTCCAAAAGAAGCTTGACGACCTCTGTATGGCCCTCCACCGACGCAATCCACAAGGCGGCTATACCATCGTTGTTCTTTGCATTTATATCAGCGCCCTTTTCCAAAAGGAGTTTGACGACTTCCGTATAACCTTTCTGCGATGCTATAATCAGGGCGGTTGCGCCGGTTTCGGTTTGCTTTACATTTACATCGGCCCCCTTTTCCAAAAGCAGCTTGACGACCTCTGTATGGCCATTCTGCGCCGCCATCCACAGAGGCGTTATATCGTTGTTGTCCTTGGTATTAACATTAGCGCCTTTTTCAAGGAGGAGCTTGGTGGTTTCCGTATGACCATTCTGCGCTGCAATCCAAAGGGTCGTTCTGCTGTCGTTATTCTTGGCATTTACATCGGCGCCCTTTTCCAAAAGAAGCTTAACGACCTCCGTATGGCCCCCCTGCGCCGCCTGCCACAAGGCCGTACAGCCAGTTCCGGTTTGCTTCACATTAACATCGGCGCCCTTTTCCAAAAGAAGCTTGACGACCTCCGCATGGCCTTCCTGCGACGCTATCAACAGGGCCGTTGTGCCGTCGGTGGTCCTCTTTGCATTGACATCAGCACCCTTTTCAAAAAGAAACTTGACGATTTCCGTATGGCCGTTCTGCGATGCTTGCCATAAGGCGGTGCAGCCGGTTCCGGTTTGTTTCACATTTATATCGGCCCCCTTTTTCAAAAGCAGTTTGACAATTTCTGTATGGCCGTTGTTCGCTGCCCACATCAATACAGGCACTCCACCATCATCTTTGGCATTCGGGGCGGCGCCTTGGGACAAAGCAGTTTTTACGGCAGGCAGGTTGCCATCTTTTGCGGCCTGAATCAATTGGGCATTCTTGTCTGATACATCCGCTTTGGCAAAAGCCGCAGATATCAGAGAAAGGCACACTATCGTAAACAGGATTCGTTTCATAAGATTCTCCCTATTCTATAAGTTGATGCTTTACTTAACTGACATTTCCCATATTAATCCGCCTCTGGCGGATTAAACACATAGCAATCAAGTCATTCAGCCCCATAAAAATACCAAATCTTGCTTGCAATGCAATTTGAATTTGGAGCAGCTTAGTGGATTTTGCCCGTCTTCGGCCATGGAAACCCGAATAAAAACAAACGGGACGCATCTTATTTCTTAAGAAACGTCCCGTTTTAAAAATCAGTTAGTTACAATTCTACTGCCCAAGATTGAGAACGATATATCTTGCAAATTCACCCTGCCGGACATAAAGCAGGATAGAATTTCCCGATTTTTTAATCAGTTCCCAGAAATCGGCAGCATCCTTGACTTTTTGTTTATTGACTTCCATAATTAAGGTTCCGGCAACAATCTCCGCCTCTTCAGCAGGCGAGCCGGGTTCCACAGCGGTAACTATAACGCCTGTTTTTTCATCCTTATAGCCAAACTGCTGCGCAAGCTCCGGGGTTAAATTCTGAACGGTTATGCCGAGTTTTTCGACTGTTTGTTCCTGCTGCTGGGCGGCAGCGGTCCCGGCTTTTCTGGCGGCAAGTTCGACAGTAATATCTTTTTCGTTACTGTCCCTGATAACGGTCAGCGTTACTTTTGTGCCGGGCGCAAATTCAGCGATTTCATTTCTGAAACTGTCCCAGTTGCTGATTTCTTTGCCGTTCTTTTTTACAATAATATCGCCTTTATGCATTTCGGCTTTTTCGGCCGGGCTGCCCTTGGCGATATCATTAACAACTATGCCTTTATATCCTTTTGCGCCGAGCAGCTCCGCCATTTGCGGGGTTACATTATCACAATAAATGCCGATGTAGCCTCGCGTAACTTTACCGCCGGCGATAATCTGTTTATAGACATTTTTTGCTATATTGATTGGAATAGCAAAACCAATACCTGAATATTCGCCGCTCTGGCTGACTATCGCGGTATTCATACCAATAACTTTTCCATCGATATTAATCAGCGGTCCGCCTGAGTTGCCGAAATTAATTGCCGCATCTGTTTGTATGAAGTCCTCATACTCCGCAAGGCCGATTCTGCTCCTGCCTTTGGCCGAAACAATACCTGCCGTTACGGTATGGCTCAGGCCGAACGGGTTTCCTATTGCCAGAACCCACTGGCCGACTTTGAGTTTATCAGAGTCGCCCAGTTCGACCACAGGCAGATTCTTTGCATTAATTTTTATTACCGCAACGTCGGTTTCAGGGTCTGTGCCGATTACCTTTGCCGTTAATTCTCTATCGTCAGAAAGTTTAACGGTTATTTTGTTGGCATCTTTAACAACGTGATTATTAGTCAAAATGTAACCGTCCGATGTAATAATAAAACCTGACCCCTGGCCGCGGCGGATTTCTTTTCTTTCCTTGGGCTGCTGCTGTTGCTGCTGTTGCTGATGCTGGCGAAACTGAGGACCGAAAAATCTTTTGAAAAATTCATCATTTTGAAACTGTTCAAACGGGTCTCCAAAATAATAATCGGATATTCTCTGTGTGTATTCCTGTTCGATGCTTACGAAGACCACGGCAGGACTTACCTTTGCCGCAATGTCCGCAAAGACTTCGCCGGTGTTGCGAAGGGTTTCAACATCGGATTTTTTATCAGGCTCGGCTAAACAAAGGGGTGACATAAAGGAAATGACAAAAATTGCAAGAACTACCAAAAGCTTTTTTTCGCGATTCATCAGTATTTTCCTTTCAAACGGTGATTAATAACAAAAACAACTGCGGTAGACAGCCCCGCAGACTCATTTTAAACCGGCGAATAACTTTTTAATACGTTAGTTACAAAAGATTGTTCGATTATCGGCTATATTATCTATCCTTTCAGGGTTATAAAATACTTATTTATTCAAAGGTTTTTACTCTATATAATCTTATCTAAATAAATCAGTCAATATGCGTCATAAATATCTTAATATTAAAGACTTGCGTTTTTGTCCAATTTATGATAAAAGGAAAGATTATTTTATTTCAGGAAACTAATTAATGGCCAAAAATCTGATAGATATTATTTACGAAGACAGCGAGATTTTCGTAATTAACAAACCCGCGGGGATAAGTGTTACGCACGACCGCAGCGGCAGCGATGACATTATCGAAGTCTTACAAAAGCAAATCGACCTGGGAGATTTACGAATCGTCCATCGGCTGGACAAAGACACAAGCGGCGTAATGATAATGGCAAAAAATAAAGAATCGCAGAGCAAATTTTGCAGCCTGTTTGAAAAATCGAACGTCAAAAAAACATATCTCGCTCTGGTAACCGGCTGCCCTGAAAGTCAGACCGGCGAAATCGACGCCCCACTTATGCAAAGCGAAAAAGATCCGCGCAAAATGTTGGTCAACAGCAAAAAAGGAAAAGACGCCAAGACCCGCTGGCAGCTTCTGGCCGATTTCGGCAGCGTCAGCCTCGTTGCCGCCCGGCCGGTAACAGGCAGAACACATCAAATTAGAGTCCATTTCCAGCACGCAGGTTTCCCGCTTGTTATCGACCCGTTGTATGGGTCAAATTCACCACTAATGCTTTCGAGTTTCAAAGCGGGTTATAAGCTTGCCAAATTCGCAGAAGAAATACCGCTTATCACGAGACTTACTCTTTGTGCATACGAGTTGGAGGTTGAGAACCTTCATCTTGTCGCGCCGCTTGAGAAAAAATTCAAGGCTGCAATTAAAATGCTCACAAAATACAATCCAAAGGGCCCAGAGGCGTTTATTAATAAGGACAATTTCAACCGTCTGCTTAATTCTGAATCCCTGCCGCTGGATATTTAGCGGACGAACGATTTTTCTTGATTATAAGAAGTCCGGACGGTAAACTTTTAGCCCGTCATAAGTTGAGGTATGTTATGTCTGAAAAAGCAATTAAAATTGGATTAGTCGGTTTCGGAACCGTAGGCAGCGGAGTCGCGAAGATTCTGCTTGAAGACGCCGACTATATCAAGGCGAGAACCGGCTTAAAACTCGAGCTTGCAAAGGTCGTGGACGTCGATACAAAAAGAGAGCGTCCTGTAAAATTGCCTGCAGGAATTCTTACCAGCGACTTAAACAGTCTGCTCAATGACAAAGACATTCAAATAGCGATTGAGCTTGTCGGCGGAACAAAAATCGCAAAAGATATCCAGTTGAAAATGCTCGCTGCCGGCAAAGATGTCGTTACAGCCAATAAAGCGCTGCTGGCAGAACACGGTAACGAACTTTACTCGGCCGCTCACAAGGCCGACAAGTGCATCGCATTCGAGGCAAGCTGCGCCGGCGGAATACCGATAATTTCCGCAATCCGGACAGGACTTGCAGCCAATAGAATAAAAGCCATCTACGGCATACTGAACGGAACTTGCAATTACATTCTTTCCAATATGAGCAAGAAAGACGAAAGTTTCCGCTCGGCTCTGAAGCAGGCTCAGGACAAAGGCTACGCCGAGGCTGACCCCACGCTGGACATCAACGGACACGACAGCGCACATAAACTTGCTATCCTGGCGTCAATAAGTTTCGGATGTGAAATTCTGCCAGACGATATTTTCGTCGAAGGCATTGAAAACATCGATATAGTCGATATCCGTTACGGAAAAGAGATGGGTTACACCCTCAAGCTCCTTGCTATCGGGCAAAAAACCGATGCCGGCAAACTTTTCCTTCGCGTTCATCCGTCATTTATATCCAGCGAAAACGCCCTTGCAAGAGTCGATGGTCCGTTTAACGCGGTAAGCATATTCGGCCACGCGGTCGGCCAGACTATGTTCTACGGCCGAGGCGCGGGAATGATGCCCACCGCTTCTGCTGTCGTTGCCGACATAATCGACGTCGCTATGGGCAATTCCAAAAAACTTTTCAAACATCTGACTCTCGAGCCGAGAAATAAAATCGATTCTTCATTCGGCAAAATAGACGACCTTATGAGCAGATTTTATATTAAGCTCAAGGTTGCAGATAAACCCGGCGTCTTCGCTCAAATCTGCACTATCCTTGCCAATCACGAAATAAGTCTTTCAGGCGTTCTTCAGCACGAAGAGCATAATGCAAAAGATTTAGTGCCGGCGGTTGTAATTACACATCTGACACAGCAAAATAAAATTACCGCGGCACTGCACGATTTTGGCAAACTGGAAATTGTAAAAAGCAGCCCTGTTTGCATAAGAATAGTCGATATACCGGAGGACAGCATTGACTAAATACGCGATTATAATTCCGGACGGCGCTGCCGATGAACCGATTGAGCAGTTCGGCGGCAAAACGATATTCGAGGCTGCCGAGATTCCAAACATTGACAAAATAAGTCAAACAGGCAAAGAGGGTTTGGTCCAGACAGTGCCCCCGAATATGTCTCCCGGCAGCGATGTCGCGATGATGAGCCTGCTGGGATATGACCCGCAAAGATTTTATACCGGCAGAGCGCCGCTCGAAGCGGTGGCGATGAATATTCAGCTTGAGCCGACCGATTGGGTGTTCAGGTGCAATCTCGTAACAATCGCAGATGAAAAAATGGCCGACCACAGCGCAGGACACATTTCCAGTCCTGAAGGCGGCAAAATTATTGAAGATTTAAATAAAACTCTCGGCAGCGATAAAATCAAATTTTACCCGGGCGTCAGTTACAGACATCTTTGCGTAATAAAAGGTATGGACTTTGACGTTTATACCGAGCCACCGCACGACATAATCGGTCAGCAGATAGCAAAGAATCTGCCGCGTGGTAAAAACGCCGAGTTTCTCGTTGATCTGATGGCAAAATCGAAACAACTTCTTGCAGAGCACGAAGTTAATAAGGTCCGGCGCGATTTGGGCGAAAATCCCGTAAGCTCCATCTGGCTGTGGGGACAGGGTAAAAAGGCCGCGATGGACAGCTTCCAAAGCAGGTTCAGCCTTAAAGGCGTGGCGATTACCGCCGTTGACCTTGTAAGAGGACTGGCCAAACTGATTGGCTTTGACCTTATCAAAGTTGAAGGCGCGACAGGTTTTGCGGATACGAATTACAAAGGAAAAGCAGAGGCCGCGATTAAGGCGCTGGAAAAATATGATATTGTTCTTGTGCATATTGAAGGCCCGGACGAGGCCGGCCACGCTGGAAACGCTGATATGAAGAAAAAAGCGGTTGAACGAATTGACAAATACATTGTTGGGCCGGTATATCAGGCCCTGCAAAAATATGTAAGCTGGCGGATACTCGTAATGCCGGACCATTTGACGCCGGTAAAGTCTCAGGCACATTCAGGTCAGCCTGTTCCGTTCGCGATGGCGGGAACCGGAGTTTCAGGAATAATGAACCAGCCCTTCAGCGAAGCAGAGGCGGCGCAGTCGGGACTGAAAATTGAAAAAGGTTTTGAACTGATGGAATACTTTCTAAAGAGTTAATTATGAGCAAAAAGGAAATTATCGTCCAGAAATTCGGCGGATCATCGGTAGCCAACGCGGAAAAAATTAAAAAAGCCGCTCAAAAGGCTATCAATGAATTCAAGCAGGGAAAACAGGTTGTTATGGTTGCCTCGGCCCGCGGAAAGCAGACCGACCAACTGATTGCCGACGCGCTTGAAGTCAATCCGAACCCGCCAAAACGGGAAATGGACCAGCTTTTGAGCACCGGCGAGCAGCAGACGGTTTCTCTTGTCGCTATGGCTATCGAAGGAATGGGCTATAAAGCGATAAGTTTTACCGGCGCACAAATTCGGATGATTACCGACAGCGTCCACACCAAGGCCAGAATTAAAAGCATCGACGTTGAAAGAATTAAAAAGGAACTGGATAAAGGCAATATCGTTATCGTCGCGGGCTTTCAGGGTATCGATGAAAATGAAAATATCACAACGCTTGGCAGAGGCGGCTCGGATACAAGCGCAGTCGCTCTTGCAGCGGCTTTGAAAGCGGACACCTGCGATATTTATACAGACGTTGACGGCGTATATACCACCGACCCGCGAATCTTTAAAGACGCCGTAAAGCTGGAGCAAATCAGCTATGACGAAATTCTCGAAATGGCAAGTCTCGGCGCAGGCGTTATGCACGGCCGCTCGATTGAGTTCGGCAAAAAATATAATGTTATCATACATGTCAGAAGCAGTATGTCGGATAAAAAAGGAACTTTAATTACTCATGAGGTCCCGCAAATGGAAGGTATTCTTGTATCAGGTGCGACGATTGAAAAAAATCTCGCTAAAGTAAGTATGGTCGGTGTTGACAACAAGCCCGGCAATGCGGCAAAAATTTTCGCGCATCTTGCCGAGGCAAAAGTTAGCGTAAATGACATCATTCAGACTGAAGTCAGCAAGCAAAAGGCCAATATTTCTTTCACGGTGAATAAAAACGATTTTAACGATGCCAAAAAAGCCGTCGAGTCAATTAAGGAGAAAGTCGGCTGCGATAACGTTTTCTATCGCGATGATATCGCAGAAGTTTCCGCTATCGGAGTCGGGATGAGAACTCACTACGGCGTAGCGAATATGATGTTCAGCGCTCTGGCAAAGGAAAAAATAAATATCGACTCGATTACTACAAGCGAGATACGAATCAGTTGTTTAGTTGACAAGGCCCAGGGCGATAAGGCCCTTATCTGTGTATGCAAGACCTTCGAACTTGATAAACCAGTCAATAAGCGAAGTTATGTGAAATAGTTGATAGTTGATAGTCGTTAGTCGATAGTTTATTGAAGAATAAAAATATAAAATATGCACAAAGCCGATTGCGGAAGAAAATCCTGCTGCTGTCGGCTTTTTTATTGCTCTCGGCCGTTGTATTTCTCGACAGGACTTTTCACCCATATCTTAAAACTCCCCTCTCAACTTCAATAACGCTCAGCAGCGATTGGGACAAATATAATGAAAAAACTTTTACCGTCGTAAAGGTCGTTGACGGCGACACAATCGATATTGATGTGCCGGACGGAAAATTTCCAGATACAAGAATCCGTCTGCTCGCCGTTGATACTCCTGAAACCGATAAAAGCCCTTCCGGTGCGATGTATTTTGGAAAAGAGGCCAGCGATTTTGTCCGCAAAATAGCGATGGAACAAAAAGTTACCGTCCTTCTGGATAAATTATCGAAAACTCGCGATAAATACGGCCGCCTGCTTGCATTTGTAAGATTTGCTGACGGAAAAATTTTGAATGAAGAACTTGTTTCTCAGGGTTTTGCTTATGCGGATACTCGTTTCCCGCACAGTGACTATGAAAAATTTATGCAGCTTGAAAAAACAGCACAGGAACAGAAAAAAGGACTGTGGGAAAAAGTTACACCTGACCAAATGCCAAATTGGCGCAAATAATGAACACAAATTTTCACGAATTATTTAATCGCTGATGACAGGGATTTTATTGATGTTCTTCGAGTATTAATCTCGTAGTTTTTAAAGCCTCATTTATATCAATATACTTAGCTGAATATGCTTTTGCTTTCAATTCTGATGATAAATAGCCCCCATACTTTCCTACTGGAGGGATTTTTTCTGGAAATACTGAGCAACAAAGGTCTTCTGGTTTCATAGGATTGTTCATGAAATCACTAAGAATTATTTTGGCATCTTTAACCGAAAAATTAAATTTTTGGAAAGTAAGAGCAATTCCTTGGTTTATGACTTCATTAGTAGATAAACCTGCTAATCTAAAGACCAAATACAATGTATGATTAGCACGGCTACTTGTCCAAGTGAATATATGGAGAAGATTTCCTTCTTTTACAATATAATTATCAGTTAAATCATTTCGTTGGAATTCCTGAATCGCCCAGCCCAACACTGTTTTTGTATTTGTTTCAAGCCAATTGGGTAATATTTTCTTCTGAAGAATCTGATACATTATTTCTCTAATTCTCTCATGAATAAGCCCTCCTCCTCCATGCCATTGAACTAACTTCTTGCCTTTAGCCTGTTCAACAACAATTTTCATCTGCCGCTCATCTACATCTACAATCTTCCAGCGTTTTCCTCCTAAGAGAATGTAACTACCCGGCTGATAAAATCCTTCTCTTCCTTCAATTTCCCCGATAGCCCCTGTGGATGAAACAACCTGATAATTCCTGGGAGTTTCAAAAGCAGCATAAAATTCATAATGAGATACTATTTTTTCTCCTTCCAAGCCTAAAATTAGATCTCCTCCTTCAACTTGTTCAACCAATTCATTTTCACCTAAGCTTTTCAAAACAAGAGAAAATTCTTCAGATGTGATATTACCAAATATGTACTCTAACGATAGCATTTTGAATAAACTACTTGCTTGTATGCCTCCTCTTTCAACTATAATGCTGAGTATTTGTTGTATAAGCGTACTATAATCTCTTTCGAGAGATAAAGGGGGTTCTATCCATGGAGTTATTCCTTCTTGGCCAAGCATAAGTAGAACAAGAGATAATGCCTGAAGTAAATCAGGATAAAGTCTTTCGGGTAAGATAGATTTTTCATTACATTTTTCTACAGGAACATACAAGTATAATTTTGATGGTTTTCCTTCTCTGCGACCACTTCTACCCATCCTTTGCTTCAAAGAACTAACACTATGAGGTGGTCCTATTTGTCCCACTGCATCTACTTCTCCGATGTCGATACCCAATTCGAGCGTACTGCTACAAATTGCTGTACAAGGTCGGTTGGATTTTAATTCATCTTCTACAGACTCTCTGAATTGCTTACTCAAAGAACCGTGATGTACTAAAAACTGATTAGATAATTTTCTTTTTTTAGATACCTGTGCTAAATAATCAGCTAATTCTTCTATTTGAGCTTTTCTATTGCAGAATATTAAATTTGTTTTTCCATTAAAATGTGCCAATAGATGATTTGCAATAGACAAAAGATTATCATCTAAGTCAAAATCCTTGGTTTTATCAGGCATATTGTTTTGCATCTGCTCAACTGGAACATCCTCAATAAATGTTTTAATTAATATTTCTACATCATTAATTTGAGAGGATTTAATAAGAATTGGGGAGTTTTTGGAATCCCCGGCAAGCCATTTTTGTGCAATGTCTACATCTCCAATTGTAGCAGATAATCCTATTTTTCTTGTCCTAATCAAGTCTTTCCGATAGACCTCTATTCTGTTAAGCAAAGATGCCAGCTGTCTGCCACGTTCAGAATCTAAAAATACATGTAATTCATCAATAACGATTGCTTGTAAATTTAAAAATATCCTTCTCGAATCCTGACCTATTTTCATTAATAATGATTCTAATGATTCGGGGGTAATTAATAATATGCCTGAAGGATTTTTTATCAAATTTTGTTTTTTTGAACTATCGACATCTCCATGCCATCTGTGAACAGGAATTTCCGTTCTGTTGCATAATTCTTCCAACCTTCGAAACTGATCATTTATGAGAGCCTTAAGAGGACCTACATAAAGAACTCTAATTGACCCAGAACCATGGTCGGAGGTTAAGGATGATATTATTGGCAAAAAAGCAGCTTCTGTTTTGCCTGCAGCGGTATTTGCCATTAGCAGAAGATCACTGTCGGTATCAAACCATGCATTAATAGACTCAACTTGAAATTGATAAAGTTGAGTCCATTTCATGTCCCATAAGACATTCTGTATATTTCTATGAAGTCTATTAAAAGCCGAGGTCATTTGTTATAACTTAAAATTTACAAGGTCATCATGGTCTGTTTTGCCGCCATCAGGTTTGACGTTATCCACTTTATTAAATATGATGTTTTTAGTGTCATCTTTAATAAAATAAGTTAAATCTTTATCTGGATTCTGCTCCATCACATTTAATAATCCTACAAATTGCTGAACGGCATCTCTTGGGGTCAAAAAATACTCAGAACCCAATCTTTTCTCACAAAAATTCATAAACTTCAATATCCCATCTTGATTAATTATCGCTTTTTCAAGATTTCCATCTGCATGAACATTTATAATTCTTTCAAACAAAACAACTAAATCTTCCCTGCTGAGCGGTTCAAGTCTTATTACAGGTCCTTTGGTGTCGACCATATCTTGAATTGAAAAGGGATTATCAGCTAAACGAGTTGCCAGTGCCTCATAGCTAAACAACCCCCGTTTTCTGTCAGATAAAAAGTCTTCAGTTCCAGCAAAACAAAAACCTAATCCTTCAACATGCCCTTGAAGGCAATCATTCAAAATATGTAAAATAACCTCATAATTTTTAGTTCGTGCTGCACTATTATTCAATCTCTCTGAAAGGACTACAAGTTCATCTAAATTTACAAACAAACCGCTATATCCTATAAGTTTTACAAATTTTGCCCATAACTTTAACATATCATAAAAATGCTCGTCTTCAATAATATCTCGAACGCCGAGATCCTGTCTCGCTTCTGTTTTTGTTCCATATTCACCTCGTAGCCAACGAGTTGCAGCGTTCATCAAATCATCATTATTGGTCGAAAAACCTTCTACATATTTTGCTAACACTCGAATTAAATTCACACCATGAGTTAAGTCTAACATAGGTTGCAATTTCTTTTTTATTGTATTTTCCAAAATATCAAAATCAATTGTTCCTTTAAGTTCATTATGTACGTCAAGAACAAACTTTTCGATAAGCCCTGACAAAGCTCCACCTTCAGGCTTAGCACGTGTTGACATATTTTTAATCAACTCTGTGTATAAAGCTCTGGAGCATCCTCCTGAACCATATAACCTACGATCAACTGTAATGTCTGCTTGCAAAATTACAAATTTACGTTCTATGGCCACAGTTCTTACCAAATTTAGGAAAAAACTTTTGCCACTTCCAAATCTTCCTATCACAAAACGAATAGAAGAGCCGCCATCTTCAATGTTCATCAAATCAGTGATTAAAGCTTGTAATTCATTTTTTCGCCCAACCTGAATATGCTCTAGACCGATTTTGGGGACGACCCCAGCAGCTAAACTCTGAAGAATTGCTGTTCTTTCTCTAGGTTTTATATTCATTAGTTGTCTCCAAATTTATTGAGTAACTCTTTATTTACAATTATGTTATCACCTTCTTCAATCAAAAAGTCTCCTAAGTTTTCATCTGCCCAAGTATTTATCTCTTCGAGAGCAGCTGAAACCGTAACATTGTATTTTCGAGCGAGAGCATTTACTTCATCTATAAGCCATTCTTTCTTTGTAATAATTTCCTCAAAAAATGGTTTGATATGGTTAGATATTACTATGTTAGAAAGATTACAGATATTTTCATTTTGCATTTCTTTAGGTATTGCAAATTTATTTGACCTTTCAGATGCAGATTGTTCCATAGCCCTAATCAAAATCTTTGAGGCTTCAATGCTATCTTCACGAATTTTCCGGATTTTATCTACGTCTAATATTGTAACTTTTGATGGGATAGCCTCACCCTGAGTTTCCTTTATTCCTTTTACTGACAATCGTGACGGTTCTGATGTCTTATACCCAAATTCATCAATATATTCTTTTGTAAGTTCTTTCGGCAGCCCTAAAGACTTAAATGTCTTTTCTAATGCTTCTACTTCTTCTAAACACACTCCGTCAACGGAACCTGCAATCATGACAAGAAATTTCCCTATAGATTTACGTTGCTTTTCCTCAAAAATATTTTGAATTTTATCCTTTATTCCAAATAAAGAGATCCCATTCTTTAAACTCACACCAATTAATGCATCTAATCGTAGACGATCATTACGAGTCAACATGAATCGTTCTTGAAAAAATTCAATAATAACTTGCCGCTCTCCATCCTCTAAAGCCCCATTTGCCAAAGACACTTCTATGGCTAAAGGCATAATTAAACTTACTAAGGAATAATTTTGCCCTTCTGGTAAATAAGGTTTATCAGGTAAACGTAATATAGCACAATGGTCATTCCATTTGAAAGGTTTTTGAGTATAGCGTGGATCGGGCTCAATTGATGAACCTAAAGATTCAACAAATTGAGCTATCAGTCTGGATTGACCAAGTGAAAGCTTGGGTCTATAATCAATTTTATTTAATGTGGCAATCTTCTCTATGGGAATCAGCCAAATTTTTGAATCATTTGCATAACTCTCTAAAAGCGTATCCCATTCCATCTGCTGGGGATGTTTCAATTCTTGTTGAAGATCAGATGGTAACGCTGCAAAAGCGATAGAATTGCCTTCTGGAGACGTTGCCGCTTTTCGGGAAAAAGCTTTTAATTCCTCTATGCATTCATTGAATAATTTAACAACAGGCCCAAACTGCGTTTTCCATCCTACAATTGTCGGCCAGTCCGCAGAAGGGATTGTGCTTTCAAAGCCTATCCCTCTAAGTAAGGTTGGAGAAGCGGCATGATAGTCAATTCTCAGGCTTTGCTCACTTTTTTGGGGAATTATTTGATTTGCATATTTTTCATTATATCGAAGCGTAAACAGTTTTACAAATTCATCGTATGCTCTACTAAGAACTATACTTCTAACAGTTCTTTCCTCCTGTTTAGCAAGATAAAATGCCCAATCAGCAGGTAGAGGCATATTGTTTTTCGCCAAATAACCTAATAGCATTGTTTGGAATGCCTCAGACAGATGCCCCTCTTGATAATTTATCAGAGCATTAATTAATTTCTTTTTGGGCATTAATATGCCCAAAAGAATTAAATGAAGTAATAATCCTGTAGCATATTGCCTAAATGAACCTGAATATCCATAAATTTCTAATAACCTTATGACTTCATATCCTACATCTAATATATCTTTTCGGTCTAAAAGTGCTCTTCGTTCTAATCCATAAAAATAAATAAATACATAACCCAACTCGATATCAGGGTCGTTCTTCCCTGTTGCAAGCCATTTGATATAATTAGCTACTTGGGCAGAATCGGTATTGCTTAAATATGGCCAGTAAGGTAAGGTTCGTTGATTCGTTTCGTGTGGAACGCCAATTGGTCGCCTTAAACATAAAAGACTGGCATCAAAATCTTCATATGTTTGACTATCCACCACATAAATTAAAGGGTCTTCAAGAATATACCCCCCGATTTCTATTTTTGAGCCTTTGCCCGCAAAATACGGTTCAGGTTTTGTAACGAGTTTCTTTAATATTTCTTTTGGTTTTATTGTGTTAGGTTCTGAAAGTTTTCTATCGGGATCTTTAATAAATATCCAAATTAAACTTCCTACTGTGCCTAAAACAACAAAACTTTGAAAGAATATTTGAATCCCTTTGTAGTAGCCTAACACACAGCAGAATAAAAATAATGCTGTTATTAATAATCGTTTTGAAAAGGTTATTTGATATTTGTGGATTAAAAATAGTACGCTGGTAATTACCATGGGAAAAATGGTACAAAGTAAAGCTCCCCCGATGGGGAGTAGTATCGAAAGCAAGATAAACCAAGCCACAAAAAGAAACAGCAGTATCTGCTTAACAGTATTCTCCCTCATTTTCCATTTCCTTGCTCAAAAAAAGACCAATATGGAGTGACGAGAAACCTTTCAGAATTTTACCTGAATTATGTCAATTATTCAAGTGTTTTAAGACAGATGTTAGTCGTTAGCCGCAGGCATTTAGTCAAAATTTTGCCCGATAACATAAGAACGGGATTTTGATACTGAAAAGGGCAATTTTCAACTTTACCGTCCGCATAATCGACTTCAAACGCCTCATATCAAGCTTGAAAAACCATTTTTCAAGCATGAAACGCCGAAAAGCAAGTGTGAAACACGAAGAAGTAAATATGAAACACGACATATCAAACTTGATTTGCCATAAAGTAAACTTGAAACATCGTAAAGTAAACTTACTTTACGACAAAGTAAATGTGAAACACGAAGAAGCAAGCTTGAAACACGGAGTTTCATACTTGAAATGCTTCAAAGTAAGCTTGAAATGTCTTATTTCAAGCATGAAAAACCTCTCGTCAAACTTCCAAAACACTCGATAAAGCTTAAAAAACCTCTTGTCAACCCGCCCAAACACCCGAAAGGATAATAATATTTTTGTAGCGAGGGATTTGATTCAAGTACAAGGCTTGCAGTTTCGGCCCAAGCGGAGGCGTACTATTGTACGTCGAGCATTGGGCGAGACTGCGTAACGCAGTAATTGGAGCAAAGAACCGCTACTGAATATTGTACTCCTTTATCTTCCTATAAAGGGTTCTTTCGCCAATACCCAGCAGCTTTGCGGCTTTTTCGCGGTTGTTCTGCACTTTGGCAAGCGTATCGATAATCGCCTGTTTCTCAAGGTCGTTAAGCGAAACTTTGCCCGTTACCTGCCCTGCCAGTTGTCTTGTCCGGTTAATTTCAGCAGGTATATCCTTTACATCGAGAGTTTCCGAATCGCTCATAACCGCCATTGTCCTGATACAATTCCTCAGTTGCCTTATATTGCCCGGCCAATTGAAAGACTTGAGAATATTTAAAGCATTATCGGAAATGCCCTTTTTAGGTTTGCCTAATTCAACAGCAGCCTGCGCCAGAAAATAATCGACAAGCTGTTTTATATCTTCTGTCCTGTCTCTCAGCGTCGGAACGGTTACGCTGACGCCCTTGATTCTAAAATAAAGGTCCTGCCTGAATTTGCCCTGTTCGACTAAATTCGTCAGGTCGTGATTCGTTGCGCTGATAACGCGGACATCGACAACCGTGGATTTATTCGAGCCGACCGGCACAACGATACCGTCCTCGAGCACCCGCAGTAATTTGGCCTGCATCGTAAGCGGCATATCGCCTATTTCGTCAAGAAAGAGCGTCCCTTTATCGGCAACTTCAAACAATCCTTTTCGGGCTTCCGTCGCACCTGTAAAAGAGCCTTTTGCGTGGCCGAAGAGTTCGCTTTCGAGCAGCGATTCTGTAAGGCCGGCGCAATTTAGCGGTTTAAACGCATTATTTTTTCGCGGCGAATTATTATGAATGGCTTGAGCCAGCAGTTCTTTTCCCGTGCCGGACTCGCCTTCAATCAGAACGGTTATATTTGTCGGCGCGACCCGTTTCAAAACAGCTATAATCGACTGCATCGAAGGGCTTTCGCCGACTACTCCATCGAATTTAAAACCGTTTTTGCGGTTTGCAGAGGCCGAAGCGGCAAGAAATTTTTTCAGCGCTTTTTCGGTCATCGCGCGAAGCTGGTCAATATCTATTGGCTTGACCAGATAATCGAACGCTCCGCAGCGCATCGCCTCTTTGCAGGTATCTATCGAGGAATAGGCGGTAATAAGAACAACTTCGCTGTCGGGATTTTGTTCTTTGGCTGTTTTTAAAATATCAATTCCGTTTATTTTATCGTCGTGAAGGTTCAAGTCGGTTATGACAACATCGATGCGCTTGCTGGAAAGCAGTTCGATTGCATTTTTGGCGTCATAGACTGCGATTGTTTCGCCGCCTGTCTGCGAAAGCGCCTCTGCCAGCACATCGGCATGGGCCTGCTCATCGTCAATTATCAGTATTGCCGGTTTTTCTGTCATATTATTTTTCTTCCAGAGGAAGCTGGATTGTAAATGAACTACCTTTTTGCGGCACACTGTCAACTTTTATCGTGCCGTTATTGGCTTCGATTATTTTCCTTGAAGTCGAAAGCCCAAGTCCGCTGCCGCTGCTTTTTGTCGAATAATAAGCGTCAAAAATCTTATCCAAATTTTCAGGCTCAATCCCTTTGCCGGTATCGCTTACAATAATTACCGCATTATTTTCGTTTTTCATCGTTCTGAGCATCAGGTCTCCGCCGTTAGGCATCGCCTGCTGAGCGTTGATAAAAAGATTAAGCAAAACCTGTTTTAGCGAATCGCCGTCCGCTTTGCAAATCAATTGTTCGCTGCAAAGAGCGGTCCTGAGCGTTATCGAACGGCTGACAGCCTGCGGAGAATAAAAATCCGTCATATCCGATATAAGCTGATTAATATCGACAGAAACAGGATGCAGTTCGGTCTTGCGGATGTAACGGAGAAAATCTTCGAGTATCTGCTCCAGCCGGTCGGTCTCTTTCTGCACTACCGCAATTTTTCTTGCGGCTCTTGCGGCGTTGGCATCTTTGGAGTTCAGCTCCTCGCTGATTAATTTGAGATTGACTTTGATAGTCGAAAGCGGATTTTTTATCTCGTGAGCCAGCCCGCCTGTAAGACGGCTGAGTTCCTCAATCTCCGATACTTTTGAGGACTGCTGCTGCGCGTTTTTTCTGCGGTCTGGCAACATATAGTTTAGAACAAAATGCCGGCATTGGCCAAAAAACCTTATGCTTTAGCTTTACCTTCCGCTTCAGCCTTCATTTGAGCAAGAGCGGCTTTCCTTGAAAGTTTAAACCTGCCCTGGTCATCGATTAAAAGAAGTTTGACAGGTATTTCATCGCCGATTTTCAGAACGCTATCGACATTTTTGACGTAACCGTCGGCAACTTCGCTTATATGGCAAAGACCTTCAACGCCAGGTATAATCTCAACAAACGCTCCGAAGTCCTTAATGGAAACAACTTTTGCGTTCGGATAAATACGTCCGACAGTCGGAGGTTCGGTCATCGCCTGGATAAGTCTCTTTGCTTCCAGGTGGCCGTCGCCGCCAACACAGCTTATGAAAACCGTGCCGTCCTCTTCGATTTCTATCTTTGTACCGGTCTTTTCCTGAAGGGCTTTTATGTTTTTTCCGCCCGGACCGATTAACTTGCCGATAAACTCAGGGTCGATTTCAATGCTCGTAAGTTTCGGAGCATATACGCTCAACTGCTCTCTCGGCTTGCTGATAGTCTGCTCCATAATAGCCAGCAGTTTAAGGCGCGCCTGTTTTGCCATTTCGAGTGATTCGACCATAATATCATACGACAAAGACGGTGCCTTTATGTCCAGCTGGATAGCGGTGATACCATTTTTTGTGCCGGCGACCTTAAAATCCATATCGCCAAAATGATCTTCGTCGCCGATTATATCCGCAAACAGAACATATTTATCCTGCTCTTTTACCAGCCCAACAGATATGCCCGCGACAGGCTCCAGAAGAGGAACGCCCGCATCCATAAGAGCCAGTGTTCCGCCGCATACAGATGCCATAGAGCTTGAGCCGTTCGATTCGGTAATATCTGAAACAATCTTTATCGTATAAGCGAAATCGTCAATGCTCGGCCTGACCTGTTCAAGTGCTTTTTCAGCCAGTGCACCGTGACCGATTTCACGGCGGCCCGGACCGCGCATCGGCTTGACTTCGCCGACACTATACGGCGGGAAGTTATAATGCAGCATAAACTTCTGGCCATACTCCGGTATAAGACCATCAATAATCTGCTCGTCGCTGCTTGTTCCAAGCGTAACCGCGACAAGTGCCTGCGTTTCGCCCCTTGTAAACAATGCCGAGCCGTGAGCACGCGGCAACAAACCTACTTCGCAGGTTATTGGCCTTATATCGGTAAAAGAGCGTCCGTCAGGTCTTTTGCCTTTGAGTATCATATCTCTTACAACCGCTCTCTGCACATTATCTATTATTCTGCTGAGCAGTTTTTCTGAGCAGCGGGCTTCTTCCGGCTTTAATTCCGGACAGTATATTTCTTCGATTCCCGTAACAACATCCTTGACGGTATTGTTTCTTTCGCTTTTCAATTTAATTGCAAAGGCTTTCCTGAAATCATCGGAATATTTTTTGCTTATTTCATCGGCAATGGCCTGGTCCCATTCAATTTCCGGCACTTGTTTTTTCTTGCCGCATTTTGCGACCAATTCGTCAATCAAATCGCAAACATCTTTTATTGACTGCTGAGCAGTCTTAATTGCCTGTGCCGCGACATCTTCAGGAATCTGTTTCGCATCGACTTCAATCATATTTATCGCATCTCGTCCGCCTGTCAGTATGAGATTGAAATCGCTTTTTTCCCGCTGCTCATAAGTCGGATTGATAATGAATTGTCCCTCGACTCTGCTTAATCTTACTGCCCCGACAGGACCGTTGAACGGTATCGTACTTATCGCAAGAGCGGCACTGGAGCCTACCATCGCAAGAATATCAGGGTCATTTTCCGGGTCGGCACTGAGTACATTAGCAACAATCTGAACCTCGTCAATATAACCATCCGGGAAAACCGGCCGCAGAGGCCTGTCAATCATTCTCGATGTCAGGACTTCTTTTGTAGTTGGTCTGCCTTCCCTTTTCATAAACCCGCCGGGGAACTTTCCGGCTGCGCTTAATTTCTCTCTGTATTCAACACTGAGCGGAAAATAGTCAAGTTCTTTTCGTGCAGGCGCTGAAACCGCCGTTGCCAGAACCATTGTATCGCCATAACTTACAACAACTGCTCCATCTGCCTGTTTGGCAATCTTTCCTGTTTCCAGAATAAATTTTTTCGCACCAATCTGCTTTTCTACTCTAACAACATCTGCCATAAATACCTCACGAAGCACGAACGCTTCAAATAAAAATAATAGATTAAAAATACCCGCAACCGTAATAGTCATACGGACCGGATATTTTTTTATTTGCGGAGCCCAAGACGATTAATAATATCTTTGTATTTCTTTATGTCTTTTCTACTGATGTACTTTAGCAGCGATGTTCTGGTGCCGACCATTTTCAGCAAGCCTCTTCTCGATGAATGGTCCTTGGGATGGGTCTTGAAGTGATCAGTAAGATCGTTAATTCTCGTGGTAAGAATCGCGATTTGTACTTCTGCCGAACCGGTGTCCTTTTCCGATGCCCTGAATTCCTTTATTACGCTTCCTTTTTTTTCCTTCGTCAACATCTTAAATTACTGCCTTTCAATATCTTTCTTTCATCTTTACTTTCTTTACACCATTACTCCCAAATCTGCTGGATTTAGCGATTATAACAGCTAAAGCATTGAATGCAATAGTTTTGCATAAGATTGCGGCAGATATTTTCGTTTTGAATTGTCTCCTTTTTGTATGTCTTTACGCCAAAGGAGGTTAACTGCTTTAATGTGCTGTTATTGTGGAGATTCTGAATATCAGCAATAGAAGCGCAATTGCCTTCTGCTGGTTTATTTTTATCTCAAAAGCGCTCCTACCGCTACTGTGCCGTAGTCGTTGAAATTATCGGAATACAACTCATCCGATCTGCCGTTTTGCATTATATCCCACAGCTTATTGATGTCGCTGTTGAGAAAAATCGAACCGATTTCCGGGTCGAATTGCTCTCCTAATCCTCTTTGAATTTCGCTTATTGCCTCTTCGACGCTCAGGGCCTCTCTGTAAGTTCTTTTGGAAGTCATAGCGTCAAAAGTATCGGCAATCATTACTATTTTCCCGGAAACAGGTATCAAATCGCCGCTCAAGCCTTTCGGGTATCCTTTGCCGTCATATCTTTCATGATGATAAAGAACAGCCGGCACAATATCGGTCATTTGACTAATCTCCGACAGGATGCCCGCTCCTATCGAAGGATGGGTCTTTATCAGGTCGTATTCTTCGTCCGTCAGCTTGCCCTGCTTTCCCAGCACCGTTTCCGGTATGCCGATTTTACCGATATCGTGCAGAAGACCCGCAAGATATATCTTTTGTATATCTTCCGAAGACATTTTATTTGTCTGGGCATATCGTTCCGCAATCCATTTGGATATGAAAGCCACACGTTCGGAATGGCCTCTGGTGTATTGGTCTTTTGCATCGATGCTGCTTGTCAGGGCTTTCAATGCTCCGATAAACAATTCCTTCAGCTCTTTGAAGAGGCTTTGGTTCTCGATAAAAACCGCACATTCCGTGGCTACGGAACTGAAAAGTTTTACATCGATACTGTCAAAATCAGCCTTATCGAGCCGATTGGTGGCTACCATCATACCGATAATTTTATCTTTACCATTCAGCGGAACCGCAATGATATTTCTCACTCTGCCGAACCATTCGTATTTAAATGGTGCATCGACTTCGCTGTCGAGCAGCGCGTCAGCGCCTGTCTCAAGCTCGGAATGAAGTCTTTCAAAAAGAACTTCATGCATATTTCCATTTTTTTGGTCTATCGCGATAAGACCCGCCCCGGCAGCGAGAACAAGTTTCTTCGAATTATTAATTTTTTTTTCAAGAAATATTGCGATTCCTTCGACATTGACTAATTCCGTCAGGTTGTCGCAGGCCATCTGCAGGTAATTCGAATCTGTCTGGCTTACTTTCATATTGGTGCTCATCTTGTAAAGCAGCATAAGTTCTTCGTATGTCTGCGCAAGTTCGTTGCTGATGAGTTCCATTTGCTGTGAATTCTTCTGCTCGCTTTTAAAAATATTAAGAAACATTTTCAGTATTTGCCTGACATAAGCTATAGTCTCCTGCCGAACTTCCGAATCCATACCACAGTCAACAACAATAGCTGCCGTCTTCCTGTCCCCTGCCGATATATTACATGCGAGTATCAGGTTGGATTTGCCGAAACTTTGTATTGTGCCCGGCTCCAGTTCGAACACCTGTTCTGCACAGGACGATGTAATTTCATAGTCGCTGATAAATTTTTCGCTGTTGAAATTAATGAGTATGTTAAGTTCTGTGTCATAAACTATGAAATTCACACCAAGCTCGGCCAATTCCCTGCCGAAGTTTTTAAGCTGCTTCAGTTGGCCGGAACTTAAACGATTTTGTGTTGTCTTCAACATTGGAGTTTACCCTTGTCTTTTACTTTAAAGTCGAATTCGTTAAAGCACTCTCTACGTGCATTAAAAGCTCTTTCGGACTGAAAGGCTTACTCAGACATTCTGTGATGCCCAGCTTGCTTATCTGCTCTTCTTCTATTGCGAATCCTCTTGCGGTCAGTATTATCACCGGAATATCCGCGAACTGGGGTTTTTGCCGAAGTTTTTCAATTAATTCAATTCCCGTCATTCCCGGCATCTGGTCATCGGTAACAATGATATCGGGTTTTTCTTCGCAGCAAAGTTCGTATGCCTCTGTTCCGTTTTCCGCGGTTACGACATCAAAACCGTTATTTCTAAACTTCATTGCTACCACCTGGACAATATGTATTTCATCGTCAGCAACAAGTATCTTTTTATTTCCCATATTTATCGCCCTTAAAAATCAGTTAATGGCAGCCGTTTTTTTTCGCCGCCTGCAGCGGCAGCCCGAAACTAAAACTGCTTCCTTTTCCAATTTCTGCCTTTAAATGCAGAATATCTGCACTCTTACAATATCTTTTCGTCCTGTTGTGACTTGGGCTTAACCCTCTAAAAATGCGGATTTTTATTACTGGGATATATTATTGGAATTTTTTATCGGCCCTTAGTTTTTGTGGAAATTTTTTCTCTTCTGTCTGGGCGGTTTGAGTGTGTTTGACTGTTTGTTTACTGTTGAAAAATCGTCGTTGCCTGTAAAGTCGTTAAAGACTGCAGCAGATTTTTTTATGGAATTCTACTTTGCTGATTAATTAATAACCGGTTTTGGGTAATTTTCTCTTAATGCCCGATAACATATTGATTTTACAAAAGACACAACCCCAAAAAAACTTTGGTTTTATCTCTCCGGCAACAAAACATCAACGAGATTTATCCGCCGCAGGCCACGGCTCGCGGGATCCGTAAAAGAAGGATTACGATCAGGACTGTCTGGGCAAAACCTTCTGCTAAATCACCGAAGACAACCCAGAAAAAGCCGGTTCGATGGTCCGGCGGGACTGTAGAGAACAGGACAATTAATCCGGCCAGAGCAACGATTAAAATTACAGCACTCATCAGCCAAATCAGGGGTCGGTAATGTTTTATATCGGAAGCGAAGACAAAACACTGCATTCCTATAAGGAAATACATCGCCATCAGCACTCGCGCCAAATAATTTATCAGAATTCCTGCCGAGGTTCCCGGCTCAGCCTTATTGACAAGGTAGGCAAGCCATGCCTGAGGCATCACTGCCGCAATGAAAGTTGGTATTGTCATAATGCCGATAAAACGCAGCAGCCATTTTAATCCTCTTTCTGCCGTCATAATACCTCATTTCTGCAGGGAATAAATAGGGGACGTTTACCTATATTTTTTTTAAAAATCACACGTCAGCGGCCTGGCTCGTCGAAGTCTGTCTAAACCGATAACTGATAACTAATAACTATTTAGCAGGAAGTGTCAACTTGGAACCGACAACAAGATTACTCTTAGCAGTAAGTTTGGGATTCAGTTTGAGTATATCGTTGACGCGGTTGCCGTTGCCGAGCTGGCTTTTAGCGATGCTCCAGAGGCTGTCCCCGCTTTTTATGGTGTATTGTTTTGTATCTCCCGGTATGGAGTTGTCGGCTGGCGCAGCGGCAGTCGTTGCCTTTCCTGCTGGAGTGGCTGGTGCGTTTGCTGCTGTTTGCTCTGAGGCAGGGGCCGGGTTTTTAAGCGATTGAACTTCCATTTTAGCCATTTGCAATTCGCCGCTTAAGCGATCTACAGTATTGTTGCAATTATTAATTCTTTCCTGTGACGCCGCCTCTGACTGCTGCATTTTTTTTTGCATATTGTCAATTGCTGCCTTGCTCTTTGCATTTGTTATTAATACCCCGACTCCTAATCCTGCTCCGATTCCGACTATTACGATGATGATAACCAGTACGACTTTTTTCATTTTTAGCTTCTTTCAAAAATCCTTTTTAAATTCTTTGCCGGATTATATCCGGCATTTCACATATGGTCATATAGAATATCAATCCTATCTAAAATATCAAATGAATAAATCGGGGACGTTTGCTCTCGCACAAGCGAGGGATCGAAGTTTTTGATTACTCGTTGTGATTTGTACTTTGGGTATTGGTAATTCCCCGATTTGGCTTAAAAAGCCAAAAATCGGGGTGATAGGATTCGAACCTACGGCCTCCTGGTCCCAAACCAGGCGCTCTAGCCAAACTGAGCTACACCCCGAACAAATATACACTTACGGAGTACTGTAAATAGTTCGTTTTTTTCTGCCTTTGACTGGCGGACAGTAACTATCCCATTTATACTACTACACTTGCGGCGTATTTGCAAGAAGAAGATTCGTTATTTACAGGTGATTTTAAGCCGATATAATATAACTTTCAAACATTATTTGATTTAAGGCGGGAAAAAATGTGCGGCATTGTAGCTTATCTTGGCAAAAAACCGGCTCAGCCGATTTTAATAGAAGGCCTAAAACGACTTGAGTACAGGGGTTATGATTCTGCGGGTTTGGGCCTGATAAATGGCAGCGAGATAAAAATCATTAAATCCAGCGGCCGGATAAGCGTTCTCGAGGAAATTCTCGGCGAGCCCGACCCGAAAGAAGTTGTCGGCATTGGCCACACTCGCTGGGCTACGCACGGCCAGCCGAACACTATAAATGCTCATCCGCACTTGGATTACACCGGCAAAATTGCGCTCGCTCACAACGGCATTATCGAAAATTACAGCACATTAAAAACCTGGCTCATCAGCAAAGGCTGCACTTTCAAAAGTGAGACCGATACTGAAGTTATAGCCAATCTTATTGGTTATTTATATTCGAATACTGACGGCAAAGATTGTCCCAAAGACGACCAGAACCGTTTTGAATGGGCTGTGCAGCACGCCTTGAACGAGCTTGTCGGAACTTATGGCCTGGCCATAATTTGCGCCGATTTTCCTGAAATGTTGATTGGCGCGAAAAAAGGCAGTCCGTTGATTTTGGGTCTTGGCAAAAATGAATATGTTATTGCTTCAGACGCCGCCGCGATTGTAGAGCATACAACTCAGGTTATTTATCTCTCTGATAATGAAATGGTTACAATCACCCCTCAGGGTTTTCACACAAAAACAATTGACAACGTTGAAATCCATAAAGAGCTCAAGCAGATAGAATTTTCACTCAACGCGATTGAGCTCGACGGTTTTAAACATTATATGCTGAAGGAAATCTACGAGCAGCCCAAAGCCCTTGGAATGTGCCTTGGCGGCAGACTTGATTTGCGCGACAACAGGGTAGTGCTCGGCGGAATAGGCAAATACTGGCGCGAATTTACAAGATCAAAAAGAATTATCATTAACGCCTGCGGAACCGCCTGGCATGCAGGTCTTATCGGCGAATTCCTCATCGAGCAATTAGCCAGAATCAACGCCGAGACTCAGTATGCAAGCGAATTTCGTTATCGCAATCCGATTATCGAAGACGATACGGTAGTTATCGCAATCAGCCAGTCGGGCGAAACAGCCGATACTCTTGCCGCTGTTGAGCAGGCCAGGGAACGCGGCGCGATAACGCTTGGCATTGTTAATGTCGTAGGCTCAACCATTGCCAGGACTACCGATGCGGGAGTGTATCTGAGGGTCGGTCCTGAAATCGGAGTCGCGAGCACAAAGGCTTTCACCGCTCAGGTCGCTGTACTTGCTATGTTGGGCATTGAACTTGGCAGAAGAAGACATCTTTCTGCTGAGCAGGTCAGATGTTATATTCAAGAGCTTTCAAGAATTCCTTCGAAAATCGAAGATGTTCTTACTCTTTCAGACCATATTAAAAAAATTGCCGAAGCGACGTGTGACAGAGAGAATTGGCTCTTTTTGGGCAGAGGGTTTAATTATCCGGTCGCTTTGGAAGGTGCGCTTAAACTAAAAGAGATAAGTTATATTCACGCAGAAGGCTTGCCCGCCGCGGAAATGAAACACGGCCCAATCGCTCTCATAACTAAAGGTATGCCGGCGGTTTTCATTGCGACCAAATGTTCGCAATACGACAAAATTATCGGCAATATCGAAGAAGTAAGAGCTCGCGGCGGGAGGACAATTGTTGTCGCCAACAAAGGCGATGATAACATCCGTCCATACGCTGATTTTCTTATTGAGGTGCCCGAAGTGTTAGAGGAATTTCAGCCGATGGTTACCGTAGTGCCGCTGCAAATTCTGGCGTATCACGCTGCCGTCCTCCGCGGCCATGATGTTGACAAACCGCGCAACCTGGCAAAAAGCGTTACGGTCGAATAAAAAAACGCCGGTAGTTACAGTTAAACATCTTCTACAAGAATTGCTTTGGCCGTATCTGTAAGCACTTTAGCTTTGTGTTTTTTACCTGCCGGTATAAAGACGCCATCTCCCTGACCTAAAGTTATTATTTTTCCATCGAAATTTATTTCCATTTGTCCTTCAAGTAAATAACCGATATGCCCTTTGACACACCCGTCCTGCTCGACAAATTCATTACCGAACTCTACTAATCGAAGTTTTCTGCCGCCTTGTTCATAAGCCTTGAACCTTACACCAGCCGCAGGCGAAGACGGATTTCTTCCACTCATTAATAAGGACTTGCGACAATTTCTCCCACGTATTTAAACGACTTATCGAAGCGGAGCGTCGGAGCGAAGCGCAGACCCCGACGCATCGGGGCTTAGTTTTTAGGTTTCTTATGTTTGTCCCGCATAGCCTGGAAATCTTTATTCCATTGCTCGAATTGCTGAGGTGTTAAGACCGTTTTCATATCAGCGATTAATGTCTGAATATCAGCCTCACGCTGTTTGTCCTGCGCCTCATTATTAGCTTTCATTTTCATAAACGCATTGGTAGTAATTGCTTGCACCTGCGCAGTTTGCTGAGGATTCAAACCGTATTTTTCAGTTATTTCCTTTGTTATATCATTAGCGTCTTTATGCGGCCGGCTAACCCATATAACTCTTTGTTTTATAAGCATTATGGTTCCGCCTGCTCCGATTACAATGCCGGAAGCGAAGATTATGAAGATGCAAAAGAATCGCAGGAACTTATTGCAAGGCCGACACTTAGAAATATTTTCTTCTATTACCATAATGATACTCCCTGATATGGCGACAATAATTGATATAACGGGTTAAATACGGTTTGCCAGGCCTGAATCGAAAAGAAAACAACAATCGAAGCGGCGACGGCACTTACTCCGGCAAAAATTTCGAACGGCCAAAGTCCTGTCGGCTGGCGTTCAATAAGGTCGATTTGGGCCATAACTCTATTGGAGACACTAAATTGCGGAACGGCCTCGATTCGTGCCTTTTGAGCTAGTTTTTCTATAATATCGAATATTTTATCCATTAGAATTTCTCCAAAAATTTTTCTTTTTCAGCGATTTTTTTCAGTTTTCCGCGGGCTCTCATCGCCCGCATTTTTGTTCCGGCTTTTGTCCAGCCCATCCGTTTTGCGATTTCTTCGATGGAACATTCTTCAAAATACATCAGCGTAAGTATCAGCCGGTCATCAGGATGCAAACGAGCAAGCAAGGAATGTAAAACATCCGCAGCCTGAGTTGCGTCAATCGTATCTGTATCGGTTTTGGCCGCGACATCGAAATCTTCTAATGAAATAAACTGCCTTGAGCGGTCGCGCTGCTTCCAAAATCTGTAGCCAACGCGAGTTGCGATAATGCTTAGCCAATGCAAAAACGGGCCCTGAGCTCTGTAGCTTTTGAGGCTAAAATACGCATCGACAAAGACATCCTGAACAAGCTGCTCACATTCAGTCCTGTCGCGCGTAAAACGCCACATTAGCCTGACTATCTGCTGCTCATATCTTTGCACGAGCCGCCGGTAAGCTTCATCGTCGCCATTTAAACAGGCCTGAATGTCCTTTAAGTCCGTTTCCACGAACATATTATAATGAAAAAGAGCAAAGTATCCATAGTTTGTTTCGACACCTTTCCACTTAATTAGTGGATCGATTGGGGTATCGGTAACAGGGAAAGTGGAAAACTAAAAGTGAAAAGTGAGTAAAAAGTAAGCAAAAATTCACAAAAATCGACAGAAATTTCAGTTTTTGAGGGAGTTTTTACAGGTTTTTGGGGTTTTTCCCAATTTTTGAATGTGCTTGGCCATGCCTTACGGCATCTCCCTGCGAGAATAAACTGCGGCGGAACTAATGAGGAAGGGCTGCGCCTGCGGCCGGCAGGATATATCGCTGAAGCATATCCAACGGCTGGTTCATCAAAATGTTGTCGTTTAAGCCGGTAAATACGGCAACAATTTTCTGTTCCGGAAAGACAAAAATGAATTGACCTCCCCGTCCTCTGGCGCTATAGGATTCGATTACACGATTGCCCACGTTAAATGAACCAAGCCACCATTGATATCCATATCCGTTTGCCTGCACCCAGGCAGGAATTTGAGCGGCGTCGATGTAATTTTTCGTCGATTCCCTGACCCACTGCTCACTGATAATCTGTTTTCCCTGCCATCGCCCGCCATTCAAAAAGAGGAGCCCAATTTTGGCCATATCTCGCGGGCGCAAAAAGAGACCTCCACCGGTTTCAACAAGGTCATTGGGAAGTTTCGCCCAATAATAATCAGAAATGCCGAGCGGTCCAAAAAGATATTTCTCAGCGAACTTGTCCGTCGGCATCCCAGAAACCTTTTGGATTATCCTGCCCAGAGCGATGGAAATGCCGGTGTCGTAGGCAAATTGTTCGCCCGGCGCGGCGACTAACGGCCTTTCAAGAACATATCGAATGGGGTCAGGACTGAGAAGCGACTTGAGTGCATCATTACGTGCATCAGCATAGGGATACGTCCATTCATCCCATGACAGACCTGCAGTCATAGAAAGAAAGTGTTTCAGGTGAATCGCATCTTTTTTAGTGTCGGCAAATATTCCTGCATATTCCGGAAAGAAGTCGGAAATTTTTTCATCGACGCCGCAAATCAGATGCTGTTCAATAGCCAAGCCTATTAGAATGGAAGTCACACTTTTTGTCGCAGAGTACAACTGCTGAGGCGAGACCCGCTTAACTGCTCGAAATTGCTGGTCAGACAAAACATCCTGGCGAGGAAAATACTCCTCGACGACGAGTTTGGAGTTTTTGACGATGACAACGCTGTAAATGTTTTTGTAAGTATTGTCGCTGATTCGCTGGAACAAATCCCTGAATAAATTGACATCGAGGTTCTCACTGCTCAAAGAGGCGGTCTGCCAGCCGTCATTTATTTTTTCCGGAACGATATATTGATAAGGCCTGACATTATTGGCGGGGGTTTCTCCTTTTACGTAACCTTGAATGACGAGAAAGGCCGCCATAAATGCAAAAATCTCAAGACCAACTCGTATGTAACGCATCGCATTGACTCCTGTTGTTATTCTTAACGTTTACCTATTTATGATTTTTAATTTTTCTTTGCTGCCATTCTTAGTTGTTCGTAAAAATTCTAACTCTTTTTCATTTCAAATTCAACCAATTCTCTTCGTTTTTAAAAAACCTTAAAACATCAAAAAACAGCTCGCGGCAGCATCAGCATCGGAGTCGGAATAGTCTTCGGCTTATATCCGGCGATAAACGCGGCAAAGGTTGACCCCATCATAGCATTAAAGCATGAGTAACCGTTGCTTGCACCGCTGATTATGATATAATAATCCGCATATGACTGTCAGGGATGAAAGACTGTTTGAAAAATTATTGATACCTCCCAAGAAAGTAACTTTTCGACAAGGTTATTTTCAATTCAACGATTTGTTTAAAACATATCACGATAAAGCAATCAAAGACAGCGAAGGATATAAATTAAAAATCCTGCCCGGCGGAGTTGAAATCTATTCTGCGGCAGATGCCGGAACTTATTACGCTATTCAAACTTTAAAAGACCTTACAGCTCTTTTTAGAAATAAACTGCCCTGTTGTATCATAGAGGATTGGCCGGACTTTAAAAGACGAGGCGTTTACCTGGACTGCTCGCGGGGAAAAGTGCCGAAATTAAGCACATTAAAAGATTTGGCTATACGTCTTGCACATTGGAAAATCAATGAACTTCAGCTTTATATCGAAAACGTCTTTACCTTCAAAAAACATCCTGAAATCGGTAAAGGATATAGTCCATTTACGCCTGATGAGCTTCTTGAATTGCAGAGCCATTGCAAAAAACATCATATAAGACTGGTTGGCTCGCTGGCAAGTTTCGGGCATTTTGAAAAAATCCTTGCCCTGCTGAAATACCGGCACCTGGGCGAAATGCCGGGTTTTCGCGGATTTCCGGGCGGCACAACTCTCTGCCCTGTCGACCCGGTTTCAATAAAACTTGTCGGCGAACTTTACAGCGAATTTGTTCCGCTGTTTGAGGCAGAAGATTTCAATGTCTGCTGCGATGAAACATGGGAACTTGGCAAAGGCAGAAGCAAAAAACTTGCCGACCGTATCGGAACGGGCAAAGTTTATCTTGATTTCCTTTTGAAAATTCATCGGCTGTGTCAAAAATATGGAAAGCGAATGAATCTCTGGGCGGATATCGTTTTAAAATATCCTGAATTATTGAACAAATTGCCGAAGGATATTGTTCTGCTCAATTGGGAGTATGAACAAAACGGAAAAAATATCTATCGAACCAAAGAACTGGCAAAAGCGAAATTGCCTTTTATGGTTTGTCCCGGCACAAGCGGCTGGCTGACACACGGGTCGCGTCTGTCCAACTCAATGGCAAACGTAATGAACTTTGCCAAGCAAGGCCGCAAATTCGGCGCTGAAGGTCTGCTTAATACAGACTGGGGAGACAACGGCCATCGTAATTTCCTGGGTGTCAGCCTTCATAGTTTCGCACACGGTGCGGCACATAGCTGGAACGGCAAGGCAGTGGATAATAATAAATTTACTGAGAACTTTTGCAATCATTTTTTCCGTCAACCCAGTCTTGCTAAAATAATTAAAGTATTAGGAAATAATTATCTTACCTGCGGAACTAATGTTCTAAACAGGAGCTGGCTGTATTTTGCACTTGTTGAGCCTGTAAAAAATATTGAGTCTGATAGTTATATAAACTTAATGAATGAAAAGGGATTAAAGAAAATAATAGAACAGTTTTCTGATGAGTCGATTTGGCCAAAATTGTCAAAGACAGAAAACTTTAAAAAAACGGCTTATGAGGAATTGAAACTGGCAGGACAAATGGATTGTCTTGCAGCCAAACGATCGCTGGCATTAAAAAAGAAAAAATATCCAGAACTGCGGCAGATGAAAAAACAAATTCAGAAAATGGCGGACAATTTTAAAAGATTGTGGCTGCTGCAAAACAAAGTATCAAGATTAAATGACAATTTACAATTATTCAGGAAAATATGCGAATAATCGGTCTTATGTCAGGAACAAGCGCCGACGGCGTCGATGCGGCTGCTATCGATATTAAAAACGACAAGGTCAAACTGCTTGCTTTCGACACATTTAACTATTCGCCGGCTCTGCGCCGAAATATTCTCGAACTTGGCGAACAGAAAACCTGCCGGCCGGGTGATATATCAAGTCTGAATTTTCAACTCGGAGAGGTTTTTGCTGATGCAGTTATAAAACTGTGCAAGAAAAACAAAATAAATTTAAAGACCATCGATTTAATCGGCTCACACGGACAAACTATTTTTCACAAGCCCGCTTGTAATACTCTTCAAATTGGAGAGCCTTCTATAATCGCTTATAAAACGGGTATAACTACAATTGCGGATTTCAGGCCAAAAGACATTGCCGCAGGCGGACAAGGGGCGCCGCTGGTGCCATTTGCAGATTACTGGCTGTTTAAAAATAAAAAGAAAAGCAGAGCCATTCAAAATATCGGCGGAATAGCAAACGTTACATATCTCGCCGCAAACTGCAAACTGAAGGATATTATCGCTTTCGATACAGGGCCGGGAAATATGATAATTGACAGGCTTGTATTTCTGGCAACCAAAGGCAAACAGAATTTCGACAGGGATGGGAAAATAGCCGCCAAAGGCAAAATAAATATAAATTTACTGAATGAAATGATGTCGCATCCGTATTTTCGTCGCAGACCGCCAAAAACTACCGGCCGGGAGATGTTCGGCAGAAAATATACTGATGCGTTTTATAAAAAATTACCCAATGAAGATATTATAGCAACAGCAACCGCTTTTACTGCGATTAGTATTGCAGCGGCATATAAGAAATTTTTGCCGCGATTGCCTGATGAAATAATACTTTGCGGAGGCGGCACGAGAAATAAAACGCTTGTTAAAATGCTGGGACAGAATATAAAGAGCAAAATACTCTTTACGGACGATTTTGGCATTAACAGCGATGCGAAAGAGGCTGTATCGTTCGCGATTCTGGCTTACGCGACAATTAAAGGCATAGCGAATAATGTTCCCAGTGCTACAGGGGCTAAAAAAGCTGTAATTTTAGGAAAAGTGATACCTTGAAAAAACATAAATTACTTCCGACAACAGAAAAACGTAACCGCAAAAGCGAAAATATCGACCGTTTGTCCGCCCTGCAGATAGTCAAACTTATCAATTCCCAGGATTTGCTCGTGACGCCAGCGGTCGGTAAAGAAAGTAATAAAATCGCTGCGGCGGTCAATATGATAGTGGAACATTTCAAAATGAACGGACGATTATTTTATGTCGGGGCAGGAACAAGCGGCAGACTTGGCGTTCTGGATGCATCGGAATGCCCACCGACATTCGGAGTAAGCCCCCTGCTGGTGCAGGGAATTATCGCAGGCGGAAAACGGGCGTTAGTAAAAGCCGTCGAAGGCGCTGAAGATAAAGCAACCGACGGCGTTATCGCCATAAATAAAAATAAAATATCAGCAAAAGATGTTGTTGTCGGTATCGCGGCGTGCGGCCTGACGCCTTTTGTGCGGGCGGCCTTGAAACAAGCGATGAAAAAAGGAGCGGGCACGATTTTTATCACCTGTGCGCCAGAGGCTGTTAAGGGCATTCCTGCAAAAATTATCATAAATCCTGTCGTCGGGCCGGAGGTTATCACGGGCTCAACCCGAATGAAGGCCGGCACCGCGACAAAACTTGTGCTTAATCTGCTGACCACTACGGCTATGATAAAAATGGGAAAAGTTTACGGCAATCTGATGGTTGACCTGAAGGCGACAAATAATAAATTGCGAGACAGGTCTATTAGAATTGTCTGTGAAATAACAGGTCTTTCAAAAACGAATTCGGCCAGGCTTCTCAAAAAAGCAAACGGGAGAGTCAAGACCGTAATTGTGATGCATTTTCGTAATGCCGATTTAAACAACGCAGAAAAAATTCTTAATCAATGCGGCCAATCATTAAGGAAAGCCATAGGAAAATGAACGAATTCGCACCGGTACAATATCTTAGCGGCTATTTGAGCTGGATTGATTTTATAATAGTCGCCGTTGCCATCCTGCTGCTTTTTGTTATCTCATATATTTTTGGACGCAGGGAAAACAATACTAACGATTTCTTTCTGGGCGGCAGAAAAGTGCCCACGTTTGTAGCCTGCCTGTCTTTCGTCGCGACTGAAGTCAGCGCACTAACGATTATCGGAGTTCCGGCAACAGCTTATAGCGAAAACTGGGAATATTTGCAGTTTTTCGTCGGCTCGGCGGCGGCACGAATCTTAGTGGCGTTTTTATTCATTCCTGTCTTTTACAAATATAACTGCACAAGCATTTATGAGTTTCTCAGGCATCGATTCGGTCCTGAGACTCAATACGCAGGCTCGATTTTTTTCTTTATCACAAGGATTATCGCCTCGGGCGTAAGGTTATACGCGGCTTGTCTGGGAATCGGGATTATTTTGGGGTGGAATTTGGCGCAAACGCTGCTTATTTTTACAACAGTGAGCATTATTTTTATCGCTTTTGGCGGAGTAAAGGCAGTAGTCTGGGCCGGTGCGTATCAGACGATTATTTTCTTTTCGGCAGGTGTCGTATTACTATTATATCTATTCTTCCATATTCATGGCGGTTTGGCCGCTGCCTGGCAGACTGCAAGTGAGGCAGGACGGTTAAGTGTCTTCAAATTTAATTTTAATTTTAATGACCCTACGACGTTTTGGGCAGGCACGGCTAACGCGTTTTTTATCGGTTTAGCAGTTTTCGGCACAGACCAGGAATTGATGCAGCGGCTGCTGACCGTTCAAACCAGAAGAAAAAGTCAGAACGCAATTTTTTTAACGATAGCGGCGGCACTTCCGATTCTCTGCATATATCTTGCAATCGGCACTTTGCTTTACGTGTTCTACCAGCAAAATCCCAGTGTTTTACAACCGGATAAGGCTAAAGAAGTTTTTTCACATTTTACGGCGCATTTTCTGCCCGCCGGATTAAAAGGATTGATACTTTCGGCAATTATATTAGCCAGTATCGATTCGCCGCTGAGTTCACTAAGCTCATCGTTCGTGACAGATATTTACCGCCCTCTTATCAAAAAGAATGCGACGGAAAAACATTATTTGTTAATCTCGCGAACAGGCGTGATAGTTTTCGGCCTGATTCTGGCTTGTTTAGCATTGGCTTGCGAGCCGGTAGAAAATATTTTGTGGTTTGCTTTTCAGATAATTTCTCTTACCGGCGGTTCGACGCTGGGCGTTTTCCTGCTGGGAGTGCTGACAAAAAGAAAGGGCAACATCGGCAATGTCGCCGCGATGATTATCAGCGCAATATCAATGACAATATTGTTAATCTTATCTTACAATGGAATAATAAAACTGGCGTGGAGCTGGCTGATAGTCCTTGGAACAGCGGAGACATTCGGACTGGGTTATCTTTTCAGCATAATTACACGAAAAATCAAACAATAATAATCCACATATTTTCAATTGACAGAAAGTCTGGAATTTTATAAGTTGTTGAATTTAATACAGATATAATTAAAGAGAGGCAAGGATAAATATGAAGTTCAAAATCAAAGGCCTTCGCTGGTATATAGCAGGCCTGCTGATGCTTGTAACAACAATCAACTACATTGACCGCGCGTGTTTAGGTGTAGCAGGTCCGATTATTAATAAAGACTTAAATATCAATCTACAGCAATTCTCCTACATAATTATAGGTTTCCAGTTTTGCTATATGATTATGCAGCCGATAAGCGGCCGGATCATTGACTTTCTTAATATCAGACGAGGATTTGCACTGGCGGCGGCGTGGTGGTCGATTGCCAATATACTCCACGCATTTGCACGAAGTCCGCTTACATTCGGTTTATTTCGAGGATTGCTCGGCGTCGGCGAAGCGGGAAATTTCCCCGGCATCGCGAAAACCGCGTCCGAATGGTTTCCGCCAAGAGAGCGCACTATGGCAACCGGCATTGCCAATATCGGTTCGGGCACCGGCACTCTTATCGCATTTCCGTTTGTAGCGTGGATAATATTGAAATGGGGCTGGCAGGCAGCGTTTGTCATTACCGGTGCTATAGGATTTTTTTGGGTGATACTGTGGGCGCTGTTATACCGCGCTCCTGAAAAACATCCGATGATAACGCCGCAGGAACTTGCGCATATTCAGCAGGGCCAAAAAGAACTGGATGTGGAGGAATCGGTTCACGAAAAAGGCGTATGGAAAGTTGTGTTTAAGCAGCGGAATTTTTTAGGCATTGCAATCGCCAGATTTCTTTCTGAACCTGCCTGGCAATTTTTTACATACTTTATTCCACTATACCTGATGCAACAGAGAGGAATGGATCTCAAGCAAATCGGTATGTTCGCGTGGATTCCATTTTTGGCCGCTGATTTAGGAAGTTTTGTCGGCGGGATTCTTTCGCCTTTCTACCAGAAATTAGGCTTGAGCGTTCTTAATGCCCGCAGAGCTTCAATGACAACGGGGGCGTTGCTGATGCCGTTCGCTTTGCTTATCACCGCTGCGCCGACAGCCAAGGGAGCGGTGTTCTGGTTCTGTTTCGGTGCATTCGGGCATAATTGTATTTCCGCTACGCTGCTGACGCTGCCGGCGGATTTGTTTCCGAAACGCACTGTTGCGACTGCCAACGGAATGTCTGGCTGTATAGGATACTTCGGCGGAATGTTGTTTATCTGGACGGTTGGGTGGTTTGCAACAAATGTGGGATATGGGCCTATTTTTACTATGATTGCTTTTCTTGATATTATCGGCGCGATTGCGTTGTGGACGATTTTGCGGGTGCCGAAAGCACAGCCAAATATGCAAACTGTATAATTCTGTCCCAATCGTTAAGAAGCCTATTCTTTTTTGACTGCTGCGGTCATCTCGGCAAGTTTCATTAGAAATGAAAGTTTTTGTTCTTCATGTTTGCGCTGCGGCGGCGTATATACGCCGTGAGCTAATTTATTTGTTTCTATTTCCAGCAGCTTTTCTATCTTTTCCGATTCCATATCCTTAAAACAAATCGCGTCCTGCGCAATGACCGTAAGAAGATTATTACTGACCTGCGCAAATCCGCCGTCAATCAGCAAAAAAGTATGTTTAGGCTCCAATTCGCTTTCGGATGGAACATCTTCGACCGACATAATGCCCAGTCCCAGTTTGCACAGCATCGGCATATGATTTCGCCAAACACCGACCTGCCCGTCATGTGCCGGGAACACAACCGAGACAGTATCGCACTTAAGCAGCTTGCCTCTCGGTGCGATTACAACACATTGAAACTTTTCATCGGGAGCCGACATTACTAATATTTCCTATCACGCCGTTTTAAGTGTTTTCGCTTTCAGTATGGCCTCTTCAAGTGTGCCGACATACATAAACGCCTCTTCAGGTAAACGGTCGCCCTCGCCGTCGCAAATCCTTTTGCAGCTTTCGACTGTATCCGGCACTGTTACATATTTGCCTTCAATACCAATAAATTGCTTCGTAACCAGGAACGGCTGTGAGAAAAATCGTTCAAGTCTCCTCGCTCTGGCTACAATTTGCTGGTCTTCTTTGCTTAGTTCATCAATACCAAGAATCGCGATAACATCCTGAAGGTCTTTGTATCGCTGCAAATACTCAAGCACTTTCTGAGCAACATCATAATGTTCCTGGCCGACAATATTAGGGTCGAGAATTCTCGATGTGCTCTCAAGAGGTGAAACGGCCGGATAAATGCCTTTTTGCGTAATCGCACGGTCAAGAACAACAAACGAATCGAGATGCGTAAACGTCGCCGCCGGAGCCGGGTCGGTCAGGTCGTCTGCAGGCACATAAATCGCCTGGACAGAGGTAATTGAACCGCTTTTTGTTGACGCTATTCGCTCCTGGAGCTGGCCCATTTCTGTCGCCAGCGTTGATTGATATCCTACTGCCGAAGGAATTCTGCCCAATAGAGCCGAAACTTCAGAACCTGCCTGAGAAAATCTGAATATGTTATCTATGAAAAATAGAATATCGCCGATACCGCTTTCACAGAAATATTCCGCCATTGTTACCGCGGAAAGCGCAACCCGCAATCGCGCACCAGGCGGTTCGTTCATCTGCCCAAACACCAGGCAGGTATGATTAAGCACCGAGTCATTGCTGTCGCCGATATTCGTCTTTTGCATTTCAAGCCAAAGGTCATTACCTTCACGCGACCGCTCTCCGACTCCTGCGAAAACGGAATATCCGCCATATCTGGTTGCGATTCTGGCGATAAGTTCCTGGATAATCACGGTTTTTCCAACGCCTGCTCCGCCGAACAGTCCCGTTTTACCGCCGCGAACAAAGGGACACAATAAATCTATCACCTTTATACCTGTTTCAAACATTTCGGTTTTAGGCGAAAGGTCCTCAAGCTTCGGCGGCTGGTGGTGTATTGGTTTTCTTACCTTTGCATTGACCGGTCCCAGTTCATCAATCGGCTCACCGAAAAGATTGAACACTCTGCCAAGTGTTTCAATCCCGACCGGCACTGTCAATGGTCCGCCTGTATCGATAACTTCCATCCCGCGGCGAAGTCCCAGTGTGCTGCCCAGCGCAATAGCCCGTATTTTTCCGCCTCCGAGGTGCATCTGCACTTCTCCGTAAAGGCTTCTTTGCTCACCCCTGAAGTTGCCTTGTATTTCAACCGCGTTATGCACTGCCGGCACTTCTTCCGGCGAAAACTTCGCATCAAATACGCTTCCGACCACCTGTATCAGTTTACCCTTGTTCATTGTATCGCTTCTGCTCCACTAATTATATCAAGCAATTCTCTTGTTATTTGACTTTGCCGCGAACGGTTGTATTCCGCCGACAATTCCTTTATCATCTCTTCGGCGTTCTCGGTCGCGTTTTTCATCGCTATCATACGCGCCACGTGTTCGCTCAATATTGCATCCATAAAACAGCTTTGTATCGACGAATGAATTATCATTCTTGCAAGACTTTCAATTATTTCCGTCACCGACGGTGAAAAATAAAAATCTTCTACCGACAAAGTCCACGGCCATATAACCGTCGCTCGCGTCGTTAAATCGTCAATCAATTCCGTCAGCGGCATAATTGTCAGAGTTTGCGGCCGCTGGCTGCCTACAGAATAATATCGCATATATACGATGCCTAAATTATCGAGCTTTCCCGACATATACTGGTCTAAAAATTCATCGGTTATTTCGTCTATTTGCTCATCGGTCGGCATCTCATCCATATCGTAAATCTTTGCCGGTGTAATATTATGATAGTTAAGCAGTCCGACAAGCCTCCTGTCCGGAGCGTATATCTCTAATTTCTTTCCGGAATTTTTTGCTTTGTCTATATGCACTTTCATCGCCTGGTAAATATAGGAATTGTATGAGCCGCAAAGGCCCCTGTTTGAGCCGATAGCTATTATTGCCGAGCGTCCCGACGAATTTTCTTTCAGCAGCGGATGATCATGCAGCTTCGGCGATGTAACCAGCAAATATCCCGTCCGCGCAAGTGCATCGTGATACTCCTTGGCAGCTATCCATCTGTTAAAATAATATTTGTATCGCGTCGTGGAAATCATTTCCATCGTTCGCGTCATCTTGCGAATACTGTCTATGGCGTTTCGCCGGTGAAGTATTTGTCGTGGTCCTATCATCGTTAAATCTGGTTCTTTTCAGCTTTCGTTTTTTTATAATCGTTCATTGCCGCTATCAGTTTCGCAGTCAGCTCATCGTTTAATTCTTTTGAGTTGTTGATTTCGTCAATGTAATCGTTATGTTCTTCCTTCAACCAGTTCAGGAAATCGTCCATAAACCCGTTGACCGCATTGACAGGAGTATCATCCACAAGCCCATTGATTCCGCAGAAAATCGTAATTACCTGTCTGGCGACATCCATCGGCGCAAATTGCGGCTGCTTGAGCAGTTCAACCATTCGGCTGCCTCTGTCGAGCCGTGCCTGCGTTGCCGCGTCAAGTTCCGTGCCCAATCTTGAAAAACTCTGAAGCTCCCAAAATGACGCTAAATCAAGCCTCAGCTTTGACGCAACTTTCTTCATCGCGTTTACCTGGGCGTTGCCGCCGACGCGGCTAACGCTTATTCCGACGTCAACCGCCGGCCGAATACCAGAATGAAATAAATTCTTTTGAAGGTAAATCTGTCCGTCGGTGATTGAAATAATATTTGTTGGAATATACGACGAGATTTGCCCTTCGAGGGTCTCGACTATCGGCAGTGCCGTCAGAGACCCACCGCCGTGTTTATCAGATAATTTGGCACTGCGTTCAAGCAGTCTGCTGTGCAGGTAAAAAACATCACCGGGATACGCCTCTCGGCCGGGCGGCCTGCGAAGCAGAAGGCTGATTTGCCGGTATGCAATCGCGTGTTTGCTTAAATCGTCATATACGCATAGTGTATCGCGGTGCTGCTCATACATAAAATATTCCGCTACCGTACAGCCTGAGTATGGCGCGATATACTGCATTGATGCGCTGTCGCCTGCCGATGCCACAATTACTATTGTATATTCCATCGCGCCGTATTTTTTCAGGATATCAACTACCTGGGCAATGGAAGATTCCTTTTGACCGATAGCAACATACACGCAAATTACATCTTTGCCTTTCTGATTTATTATAGTATCAATTGCAATTGCCGTTTTGCCGGTTTTACGATCGCCGATAATAAGTTCGCGCTGTCCCCTGCCGATAGGAATCATCGAGTCGACGCACTTTAATCCGGTTTGCAGGGGCTGTTTAACAGGCTGACGCTGCACTATTCCCGGCGCTTCAGACTCGATAAGTCTCGCGGCCGTTGCCATAATTGCCGGCCCTCCGTCAACAGGCCGACACAGCGGGTCGATTACCCTGCCTATCAACTCCTTACCCACAGGAAGAGACATAACTTTGCCGGTCGGACGAACATCCGAGCCTTCTTTGACTTTTACATATTCGCCGTAGATGATTGCGCCGATGGAGTCTTCCTCAAGATTAAATACTTCGCCCAGGACACCATTCTCAAACTCGAGGATTTCGCCGACCATCGCTTCGCTAAGTCCGTAGATTCGGGCAATACCATCGCCGACTTCCACAACCTGGCCGACTTTAGATATATCCAGTTTGTTTTTATACTGGCTTATCTGGTTCTTTAGTATCCCGCTTATTTCGCTTACATCAAACTCCATTGAGTCCCCTTCGTTTTGTTGCTTCTTTTATCGTAAGTAATAATTTGTTCCTGATGGAATTATCAATTACCCTACTGCCGTGCCGAATTATTATCCCGCCGAGAATTGCCGGATTTACTGCCACTTCAAGTTTGACCTCACCTTCTATCGCATCAGCTATACTGGCGGCAATTCTTTCAACCTCCGCTTTGTCTATCTCTTTGGAAACCGTAACTTTTACACGATGCAGTCCATGATAGCCTTCCCAAAGTTCGGTATATTTCGCGATAATCTGCGGCAAAAATTTCATCCGGTCATGCTCGATAATAACCATTAGTAAATTTGTCGCTAATTCGTTTAGTTTTCCGCTAAACGTCTCGTTTACTATCCGCTTTTTTTGTTCTTCATGAAAAGACGGCGAAACCATCAGCATTTCAAATTCTTTATTTTGTTTGATAAGATTAGCCAATAAGTCAAAATTGTTTTTTATAACGTCAATCAAATTAGACTGCCCGGCAAGCTCAAATACCGCCTGTGCATAAGTTTGTCCGACCCGGATAGCTTTATCATTTATATTCATAATTTTACCCGGTTTTGTCACTCTTTAATTCGGCTATAGCAGCGTCAATAAGCTGTTTATTGTCACCTTCCGCGATTACCCTGCCGAGCACTTTTTTGCCGAGCAGAAGCATAATATCGCCGGCCTGTTCCCATAACTGGTCTTCTGCCGATGCGCGGGCTTTTTCAATATCCTGTGCCGCCTGTTGCCTGATTTCAGAAATTTTCCTGTGCGCAGCTTCTGTCAATTCCTGTTCGTGCTTCAATGCCCTGTCAGTGGCGTCCTGGAGTATCTGCGTTCGCCGCTGCTCGATATCCTCGCGCATTTTCTGCGCCTCTTTGCGCGAATGTTCCGCCGCGTCTATCTGCCCTCTTATGTGCTCTTCCCTGTCCTTGAGGGCTTTCAGCAGCGGCTTCCAGGCGTATTTGCCCAGAACAAACAGCAATAATACAAAGGCTGCGACTGTCCACAGTGATTCTGCAAATGAACCGCTGAAAATACTTCCGCCGCCAGACTTGCCGGCCTGACCTTCAGCGGCAAGTGCATCGGCGCAAATAAACAGCGTTATTAAAAATGTTTTTAACGTTTTCATTTTTGGCCGTGTTCTTCTGTTTATTGTTTCAGCCAGAAAAGCGTCAAAAAGCAAATCGCCAGCGCAAAAAACGTAACGCCTTCGATAAGCGCCGCGGCGATAAGCATTGACGTAAATATTCGGCCTTCCGCTTCCGGCTGGCGAGCGATAGCATCGACCGCCTTGCTTCCAATCCAGCCGATTCCGAAACCTGCGCCGATAATTATCATTCCGCAGCCTATTGCCGCCGCGGCTATCGCCCAGTTCGTTACGACTGCGCCGGCCTCGGCCAGCATAATCCCTGTCATACCTGTCATTTTATTTCAAGCCTCCAAAAATTATGTTTCTAATGTTCCGTTTGCACCGCAAAACTTATATAAAGCGCCGACAAAAACGTAAATATATACGCCTGTATAAACGCTACCAGCAATTCCAGCAGCGACAGCGATACTACGCTGAATATCGATACACCTGCCACAAAATAGCTTTTAAAAACCATTATCAAGCCGATTAAAATAGCCAGCAGAATATGTCCCGCTATTATATTCGCAAAAAGACGTATTGCCAGTGTAAAAGGCCTTACGAACATAGTTACCACTTCAAGAAAATATATCATCGGCATAATCCACCACGGCACCTTCGGCGCAAGGCTTGCCAGGTAATGCCGCAGTCCCTGTCGTCTGATTCCGGATATATGTGTCATAAAAAACACTACTACCGCCATCGCGCCGGTAACATAGATGTCCGCGGTAGCCGGTCCTCCGAAACGATTCATTTTTCCTGTCAGCAAATATATTATCTTTTCGCTCGGAACCATCCCGAGCAGGTTCAGGCTCAAAACGAAAAAAAATACCGTCCAGATAAATCCTATATAATTATCCGTTTGCTCTTTCAAAAGCGGCCTGGCCATTTCTTCCCGCAGGTACACACATATCGACTCCACAAGATTGCGTATTCCTTTTGGCACCAGACCATTTTTTTTTGCCGCAAGCGGTATGAATATCATCAAAAACAGCATCGCCACAGAAACTATGAACATATGATTGCTTATAACCACTTGCCGGCCCCAGATGGAAAATGTAAACACCGCCGCCGGCTCTATCGGCTCGAGAGGATTGAATTCTGCCAAAATAGCGGTATATATCAGCCCTGAATTCAAAGCTTTTTTAACCTCCTGTTTTAGCTTTAGTTATCGAAATTTTCTGACATTTATCAAGCCTGTTATTTTAACATTCCGGATAAAATAAGCAATGCCTATTGGAAAGAGATTATAGTATACTTTTGCCCTGTTTGCGATACTTCAGGAGTGGTTTCCCCTGTGCCGTATTGTGGTTCTACTCTATATATTTGAAACTTTCCGGCGATACTACGCCGCCGGAGATAATCATTTTGAATCCTTCTTCGATGCTTATATCGGTATGGGCCGCCTCTTCAACAGGAACAAGCTCAAAAAATCCTGTTGTGGGGTTCGGCGATGTAGGTATAAATATTTTACAGTACTTTTTTCCTTCAGAATCTGTAATATATCCGGTCAAAAACCCGATTGCCTTCATCCCCGGTCTTGGGAACTCCACTAAGACAACCGATTTAAACATCTTTCTGTCCGGCATCGCCATCGATTTGATAACCTGTTTGCTCGAACTGTATATCGTTCGAACAATTGGTACATTCATAAATATTTTCTCGCCGAGCGATATTAGACGCCTGCCCATAACAAACCGCCCGATTACGCCGACAAAATACAGAATTAAAACAAGCAGTATGACTGAAAGAGTCGTCACGGATATGCGTAAATAAATATCAGGAACCGGAGTGGTAATTAGTATTTTCGCCAATCTCGGCAGAACACTACCGACAATCGGCTGCAGAACGCCCGCCATAGCGTGAAAAAGCCATTGAATAATCAGCAGGCTTATTATAAACGGCACCGCGATAAACACTCCCGATATAAGGTTTTTGCGGATGCTGGTTAATATTTTCCCTCGCGGCTTTTTTATGTCTTTTGTCATATTTTAGATGAGTTTTATGCAATTTCCCAGCAGTTGTCAAACATTAAAACCGCCGGGATTAAGCATATATTTCCCATCCCCCCATTTTTCAAAAGTCCTAATTGCCGCGATACTTTACTTAGTTTCGGCTTCGGATAACGTCTCGCGTTTCGACTGCCAAACCGCCCAGATAAGTCCCACCAGGCAGATTAATATCGCTGCGACGAACATAAAGTCATGACCTTTCTGATTTACCACTACGCCATGCTGTCCCAATATCGCAATAACTTTTTTGTCGTATGGCAGAATCAAACCGATAATCAGCAAGCTGACCATATTCATAACTTTGATTAGCGGATTTATCGCAGGACCGGCAGTATCTTTCAGCGGGTCGCCGACCGTATCACCGGTAACGCTGGCCTTATGCCGTTCACTGCCTTTGCCGGTATTCTTTTCTTTATCGCTTAGCTCATCTTCAACAATCTTTTTGGCGTTATCCCATGCGCCGCCGGCGTTTGCCATAAACACCGCAAGCAACTGTCCCGAAACAATCATACCGCCAAGGAATCCAGCCAATGCGATAACGCCCAGTCCGAATCCGACCAGCACCGGCACTAAAATCGCCAATAGTCCCGGCCCGATGAGTTCTTTTTGTGCCGCCAGAGTACAGATATCAACCACGCGACCGTAATCAGGTTTCTTGGTGCCTGCCCATATTTCTTTATCATGGAATTGTAATCGGCACTCTTTAACAATCAAAAACGCCGCGCGTCCTACTGCACGGATAGTCATCGAGCTAAACAGGAACGGCACCGCTCCGCCAAGCAGCATTCCGATAAACAGAGTCGGGTCAGAAATGGTTAGCATTGAAGCGACAATAGCATATATTTCGCTGGAAACGCCCGCTGTCTCGCCTTTGCCGCCCGAGCCGACCGAAACGATATAACTATTGAACAGAGACACCGCCGCGATAACCGCAGAACCGATTGCGATGCCCTTTGTAATTGCCTTTGTCGTATTGCCAACAGCGTCCAAATCGGCCAGAATCTGGCGGGCTTCTTTATATTTTTTCTCGCCCATTTCTTTCCTGTCATATCCCATCTCGCCGATGCCGTTTGCGTTATCGGCTACCGGCCCGAACACGTCCATCGAAATAGTATTGCCCGTCAAAGTCAGCATACCGATACCGCACATCGCCACGCCATACGCGATAAACGTCGGGTTCGTGTTCTGATAAATAATTACGCTGCCCATAATCGCGCCAGAGATAATCAGCACCGCAAATACCGTGCTTTCATATCCGACTGCAAGGCCCTGAATAATATTCGTCGCGTGGCCTGTTTGGCACGCCTTGACTAAGCTTTTCACCGGACCATATTCCGTGCCGGTAAAATATTCAGTACATTTATTCAATGCCACCGCCAGAACAATACCTATTAAACACGTCCACGCCGGCCTCATATCCAAACCGGGCTGTCCCAGGTTTGCCCAGTATGGCAGATTCGTAATATATTTTTCAATTCCTGCGTAGTTCGGATAGCTTGGCGTAAACCTGAAATAAAAAAATCCAAGAATCAAAAAGCCTACGACGCTTATAATCGAACCGATAATAAAGCCTCTGTTAACGCTCTTCATCGCGCCTGCCACAGTACCCTTATCGCCTGCTCTAACGCTGTATGTACTAATGATACTTGCGATAACGCCGATAGCACGAACAAGCAGCGGGAAGATAACGCCTTTATGTCCGAAGCTTGCGATACCCAAAATCATTGCCGCCACGATTGTAACTTCGTAGCTTTCAAAAATATCCGCAGCCATACCTGCACAGTCGCCGACATTATCGCCTACGTTATCTGCGATTGTCGCCGGGTTACGCGGGTCGTCTTCAGGAATACCGGCCTCGACCTTACCTACAAGGTCGGCGCCAACGTCAGCCGCTTTGGTATAGATGCCGCCGCCGACTCGCATAAACAACGCCAGCAATGTTCCGCCGAATCCGAAGCCCAGCAATGCCTCATAAGCCTGCTCGCCGTAGATAAGGAATATAATTGAACCGCCTAAAAGTCCCAGGCCGTCAGTCAGCATACCGGTAATTGTTCCGGTTCTATAACCAAGCTGAAGAGCCCGGCCGAAACTTGTCTTTGCCGCCGTCGCGACTCGAAGGTTTCCTATGGTCGCCAGTCTCATTCCGACAAAACCAACTGTCGCCGAGAATATCGAGCCGGCCAGAAATGCTATCGCTCTGCCCCAGGATATCGTTCCCGGCAAACCGGAAGCATTGGCCGCAAAATATAATACTACCGTAATAATTACGATTAATATGCCTACGACACGGAACTGCCTATAAAGATACGCGTTAGCTCCTTCGCGAATCGCCGCCGCTATCTGCTGCATCTTCTCTGTTCCCTGGTCAGCCTCTTTGACCTGCTTGACCAGCAGCAATGCGTAAAACAATCCTGCAAGTCCGATGAATACGTTGGAGATAAGAGCGATTCTTTCATACAGCGTGTACTGGCTGGCGAAAAGCGGCTCAAATAATTTGATTACCGGCCCTTCTGCTTTTGCTGTTGTTGCTGATGCAACCTCTGCCGCCCTGCAGTTGGTCACAAAAAGCCATAAAATTGCCACTGATACCATTAGTAGTAACGCGATCAATACATTCCGTTTCATAATTTTTTTATCTCCGAAAAAAAATAACTTCTATATAAACTATTCATTCGACCTATACTTTTGCCGAAATATTTCTTCTTCTTACACTGCGGTTACTGCGGAACTTTCCTGAAATGTGTGCCTTTGCACAAGGATTTCCAACAGAGTGAAAAGTAAAATTGCACGATTTTATAGACCCCGCAAGCCATTTTCAAGGTTTATCTTAATTTTTCATGGCTGCGTATGCCCTGCTTAAATCAATATTATTATAACTACTTGTAAAATATAGAGTTATAGAGCGCTAATTAATTCTACCCTGACCGGCATAATAATGAATGGAATTCCCTGCTGGTAGAATTTCCTTTGCACAGCAAAGGTTGTGTAGTTATGCAGCAATCTGCTGAAAAACGTGTCTTTTGGAAATACCATTTGTCCGCCGAAGAATACCGCATTGGGATATTTCTCCTGAATTTTTTTAGCCGTTTCACAAATCTCTTCTACCGCATCGGTTCCAATCGCTGAAATCCCTTCTGCGTAAAATCCCTGGCTTTGCATTAATTTTACATATTTATCTAACTCATGGCTGACATGGAGCTTAAGTTTTTCTATTTCCTCTGTCCCTTTAAAATTAGCCGCATCTATTGTGCCCACCTGGACAAAAACGTAATTTTTAAAACTGCCGCCAAATATATGCGGAATATTAAAAAGAGTATGAAGGCCAAGGCCATTGTATCCGCCGACAAGAAGAACCGCTGTCTTTGCATCGGGGTCCATCTTCGGCAAAACATTTCCATCGGTCACACCAGGAACGGTTCTGGAATGTATCCTCTCGGCAGCATCCACAAGTTCGTTAAGACGCTTGAGCGGCAGAAGCGATTGCGTATAAGCGCGTTTGATAATTATCGCCACAATTATCAGCGAGCCGGTGATAATAATTGTTATCCAGCCGCCTTCGAAAAATTTAATTACGACAACCGAAACAAGAATAAAAGCTGTAAGCGCAAGTCCGACGCCATTAACGAAGGCTTTTTTGAACCAGTATTTGTATTCCTTTCTTACAAGCCACCAATGTCGCACCATTCCAAGCTGGGACAGAAAAAATGTGATAAATACGTTAATACTATAAAGAACAACCATAAATTTTACCGAGCCGTGAGTGAACACCATTAATATTAAAGCTGCCCCGCCCATCATCAAAACACCATTTTGAGTTACAAAACGGTCACTCAAAATCGCAAACCTCGACGGAATCCACCTGTCGATAGCCATATTAGATAATATACGCGGACCGTCAATAAAACCTGTCTGTGCGGCGACAAAAAGGAGTACCGCTTCTGAGATTAATGTGACCAAAACAAAAATATAGCCGACGTGTCCATTCCAGCCTGCCGTAATACTTTCCATAAGAACAGCATTCAACGTCTTTCCCGGCTGATGCTGAACTCTGAAAAGCAAATATCCGAGCATTAATCCCACGACCATAAACGCAAGAGAACCAGCCATATAATGCATAGTTCGTTTGGCGGTCTGGACTTTGGGCTCTCTTAATACCGGAATACCATTGCTTACCGCCTCAATACCGGTATATGTTCCGGCACCCATACTGTAGGCACGCATAATAAGAACAAACGTTCCAAATATTCCAATTTCGCTGCTGGATGCCCGAACATCTGATATTGTAGCACTTGCCACAGTTCCAAAATCCCGGAAGTGAACCACAAAAGTGTAAATTATGGCAAATACATGGGTAGCCAGAAAAATAAGGAAAATAGGAATAAGCGGAGCTACAGATTCTTTAACCCCTCGCATATTCAATACAATAAGTATTAACAGCACGGCCACAGCAACGGGAAGTTTGATTGTCGCCCAGCCCGGCGGCAAAAAACTGAAAAGAGCGTCAGCACCGCTGGCAACCGAGAGCGTAATTGTAAGCACATAATCCACCAGCAGCGCACAGCCGGAAATCATTCCCACAGAAGGCGAAAGCAGTTTACTTGCAACTAAATATCCGCCGCCGCCGGCAGGAAACAACTCAATAATTTGCGAATAGCTTGAACTGATAACAAAAATAGTAATGGCGGTAGCAAGAGCGACAAAAATACCTAGGAATATATGCCCCTTAAGAGCAAGGAAAGCCTCTTCAGGACCATAACAGGATGAAGTAAGTCCATCGGCTCCCAGTCCTACCCATGCAAAAAAAACGACCAGCGAAAGCTTATGGAACAGCTGCGGGTCTTCGTGGCTTCGGGCATGGCCAATGACCAGATTTTTCGTCTTCTGATAAAATGTCAATTCGGGTTCGCCGTTCATTCCTGCAGGCCTTTTATATGTCCTTCATCAGTCGTTTTTATTCTTAAATATTAAACGTAACATATTATTAAATCTTAAGATAAATGCAAACAAATTATCTTCTGACTTGACGCGATGATGAATAACAATAACCTCAATACTTATGTTTAGTTTACGTCCGTTGAGCCGTGTTTCATTTCGTATCGCCATTTCCATATCGCGTAAATCGGCGGATAAACGAGCAATTCGAGAATAAAACTGGTAACTAGGCCGCCTATCATAGGAGCAGCAATGCGTTTCATCACATCGGCGCCTGTGCCCATCGACCACATAATCGGAATCAGACCCATAAACATCGCCATAACAGTCATCATCTTTGGCCGAATCCGTTTGACGGCGCCGTGAATAATGGCTTCTTTGAGGTCGGCAAAAGTTTTCATTTTGCCCTTGGCGACCATATCATTATATGAAAGGTCGAGAAACAGCAGCATAAAAACGCCCGTCTCGGCATCGAGCCCCATAAGGGCAATCATCCCAACCCATACCGCAATGGAAATATTGTAATTGAGAAAATAAAGCAGCCAAATCGCACCTACCAGAGAAAATGGCACAGCGAGCAATACTAAACAGGTCTTAACGGCGCTTTTGGTATTCATATAAAGCAGAATAAAAATAATCAACAATGTCAGCGGAACAATGACTTTCAGTCGTTCTTTTACGCGAATCATATTTTCGAATTGTCCGCTCCATTGCAGAGAATAACCTGCCGGCAATTGCAATTTTTGCTGTATCGCATTTTTCGCGCGGGCGACAAAACCGCCTATATCCGAATCGGCAGTATCGACATAAACATAACCTGCAAGCATACCGTTCTCGTCGCGAATCATCGATGGGCCAAGCGTTACATTTATATCAGCCAATTGAGCAAGCGGAATTTGCGCACCGGACATTGTCGGAACAAGAACCCGCTGAAGTTTTTCAATATCGTCTCTAAAATCTCGGGCGTATCGGACATTGACGCTATATCGTTCGGTTCCCTCAATAGTGGTTGTAATAGTTTCACCTCCGATGGCGGACATTATTATTTCCTGGGCATCCTGAATAGACAGGCCATAGCGGGCAAGTTCCAGTCGCTTGAGTGTAAAATCCACAAAATATCCGCCGGAAACACGTTCGGCATAAACGCTTCGCACCCCGCGCAGTGGTTTGACAATTTGCTCAATCTGAATTCCTATTTTTTCTATTTTGTCAAGGTCTGGCCCGTAAACCTTTATGCCCACAGGAGTTCTAACGCCCGTCGAGAGCATATCGATTCTGGCCTTGATTGGCATTGTCCATGCGTTTGTAGTGCCTGGGATTTGCATTTTCTGATTCATTTCGTCGATGAGTTTTTCCCACGTCAAGCCTTTGCGCCAATATTTTTTGTCTTTAAGAACGACCGTTGTTTCCATCATCGAAAATGGAGCAGGATCCGTCGGGGTACTGGCACGACCGGCTTTACCAAACACTCGCTCAACTTCAGGAAAAGACGTTAATATTTTGTCCTGAGTCTGCAATAGTTTTGCTGCCTCGGTTACAGATATGCCCGGCAAAGTCGTCGGCATATACAAAATCGTGCCCTCGTTAAGCGGCGGCATAAATTCCGAACCCAGTTTAAAATAAACTGGAACGGTGAGAACCAAAAGAATAAGAGCTGATATGATTGTCGCTTTTCGATGTTCGAGAACAAAATTGCAGGCCGGCTCGTAAATCGAAAACAAAAGTTTACTGACAGGATGCTTTTCCTCGGGATAATATTTCCCGACGGTTATGGAATTATACAAATCAGACAGCCATTTCGGTTTGAAGTGACGATAATCCATTCGGGTAAATAACATTCGGATAGCCGGGTCGAGCGTAATAGCGAGAATCGCGGCAATTGCCATAGCGAGGTTTTTACTGTAGGCCAGAGGTTTAAACAGCCTACCTTCCTGGTCAACAAGAGTAAAGACCGGCAGAAACGCCACTGCGATAACTAATAGTGAAAAGAAAACCGATGGCCCGACTTCTTTTAAGGCGTTAAGCCGAATCTGATGAAAATCTCCTATCCGGCCGCCGGAGTCCCAAAGCTGCAATTTTTTATATGCGTTTTCAACCTCGACAATTGCACCATCGACAAGAACGCCGATTGAAATCGCGATGCCTGAAAGTGACATAATATTTGAGGTAAGTTTGATGCCGAACATAGGAATAAAAGACAGAAAAACGGCAATTGGAATTGTTACTATGGGGATAATTGCAGAGGGGAAATGCCAGAGGAAAATTAGAATAACGATACTGACGATAATCATTTCTTCAACGAGCTGATGTTTGAGAGTATCGATAGCTCGATTGATAAGTTCTGAGCGGTCATAGGTGGTAACGATTTCAACGCCTTTGGGAAGTGAAGGTTTTACTTCCTCGATTTTAGCCTTCACCCGTTCAATCAGGTTAAGAGCATTTTCTCCCTGCCGCATAACAATAATGCCGCCAACCGTATCGCCCTGTCCATCCAAATCAGCGACTCCTCTTCTTATGTCCGGTCCCAAAACAACACTGGCGACATTTTTAATGAGGATCGGGATGCCGGATTCATTTACTCCGATAACGGTATTTTCAAGGTCTTGCGGAGATTTGATATAACCTTTTGCGCGAATCATATATTCGGTGCCGGACATTTCAATAAGCCGGGCGCCGACTTCGTTGTTACTTTGTCTTACGGCCTCGACGACTTTTGTAAGTGGTATCTTGTAAGCCAGCAGCGCATTGGGATTGATATTAACCTGGTACTGCTTCTGGAACCCGCCGATAGACGCGACCTCAGCAACGCCCGGAACACTTTGGAGCCAGTATCGAAGATACCAGTCTTGAAAACTTCTAAGGTCTGCAAGACTGTTATTGCCGGTTTTATCTACAAGAGCGTATTGATAAACCCAGCCTACGCCGGTAGCATCAGGCCCCATTTCGGTTTCAACACCCTGCGGCAGTTTAGGAAGAATTTTGCTTAGATATTCGAGTGTCCGGCTTCTTGCCCAGTAAATATCTGTGCCGTCCTGGAAGATTACATAAACATAAGAGAATCCGAAATCCGAAAAACCTCGAATTGCTTTGACCTTCGGTGCGCCCAGCATTGCGGTAACGATTGGATATGTAACCTGCGACTCTATAATATCCGGGCTGCGGTCCCATTTTGAATAAATAATGACCTGCGTATCGGACAAATCGGGAATCGCATCCAGCGGCATATTTTTTATACAGTAAACAGCGCCGACTATTGCCGCTATCGCGAAAAATATGACGATAAATTTATTCCGTGCAGAAAATTCTATTATTTTGCCTATCATCAGCAATTCCTTTTTACTGATTTTGCGTCAGCACCGCGTTAAGTTTCGATTCGGAATCAACCAGAAAATTGCCTGAAGTTACAACGGTTTGGTTTTCAGTCAGGCCCTGCAGAACTTCATAATATCCCTGCACCTTTGGTCCCAGTTTAACTTCTCGTGACTCGAAATAGCCGTTCGGCTCGGCGATAAACACAATTTTTCTGGTGCCGCTGTCCATAACAGCCTCATTCGGCACAGCGAGTTTTTCGCCGAGGTCATATATTATTTTAGCATCGACATACATCTCTGGCTTAAGTTTATTTTCAGTGTCTTTGATAAGTGCCCTGACTTTAAGAGTTCGAGCGGTTCTGTCGAAAATCGGGGCGACAGAAACAACAATGCCCTGGAAAACCTCGCCCGGATAGGCGGCAGTTTCAATTTGAACCGTCTGAGCCTCTTTAACCAGAGCCATTTCATATTCATAAATAGTTATGTAAACCCAGACCTTTCCATTTTCAGGAAGGTATAGGTATTGCTGGGGCAGGCCTTTCTTTTCGAGTTCTGCGATTTCCGTATCGCTCATTCCAAGAAGGAGAAGTTTGCGTTTCGAGGCGTTAATAAGCGGGTTCAATTGCTCATCGGTATATTTAAGACTGCTCGATTGCATTGCCTTCCGCGTCTGGATGGACTGGAGATATTCCTGCTGAGCGATAAACAAATCCGGGTCGTAAGCGACAATACCGACAGTCAAAACCTGGCCGGTCAAATTGCGTTTTTCGATTTTTTCCGTTTTAACGCCGATTAACTGCTGTTTTTCAGAGCTGATATAAACACCAGCACTGGCCTGCGGCGTCTTTTCTTCTTCATAAATAGGCACATAATCCATTCCCATCGAGTCTTTCATCGGCACAGGAGAAGTAATTTTCGGGTCCATCGGGTTTCTGTAGTATAGTAATTTCTTTTGTGCCGGTGCCGCTTTTTCGCCCCCGGCAGGCTTATTCGCGGAAGTTTGCCTTTTAACAAGACTCATACCGCAGATTGGGCACTCGCCCGGCTTATCGGAAGTATAATTCGGATGCATCGGGCAATAATAATCTTTAGTTCCGCTTGTGGAGGATGATTGTCCGGCCGGCCGCATAATAAATCCCAGTATGATTACTATTATGACCGCAACAGCTATGAAAACTTTTTTGTTCTTCATAATTATACTCTTTCAGCTTTTGCTATTTTGCAAATTGAGGCAGTTTGCTTAGATATTTTTCCGGATTTTTCTCGAATTCACCTTTGCATTGTGTGCAGCAGAAGTAAACTTTTTTCCCCTTATATTCGACAAATACATTTTTGTCTATCGGATTGCCCGCCATAACCGGACAAATTGTCTGTTCCCCGGCCGCGGCAACTGCAGGAGAGGCAGGTTGAGTTTGAGATACGGAATTAGTAGGTGTTGGAGGCAGCGATTGCTTTTTGCAGCCGTCCATAAAAAATAATACGGTAATCAGAAAAACTGTTGATAAAATTGTTCTCATTTTGCATTCCTTTCGGGATTTTGAGATGTTTTCTGTTCGCCAAATTCTTTGGATAATTCTACGCCTGTAAGCATTTCAAGCTCCGCAAGTTTTTGCGCGTTGTCGGCCAATGACCTTTCATAAAGAAGCTGATAATCGAGCAGCCCCTGCAATGCATCGAGCAGAGCCAGAAAATCAATAGTTCCAGACTGATAAGCGTTTTCAGATGCGACCAGGTGTTCCTTTGACTTGGGAATTAAAACGTCCCCATACAGATGAATTTTTCTTGTGCTATCCTCAAATTCAAAAAGAACCTGCTGAGCCGCAGCAGCAAGAGTATTCTGCATCTGTTCTTTTTCTTTCGCCGCCTGGTTTACCATCGCCTCTGCCTGTCTTTCGCCGGCTTTATAACTATCCCGCCAAAGAGGAATATTGATGGCAACAACAGGCATAATCCTGGAACGGCCATCCCTGCCCATACCAGCATCAATTGCAACGCCCAGCCCGATATTTGGATAAAACTTTTTTTCAGCCAGTTTCTCGCCGCTCCTGGCCGCGTCAATATTATATCCGAGTGCTTTTATATCCGGATTGTTCTGCATTACAAGAGAATATACCATTTCGAAATCCAGCGTTACCGACTTGCGTTCGGGCTTTGTTGGCCAGCCGAGCTCTGCTACAACAGGCCTATTTAGAATACTGTTTAATCTGATTGCCAGCGGCCGCCGATATGCGTTAAGGCTTTTAATATTATCTTCAACAGTGGCAAGAGTTATCTGTGCTTTAATTATATCCGGATGCATTGAGGTCATTGCAGAGTATCTGCTGCGCGCGACTTGTTCAAAATGCCTCAAAAGGTCGATATTCTCGTTGGTAATTTCGATAGACCTGTGCAAAAAGCAATACTCATAAAACCATCGTTTTAGTTCGTTGAGTATTTCAAGTTTCTTGGCCTCATATTTTTTCGATGCTGCGTTTGATAAGGCTGACGCGATATCGGTTCGCGCCGGAATTGTCCCAAACCACGGAAATTCCTGCATTACCTCAAATACACTCTGCGTTGGAGTTTTTTCCGTTGCATAGCCGTATTTGAGCTGGGGGTCGGGCAGTGTCTTTGTCTGTTTTACCTGTTCGGATGCGCCGAGGTATTCCTGATAAGCCGCCTCAAGACCTGCATTGTTTGCCAAAGCGATTGAAGTATATTGCTCCAGCGTAACAGGAGCGTTGTTGTCCGCAGGTGATGTAACTGTTTCGGCAGGACAAATGGAAATCCCTGCCAAAAAAAATAGACAAAAAGTCAAATTTTTCATATTGAGGCCCCGATAAAATTTGTATTGATTATAACAGCACCTGTCGCAGATATTCAACTAATTATTTCGATTTAATCTGATACCCTCCGGCCAATTCCGGAGGCGTAATTTTAACTTTTACTCATTTTTTATATTTGACCGCGGATATGCCGGCTTTTCGTTTTTCCAACTCGGCAAAAACCTCTTTTAATAACGGAATGTGCACGTAAGTTAATGTTAGTTTACTATTTTTTTCTGAGCCGGCGTAAGAATTTAATTCGATTCCAATATTGACGCCATCAATGACGGCTTCAAAGGTACTTTTGCCGAGCAACTGCTCGTATTTACTTTGATAACTGGTTTGATAATCTTTCATTAACTGTGCTTTAATCGCGTCGCAATTGGCGGAGCTTGCATCAGTAAATTCAATATCAATCTCATAGATCCGTTCATTAAAGGTGCAAACTAAAATTCGTTTTACGTTCGAGTCGTTATTTTTTACAGACCACACACGGCCGGAACAATCCATATCGGCAAAAACATAATTACTTTTCGAAATTTTTATACGACTGCGCAAAGCTTTGAGCGGTTCGCCCAGATACACGCCAAAAAACGGTTCCGTAATAGCGCTTGTTTTTTTGGAAGTTTCCTTCCGCTGCTCTTTTGGGGTTATATCAATTCCGGAATCGGAACATAATTTTCTTAAGCGGGCGATTTCATCTTTCTGCAATTCTATTATTTTCTGCAGATTAGTCACTTGCAGGCTTAATTTCGCGATAGAATTTTGCAATTCATCGATTATATTAGGCTCTTCTGTTCTTGCACAAACAGAGGAAAATAAAAGAATAACAAAAACGAAAATTCCTTTTTTCATAACTCACTTGCCTAAAAAGTGTTCAGTACAGAAATTTTACGCCAGGTGAGGGATAGAATCAAGTCAAAACACAATATGTTTCACGGTCTGCCGGAAGTTTGGGGAAGTTTTCCTGAGGATTTATGTGTCCACCTTAGGTGAGACTTCACTCGCAGGTGGGGATTGGTAATCAAGGTGGAATAATTTCGGGAATATTTGAGAGATGATTTGATTAAAAAATGTTATCGCTTACGGCGTCCGCCGTCGCCAGGGCTATGGCGGATGAAGTTATTATTTATTGTTTGTCAGGACTGTTTGTCTTGACTGATTGGAGCCAACAAGATTCGAACTTGCGACCTCTTGCATGCCATGCATCACCTGCCTCTATAACCGGTTAAAATCAAAGATGTTATAATCCTGTTTTTTAAATAAATAATAGATCTAAAATGGTTCTATAATTGCCTCAGAATAGTTTCAGGTCAGTCACAGGTTGGACTTAAAAAGAAAATCACGCTCAAACAAATTCCCACTTACGCGTGTAATGGCCAAACTGGCGATAACATCGGAAGCGGTGGTAACGGTCTCGTTTTTGGCGATGAATCTGGAAAAGATACTGGCCGGGATCATCTCTATTTTTGTTTTTATTTTGGCGGTGGATGCTGGAGCAAGTGATGCCGGGTCGTTCTGGGCAGCAGAAGTGGACGCCGGCCACTCTCTGGGCAACCGAATGAGACCACCGCCGTTGTAAGGGAAAAAGACTTTAAATAAATGCTTGCAAATAGAGAAGATTTCAATATTATCATTAAGTTAAAATGCTTGATTGCATAGCAAGGCATTTGATATGGGAAATATTAGAAAAAGTAATAGGGAGTTAATTGGTGGATAGAAAA
>PLMU01000001.1 GCA_003142595.1 Phycisphaerales bacterium
CCGGAACTTATCGCCCGTTTCGGGACTAACACGAAACGTTTTGAAAACGCTGTTTTCTACCACGGTACCGGCTGTCAGGCGTGTATCGGCACCGGTTATCTTGGCAGATTGCCGATATTTGAATTTCTTATGATGGATGCGGATATTCGAAGAAAGATAGCAGCCGGTGGTACTGAGGCGGAGATACGAGCAATGTCGCGTGAAAAAGGTTATTGCAGTTTGTTTGACAGTGGTGTCAAGAAAATGCTTGAGGGTTTGACAACCGCCGAAGAGGTGCTTCGAGTTACATTCGCCGACAGCAACTATCAATAAACATCGCTTCGCCTGATATTCTGACCGAGAATGGCGAGCAGATGTTTAATTAACAGGTTTTTCATCACCGGCAAATGCAATGGTTTTGACGTTCCTTGCTTCAGCGATTTGTTGAGTGAGTTTTGCGACGGCTACAACATCACCGGTTCTTTCAACAGCGGCAATGGCCTTAGCAATAAACTCTTCAGCTTGTGCGGGTTGTTCCTTGGCCTGATATATGGCTGCCATGGTAAGCCATGTAGGAGCAACAAGGTGATGATTTATTCCATAAACTCTCTCCTGTACCGCCAGCGATTTTCTTGCAAGGGGTTCTGCCTTTTCGTAATTTCCATTGGCTACATAAAATTCGGCGACATCTGCCATGACATTTGCCGTGTAAAGATGGTCAGAACCATAACGCTCAATTACCATATCAAGTGCTTTAGAAAAGTACTCTTCAGCTTGCTGTACGTTGTTCATGGAGACAAAAACTTTTGCAAGGTCAACATAGAATGGCGCAAGTATCCCGTCATCAGCCTTATAGTATTCGTACATAATTGCCAATGATGTTTTTAATGCTTCTTGGGCTTCCTGAACTTTTCCCTCCAGCCGATAGATAGTACATAGATTTCTCAGGGAATAGGCTATATAGGGATGGCGAAAGGTGTACGCTTTTTCCTGAAGTTCTATGCTGAGTTTACATTTTTCTTCAGCATCTTTAAGCTGTCCCTGTTTAGTATAGATATACGACAGGTCGCCCAGACACATTGCCAATTCCTCATTAGAATCAGCTGATTGTTTTGCCAGTTCAAGAGCTCTTTCAGCAAGAGGCTGTGCTTTGTCGTAATATCCATACGACATATATACTCTGGCCATGGAACGCAATGATTTGGACGAGAGGATTTGATGGCCAATCACGGATTGTGCCAGGACATTAGAGGCATTAAAAGAGATAAATATCAATGCCATAATTAGGAAATTAATCCAGTTTTGTTTTGCCTTAGCACAAGTGTTATTAATAGTCTTGAAAGGCTTCATTTGGCCACTCCTTAATGTTAAACATCGACTTTTGCCCGCGTATAAAACATAATAAACATTAAGATAAACGACAAAAAAACCGGTGGGCTTAACCAAGATAATTATCAGAAGCGGTTACGGGCTGAATAATGAGGGGTATATTTTTTAATGCTTGTATTATAAGACCTGCTGTTTTTGTTTTTTTTCAATCGTTTGTATGATTATTCGCTCAAGCGAAGGGTCGGTATCGCTATGGTCGGCAAGGTTGCAGACGGCCAGTATGGTCGCAATAATCATTCCGGCAATGAATCCGGCAATATGCGCAATATATGCATCCGAGCTGTCTCCAACGACAGCTGTGGCCAGAGAGACAGCAATCCAGATAAGTATAAGCCATGGCCCAAATAAACTGAACTTTCGATAGGAAAGAACGACAGCCATCCCCAGTATGCCGTATATCGCCCCAGAAGCGCCGATAACAGGCCTTCCATCGAGCAGGACGTGAGCAAATGCGGCCGCATAGCCGAGCACGATATAGATAAAGAAGTATTTAGCGGCGCCTACCTTAACGCTGACATACCTTCCAAACACCGCAAGTGTCACCAGATTGCCGACTATGTGCAGCAGACTCGTGTGCAGCCAAAGATACCCCAAAAAACCGTTGTATGAGGGGGGATTTTTCAGGATTAGGCCGGTCAAATAGTTCTGATGCGGGTCGCCAAGAAATTGAATTGCGAAAACGACCGTCATCAGCAACATTACGAGATAATTCCCAATAGGGATGTTACCGGTATATAATCTATTTTTCATGTTTATATGGTTGTAAATATTTTCACTATGAGTTATAGGATGTTATATCATAATACCAAAAATGGGTTGTTGATTTCATTAAAAAAGTTGCAAACAGCAATTTTTATGTGTATATTCTTAAACACTGTCTTTAAATGGCTAAAAGCCAAGAGAGTCTTGATTTGTAGATTTGTTCATTTTATACGGTTTTTTAAGCCGATGTTTTACTATATATTCAGATATTATGGTTTTAGGTTTTAGCTATTTTAAGTGCGGATATGCTGTTTTTGTGCAGAAAGCCTGAGAATTTATGAATGAATATAAGTATGTTGTCAAGGATAGATCGGGTCTTCGTCACGAAGGTACTCGCCAAGCTGTTTGCCAGCACGATATACTAATGTGGGCACGCGACAATGATTTTTTACCAATAACAGTTGAAGAAGTAGGTCTGACAAAGAAAAAAACACCCTTCCGAAGGCACGGCAGAGTAGGCAGCGCCGATATAGCTAACTTCTGCTGGCAGCTTGCGACAATGATGAAGGGCGGCATATCAATTACCGATGCCCTGGACACGATAGCAGACGATATGAAAAACGTTAAGTTCTCCATAATAATACGCAAGATAAGCGAAGGAATTAAAGGCGGTGAGTCTTTCTCCGATAGAATAGCGGCGTTCCCTAATACATTCGATAAGCTTTTTTACGGTATGATTCTTGCCGGTGAGTCAAGCGGTTCGATGCCGACGGTGCTTAATCGGCTGGCCAATTATTATGACAGTCGTGACAAGCTCATCAGAAAAGTAAGAGGGGCGATGGCATATCCTCTGTTTGTGATTGGATTCATGTTTGTTATCATTACGGTAATGGCGGTGTTTATCATACCGCGTTTCCGAACGATATTCAATTCGATAGGCGGAAAACTGCCGGCTTTTACAGAAGCTTTTCTTGGGGTGTATGATTTGATAATAAACAATGCGGTGTATTTACTGCTGATTCTTGCGGCAGTTATCACGGCTCTCGTATGGTACTGCAGGACCGTAAAAGGGCATGAAAAGCTGGGCCGCTTTACCCTTTCGTTGCCGTTATTTGGACAGATAATTTTACAGGCGTTTATGGCGATGTTCTGCAGGACGACTTCCTCTTTGCTTTCGGCGGGTGTTTCGGTGCTTAGTTCGTTAGATATATTAGGCGAAATGTCAAAGAACGATGTGATAAAACACGCAATACTTGTCACAAAGGATGGTATTATCAAGGGTTCGAGCATATCGTTCAGCATGGCGGCAGCCAAGCTCTTTCCGAATCTTTTATTGAAGATGGTGCGGGTTGGTGAGCAGAGCGGTTCGCTGCCTGATGTGCTCGAAAGAACCGCTGAGTATTACGAGCGAAGGGTAGAAGCGGCTATAGAAACAATGACTAAGATGCTCGAGCCGATACTGGTGATAAGTATAGGCGCTATAGTTCTTGTAGTTATAATAGCTCTATATTTACCTATATTCTATCTTTCCGATATCAAAGGATAATACGGGCTATAAATATTTTGTTAAAATAGGAAGAATTTATTGACTTTTGAGGTAACTTATTTTATTGTATTATCGGTAGAGCAATAGAGGCGAAGGAATTTGCCGGAAGTTAAATTTATCGGACGTGGGTTTTCGAGTTATCAGAAAGTTGTTTGTTTTTGGTAACAGTCCTCCTGCGAATTTCCGATAAGCAGTTATAAAGTTTTTAAACGCGTTATCGTTAAACTAAAATAATGTTAATTAATTGTTCTTAGCTAAGGAGACAAAACATGTTACGTAGAAAAGGCTTTACACTAATTGAGTTGATGGTTGTGATACTAATCGTCGCCATTTTGGCCGCTGTGGCCATCCCCATTATGCGTGGTCGTATCGATGCCGCAAAATGGTCAGAAGGTAAGGCGATGATGGGTACCATCGCGACAGCTATTCGTGCTTATTCCGCCGAAAAAGGGGCTGATTGGACAGGCACATGGCCGACAGGTAATGATTTAGCGGGCCTTGGTTTCAAATCCGGCGACCTCACGGGCAACTATTTTAAGGATGCGTGTTTTGCATATACAATTACAAAACCAACTGGGACAGCAGGTTTGGGATTTTCGGTTGCCTGTGACGCTACCAAGGGGCAGACTAATTATCCAACCAGCACTCCAACTACAATCACGATGACAGGGAATACTGATGGTACGGTGACCTGGAGCAACTAAAGTTTAACTTTTCAAAAAAGAGCTGGTTTTGCATAAAATGACGACCTTAAAATCGCAATAAGCTCCTGAAGGGCTTAAAAATGGGGGTATTGTTAGAATACCAATGACATTAGAAAACAGGGACCATAGGGGCCCTGTTTTTTTATTTTTGGCTTTAAAAGCATAATATGAAAAATATACTTAAAAAGCAAAATATCGGCCGAGAACCAGAGAAGTGAGGTGCTAAACGAGCCGATAACCCTAAGTGAGGTGTTAAACGAATGACAGACACTCACAATGAGACAGGAATGACCAATGCTCTTGCCGAGCATCTTTCGATCCCCCTTTTCAATCCGGCCGATCTTAATGACATAGATATTGAGACGGCAAGAATGCTTCCAGAGAGCATTGCCAAACGGTTCCGACTGGTTGCGGTTGGTAACGATAGCGGCAGTGTCGTTGTAGCAATGGTTGACCCTCTGGATGTAGTTGCCCGCGATATTGTTGCACAGAAACTCCTTCGACCAATCAAGGTGCTTCTGGGTACACCTCAGAAAATAAGTGCAGCAATCGAGATAATCTATCACGGTTCGGATGTAGAGGAACAGCATCTGCGTGACCTGGTGGAACTCGAGACAGATCTGTACTCAAGTGAAAACGACTTACTGATAGAAGAGGTCGCTGGAAATTCAAATGAAGCGGATATCACAGAGACCGACACAGGTGCAGAAGAAGCGAGCAAAGCGCCCGTGATAAGGTTTGTGAACTTATTGCTTAGTCAGGCAGTTAAGAGCCGGGCAAGTGATATTCATATTGAGCCGCAGGACAATTCAATGATCATCCGTATGCGTGTTGACGGAATTCTTATCGAGACGGTCCCGCCATCGCATAAAATGCAGGCTGCAGTGGTAGCACGCGTCAAGATTCTTTCGCAGATGGACATAGCCGAGCGCAGATTGCCGCAGGACGGCAGGTTTAAGATTAAAGCCCCCGGCAGAGATATTGATGTTCGGGTTTCATCTATTCCGGCGATATATGGCGAAAAGATTGTAATGAGAATCCTTGACAGCAAGGCCGTTGATCATGATATAAGCCGCCTTGGATTTGATGATGACATGCTTTCCGTGTTCAAGGGTGTTCTTTCGCTGCCTCACGGTAT
>PLMU01000014.1 GCA_003142595.1 Phycisphaerales bacterium
GATTCGCTTGATAACCTGTAAGAAAAAACCAGCGCATCAAAAAAGGGTTGGCTTCTTCTTCCGACCCTTTTTCGTTTCACCGGTTGTAAAACTTCTAATCTTCTTCCTATTTTTTACGTAAAAGAGCTAATGCTCCAATACAAAGTAATGTCATTGTTGCCGGCTCCGGTATAGGAGTCTGCGCAGTACTGTATGTCCCAACGCCCGTAAAGGAGGGAATCTCGAAACCAAATTCTGCCTCGGCTCCAATAGCTATTGGAGAACCTGTGCCGATGTAGTAGTCAATTGTTCCGACGTAACCTGATCCGCCGCCTGGTATCAGTCCGGCTATAGGATCAGTTACTATAAATGTCCAGTCAGTCGGGGCTATTACATTTGTGTGCGAAATCGTGAATGCATCGGCCATCCCGACATCAATATGATAACCCGTCCAGGCAAAATCTGTATCGTTGTTCAACGTCTCATCGAACCAAAGAGCCGCATTAACCAAAGTGGGAATAGCCAAAAAGGCTGCAAGAATTGCAACTAATAACTTCTTCTTCAATGTCTTCACCTCCATAATCTATGCGGAGTCTACAAACTCCACAAATACTATAGCAAATTGTATCACAATCCGGCCTCCTGTCAAGAAAATTTTTTTATAACTTCTTATTAATTAAGTACATAACATATCCAAATCACTATATGTATGAAATTCATCCGGGTTGTATCGAATTTCTCTTAAAAATTAACACAAGTTCAATTTTAACGGCACTTTAAGCGAAATAACTTGCAAAAATAGGCGGTTTTCTATAGAATCAGCCCCCTTATGTTTGATGCCCTGACAGAAAAATTTAATAATGTATTTCGCGTGCTGACAAATCGCGGCCGGATTACTGAAGCGAATGTCTCAGATGCTATGAACGATGTCCGCAAGGCATTGCTCGAAGCGGATGTTAATTATCACGTCGCCAAGCAATTCTGCAAAGATGTCAGGCAGGCTGCTATCGGTGCTGAAGTTATAAAATCCCTGCATCCCGGCCAGGTAATGATAAAAATCGTCAATGACGAACTGACCAAACTGATGGGGCCGGAAGATTCGAAGATTTATTTTGTTTCGCCGGGTCCTACAGTTGTTCTTCTTGCAGGTCTGCAGGGCAGCGGTAAAACCACAACCGCAGGTAAGCTCGGCAAATATATCGTCTCAAAAGGCAAAAAAACTCTCCTCGTGGCAGATGATCTCCAAAGGCCTGCGGCTATCGACCAGCTCATTGCTCTCGGCCAGCAGTTAAACATAGATGTTTACAGCGAGCAGGGGTCGAAAGATCCTGTAAAGGTCGCTAAAAACGCCTTAAAACACGCTAAAGACAATAGTTACGAAGTTGTCATTCTCGACACCGCAGGCAGATTGCACGTCGATGAAGAGATGATGGCCGAAGTTGCCAATGTCGCAAAAGCCACCAGCCCTCATCAAATTTATCTCGTCTGCGACTCGATGACCGGCCAGGATGCTGTCAACAGTGCAAAGGAATTCAACGAAAGACTCGAACTGGACGGCGTAATCCTTACAAAACTTGACGGCGACGCCAGGGGCGGAGCGGCTCTGAGCATAAAAGCCGTTACCGGAAAACCAATAAAATTTATTGGTGTCGGCGAAAAATTAGACAAACTTGAGGAGTTCCACCCCGACCGGATGGCAAGCAGAATCCTCGGAATGGGCGACGTTGTCAGCCTTGTCGAGAAGGCTCAGGAGCAGTTTGACGCCGTAGAAGCCGCGAAAATGCAGCAAAAAATGGCAAAAGGCACGTTTGGCTTCGATGATTTCCTAAAGCAGATGCAAACTGTCCGGAAAATGGGTGGGTTGGCTGATATGCTCAAAATGCTGCCGGGAATGGGCAGTAAAATGGCAGGTATGGACATCGATGACAACGAAATGTTAAAAATAGAAGCAATAATTCACTCAATGACACTTGAGGAAAGAAAAAATCCCGATATAATCAACCCCTCGCGCAGGAGGCGCATCGCCGCAGGTTCCGGCAGAGACCAATACGATGTATCAGGTTTAATAAAGACTTTTGAACGCAGCCGTGATATGCTTAAGGCCCTTTCGGGCGGAGCAATGGGCGGCTTGAAGTCGCTGATGACCGGAGGCGGCATGGACGCCATCGGCTCGATGATGAGTCAGGGACGAAAAATTAAGCAGCGTTCGAGACGTAAACAAAAAATCGTAAGAAAAGGTAAAATAAGATACCGGTAGAAAAAAGATTATCTCTGACGGAATTTCTCGAAAAAGTCGCTCAAAAAACCGATGACAGTTTCGGCAAACAGTTCAGAGGTTTTTTCGCGGACAACAAAGGCTCAGCTGAACTTGCTATGCTGGCCAGTCCCTCGAAGGATGAAGTTGAGCAGTTGAAAAAAGCAGTCGCGATAATGACGGCTGATGAAATAAAAAACGCCGGCTCGCTTACTGATGAGCAGGTGAAAAAAATCGCTCAGGACGCCGGAATTGATTTGGCTCTTTTTGCGATTTTTATTAACGGTTACGCTTTAAATTATAAACCTGTTTCCTGAAGACACAGTGTCTGACGGAAAATTGATTATATACAGAAAGGGAAAGTTATGGCATTAAAATTGAGACTTATGAGAATGGGGCGAAGGCACAAGCCTTACTATCGCCTCAACGCGATTGATTCTCGCACGCCTCGTGACGGCAGAATCGTCGAAAAGCTGGGTCATTACGACCCCATCGAGAAAGAACAGTCAAAGCAGCTGGTTCTTAACAAAGAGAGAATTGAATACTGGCTGGGCGTCGGCGCTGTGCCGAGCGATACTGTTGCAGAACTGATTTCCAGAATCGGAATCGTCAGCAAACATTACCAGGAAAGATTGGCCCATAAGAAAAAAGCACGCGAAATAGCCAAGAAGAAGGGCTTGCTTTACGATAATACACAAAGAATAGTGGCAAAGAAAGCCGCTGAAAAAACCGAAGCCGAAACAAAAGCCAAAGCTGATGCCGAAGCAAAGGTAAAAGCAGAAGCTGATGCCAAAGCCAAAGCCGATGCGGATGCAAAAGCAAAAGCCGAGGCCGAAGCAAAGGCCCAGGCCGATGCTGAAGCACAGCCCAAGGCTTCTGAGTAATTAAAGTAAGAAGTGATGAGAATAGATGTTCTTACGCTTTTTCCGGATATGTTTGCCTCGCCGCTGAGTCTTTCAATAGTAAAGCGTGCTCAGCATCGCGGATTGGTTCAGATAGCTCTTTCAAATATCAGAGATTTTGCCGCAAACAGTTATAAAAAGGTCGATGATACGCCTTACGGCGGCGGGCCGGGAATGGTAATGATGCCCCGGCCGGTTCTCGAATGTCTCGAGAATGTTCAAAAGCAGGAATCCCTAAACGGACGGGTTATCCTGCTTACACCGCAGGGCAGAAAATTCGACCAGAAGCTTGCCAAAGAATTGGCGGCAGAGCAGCGAATTATTCTCATCGCCGGCCATTACGAAGGCTTTGACGAAAGAATAAGAATCGTTGCAAATGCCGAAGAGGTTTCAATCGGCGATTATGTCCTCAGCGGCGGAGAATTGGCCGCGATGGTGATAATCGACGCGGTTGTAAGACTTCTGCCCGGTTCTTTAGGCGACGAAGACTCGGCGGCAAACGACTCTTTCAGTGACGGACTTCTTGAATATCCGCAATATACCAGACCTGAAGAGTTTAACGGTTTAAAAGTGCCTGATGTGCTGCTTAGCGGCAATCACGCACAAATTGATAAATGGCGAAAACAGCAGGCGATTGAAAAGACAAAGGCAAATAGGCCTGATCTGCTGGACGATAATAAAAAATCAGAAAATAAGATATAAGGAGTATAATAAGTGAGAAATGCATTACTTGATGCAGTAGAAAAGAAAAGTCTTAAAGAAAAACTTCCATACTTTGAAGTTGGCGATACGGTTGACGTTCTTTGTAAGATAGCCGAAGGCGAAAAGACGCGTATTCAGATTTTTGCCGGCGTTGTTATCGCCCGCAGCGGAGCCGGAATGAATGAGCATTTTACCGTTCGCCGAATCGTGGAAGATGAAGGCGTTGAAAGAACTTTCCCGATTAATTCGCCAAATGTTGTCGATGTCAAGCCGATAAGAAGCGGCAAGTCAAGACGCGCTAAGCTGTATTACCTCAGGAAACGTACAGGTAAAGGCGTCAAACTTTCGCAGAAGCGATCGGAGCATACTGCCAGCGCATAAGGAAACGTGTTTCTTTTAGGAAACAAACGAGAAAAACTTCTGTCTGATACCCGTCTGCTCGGCACCTGGGGGCAAAAGCAGTGCGAAAAGTTTCTTAAGCGGCAGGGTTATAAAACTCTAATGCAGAATTTTTCCTGCAAAGCCGGCGAGATAGACCTTATTATGACCGCCGGCGATGGAACGGTGGTCTTTGTCGAAGTCAAAGCCAGGGCCGATGAGAGATTCGCCGACGCCGAAGCGGCCGTTACATCCGCAAAAAAGCATCGAATGACAAAGACAGCAAATCTTTTCGTAAGAAAATACAAACTCGAAAATCACCCTCTGCGTTTCGATATCGTCATAGTATTACTCGGTAAAAAAGGAAAAGCGGATATTAGGCATTATGAAAATGCCTTTTAATAACCAATGGAACTGATCGATACACATGCTCATTTGACTTATAAGGGATTGATGGAATCTCTTGAAGCTGTCTTGTCCCGAAGCACCCAGGTGGGCATAACAAAATGTATAACCATAGGAACAGACGCCGAGCATAACGAGAAAGTCATCTCGATAGTTGAAAAGCATCCGAATCTTTACGCCGTTTTGGGAATACATCCTCATCACGCCTCCCAGTTTGCCCCGGCCGATTTGCAGCGGCTCAAAGAGCTGACGAAACACGAAAAAGTTGTCGCACTCGGCGAGACAGGTCTGGATTTTCATTATAATTTTTCAAAACCAGATGCGCAGAAAGACCTTTTTAAAACTTTTCTGGAAATATCCTCCGAAAAAAAATTGCCGATAATCATTCATACCAGAGACGCTTTTGATGAAACGATGGAGATTATCGATAAATTCGCCGACAAGAACACAAAGATTGTTTTTCACTGCTGGGGCGGAACTGTCCAGCAGACCAAGATTGTTCTCGACAGGGGGTTTTATATTTCTTTCACAGGCATTGTAACATTTAAAAATGCCGAGCAGTCAAGAGATACAGCCAAAATTGTGCCGCTTGAAAGAATGATGATTGAAACAGACAGTCCTTTTATGTCTCCCGAGCCTATGCGCAAGCAGAAAATAAACGAACCTGCACTGCTGATTCACACCGCAGCCAAAATCGCGGAGTTGAAACAAATGCCTCTGGAAATATTTGCCAGTGAAGTGACAAAAACCACAAAGCAATTCTTTAATCTGCCTTAACTTGCCCCGTCAGTTTTTGAGGATTTGAAACAAGACTTGTTATTTCAGTAAGAAATCCGGCGGCATAATCCGGCGTTACGATTCTATGGTCTGCCGTAAGGCCGAACTCAACGATTTTTCTTGAAGTTACAGCGCCATCGCGGAATATCGGTTCTTCAATTATTTTTCCTACTGCAACAATACTGCACTGTCCTGGCGAAGGTATCGCAAGGAACGAATCGATGCCGAACATTCCCAGCGCCGACAATGTGGTGCACGCCCCCGTCAAATCGTCGAGGCTCAATTTATTATTTTTTGCCTTTTCTATAAGTTCGATAGTATTTTTCGCGATATCCGCAAGGCTTTTATTATTTGCGTTTTTCACTACCGGCACAACAAGGCCCTTTGGCGCGGCAACGGCAAGGCCGATATTGACAGTTTCGGCGATTTCAATATAGTCGCTTTTAAAGCTCCCGGCCATCAGCGGAAATTTTTCGACAGCCCCAGCCATAGCGCGGATAAAAAAGTCATTCATCGAAATTCTTGTTCCCAGTTGCTTGCTCAGTGTTCGGCGCAAATCGGCAATTTGGCTTACATCTGCCTTTGCCATCATGTAAAAGCAGGGCTGTGTCTGTTTGGATTCGAGCATACGCTGACTGATGAGTTTTTGTATCCTGGTCAGCGGTATTTGTGTTTCGGACATTGGTCAGCCGTTATTGAGCAAGAATTATGGATTTCATTTCGCTTAGAGGCATACCGCCTTCGCTAACAATTTTTAACGTGCCGTCAGGCCTGATAAAAAATGCCGTTGGAATGCCCCTGATATTACTGAAAGGAGCAGGCAGACGCCCCTGATACGAAATAACTGTATAAGTCATATTTCTTTTCTCAGCCGTTGATTTGACGACATTGTCCGGCTCATTTGAAATCGCCAGGATAGCCAGTTTGTCTTCTTTTATAATATCGCGAAGAGCGACAAGATGAGGAACTTCCTCCATACAGGGCACGCACCACGTTGCCCAAAAAACAACCATCACCTCTTTGCCGCGATAGTCCGACAGGCTTTGTGTTTTGCCGGTTATGTCTTGAATTTTAAAGTCCGGCATTTGTTTGCCGTAAAAATTTCCCAAAATAGGATTCCAGCTGTTTCTGTTCAAAATAATTTCTTCAAGAGATTTTGAGATAACAGGATTTTGGGCAGGAGGTTTCACAGTGGCAGCAGTTTCGGTGGAAGGTTTGGAAACAGCAGGAGTTTCGGCAGGAGGTTTGTTTTCTTTCGGAGTTGTTGAAGCCGGCACAGGCGGAGATTTTTTTCTGCAGCCGTTTAACCCGACGGAAGATGCCAGACAAAAAACCATTAGTAATAAAAACATTTTTTTGATTGTCATATTTTTCTCCGGTATACTATCTATTTTTGCTGAAAAATCTCTGCCTAACTCATCAATTTTATTATCTGCTTCAGATCGTTTGGACATTCGACAGGCGGATTACTGTATTTGCCGCCTTTTTCTTTATGATAGTTGACAGTAACATTCGGGTCTTTAAGACAATGCCCCGTCAGCACGCACGCGACGCTCTCATTGGGTTTTATAGTTTTTTCCGCAAGCAGAACACCCAGACCCGCAATCGTCGCCGCAGACGCCGGCTCGCACCCAAGCCCGTATTTTCCAATCAGCGCCTTTGCGTCAACTATCGCCTGGTCGGATACCGCACGCACAACTCCGTTGCAGATATCGATTGCCCGCAGACATTTTTTCAGATTCACCGGCCGTGAAATTTCTATCGCCGATGCGCAGGTATGCGGCGAAAATTTCTTCGCCGTAAGTTCGCCGTAAAAATCGCTGATGATTTTATTATCTACTTTGCCGCCGTTCCATTTCAGTTTTCTTTTGTTCACAAGCTCGGTAAGAGTATCCGCTCCCGTCGCGTTGATAATTGCAAGTCTCGGTATCTTATTTATCAGGCCCAGCTGCTTCAGTTCGTAAAATGCCTTTCCGAACGCGCTGGAATTTCCCAAATTTCCGCCCGGCACAACAATCCAGTCCGGCACATTCCACCCCAGCCCTTCGAGAATGCGATACATTATGGTTTTCTGCCCTTCGAGCCGGAACGGATTGAGCGAATTAAGAAGATATAATTTCAGTTCGGTGCAAACCGCCTGAACCTGTTTCATACAATCGTCGAAATCGCCGAGTATTTGAATCGTCTTTGCGCCGTAGTCCATCGCCTGACTCAATTTTCCAAAAGCGATTCTGCCCGAGCCGATGAATACGGTGCATTTTATTCCGCAGTGATGCGCATACAGGGCGACCGCCGCGCTGGTATTGCCGGTAGAAGCGCACGCGCAGGATTTTGCCCCGACCATTTTCGCGTGACTGAATGCCGCCGCCATTCCGTTATCTTTAAACGACCCCGATGGATTAAGCCCTTCATATTGAAGATGCAGGCAGCCTTTTTTCATCCCGATAAATTCGCCGAGCATATCGTTATGCTCAAGCAGCGTCTGACCTTCGCCGATAGTTACCTTGAAGTTATCGTCGCAGAAATCCAGCAGTTCCCGAAATCTCCACACTCCGGAAAAGTCGAGTTTATTGTTTCTTGTTGACCATCGCTTTGCAAAATCCGAAAGTTTCTTCGGCACATTGATTTGGCCCCAGTCGTATTGGATATCGAGCAGGTCGCCGCATTTCGGGCATTTAAAGAATGATTCGCCGCAGCTAAACTCCGCTCCGCAGTCCGGGTTAATGCATTTTTGAATCGCTTTTTGATTTTCTGCCATTTTACACTCCATTATTTCCCTTTTAGATTAGCGATTATAATAATCTTTTTATGTTTCATTTGCAACCTTCATCGGAATTAAAAAAAATCGTCTAAATCAATTGCGTTTTTTTCATTTATCCATTATTTTATAGAAACCTCGTCATTGCCGCCGAGCCGGGCAATCTTAAATTTGAATATTCAGGAGCAGAAAAATGAATAGAGTAGAATTCGCGGTATTGTTGTTTGCGTTTTTAATCGCCGGCTGTAACTATGATATTGTACGCAATCAAAAAATAAAACTCGATGAACCAAAATGTGTTTGTATCGAGCGGATAAATACGCAGGACCCTTATATTGGAAAGGTTCTTCGCGATGTTATAGAAAAGGAATTTGTCAGGCGCGGTTTTGCGTTATGTGATGCGAACAATGCCACGATTATAATTTCCGGCTCAGCGTTTTTGACGGAACGTTCGAAAGCCAGCCAGAATTTTATTTTGGTAGTTGGCGGCGGCTCATCCAACTCAAACCAGGCCATAGAAAGTGTTTCTTTAACGGCGAAAAATAAAGCCGGGCAAATTTTAGCAACCGCATCCTATGATAACAACAGTCGTTTTTCAGCCAGTAGGCTCGCAACCGAATTTGGCAGGGCCTTCGCCGACAAACTGAAAAAATAAAAAATCCAAACAATCTGGTTTTCATATCTTAAATTCTGTTTGAAACCCCCGCTTTTTGCCGATATATATTATTGTTTAAAAACCATAAGACGTTTAAGTGCACCGAAGGATAACAGATAAAAGGAAAGGATTGGCTGTGGTTTTGAAAGTCGAAACAGTAAAAGACGAGAAAAACAAGGCTGCCCCTAAAAAAATGACCATTCGTCAGTTGCATGACAAGGCCAGCTATCTCAATATAGACCCGGCCAAGATGCAAAAAACGGAGCTTATCCGTACGATTCAGACAAGAGAGGGCTACTCGCCTTGCTTTGGCACAGCAACCGGCTCCTGTCCGCAGGAAACTTGCTGTTTCCGGCCCGACTGCCTTACATTAAAGAAATAATTTTATTTGTTGTCATTCCCGACCTGATCGGGAATCCACGTCATTTAGCCCCTTGATTTATCAAGGGGTTGGTCATTGCGAGGCCCGCAGGCCGCGGCAATCCCACTCGTCATTCCGAGCGCAGTCGAGGAATCTATTTAATCTTGTCATTCCTGATTTTTACCTTATAATCGACACCTAATCTTAAGGAGATTAAATATGAACTTCGAAGAATTAAAACAGTTTATTAAGCAAACCGCTTGGGGCTACCTGGCTACAACAGATGGCAAAATTGTTGGCGTTCGGCCTATGGCTGGCCTTGTCTGGAAGGACGGCCAATTATTAGCTGCTACATTTAGCGACTCGGACAAAATCAAGCAATTGAAAAAAGTGCCTCACGCCGAATATTGTTTTTGCGATTCGACAGGAAAGCACGTCCGCATTGCCGGCCAATGTTCTATAAGCACCGATAGCGCCGAGAAACTTTGGCTCTACAACCAGCTCCCGCATCTGGCCAAATATTTCCCCGACCCTGCCTCTCCGCAGTATGTAATTATAAAAATGACGCCGGATAACATCCGCGTTATGTCCGTCTCAACTATGAAATACGAACAGGTAAAACTTAAATAAACTCTTGATAACCGAATTAAAAATGAGAAGAAAATCGGATAAGTTTTGAAATAATATGAATGAAAAACGCTGGACAAATAATGCTCCTAACCTGATAGTTATTAATTCTATTTTCGCTGCAATAGCTGGATTATTGATTATTTTTGTCTTACAAGATTTACAATCTAATTGTTATCAATACTTTAATTTGCACTTTAGATTACCACCTTTGCCGCTCTTCCCCTTATTATTTTCATTTTTTCTTTTTGCACTGACGGCAGAAAGGATAGCTGAAGCAGTCGAGGAAAAGAATACAGATGAGTATGTCGCTTATTTTCCACCATATAATTTTGCGGTTTTTTTATTATTCTGGGGAATTATTTGGACAGTTTATTGCAAGTATAATGTTTCACTTATAGTACCTTCTATATTATTTTCGTTTGCTTTTATCTCTGTCTTTCTGCGTTCAGATTACTTTTGGCGTTGGTTTAAAGTGCTTTTTGTATGCCTTTGGGCGGTTTATTTTTATTTGATAGTTTGCTATGAGTGTAAATTTTCTAATCCAGGATTTTCCTCTCTTTTTATTGGAGGTTTTCTTTCGTATCCATGGATTCATGACGGTCTTTGGTTATTGTTTACTCCGAAATGTGAATTCAATGACTACTTAAAAGAACTCAATGGGAATGAACCGAGTCCACACAATTCTCACATGTGGGAACGTTTATTTTATTGGTTAAGAAATAGTAATGAATCAAATCTTCCTCATGATGGTATTTATACTCGGTTGCAATGTTCAAAAATTCATGGGATCGGTGTTTTTGCAATTCGTTATATTCCTAAGGGGACAAACATATTCAGCAATGATGAAAATGAAATGGTTTGGATTGACGAAACAAATATCCCAAACATCGATCCTGCACTTAAAAAACTGTATGATGATTTTTGCGTTATTAAAAATGGTAAATGCGGCTGTCCGAAAAATTTTAATATGCTAACCGTTGGCTGGTATCTGAATGAATCAAAAGAAAATCCCAACGTCCAATGTATGGATAATTATGATTTTATTGCCTTGAGAAACATTAAGAAGGGAGAGGAATTGACGGTTGATTATTCTACGTATAGCGAATTTCCGAATAAATAGAAAGGAATTTAATAGGGGGCGTTTACCTATTTTTTACACCTTGCCCTGACAATTATTTGAAGGTATGATTATCGCATAAATAAGAGAATGATATGAAAAAATTTATTTTACCCATAGCTACAATAATTACATTTATCCTTATCCCTTTGCTTGGTCTGATATTTCGAAATTGGTACGCACCACATCTACATTATGGCCATGGGGATGCAACAGTAAATTCTGTCCTTCTTTTGCTCTATGGAATTTTTGCTTTCTTTGTTTCAGCCTTCCATTTTATTCAATGCCACAATTCTTGGAAAACCGGTAACTCTACATGGAAAGTCCATTTATTTTTTACATACCTTTTTGTCTTCACTATTGCTATTTCAGTGCCTTTTCTAATTACATTCAAAAACATAGATTTTAAAAAAATATCCATCGGGATATTTGCAGACATTTCGCCACTTTTCCTATTACTAACAAGCATTACACTATTTTTGTTAGTTCTGGCAGGATTTAAATTTCTAAAGAAAAGTGTCAAATCACATCTGTTTGTAGTATTCAGTATTTTCATCACTATTCTTTTCCTATCTCTCATGATGTTTTTTATGACTAAAACTCTCATTGCACAAAACGATTTGATGGTCATTCCTTTGATGTCGCCCGTCATTCTCTTTCCAATAGGACTTATTTTACTCTGTTTGTGCTTGGCTGGACTTTATCATATCGGCTCGGGAGCTATGCCATATTTATTCATGATAATTTTTATTGTTGCTTTAATTGTCGTAATATATGTTCGATATTTTTCTCCTGTCTTTATTTTGCCATCAGGTATTATATTGCTCTTTTTAGGTATAGGAGGATTTAAACAGCTCAAAGCTAAACCTAAGATTTATTTATTCATAACATTCCTTATGTCTCTTCTATTCCTCTTAGGTGGCGCTCCATCGGCATTTATTGTATTTGCTTGGTGGATAAAAGGCGGAATAAATCCCTGGTAGCTCAATAACTTTAGAAAAACTAGAAACAGTCGCCTATTCTTATTTTTGATATTTGATATATTCTTCGTCGGAGCAAGGCGCAGATCCCGACGCATCGGGATGGCTTCGTGGTGAAAAACCGTGTCCGTCTGTACTGATAACCGATAACTGATAACTGCGTTTCCGATGGGAATAAATAGTGGCCGCCTGTCGCGGCGTAGTTCTTAACGAAGCCGGATTAATTTTTGAATTATTCTGTCTACTGACTACTGGATTCTGTATTCTTTAATAAACCGTGTCCGTTCGTACCGATAACCGATAACCGATAACCGATAACTGATAACTGATAACTGATAACTGAGTTACTCTTAAATAAATAGGAGGCGTTTATGCCATTGAAAAAAGGAAATTCTAAGAAAATTATTAGTGAAAATATTAGTGAATTTCATACTGGGAAAACTTATTCCGCCACTAAAAATAAATTTGGAAAACTAAAAGCTGATGCCCAGGCCATAGCAGTTGCATTAACCCAGGCAAGAAAGTCAAAAAAGAATAAATAGTGCCCGCCTGTCAAATTTTTGAGATTCTCCTGCTCACCTGTCACCTGTTCAACTGTTCTACTACCCTTGGTAGTTCTGCTATGCTGTTAATTTTTATAACGCCGGCGGGTACTTGCTGATTGGTATTGGCGTATGTCGTTTTCAGGACGGGTATCATACCTACTCCCAGGGAGCCTTGGACATCGTTTTTGATTCTATCTCCGACGAAAACTATTTCGCCCGGCTCGAATCCCAGTTTTTTAATTGCCGCCTGGAACATTTCGGGATGTGGTTTGCGTTTTTTGAACTCATAAGAATAGTAGATAAAATCGAAAAAATCAATTAGCCCAAATTGCCTGATATGTCTGTTAAGTGCGGTAGCGGAAACGAATGTATTTGACAGGACACCAAGTTTCAGTCCTCTGCTGCGAAGTGTTGACAGGGTATTATGTAAATCGGGTTCTATGGTAACCAGCCTGGCCAGCGGTTCATACCAGAGCCAGACGAGGTTTTCGTATTGTTGGTCGTTGAGTTGGATACCCATTTTTTTACCGAGTTTTTTCAGGACTACGAGGGAGTCGAAGTCTTGTTGGGTGATGTCTGACCATATCATACGGAGTCGAATAGCCAGAAGGCTTCTGGCTGCGTATAGCCACTTATATCTCGACACGGTTTGTCCTTGTTCTTTGAGATATGTCCATGTTTGTCGGGCTGCTTGTGCGAAGGGTTCATGGGGGTCAAGTTTACCGTAATTGAGCAGTGTATCGCCGAGGTCGAATAGTACAGCCTTGATTTTTTGTTTAGCCAATTGTATCTCGCCGCAAAAATTAAACTGGCCAAGATGGGAGTCGAACCCATACGCCCTTTCGGACACAGGATTTTAAATCCTGAGCGTCTGCCATTCCGCCACTCGGCCAAGGAGCGATGCAAAAGCATCGCCACCGTTGTTATGTATGGTAGTCGGCGAGCAGTCAAAAGTCAATATCCAGCATATATTTACACTATGAAAAGCCAATATCACGCATATATTCATATTATTATGAAGAGTCGGTATCCCATGCATATTTACACTATATGAGGCGGATAATAAAAAACGTCCGGATGTTTATGTCCGGACGTTTTTTAGTGATACTTTTTTAAATTAACTCTGGGTTTCAGCTTTTTTGCGGAGACTGACTTTTTGCGGCGTTTTTAACAAGCTGCTTCCAGTCTTTGTTGCCTAAAAGAGCTAAAAGAGCGTCAAAGTGTATTTTAATCTGCTGGTAAAGCGGGAGATATTTGTCCGTCTGCTCGTCCCGTGCGGCGGTTTCAAGCTGCTTTGCCAACTCTGATATTTTCGCAGCGCCAAGAACGCCGGAAGCACCCTTGATTGAATGGGCGTAAAATTTTACTTCCCTTGTATCGGTCTTTTTTACCGCCTCGGTGAGCAACAGCATTCTTTCGGAGTTGTCTTTGAGAAAGACCGGCACAATTTCGTCAATAAGGGCTTCATCGCCAATCCGTTCTATTAAAAGCTGCCAGTCAATTTCAAGTTCACTTACCTCGACAGAGGCCAAATTTTCTTCATTGTTCTGCATAGTAGTTTCCTTTTTGTTTTCGGTTAAAATGGTATCCGAAGACAGCTTCTTACTGTCAGCGGCGAGATACTTATTCAGAGTTTCAAAAAGTTTTTTCCTGTCCACCGGCTTTGTAAGATAATCACTGCATCCGGCGGCAAAGCATTTTTCGTCATCGCCTTCCATCGCACAGGCAGTCAGCGCGATTATAGGTGTTTTAAGACCGTCTTTCCTGAGCTGCATTGTCGCCTCGTAGCCGTTCATCACGGGCATCTGCATATCCATCAAAATGACGTCATATTTATTCACGGCCGCTTTTTGCACCGCAAGCAGCCCGTTTTCAGCAATGTCCACCTCGAGACCTGTTTTCTTCAATAATAAATCAATCAATACCTGGTTGGTGGGACTGTCTTCCACGACAAGGACATTGCCTGTAAGCCTGATGTCCGAATGTTTATTGGCATTAACAGGTGCTTTGGCAGTATGATTATTATTGCCATTGCCGTTTTCATGATTTTTAGTTTCAATAGCAGCCGGCACAAATAAAGAAAATGTCGAACCTTTTTCAAAGGCACTGTGGACAGTAATTTTTCCGCCGAGCAGTTCGGCAATATGTTTTGAAATAGTCAGTCCCAGCCCTGTTCCTCCGACCGGACGAGTTTCGCCGCTGGTATCGACATCAGCAAACGGTTCAAAGACAGAATCAAGTTTATCGCCGGCCATGCCGATGCCCGAGTCTTCAACATCAAATCTGACGAAGGGTTTGTCGTCCTGTTTTTCGATTGAAATTCTGACATTAACAAAACCTTTTTCCGTGAACTTGACAGCGTTGCTGACAATATTCAGGATACATTGTTTCAATCTTGCCGAATCCGTGCGGATAAATTTCGGCAGAGGGTTTACGCGTATAATTCCAAATTGAAGTTTTTTCTCAATGGCAGCAGGCCTTATAATCGATTCAACGGCCGAGAGAATACTTTCAACGGCAACGTCTTTAATGTCGACATTGAGCCGGCCGGCCTCGATTTTTGAAAAGTCGAGTATGTTATTTATAAGGTGAAGCAGGATCCTGCTGCTATCCTGGATTATTTTGACCTGTTTTTTTTGCTCCGGAGTGAGACTTTCTTCGGCCAGCATTTCGCTAAAGCCAATAATCGCGTTCATAGGCGTGCGAATCTGGTAACTCATATTTCCCAGGAATTCGCTCTTGGCCCTGCCGGCGTCAACCGCCTGTTGAGTTATTACATTGGCATGACTGACGGAAAGCTGGAATTGTCTGTTTATCTGTTCGGTCTGCAACTGCGATGCCTCTGCTTTTGCTTTTTCTGCCGCCAGCTCAGCGGTACGAGCCTGAATAAGCTGCTCAAGCTGGTTCTGTCGCGAATAGAGTTTTTTTTGTCCCGATATGTATCTGAACAGAAACAATAACATCCCAATGCAGACAGCAATCGGGATAATTACCGTCGATACGCCAGGCAGATTGCTCTTGTATCCGGAGTGGCTGGGATGGAAATAAAACCATAGGGCAATTGCACCTGCTGAAGTTAAGGCAGTTACAAGTACCGTCATTTTAATTTGAGACGGATTGTTTGTATTTTTCATTCTTTTAAACTCCGGTCTTCCGAGTTTTTGCCTTGTTAATTAGTGCTGTGTGCTTGTTTTATCGTCAAAACGCACGGACGACTTTTATATAGAATTACAAAGAAAATAAAAAAAAGGCATTTTTTTAAGTCTATTGCAGCAAGAAAGTTATAACGCCGGGGCAACAGGAATCTGATGCGAAAAAAATCCGGCGGGATTATCGGACGCAGGGGAAGTCCATTGAGAGTGGTTGGCCGCTGGTGTTTTGTATTGTTTTCAGATAAATAAAGAGTAATATAGTGGGGTAAAGGTGTTTTCTCCGCTATGCGATCTGAAAACGATTTATTTATAAGGAGAAGAGAATTCTAATAATAAAGAAATTTACACTATGAAAAAGTCGCTATCTAAACTTAATAAAGTAGATTTACGAGATGTTTGGGAACACGAGGCTCTTGATTTTACAAATTGGCTCTCACAAAAGGAAAATCTTGACGCTTTGAGTGAAGAAATAGGCGTTGATATTAAATTAATCAAAACAGAGGCAAATGTCGGGAAGTTCAGTGTTGATATCCTTGCCGAAGAAGAAGCATCTGGCAGAAAAATAATAATCGAAAATCAACTTGAAGATACAAACCATGATCATTTGGGTAAAATTATCACTTATGCTTCTGGATATGATGCTGAAATTATTATCTGGATCGTTAGACATGTACGTGATGAACACCAAAAAGCAATTGATTGGCTTAATGAACATACAGATGAAAATATCGGCTTCTTTTTGATAAAAATTGAACTTTGGCAGATTGAGGGATCTAATCCTGCGCCAAAGTTTGAAATAATAGTTAGCCCGAATGAATGGGCAAAAGCTATCAAAATAATTCCCCCTAACGGCATAACTGACACAAAACTTCAACAGCTCGAGTTCTGGAATAAATTAAAAAATTACATACGTGGAAACGATACTATAATTCGCTTACAAACTCCTCGCCCGCAGCATTGGTACACCGTAAGCATGGGAAGTTCTGACGGTCATGTTACCTTAACCGTTAACTCCCGCGAAAACTTAATAGGTTGCGAAGTTTATATCAGTCGAAACAAGGAGCTTTTTAATTTCTTGAAAAAGCAAAAAGAAGAAATTGAAAAAGAAATTGGCGAAACTGCAGAATGGGTAGATGCTGCGGTCGCTTCCCGCATAAGAATCAAAAAAGCAGTTTCGGATGCATTTAATCAGGCAGAAGCGGATAAATATTTTGCTTGGCTTTATGAAAAAGCTATCTTGTTTCAAAAGATATTCGGTAAATATTTTAGGGATTTTAAAAAATAATTTTTATAGCATTTTTATTGAAACATAAAGGGAAATTTCAGGCCGCTCTACTGTTCCATTTTTCCGTTCTATGCTCGCGTCAATCTTATAACCCATCTCAAACCACTTATGAAACGATTCTGCTAGCCCGCGACAGACATAACCCGCATGAGTTCCACCAACAATAATCTTTATGGCCTTTGGATCGATCTTGTTTTCCGGTTCAGTCTGAAAAGTGGCTTCTTGTTCCAGATTGATACTGGCAAATGGTAATCGCTCCGCATAATAACGATAGCCTTGAATATTTAGCAGGAACTCGAAGGGTGGAATGGCATTTTCAAACGTATTGATAACTTCAAAATCGTCATCAGGCAGTTTTGCGCCAGAGTAACCCAAGAGAGCAAAATCAGAAATATCAGCGTCGTTCCGTATTCTCAATGAGTCAAGATATTTCCCGAAGTCTCCCCGTGACCTTGGTGGAAGGCGCTTAATAAACGCAAAAAGAACCTTTTCATGAGTTTGTTGGTTGGCCGAAAAACCTGTATACTCCTTAAAACCCAAAGATTGAGCCTTTTGGAACTCATTGCTATCAAGCAAGTATACAAGGTCAGCATCATCTTTATTGCGAATCAATTCTGCAACAAACATCCTGCTTCGGTTCTTCCCTGGCCGTGATGTCTGCCATGAGAGCAAAAGCTTTTCAGATTCGATTATGTGTTCGATATACCTCATATACTGAGAGCCTTCTTAAGTAATTCCTTACGCTTGAATATAAACTCTATTATAAAACGAAGTCTTTTCTGGCTTATACAGTACTTCGTGTCAGATACCGCGGTTATAAGAGGACTCAGTATCTCTTCAACCTGCGGCTGGCTAAAACTCAATTTCTTTCCAATTATAGACTTAGTATCGGGAAATTCCAGCACAAACTTTTTCATAAAGTCATAGAAATTGAGCTCCTCCTGTTTATCAAGAGACCATTTCATATGATGTCTAGCGTGGCGAGGGTTTGTGAGATACTTTTCAAGTTTTTTCTCGTCTATGAACCTGTCAATTTTTTTTTCGTCTATCTCATAGCCCAAAGCAGTTCCATTGTCGAAAGCCGGAGAAAAGCAAAGCTTTGTTCCTTCCGTTGGCTGTTGTCTTGCGTCCTTTACGACAAATCCCCAGTTATCCTGATGACGGTCTGTATTTCCGGTAAGACAATCCAGGGTGAATACCCCAGCCCAGTGTTCTCTAAATCCCGAGATACCTTTTAATTTTGCAATAGTTAGAAAGTTATGTTGAGTTCCCTTTTGGCGGTCAAAATCATTGACCAACTTGACCATAAACTGTCCGCCTTCGACATAGATATCCTTCTTGTCATCATAGAACCATTCAATCAGTGCTCCATATGTAGCCTCCCCCGGATTATACTTATTGTTTAGACCAATGTGTGCCGGCGGAACTTCAACCCCTGTAATCAGGCCGAGCCTGTAAGCAATGACCTCACCCCAAAACTGCCAAGGACACCATGAACGGGAAAGTTTAAAAAGATAGCGATAGTTTCCTTTCAGGCAACTTTCATCGACAGTTTCAGGAGAAAAGTAAGCACTCTTGTCTCTTGCCCCTTTAGGATAAATACCTTCATAAGTATCATCTTGACGCCAATCATCAATAACTATGGGCTTATCACATAATCTGGATTTAATATCTTCAAATTTAGCCATTTTTTATTTCCCGATAAATTGTAGCGTTAAAAAGCGGGGTTTTCAAATAGAATTTAAGATTTGATCCGTCCCTCCTGCGGTGGGCAAATTCCGGCAGAATTCAGCTTTTCAAACTAATTGCATGCTTATATTCGTTTAAGTCGCTCCTTAATAAAATTGTTTTAAATGGGTCTGTTTTAAATAACGGGAAATTAAGAGGAGTGTAATTCTGGTCGCCAGATTCAATAACAAATTTATCTCTTGCAAGAGCGGCGAGAATCAAGCCTTTTGGCGTAGGCGGGGCATAGAACTTTTTTCTTTTGCCAGTTCGGGGCTGGAAATATGCCTCGTAAAAACATTTATTGTCTCTTTTTGTTCTCTTTGTTTTAGAAACACCAATACGGCCGGTATTCGATTTGAGCCTGCGATTGAGCGAGCTTTGTCTCGCATTGACAATACGCAGATTACACCTGCGATTATCGAGAGGTTTTCTGTTTATGTGGTCAACAATTTTGTTTTTGGGCGGTTTGAGAATGAATCGCGGAAGCGAGGTGTATTTTTTGTTTTTGTAATCACAGACGACAACACGACCGCCGACAAGCATCAAAGTTGAGTTTGAAATTTTCGGGTTGTAGAAATCCCGCGGGTCGAGCCTGACATTTCGGCCGGCGACTTTTCTGATTTTGTATTTTGGTTTTTTGGATTTCATTTTAATGGAATGACTAAAGGCTAATATTTTTGAACAGTTGAACAGTAGACAGTTGACCGTCCCGATAAATCGGAATGGTAAAATTGTTTCATCCGCGCAATGCGCGGTTAATTTTTAGGAAAACCAGCAGAAACAAGACTCAAAAAGTGTAGTTTTAATCTGTTCTGCCGGTTTATTGTTTAAAAGTTTGATATTTACTAAATATGACGGTATTTTAACATATTATATTAAAAAAGCAAGGTATTTTTTGTAAATTTTGCTAATTTTTTATAAAGTTATATAAATACTTAACAAGAAAGGGGTTGAGAAAGGCATTATTTGGGTTCGGACAGGGCAATAATTGACAGAAACAGATTTTTATCCTATTATGCCGGTCTTAAAAATAGCCACGAAGTCACCAGGGCACGAAGAAGATATAAATAATTTTGAAGAGTTTTGTGTCTTTGGGTCTTAGTGGCAGGAAATTAACAATTAATAAGAAGGGCAATTATGCAAACTAAAACGAATCCGGGTCTAAACGAACTTGATGAGCAATGTATTCAGACAATCCGATTTTTGGCATTGGACGCTGTTCAGAAGGCAAAGTCCGGCCATCCGGGAATGCCGATGGGAATGGCGCCTGCGGCTTATACACTTTGGATGAAATACCTGAGATTTAATCCTGTCAATCCGAAATGGCACGGCAGAGACAGATTCGTACTAAGCGCCGGACACGGAAGTATGCTGCTGTATTCGCTTTTGTATTTGACGGGTTATGATTTGAGCCTTGAGGATTTGAAAAACTTCAGGCAGTGGGGCAGCAAAACGCCGGGTCATCCGGAATATGGTCATACGGCAGGAGTTGAAGCGACGACGGGGCCGCTTGGCCAGGGAATAAGTAACGCGGTCGGTATGGCACTGGCGCAGAAATATCTGGCGGCATATTTCGATAAAGACGGCTCAAATCTTTTCGATTACAACATTTATGCTGTTGCGGGCGACGGCTGTTTGCAGGAAGGCGTTTCATCAGAGGCCTGCTCGCTGGCGGGACATCTTGGTCTGAATAAATTAATTGTTATCTACGATGATAACCATATATCCATCGATGGAAATACAAGCCTTTCATTCAGCGAAGACAGGGCAAAAAGATTCGAGGCTTATAACTGGTATGTTCAAATCGTCGGCGGGGATGGAAATGATATGGTGCCGTTCGAAAAGGCGCTGAAAAACGCGCAGGCGGAAAAGAACAGGCCATGCATAATCAATCTTCGCACACATATCGGATACGGCAGTCCGAATTTTCAGGATACACATAAGGCACACGGTGCGCCGCTGGGCGAAGATGAGATTAAACTAATCAAGAAAAACTACGGCTGGGACCCGGAAAAGAGTTTTGTGGTGCCGGAAGAAGTTCTAAAACATATGCAGAAAGCAAAAGTAAAAGGTGCAGAACTTGAAAAACAATGGAATGAGAAATTCAAAAACTATTCCAAAAAATATCCGGAACTTGCGAAACTGATTAATGAACCATATCCGAAAATAACAAATCTGCCGACTTTTCCGGCAGAGCCAATGGCGACAAGAACGGCATCCGGCAAGACGCTGGATGTTTTAATGCCGCAGATGCCGCTGGTGCTGGCCGGCTCGGCAGACCTTACGCCATCAAATAATACGCAGTTCAAAGGCGTAGAAGATTTTCAGAAAGATAAACCGACAGGGCGATATATCCGCTACGGAGTTCGAGAACACGCAATGGCGGCGATAATGAATGGAATCGGGACGAGCGATTTACTGCGGGCATACGGCGGGACGTTCTTCTGCTTCTTCGATTATATGAAGCCGGCAGTGAGGCTGGCTGCGATGAGCGGATATAAAACTATTTTTGTGTTCACACACGACAGTATAGGTCTCGGCGAAGACGGGCCGACACATCAGCCGATTGAACATATAATGGCTCTGCGAGCAATACCGAAAATGCTGGTATTGCGGCCCGGGGACGCGAACGAAACGGCATACTGCTGGAAAATCGCGCTGGAGCATACGAGCGGGCCGGTTGCTCTGCTTTTGACAAGACAAAATATTCTGACGCTTGACAGGACGAAATATCCGCCGGCGTCGAGTATCGCAAAGGGCGGTTATGTTGTTGTGAAACAGGATAAACCTGACGTGATACTTATCGGAGTCGGGTCGGAACTGGAAATCGCGATGAAGGCGGCGGAGAAACTGACGGCTGAAAATATAAAGGCACAGGTAGTTAATCTTGCGAGCTGGGAATTGTTCGAGCAGCAGGATAAGGCGTATAAAGATTCTGTGCTGCCGCCGAGCGTGAAGGCGAGAGTCGCGGTCGAAGCAGGAATTAAAATGGGCTGGGAGAAATATATCGGCGATAAAGGCGAATTTATCGGTATGAACAGATTCGGCGAATCGGCGCCGTATAAAGTATGCTATGAGAAGTTCGGCATTACGGCCGATGCGGTTGCCGCGGCAGCGAAAAAATCCATTGCGAACAAGTAATATTATGGCGCATAAAATCAAAACGATAGCAGTAATGACGGGCGGCGGGGATTGTCCGGGTCTTAACGCGGTCATACGCGCGGTAACAAAAGCGGCGATATCGAAATACGGCATAAAAGTCTGGGGCATCGAGGACGGATACCTGGGACTTATCGAAAAAAGACTCCATCCGCTGAGCTATGAGAATGTCAGCCATATTCTTTCATTGGGCGGGACAATTCTCGGGTCAAATAATACGTCTAATCCGTTCAAATATCCGGTTGAAAGCAGAACAGGCGGTTCGACAGGCTCACCGCAGAGAAAAGTAATATTAAAAGACGTATCGGATTCGTGTGTTCGGACTTTGGCTGCTAAAAAAATTGACGCACTTGTTTGTATCGGCGGGGACGGGACGCAGACTTGCGCAGCGGGGCTGGCGAAAAAAGGACTAACAGTAATCGGCGTGCCGAAAACAATAGATAACGACCTTTGGGGCACCGATGTTACTTTCGGATTCGATACGGCAGTAACGACCGCAACTGAGGCAATTGATAAACTTCGGACTACGGCAAGCTCACATCATCGCGTTATGGTTGTCGAAGTGATGGGCAGATACGCGGGATGGATTGCTCTGCATTCGGGAATTGCCGGCGGAGGCGATGTTATTCTTATACCTGAAATTCCATACAGACTCGAAAAAGTCTGCGACTTTGTGATGAAACGAAACAGCTGGGGGAAAAGCTACAGCATTGTAGTTGTCGCTGAAGGCGCAAAAGAAGTCGGCGGAAAAATGGTTGTAAGAGAAACAGTTGCGTACAGTCCAGAGCCGATAAGACTTGGCGGAATCGCGAGTAAACTTGCGGGGCAAATCGAACAGGCGACGAAACTCGAAGCGCGAAGCGTAACTTTAGGATATATCCAGCGAGGAGGAACGCCGACACCTTACGACAGAATACTGGCGACGAGCTTCGGCTTCGAGGCGATGGAACTGCTTGTGAACGGAATTAAAAATCGCCTGGTTGTTATGAAAAATGGAAAACTTTCGAGTGTTCCATTGTCGCAGGTTGCGGGCAAAACAAGGACTGTGCCGATAAATTCACCTCTGATAAAAGCGGCAAGAGCAGTCAATACCTGCTTTGGGGATTGAAAGAAAAAAAGGTTTCGAATAAGTAAAAAGAAACTATATAAAGCAAGGAGGTATAGAGAATGAAAAAACAAATCATTGCAGCGGGAATTATATCAGTATTTTTCATTTTATGTTCTATTTGTCCGGCAGTTAACCTGAAAGCTGATATCGATAAAAATTCCATTGTAGATTTCTTTGACTTTGCTATTTTAGCCAACGATTGGCGGCATAATGGCTCGAATTTAAAGGGGGATATCACAGGAGACGGGCATGTTGATTTTAAAGATGTCTTGGAATTAGCGAATTGCTGGTTGTGGCGAGACCCTAATCTGGTCGGCTGGTGGAAGTTCGATGAGGACGGCGGGACTGCAGCGAATGATTCTTCCGGCCATAATAATAATGGAACGACCTACGGCGGCGCCGAATGGACGACAGGGCAAATAACCGGTGCGCTGAATTTCGACGGCTCCGACGATTATATTGAGATTCCTGATAACGACAACTCTCTTGATATGGATAACCAGATAACTATTGCTGCCTGGATTAAGCCGAATGATAATAGTTATTATTATTGCATAGCGGCCAAACAGCCAAGCGGTTCGGCAGATGAAGATGCTCTAGGCAATTATGCATTTGTGGTAAACGGAAATTATTTGGAGTTTTGTTACCAAACAGATGCTGAGGGAACTTATGTTTTTTATGATTCGACATCTTCTGTCGAAGTGGGAGTATGGCAGCATGTCGCAGTAACTTTGAAAGCGGGAGACAGCATCAGGTTTTATATAAATGGCGAGCCGGCGGGGACGTGGCTGCAAATGGATACATTCGGAATTGTAAATGATGAGCCATTAAGAATAGGGAAAATAAAAGCTGACGATTACTATTTTTATGGGGGCATTGACGACGTTCGTATTTACAACAGAGTACTAACCGATACTGAAATCGGGCAGCTTTATCAGCAGGGATCGAATCCATAAAAAGATATTCCGGATTTATTTGCAGTATTGTTTCCTGCGGCGTTTGAGGATACAATACTGTAAGTAAATGAATCTTAGCAGTGATAGGGCAGTAACAGAAATAATATCCCGACTTAAAACTGCCGAGGGGGCGGTAAAAATTGCCGGGACGTGGGGAAGCTTTGCGCCTTTATTGGCCCTGCATATTCACCAGCAGCTTAAAAAACCAATTCTTTATATAAGCCCGCATCTCGATGACGCTGACAATGTTGTCGATGATTTAATAGCATTTGGCGGGAAAAATATCGAAACTCTGCCGGGCTGGGCGGGTGAAGAATTAATCGACGCGACAGATGAAATCAGCTCAACAAGAGCAAGGCTCGTTCTCAAACTTGCCTCGAGCACGGGCAGCGGGCAGTATCCGGAAATTGTTTCGGCATCAATACAGGCGATTATGCAGCCGCTGCCAAAGCCGAGCAAACTTTTCGAAAAAGGACTGACGCTCGAAACCGGAAAAACCATTGAAATGGAAAAGGCCGCTGAATGGCTTGTCGATAATGGATTCGAAGCGGTTGCGCAGATTGATTTACCGGGCCAGTTTGTCAAAAGAGGCGGCATAATAGATATTTTCGCACCGGTGACGGCGCACTCAAACCAACCGATAGCGGTCAGAGTCGAATTTTTCGGCGATACAATCGAAAGCATAAGAACAATCGACCTTGATACTCAAAGGTCAAGCGGACATATCGACAGTATTACAATCACAGCTGCGGTTCTCGACAATAATTCTGATAATCAGACAAACTTTTTGGAAACAATAGACCCCGAGACCATCATTTTTATTCAGGAGCCGAGCGAAGTTCAGGAAGTCGCTGACGTTTTTATCCGCAGGGTGGACAGGCCGGAGAATCTTTATAACTGGAGCAGGATTTTAGAAAAAATTTCCGCTTTTAAACAGGTTTCAATCAGTAGATTCGCATCCGAGCCGGACAATATCGAGCTTAGAATAAAAAGCGTTCAGCAGTTCGAGGCGAAAAGCGGGCCGCTGTGGTCGGGGCATAAAGCGGGTTTGCAGCAACTGACGCAAATGGCGCAAGATGGCTGGGATGTTTATTTGTATTGCGAAACGGATGCGGAGGTAAAAAGGATAAAAGAAATAATTAGTGAAAATAAAGAACCCCGCCAAGGTGTTGGCGGGGCTAACCAGGCAAACTTCCGTTTGCCGGTGGGTTTTGTTCATCGGGGATTTATAATTGAAAGCCTCAAGACAATTATTGCGACACATCACGAACTGTTCGGCCAGGCGATTATTCGCAGAACTACCCGGCCAATAAGCTCAGCGGTCCCAGTCGATTCGTCCGCCGACCTCAACAAAGGCGATTATGTCGTTCATATAAATTACGGCATAGGAAAATTCAAAGGCGTAGAGACAATAGAAAAGGACGGCGGCAAAAGCGAATTCCTGACGATTCAATATGCCGACAGCGCCTTGGTTCATGTGCCGGTGCAGAATATCGGCTTTGTGCAGAAATATATCGGCACAACCGCAATCAGGCCCAAACTCAGCAAAATAGGGACAAAAAAATGGGAGAGTCAAAAAAATAAAATTGCGGCTGCTGTTAAAGACCTTGCCGCGGAACTGCTCGAAATACAGGCCAAACGGCAAAGCATACAGGGCATTACATACGGGCCTGATACGAACTGGCAGAGAGAATTCGAAGAATCGTTTCTTTATCAGGAAACGCCAGACCAGGAATCGTGCAGCGAGCAAATAAAAATAGATATGCAAAAACCCGTTCCGATGGACAGGCTGCTGTGCGGCGATGTCGGATACGGAAAAACGGAGCTTGCGATGCGGGCGGCGTTCAAAGCCATCGAGGCGGGCAAACAGGTTGCAGTGCTTGTGCCGACTACGGTTTTGTGCGTTCAGCACGAAAGAACATTCAGTCAGCGGTTCGCGGATTTTCCGGTTACTGTCGAATCTGTTAACCGTTTTAAAACAAAGCAGCAGGCGACTGAAATTATCAAACGCACCAAACAGGGAAAGGTAGATATTCTCATCGGCACTCACCGGCTGCTGAGTAAAGATGTCGGGTTTAAGGATTTGGGACTGCTGATTATCGATGAGGAGCAAAGGTTCGGCGTCGAGCACAAAGAGAAATTGAAAAAGATGCGCATCAACGTCGATATCCTGACAATGACGGCAACGCCAATTCCGAGAACGCTTCATATGGCACTGCTGGGTCTGCGGGATATTAGTTCTCTGGCTACCGCGCCTCTGGACAGGCGGGCGATTGTGACACAGGTAAAAAAATATGACGATGAGCTTATAAAAAGAGCGATAAATCTCGAACTTAACAGGCAGGGGCAGGTATTTTTCGTGCATAACAGGGTGCAGTCGATAAAAAAAATCGCTGATGAGATTCAAAAGCTGCTGCCGGATGTAAAAATCGCAATCGCGCACGGTCAGATGCACAAACACGAGCTTGAAAAGACGATGATTAAGTTTGTGCTCGGCAAAGTCGATGTGCTTGTCTGCTCGGCGATAATAGAATCGGGCATCGATATACCAAACGCCAATACAATTATCGTAAACGACGCGGACCGGTTCGGCCTTGCCCAGCTTCATCAGCTTCGCGGAAGAGTCGGCAGGTTCAAGCACAGGGCCTACGGTTATTTTCTGCTGCCGCGAACAAGGACTATCAGTCCGGTAGCGGTCAAAAGGCTAAAGGCAATCGAAGAATATTCGCAGCTCGGAGCGGGATTTAAAATCGCTCTTCGCGACCTTGAAATCCGCGGGGCAGGAAACATACTCGGGCCGGAGCAGTCGGGACATATCAACACAATCGGATTTGAGCTTTTCTGCAAATTGCTGGCTGACGCGGTGAAAAGATTGAGAAAAGAACCTCTGGAAAAAGCCCCGGCCGCCGTTATCGACCTTGGCTTTTCAATTTATATACCCCGAAATTATATACAATCCGATTCGCAGCGGATGAATGTGTATCGGCGGATTGCCGCGGCCAGAACATCGCAGGACCTGGCCCGACTCGAAGATGAACTTAACGATATGTTCGGGCACATTTGTCCGGAGGTTCAAAAACTGCTTGAACTTGCCGAGATAAGAATCCTCGCCTCGGCGCAGGGGATACGCGCGATTACCATTAGCGGCAGCGATATCATTTTTTCATTCGAACAAGACGGCAGCAAGAAGATTTACGACATTTTTGCCGGCGCACCGGGCAAAGTAAGGATTCCCGACCCGCTGACGGTGCATATAAGGCTTGAAAAGAATTACTTCCAGCCTGAAACTATCTGCGCGGTTCTTAGAAAAATACTTCGCAAAAAAGGCCAATCCAAATTATAATCATCTTAATAAGGATTTTATTGTTTACAGGAAGTATATATGAATATGAAAATTAAGACCGGACTGCTGGCGATATGTTGTTTGCTCATCTTGTTTAGCGGCTGCGAAAAGACAAAAAAAAGCGATATTGACGTGAAAACTCTGGACAAAATACAGCCCCCGGCAAAGCCTCCGGTTCTGCCTAAACCGTCAGGCGGACTGGCATTGTCGATTGACTCGACAGCCATAACCGCAGATGAAATCATAGAACCGATTCGCGAGCCTCTTGCCGAGGCCGCAAAACAGACAGATTACGAGCAGTTCAGAACTAAAGCCAAACCGATGCTTATAAATATACTTTTGCAGAAAATAGGCGATATCAGGCTTTATGCAAAAGCCAAGGATGCTCTGCCTGAAAATATCGACCAGGCCATTATAGACAAAATTGTCGAGCAGGAAGTGCAGAGATTTATCTCACAATACGGCGGAGATTACGCGACCGTCGAGAAAATGCTCAAGAGTATGCACACTAACTGGCAGGACTTTTATCAGCAGACCAGAAGAGGAATACTTATACAGTCGTTCGTCTCCGAGGAAGTCAAAGTTGAAAAACCTGTTACCCATTCTGAATTGATAGAATATTATGACAAGATAAAGGGCGAATTTTACACTAAAGAAGCCCAGATAGAATTTCGCCTTATCGACCTTGAGGTTAATAAATTCAAAGACCCCAACGACCCGAACGCCGACGTAAATAAAAAGGCGATGAAACTCGCTATGGAAATTTCTGAACGAATTAGGAAAGGCGAAGACTTCGGCGAGCTTGCGAAAAAATATTCGAACGACCACGCGGCTCAAAACGGCGGCCTGTGGAAGCCAATCCGGCCCGGTTCGCTGGCAGCGCCTTACGATGTGATTGAAAAAACAGTTGTGGATATGAATAGCGGCGATGTCGCCGGACCTATCGCTGCCGAAAACCATATTTTTATCATAAGACTTGAAAATAAACAGATTCAAAGCTGCGAGCCTTTCGAAAAAGTTCAGGCGGAAGTCGAGGGCAGATTGATGTTTGAGAAACGCAAGAAATTAGTTGATGATATGATGAGCAAAATCATCGCACAGGTTGATTTGTCCTATGCGGATGATTTTATCGAATATTGTATGCAAAAAGCCTATCGCGAACTGCAGGGCAATTAAGGTTTTACTGATTATGAAGAAAATTTTGCACGGCATAGATTTGGTTGACTGTCCGCGAATTGAACAAATGCTCCAGCGGCACGACAGGCATTTTCTCGACAGAGTTTTTACGCCGACCGAGCAGCAGCAGGCAAATGAAATTAAAAACAGGGTGGAAAGACTTTGCGGCAGGTTCGCGGCAAAAGAAGCGGTGCTGAAACTTCTGGGCACAGGATGGCGTGGTAAAATCGCCTGGACGGATATAGAAATAATTAATAATCCGCTCGGCCGGCCGCAGGTTACACTTAGCGGCGAAGTAAAAAAAATCGCATCAAAACTTGGCGTCGGCGAAATAAGTTTAAGTATCAGCCATACCGCCAATTTTGTTATGGCTTCGGCCACCGCGCTGACGGAATAATTAACCACGAATGAACACGAATAGACACAAATTATTTAATCGCTGATTACGCAGATTAAATAAAATTGTCAAACGATTGGATTGCAAGGCTCGTTACGTCAATCATATAACGTCGGATAAACGGGGTTGTCCTCAAATCAATCTCTCAAAGCACGTCGCGATGTCAACCACGCTTGCCACCCAACACCATGTTCGGCAATACACAAGAGCCAGATGAAATCCCCAATTTTGTTTGAAACGCATTTTTCAAAAAAAAGCAAGTCTCCCGATATATTTCTTTCATTTTTGAGTCTCTGGTCAGAATACCATCAAAGAAGGTGGCGTAAGCAACATAGTTCATATCAACACAGTCATTTCGTAATTTGTCTAGTTTGACTTTTCCCGGACCCCCATCGGATATCCAATGAAAATCCAAAAGATAAGCACTAACTGCGAACCTAAATATATAGCTGTTTCGAATTTGCTCGGGTTGGGGTCTTTTTTGGATATCGGGGTGATCTTGAAATAAAAGATCTGTTAGCCGGAGAATACCATAAATTACTTTATCCTTTACCTCTGTGGTCAATCTTTCTTTTTTCCTTATAACTTTCAAGTCTTCCTTTTTGAAAGATTTTGTAAGCTCTTCTATACTATTTGCAACTATCGCCGCATCCTTTTTCAGTCTATCAAAGTGGGCTGATGCAAGTTGCCCTTGCTGAAAAAGGGGAACTATCAAACTCATCTTGTCTTGAATACCATGCTGTATAGAAGAACAAAAAGATCTGAACGCTCTTGTTTGAGGAACGTCCACTAACTTTTTAAAACCGTCTGATGCAAGAGTCAGCTTGGCTATATCACGAGTCCCCTTAAGAACAAATGCTTGTTCAGGAAACTTAGAAACGATTTCCAGTGATTTAAATAAATTCTTGAATGTATTTCCCTTATGTGCCTCCATACCGGCACAATCAATAAAAACAACAGCATTGCTTTTATCTGATTTAAGGTAATTTTCCAACCTTGGATCTTGAAAGAAATTAGCATCGATTACTTTTTTCATATATATATTTTAGCATTATTATTAAAAAACGGACATTAGTTGTCAAGATAATAAATATGCCTTGTGATTGATAAAAAAGTTCAAAAGGCTATACTGGCTGAATATGTCAGATAGAATTGAAGCAAATACATTCGACTGCATAGTAATCGGCGCAGGACACGCAGGAGCTGAAGCGGCGCACGCGGCAGCGAAAATCGGGGCCAAAACCCTCCTTGTAACCATCAGCAAAAATACAATCGCAAAGGCAAGCTGCAATCCTGCCATCGGCGGCATTGGAAAAGGCCAGATAGCACGGGAAATCGATGCACTCGGCGGACTGATGGGCCTTGCGACCGATGCAACAGGTATTCAATTCCGGCTTCTTAACCGTTCCAAAGGCGCAGCAGTGCAATCGCCAAGAGCACAAATAGATAAATATAAATACTCTGATTTCATCCGCGGCGAACTTGAGAAAACGCCAAACCTTGAAATTTTTGAAGGACTCGTCGCTGAAATTCTTACCGAAAATAATCAGGTCAAAGGTATCCTCTGCACAGACGGAAAAATATTTAGCTGCCGAACGGTTATTGTCGCTACCGGAACATTTCTAAAAGGCATAATGCACATAGGGGACAAACAATGGCCGGGCGGAAGACTCGATGAGCCGGCCGCAAATGAATTGTCGGATTGTCTGCGTAAACTTGGACTCGAAGTCAAACGATTAAAAACCGGCACGCCGCCAAGGCTCGACGCAAAGACAATCGACTACGATAAAACGCAAATTCAATACGGCGATAAAGAACCTTCGCCTTTTTCATTTATGACCGAATCTGTCACCTCCAAACAGGTTCCCTGCTGGATAACATTTACTAATGAAAAAATTCACAAACTCCTGCGAGATAATCTTGGGCGTGCGCCGCTTTATACAGGCCAGATAGTTTCGACCGGCCCGCGGTATTGTCCGAGCATCGAAACGAAAATAATCCGTTTCGCGGATAAAACCAAACATCAGGTATTTCTCGAGCCGGAGGACGCGGACGTAACGACGATTTACTGCAACGGTATAAGCACATCTGTGCCGCAGGATGTCCAGGAGCAAATGATAAAACTGATGGCAGGAACCGAAAACGCGAAAATTATCCATTACGCCTACGCGATAGAATACGACTATTGCCCCGCAATACAACTAAAGCCCAGCCTTGAAACGAAAAAAATCAAGGGGCTGTTTCTTGCCGGCCAAATTAACGGCACAAGCGGCTATGAAGAAGCCGGTGCGCAGGGAATTATGGCAGGCATTAACGCCGCTAAGCTTATCAGCGGAAAAGAGCCGCTGGTGCTGAGGCGCGACCAGGCATATATCGGCGTGATGATTGACGATTTGCTGACAAGAGAAATTGACGAGCCTTACCGGATGTTTACATCAAGGGCCGAATGGCGAATGCACCTGCGAAGCGATAACGCAGACAGAAGACTTACGCAAATAGGAAGAGAAATCGGCCTTGTCGATAATGTTCGCTGGGAAAAATTTCAGCAGACTCTTGCGCAGGTTGAAACTTTTGCCGAATTTTTAAAAAATACCCGCAAAGAAGGAAAATCTCTTTGGGAACTGCTTAAACGACCGGATGATGCCGCAAATTTGGAAATGGCCGGATTGCCGGAAGTTACGGCACTGGGTCTGCGAGGCGATGTTATCCAAAGCGTTATGACGGACGCAAAATACGAAGGCTACCTGATTAAAGAGCAAAGGGCGGTTGCGCAATTACAAAAAATTGAGAAATTAAAACTGCCCGATGAATTGGATTATGATAAAGTCGACCATCTGCGAGCCGAGGCGAAAGAAAAATTAAATAAATTCAGGCCCGCAACATTGGGCCAGGCCGGCAGAATCGGCGGAATCACGCCTGCCGATATTATGATTATTCAAATTTATCTGAGGAAAAGACACAGCTTGTAGCCATCCCGATGCGTCGGGATCTGCGATTCGCTCCGACGAAGAATATATCAAAAATCAAATATCAAAAATAAAAATGACAGATTAAAATTTAAAAATAGGTAAACATCCCCTATTTATTAAATTTCTTTTGTGGGCCACTGCAACAAAAAATCATCACCGGGAAAGCTTTTCTTGTGGCATATTACAAACTCTTTAGCGTTCTCTAATGTTCTCCTATTCATATCTGCAACATCATCTATATCATTTCTGTTGTTTCTCAATTCTGCATTGCTTATCCTAATAGCAATCTCTGAAGATATTGGAAAGGTGACCCACCTAATATCCCTAATACCACCCGTTTTTTGAAGCAAAGCGGGTGAATCTGACGTTATAAAAGGATTATCTCTGGTTGTTCTTATAGAAGCCCAATTCCATTTTACCAGACGATCTCTTAAGGAATCGGCCCAAATTAAAATCGCGCCGAAAACACTTGGTTTAAGAAACTCTTCTTTCGATTTTTCCGTATAAACCTGACCTGTTACATCACACCATGATTGTACAACTTTGTCCAACTCACTTGCGTTATCCGTAGGAAGCTTGGATATGTAATCACATAAGATTCCTTTCATCATTGACGGTATTCGAGCAGTGGTTACGCCTATGAACATAGCAATAGATTCACGGTCTTGGTTGGTAAGAGCGTCAGGTGTTGTAGCCGCTTTTCTCATTATAGGTGCCAATGGTGTTTCAATATATTTACCCAAAAACTTCTCAAAACTATCCGTCTTTTCTCCTGAATCATCAAACATACTATAAAGATGAGGAAACCAGCCGACCCCATATGGTGTTCGAGGATCCCATTTTTTAGTTTTGCTTTTATATACAAATAAATTCTTCCCAAACATGGGTTCAGTAAAATTTCGAAGGTAGAATTCAGCTATGTAATGATGTCTTTTCGATTTTGACATTTCTCGAAAACCCTTATTGGAGCCACATATTATCCCAGTGTTTTTTAACTATTTGTAAATTATATTAAAAAGTTCGCTGGCTTTTTCTGCATCTAAAGTTTTTAAGATTTTGTATTCTTCAAGGGCGGAACCTTTGTCGTCAGCGAAAAAATAGGCAACGCCAAGATTATAGTGTGCCTCGGCATAATCAGAATTGATTATAATGACCTGCTTGAAGGACTCTATCGCATCTTGGTAGCGGCCAAGTTTGCCGTAGGCAACGCCAAGATTACAATGTGCCTCGGCATAATCCGGATTGATTCTGATGGCATGCTTATAGGATTCTATGGCTTCTTGATAGCGGCCAAGGTCGCTGTAGGCATTGCCAAGACCACAGTGTGCATCGGCATCATCCGGCTTGATTTTTATGGCCTGCTTACAGGCTTCTGTAGCTTCTTCGTAGCGGCCAAGGCTGCCGTAGGCAAGGCCACGAATATAGTGTGCCACGACATCATCCGACTTGATTTTTATGGCCTGCAAATTACAAATACTTTCAACGCTCTTAAGTAAAGCTGGAATCATACCTTTCTCCCAAGCGGCAAGAGCGAGCTTTAATCCCATGTGCTCAAAAGCATCAATTATCACCACACCATCATGTTTGAAATCGTAAGATTCAGGGAGTTTGTTGTCTTTTGTACGTAAGATAAGTTGATCAAGGTGAAAGTGGTATTTTTCTCCATCCGCATCAGTTCGGGCAAGTTCTGCATATTGGGAAATTCGTTGATTGAAAAGTGCTGGAATATCTCTGCTTCTGAGGGCTTGAGTAAATAATTCGATAAACCTATCTGCAAAGGCTCTAGAAAATTCCTCCCTGCGATGAGGTTTGTGTTGATATAGCCAGAGGTCGAGCCGGAAATACATATAGCACCCAAGCTCAAAGAGAGTTGCATCTCCAGAATAATGCTCGCTGGCGTCAATATTCTTCCAGAAATTCTTCCAGAATGGAAGGGATTGAGGTTTATCTTCCAAGTCCTTTTCGCCGAAGGGAAGCAGGAAAAGCATCATTGCTGCAAAGAGATTCTCTGGCGAATCGTTCGAATAACGAAGTTCCCATTGACGTTTCTTGGCCCACATTCGCACATACGACCTGCCACCTTGTGTTGCTCTCCTGAATAGCCTTGAAAATATGCTCATTGTTCTTTCCCTTTTTGTTTTTCTTCTGCTGATTTCTCCAAAACAAAGACAACAATGATGAAAAGTATCCCACAAACAATATCGATCGGCTGCCAAACTTTGTGTGAAAGGTGTATCGGAATCAGGGGATTAAACAAAACAGCGACAAAGATAAACAGCCAAACAGCCCAAATCTTCTTCCAATTATAAGCCATAAAGGCAATATATCCCGCAACGCCGCAAATAACGAATCTGAGTAATTGATAATAACCATAAGGCCAAGGTGCCAATGTCAAAAATAGCATCATAGAAGCAATAATAGCCGGTATGAGATGCGGTCGTTTTTCTAACGTACTTTTTCTCACTATATTTCCCCGCTAAGAACCCGTTTTTTATTCCTGCATAGTTTTGATGAAGGTGTCGGCTTCGGCGATTGATTTTTCCATTTCCTCTATCAATTTGCCTGTATCGGCTTCCATTGTAGTTACTTCGCTTTGGAGCGAAGCGACGGCCTGGGCGTTTAAATTATGCTTTAAAAATAATACCTGGTCGCGGAATGCGGAAAGCACCGGCTCGATTTTGCTGTCGGCTTTTTTCATCGCGTTGATTAACAGCGTGTATTTCTGGCGGGTCTGGTCCAGCTTCTTTTTGCTCTCGGCTCTCAAATCGGCGTTCTTATACTGGTCAAGCTCTTTTGTCCATTCATCAAAAAGGGCGTTGGCGACATCTTCAACATCGGCAATGCGTTTTTTGACTGTTGCGGCTTTTGCTTCGCTTTTGTCGAGCTCGCCTTTAAGCAGGTCGTATTTTTCCTGCAGTTTGCCGGCCGGGACATTTACGACACTTTTAAATTTGTCCAGCGCAGAGACGAATTGCTCCTTGGTTTGCTCCTGTGAGTCGCGGGCACTTTTTACACGGTCAACGAGAATATCTCTTTTGTATTTGCCTAATTTTTCCATTGTGCCGTAATAAAGGCTGTCGCAGCCGGCGGTGAATAACAGAATGACTATAATTAAAGTCGATTTTTTCATTTTACCGCTCCTTCAGTACATAGTCTTATTTTGCCAGTGCGAATGTGTCCTGTGCGATCGCCAGCTCTTCATTGGTGGGAATAACATAAACTTTTACTCTGCTGTCGGCGGATGTTATAAGGCCTTCGATGCGATTTGTTTTCGCGTTTGCAGCGGGGTCGATATTGACGCCAATCTGAGCGAGGTCGCCGCAGCACTGCTGTCTTACGTCCGGGGCGTTTTCACCTATTCCGCCTGTAAAGACTATCGCATCCAGTCCGCCCAAAACGGCGGTATATGCGCCGATATATTTTTTTATCCTGTAACAGAAAATATCGAAGGCGAGTTTCGCTCTTACGTTTCCCGCATCGGCCTGCTTTCGCATATTTCGCATATCATTCGATACGCCCGATATGCCGAGCAGTCCGCTTTGCTTGTTGCACATATTATTAAGGGCTTCGACAGTGTAGCCTTTTTCGGCGAGGTAGAACAGAATCGCAGGGTCGAAATCTCCGCTGCGAGTTCCCATCACAAGGCCTTCGAGCGGCGTAAGTCCCATCGAAGTATCAATGCTTTTGCCGGCTCTGACGGCTGTCATTGAACAGCCGTTGCCAAGATGGCAGGTAATAAGATTGGCCTGGTCGAATTTTTTGCCCATCAGCGCAGCGGCTCTTTGGGCGACATATTTATGACTTGTGCCGTGAAAGCCGTATCGCCGGACGCGGAATTTTTCGTAAATATCATAAGGCAGCGCGTAAATATAAGCTACTTTGGGAATTGTTGTATGAAAGGCCGTGTCGAAACAGGCTACCTGTAAAACGTCCGGAAGACTTTTCTGAGCGGCCCTGATGCCGGTCAGGTTCGGCGGATTATGAAGCGGCGCAAGGTCGGCGAATTTCTCTATCGAGGCGATAACCTTATCGTTAATGGCAACTGAATCTGTAAATTCCTCACCGCCGTGAACGACTCTATGGCCGACCGCGGTAATTTCGGAAACATTCTTTATCACGGCTGTTTCGCCGCTGGCAAGCGAATCGAGAATCAGCAGTATACCGGCAGCGTGGTCTTTTGCTTTTACTTCGGTTTTAAATTCTTTGCCGTTACAACTGCAGGTCAATTTGGAGGTTTCTTCACCGATTTTTTCCAGCAACCCCTTAGCAACTACTTTTTCGGCGGGCATTTCAAATAGCTGATACTTGATAGAACTGCTGCCGGCGTTAATAACCAAAATTTTCATTTATGAACTATCCTTTCCTGCCATTGCAGGTTAAAACATCAATTTATAACGATAAAAACCGGCAAGTCAATTGTCAAATTTCGCTTGTGCTGACAGCAGAGGGCATTTAGATTTATCTAATTATGGAGCGTGCGATTTATAGAATTATAGATGCCAATTTTAACCGCGGGCGCGAAGGGTTGCGGATAGCGGAGGAATTCTGCAGATTTGCACTCGATAATGAACAGTTGGCCGGCCGATGCAAGGCCCTTCGCCACAGGCTAACTGCCGCGGTAACGAAATTTGGTATGCAAAAACTTATCGCAGCACGCGATACCGAAAATGATATTGGCTGCCGGATGCGGGTGGCAGGGCAGATGAAACGGCAAAACTTCGAGGATTGCGTAACTGCCGGTTTTGCAAGGACTACCGAAGGACTGAGGACTCTTGCCGAATCGGCTTGTGCTGTAGATAATAAAATATCAGCCGAATTCGAAAAAATCAGATATGACTGCTACATTCTTGAAAAAGATATTTCTTTGCAGGGGTATCCTGCCTTAAGATTCAAAAAGACAAGGCTTTACTGCATTATCACTGTAGAAGCCGGCATTGATGTTCTGAAAATTGCCAAGGCTTGCGCGGCGGGCGGTGCCGATTGTCTGCAATTAAGAGCCAAAGATATACCAGATGGTCAGTTGTTGTCTCTCGGCCGCAGGTTTGTTGATTTATGTAAACAAAAAGATGTCATAAGTATAATCAATGACAGAGTTGACATTGCGGTTGCAGCCGATGCCGATGGCGTTCATCTTGGCCAACACGATTTATCTGCCCAGGTTGTTAAAAAATGCCAGCTTAGACCACTAATAATCGGCGTCAGCACACATTCGATTGTGGAACTTGATAAAGCAGTTAAACAGGGGCCTCATTATGTCGGTGCAGGAGCAGTATTTACCACACCAACCAAACCGCAGGCGAAAGTCTCTGGTCTAAAATATGTATCCCAAGTGTCTAAAAGAATTAAAAACAGGAACATTGAAATGGTAGCTATCGGCGGCATCACACCGGAAAATGTGGAAAAAGTTTTAAAAGCAGGCGCTGGTCGAATCGCTGTTTCATCCTGTGTCTGTAAAGCTAAAAATCCCGCCGATGTATGCAAAAAGTTAAAAGAAAAAATTGTTAAATACGTCAAAAAAATAATTTAGTAATTAAAGTCCGAATATAAGTTCTTTATTTAAAAAGGGCTATAACTGAATTCAAAATAAACAGTTTTCCACTTAATTACCAAAATAATAGATTTTTGTTTTTTGGCATAGAATTTGAGCTAACTTTATTATTCAAAATTTACTATAGATGTACTATCTTTTATTGTCCCTATTTTAGTTATTTTAACTTCTTACAACGTAAAGACTTATACGCTTTTAATTATGGGTTTAATAATAGTTTTTTTATCCGGCCGAAAATGACAGGTATTTGCATAATCTTCTCTTAGTTGCGCAAAGTGTTTATTTTAACAATGCAGTTATGTTATCAACACTTTATCCACAGGATAGAAGACCAAATTTTTCTTTAATAGCAGTTTTTATATAAGCGGGATTGTGTTAAAAAAGCCTTGTATTTATATATGGCCGTTTTGCGTAAAATTATTATAGTATCGTTGGATGTAAATGGACAGGATATCGGTATCGCCGGTATCAAATTACTTATAAGGATGTGAATAATGGATGTGACAGGCAAAAGACTTAGTCAGGCACTGCAAAAAAGAGATAGTTTCGTTATCGTAGCCGAACTGACCGGCGGGCCAAATTTCAGCTTTGCGCCAATTCAGAAATTTCTTACGGCTTTTAACAGCAGCGGCGGCAAAGATATTCCGGCCGGATTTAACTTTGTCGGCATCACAAGCCCGCAAAGCCCCGGCGGCGTGGCGAATATCGAGCCGGCAGAAGCCCACCGTTACGTCGTAAGCAAAAATCTGCTCGGCGGACTTGATTTTATCCCTCACGTCAGCTGCAAGGATATGAACAGAGATGCAATCATCAGTCTTCTGGCGGCACATAAATCCGCAGGCGTGGAAAGTTTTCTTGCTCTTACGGGCGATAAGCCGGTTTCGGCAAAAGGAGTTTTTGAACTCGAATCGGTAAATCTGCTTGCGATGGTAAATCGCCTGAACAACGAGGCCTATATGTCGGCAAAGGCGCAGGAGCTTGCCGCCGTCAAACAGTTTTTCCCCGGAGCCGCCGTTTCGCCGTTTAAATATAACGAAGAATCCCAGGTGCAGCAGTATTTTAAGATGGAGAAAAAAATTGCCTGCGGAGCGAAATTCCTGATTACGCAGGTCGGCTGGGACTGGAAAAAGAGTCTTGAACTTGTGCGCTATCTAAAAGAGATAAATCTCGATATACCAGTGCTTGGAAATGTATATTTATTAAGCACAATTACTCCCGCTCCCCGGCTGATGCACGATATTAAACTGCCGGGCTGTTTTGTCAGCGATGAACTTCTTGAAAAAGTTTATTCCGAAAGCGTCAGCGACCATATTGAACGCGCCGCTCAGCAGATTGCGATGTATAAATCAATCGGTGCGGCAGGCGCAGATGTTGGCGGAGTGCCGGATTACGAAACGTTTATTAAAATTCTAAAACGCGCCGCAGAAATCGGTGAAAACTGGCAGCAGTTTAAGGACAATCTCTGTTGGCCGCCGAAAAAAGCATTTTATCTTTATGATGATGTAGGCAAAAGAACGAAACTTTCCGCTTTTGACAAGACATTTAAGCATAGTTTCTTCGACGTTATGCACGCTGCCGTTCTTGACCCCAAACACAAGGGCTTTCACTGCTTTAGAAAAACAATGAAATTTCTCGGCGCTGATAAAAACAAAGGCTTTGTCTATAAAAGTTTTAACACATTAGAAAAATCAACTAAATATCCGCTGTTCGATTGCGAGGAATGCGGCGACTGCTTCCTTCCTGAAAATTTCAGCCTGTGCACAATCGGCGGATGCGAAAAAGGAATGGACAACGCTCCCTGCGGCGACTCGACCGCCGAGGGCAAATGCGGAAATAATCTCGAGCGGGTCTGCATCGGAGACAGGATTTACCAGGCTGCCGCTGCCAAGGAAAAGGGGCTAAAGGAATTGCGAAAAATTATCAACAAGCCCAGAAATTCCGCACTTGAGCATACATCATCGGTTCTGAATTATCTTTTCGGCAGAGACCACACTCAGCGCAGCCCTCTTATCTCAGTCGGCGAGCTTGTGCACGCTTCGATTCCCAAAACCGGCCAGATAATGAAACAATTGCTCGAACTTGGCGACGATGCTTTTACCCGCACCAGCCCGGAGCTGAATTACATAAAGGCCCTGATTGAGTCGCAGGCTGCCGACGGCGCAGACTATATCGCAGTCAATATCGACCAGTTCGGCGAATCCGACCCAGCACTGGTTGTCAAGCTCATAATAGAATATGTCAGACTCGTGCGAAAGTTCGGCAGGGGTGTGCCGATTTGTATCGACAGCAGTGATGATAATGTCCTTATCGCGGGAATGAAGGAATGGTTCAACACGAGTGAAAAAGTCGCGCCACTTTTGATTAACTCGATTAAAACCTACACTATCGAAAATATAATGCCGCTCAAAAAGCATTTCGATTTTAAATTTATCGGCCTGCTTATCAGCGGAGGCACCGCTAAAGTCACAGAACCGGGCAGGACCGACAGCATCGACGACCTTTTCGGCCTGGCGAAAACAATTTATGACGCGGCGATAAACAAATATGGTTTTGCGCCAGAAGAAATATTTTTCGACTCGACGGTTTTCCCGCTTGCGATAGATATGCCAATGATGCCCGGCGTGCCGAGCTATACTTATAGAACATTCAATACCATAAAACGCATAAAGACCGACCCTCTGCTTAAGAAGTGTCATTTCTCGCTCGGCGTTACGAACAGCGTTCGCGACCTGCCCGCCAGGAAAATCGGCGTTACCCGTGCTTATGTCGAAGTGGCGATGCGTTACGGCCTTGACGCCGGAATTGTAAATGTTTCGCATCATCTCGGTATGGTGCCAGCCGACCCGGAGCTTGTAGTGCTCGTCGAGGCATTCGCGAATAATGACGGCTCAGGTGAAAAACTTACCGAAGCGATGAAACTTATGGGCCAGTTCTGCGCCAAAAACAGAAAAGCATCAGTCTGAGGAACAACAAATGGAGCTTGAAAAAAGGTATAAAAAATACAGCCAGTTACTGCAAAAACATAATCAGCAGCATCTGTTTACTTTTTATAACCAGCTTGACAAAAATTCTCAGAATAAACTTTTAAAACAGATTGAAGATCTGAATTTTAAATCTCTTAACGAAAAAATCGGCCGTTATGTTAAAAATGTCTTCCCCGTGGAATTGCCTGCTAAAATTGAGCCTGCCGGCGTTTATCCGGCTTTTCCGAGGAGCGCAGAGCAAAAGAAGAAATACGAAAAAGCGAAACAACTCGGCGCAAATCTGATATCAAAAGGCAAAGTCGCGGCCTTTATTGTCGCAGGCGGCCAGGGCACTCGGCTTGGCTTTGATGGACCCAAAGGCGATTTTCCTATCAGTCCTGTCAAAAACAAAACTTTATTTCAGCTTTTTGCCGAAATGATAAAAGCCGCGGGCATTAAATACGGCTTTAAGCCGAAGTGGTACATAATGACCAGTCCCCTCAACTTTGAGCAAACCCGCAAAATTCTCAAAGATAACAATTTTTACGGGCTTAACGCCAAAGACATATTTATTTTTCAGCAGGGCGCCGAAGTAAATTTATCAACCGATGGTAAAATCCTGCTCGCTCAAAAAGATACGCCGGCAGCTTCCCCCGACGGCCACGGAGGAAGCTTAAAGGCTCTTTACAAAAGCGGCGCTATCGCGGACATGAGAAAGGCCGGCATAGAATACATCAGCTATTTCCAGGTGGACAATCCTCTGATAAATATTTTCGACCCGCTTTTTATTGGTCTGCACGCGATGGACAAAGCCGAAATGTCCTCAAAGGCTCTGACAAAAGCACAGCCGTTCGAAAAGGTCGGTAACTTCTGTCTGGTTGACGGCAAAGTAACGGTAATCGAATACAGCGATTTGCCTAAAAAGCTTACGATTAAGAAAAACGCCGATGGTTCGCTTGTTTTTTCGCTCGGCAATACTGCAATTCATATTATCAGCCGCAATTTTGTTGAGCGGCTCAACGTTAAAGGTTTTGCGCTGCCTTACCACAGGGCAATAAAAAAAATTCCTTATGTTAATTTACAAAAAAGCCGAATTATAAAGCCCAGAAAAGAAAACGGTATAAAACTTGAAACTTTTGTTTTTGATGCTTTGCCGCTTGCGAAAAAATCAATTATTCTTGAGACGATTCGAAGCCAGGAATTTGCGCCTGTGAAGAACAAAAGCGGCACAGACAGTCCGAAGGTTGCCAGGCGTATGATGATTGCCCGCGCGGCCGACTGGCTCCGGGAGGCGGGAGTAAAAATCCCAAGGAAATCTGACGGTTCAGCAGGCTGTAAAATCGAAATGGCTCCGTCTTTTGCGATATGCAAAGAGGATATAGCGAAAAAGAAAAATAAAATACCCCAAATAAAATCGGGGGATAAAATTTATATGAAGTAAACAATTGGCAGAGATGTTCGACTGCCGGGTTTTATTGTGAAAGGTTATCTTTATTATTTCGCAGATGCTCCTGCAGCCATTGAAGCTCCTGTTGTTGCTGCTGTGCGGCAAGTATTTTTTCGAATTGCTTTTTGCCGCTAATCCATTCAACCTTACCGTTAAGCCATAGCGCTATATATCCTCCCTTTACGAATCCCCTATAATTTTTTTCAGTATAGGCAAGAATAGTTGTATTGGGGTCTGCACCGTATTCAATCCATTGCGCCCGATACTGTAAATCCGAAAGCCGCACAGCGCCTATTGCTTCTTCATACTGTTTTACATAAATCTCCGACGGCAGTGAGCCGTACTTTTGACGGTACTGAAGAATTTCTTTGCCTAAAATTCCTATAGCCCTTGTTGCTTCAGAGCGGTTAATGACATTCTTTATATTTGCAAAGCCCGCAACCATAGCTGTAGTAAAAGCCACAACTATTACAATATTTACTAAAAGTTTTTTCTGTTTGCGATTCAAAGACAACATTCCCTTAAAACATTTTTTATTTTATCAGAACCCGGTTGCCTTTGACAACCAGTTTATCCGCCGCGAAAAGTCTTATCGCTTCAGGATACGCGATACATTCCTGCTCGAATACCCTTGCCGCCAAACTGTCCGGCGTATCGTCATTCATAACAGGGCACGTTCGCTGAACAATAATTGGTCCTTTGTCATATTCGTTTGTGCAAAAGTGAACCGTGCAGCCGCTTACTTTGCAGCCCGCCTTCAAAACCGCCTCGTGCACGAAATGTCCCCACATTCCCTGTCCGCCGAATGCCGGCAAAAGCGCAGGATGAATATTCATTACTCGATTTTCCAGTCCCTCAGGGATTTTCCAAAGGCACAGCCATCCGGCCTGCAAAACAAGATCGACCTTCGCGTCGAGAAGCACTTTGCTTATTTGTTTGCTGAAGCCGTCGATATCCGGATAATCTTTTTTTCTGATTATCTCCAGCGGCAATTTTGCCGCCATTGCCTTTTCGACTCCTGCCGTCTCGGACCTCGACGAAATAACAGCCGCAATCTCGGCGTTTAACTGTTTTTGTTTAATTATCTCATTAATATTTATCATTGTTCTGCCGGAACCGCTGACAAGAAACCCCAGCCGCAAATGTTTTGTTTTTTCTTTTTGCTGTTTCTGTTCGATATCACCTGCCGCGTCGATTGAACGGTTCACGAGTTTGTCTGCGATTTTATTTTTCTCCCGCGGGATATGATTAATCTGCCAATTCTCGAATCCGTCGAGCAGTTCGAAACACTGGCTGAAAAGCTCCCTGATATTATCGTTCTTGACTTTGTAATCGCCGTTGATTTGCCTGACCATCAACTCGCTGTCGCTGAAGATTTTTATATTCTTTGCTTCGAGAGATTTTGCTTTTTGCAGTGCCGTTAAAAGTGCGGTGTATTCGGCGATATTGTTCGTGGCGTTGGGCAGAAATTTCGCTTCTGCGCTGATTTGTTTTCCTGCTGAATCGAGGATGATGAACGCGCCCGCGGCAGGGCCGGGATTGCCTCTGCTTCCGCCGTCTGTGTAAATAGTTATGGTTTCGGCCAAACCGTCAGTTCTCCGTGTCCTTCATATACAGAATACGGGTGCAATTCGGGCAGCGAATTATTTCGTCGCGGCTCATCAGAGTATTTGCCGTTTCTGTGGTAAGCGACATAAAACATCCGCCGCAGGTGTAAATTCCGCTTCTGTTGTCCTGCACTTCGATTTCCGCGATTGCCTCGCCGTCATAAGTATCGGCAACTCGTTTGAAAACTTCCAGCGCCTCGGCCGACACATCGCGAGCCGCCTGCTGCCAGTGCCGTTCGATATCCGCTATTTCGTCTTCGAATTTTTTCGCCAGCTCTTCGTTCTGTTTACGAATCTCATTAAGCTCGTTCTTGGCCAGTTCGATCTGCTGTTTTATCTGGTCGCATTGAACCTGGTCGGCGTCGATATTTTTCATCAGTTCAAGAGCCTGGTTTTCTATTTTGCTGTTGTCGGCCTTGGTTGTATTAAGCTCCGTAAGTATCGCCGCGTATTCCTTGTTGCTCTTGGCGACGTTCAAAGCCGCGCGATACTTGGCAAGCGTCTGGTCCACGCTTTTTATCTCAAGCTCGAACCTGTCTGCCTGGATTTTCGTTAGCTGGATTTCTTCCTGCTTGGCCTGGAGAGAGTTTTGAAGTGTACGGAGCTGGTTTTCTTTTAGAATAACATTTCGCCGACAGCGCATTAACTTTGCCTTAGCTGCCCTTAAGCTGTTTTCAACGCTTTGTAGTTTTACCAGAGCATTGAGTACTGTTCCCATGAACGCTCCTTAAATTGCTAAAGATAAAAATAATGAACCATACATTATCAGCAAAAATTCTCCATATTCAACAAAAAATTTTGTTTTTTTCTCCCATTTCAGCCAATTACTTGTAGTTTACTGTCAGTTAAGGATTAAGGAACTGCTTTTGAAACCTGAACTTACAGCCCCCGCGGGCACTTTGGGAAAACTTATTTGGGCCGCCCAATATAGTGCTGATGCCGTCTATTTCGGCACAGATTTCGGCTCTTTAAGGGCTTACGCCGGTAATTTTACGCTCGATGACGCCGCAAAAGGCCTCGATTATCTTCATAAAAACGGCAAAAAAGGCTACGTTACTCTGAATATTTATCCGTTTAGCGATGAATACGCCAAACTGCTTGATATCGCCGGCAAACTAGCCGACGCCAAAGCAGATGCCCTGATTGTTGCCGATATAGGCCTGATTTTTGAGCTGAAAAAAGCAGGCATAAAAATTCCAATCCACATCAGCACCCAGGCAAACACCACAAGCAGTCAAACTGTCCTGGCATATAGACAACTCGGAGCGGCAAGAGTAAACCTCGCAAGAGAGTTGTCTTTTGAGCAGATAAAACAGATTAGCAAAGATACTCAGCACAGCGGCATCGAACTTGAAGTCTTCATCCACGGCGCAGTCTGCTTTTCATACTCCGGCAGATGCGCAATCAGCGACTACCTCACCGGCCGAAAAGCAAATAAGGGAGAATGCACTCATCCCTGCAGATGGGGATATTCTCTTGTTGAAGAAAAAAGACCCGATGAATTTTTTCCGGTCTTCGAAGACCAGCGAGGCCAATACCTCTTCAACTCCAAAGACCTCTCGCTGTTTGAATATATCGAGCCTCTCGCACAGGCCGGCGTATCTTCATTCAAAATCGAAGGAAGAATGAAATCGGTGCATTACATCGCTTCAGTCGTTTCGCTTTACAGGCAGCTTATCGACGGCAAAAAAATTAGCCCGCAGGATTGTCTCAAACTTTTAAGCAGGGTGAAAAATCGTGGCTACTCAACAGGCTTTATGAAAGGTTCAATCACTCCCGATGATTACAGCTATGAAAAAAGTCAGTCGAAATCCGGAGCGGTTTTTGTTGGCGATATCACCGATGAAAAAGTCGAGAGCGGCAGCATTTGTTTTGTACGAAACAAAATCTTCGCAGGCGAAAAAATTGAAGTCTTAACGCCAAGAGGCGATATCTCAGAAATCACAATGCCAAATCCTTTAAAAACCACCGAAGGCCAATTAGTCGAATTTATCAACAACCCGCAAAAGATTATTCTCGAGCAGAAATTGCCCACCTATTCAATTTTACGCAGACTATCAGGATAAAAAACGCTTCGATTTTTTAATTGTATCGTTTTATTAATTTGGTATATTGCCGTTGTAGGATTTTGGATGGAGTTTATGTCGAGTCAGGACGACAAAATCAGTTGGTTGTTCAGCGAGATTCAAAGGTGGGTGCGCGAGGGTATTATTGATTCCACTGCCGCCGAGTCTATCGGCAGACTTTATCCTCAGCCGCAATCTAAAACATCACGTCCCTGGGCACTAATAGTCTTTTCCGGCATCGGCGCGGTAATCATCGGACTGGGGATTATTTTGCTTTTCGCATACAACTGGCACGATATGACCAAATTCACTAAATTGTCGGTTGTCTTTGGTTCTCTCATATTGGCGCACTTCATTGGTATTACACTTTTCATTCGCAGCGACCGCTTCAAAGGAATCGGCGAAGCTCTTTGCGTTCTTGGCACTATGCTTTTTGGAGCCGGCATCTGGCTTGTTGCCCAGATTTATCATATTGAAGAACATTTTCCAAACGCTTTTCTACTGTGGGGCATAGGCGCTTTGCTAATGGCATGGACAATGCCGTCGATAATACAGGCGATTATTGCCGCGGTGTTATTTACCATCTGGGCTGCGACAGAATCTGTGGAATTTAGTACTGCTATGCCTTATGTGTTTGCACTTCTTTTGCTGCTGCTGCCGATTGTATATACTCAATGTTCGAGAATACTGCTTGCGGTTCTTCTTTCAGCTTTTACAGTGTCGGCAATTTTTGTATTTGCGATTTATGACAGAGCAGAGCCTGTTTTCTATTGTTTATTATGCGTATTTGCAATCTATACAGCCGCATCGATGATGCAGCAGAAATTTGCCGGGTTTGAAATTCTCACTCCGATTTATTTCTTCTTCGGTATGACAGGTTATTTTATCACTTTATATATTTTGACTTTTCCTTTTATTCTAAACGAGATTGTAGAACAAAAACTGAATGAATTGAATATTTTTTACAAAATTGTGCCGCTGGCGATTATGGCGGCAGGATGGCTTTTCGTAGGCTGGCAGGTGGTGAAAAAGGAAAAGCTTAAATATTTTTCATATGAACTATTCTTAATGCCGCTAATGTCAGTTTTCTTTACCTGTGTTTCATTGGGTATAATAAAATATACAGCATATTCAGCAGGATATCATCATGATACAGTTATACGTGGTTCGTCATACCCGAATATAGTGTTCAATCTTGTACTTCTCGCGCATGCCGTAGTAATGATGGCAAAAGGCTATAAGGATTTGGTGCTGAGCCAGACTATTGTCGGCACTTTGCTTCTTATCGCCTTGGTAATCGCCAGGTATTTCGACCTTTTTGAAAGTCTTGCCGTTCGGGGATTGATTTTCGTAATTGTAGGCGTTCTGATTTTCGGTCAGGGATTTTTCTACGTGCATTCGAAGAGAAAAAAGGCCTTGCAGGAAATTAAATGAGAAAGTTTCTTATAATTTGTGCTGCTCTTTTGCAGGTTTTCCTGCTGGCCTTTATCGGCGGCCAGAGAGAATATGTACTTCGCACCGGCAGAACAATTTATCTGCGAACAGCGCCTGTTGACCCCAGAGATTTTTTCCGTGGAGATTATGTCCGGCTGCGATATGAAATATCCAGCATAGGCAAAGAATCTTTCAGAGACGGGTTGCTGATAGAAAGCAAAAGTGAAGGTTCACATAAATATAAAGGAAAACAGGTTTATGTTGTATTGAAAGTGGATAGTAACGATTTGGCAAGTATGGTCTATGTTACCGATAAAAAACCGGCCAATGGACAATTATATATCCGCGGCAGGGGTGAAGACAATTATTATAGTTGGTGTATTAGTGTTCTATATGGAATCGAAGCTTATTTTGTCGAACAGGGCAAAGGCAAAGAGTTAGAGAAAATGAATTCCTGGAGCAGTCCTACTGCAATTGATATGAAAGTTGCCTTAGGCAGTAACGGCATAGCTGTTCTTGATGGCTATCGCACGCAAGCAAAATAAAAATCCCCCCCAACAGCGGTAGCAGTAGCACCACATGGCGTATTTAATTCTGAAACTCATGCTTTTTAGCATAAAAATAGGCATTTCTCAAAAAATTCAGAAAAATTTCAAAAAATATATTGACAAAGAGTGCTCTGTAACGTAGAGTACTCTATATAAAAGTGCTAATTTAAATTTGAAAGGAACAATTAATGGATAAATTAAATGGCGAAAATGCTCAGGAATCTCTAGCGGCGATTGAGAACATTATGAAACAGACTCGCAAAGCCATAGCTTCCTCCCATGCAAATTCTTTACTGATTCTTTGGGGTGTTATCTGGGTAGTTAATAATACTGTGCTTCAATTTTATCCTGATTATGCCCATTATATAAGTTGGGGTTTTGTTGCAGTCGGCATGTTTGGCACATTTCTAATCCACCATATTTCTCATACCGAGCCTTCCATACGGTCAGAAAGTCGATTACGCATAGGCCGGCGTATATTGTGTTCCTGGATTTTGTTATACGCTTATGTTTTTATATGGCTTGCGATGTTGGCGCCTTTTAATGGTCTTCAGATAAATGCCGTTTGTTCCACGGCGGCCATGTTTGCATACATCCTGATAGGGCTATGGGTCGGCAGTTATTTTATGGTCTGGCTTGGGCTGGCGGTGACGGCGATGACCTTAATAGGATTTTATTTTATCCCGCACTATTATTGTCTTTGGATGGCTTTTACCGGCGGCGGCACAATTCTCTGCACAGGCTTATATATTAGATTGCGGTGGAGGTAAATATGACTGAGCTTGATAACATCATACATCAGCCGATCCGTCTGCGAATAATGTCGGCGCTGGTTGCCCTTGAACATGGCGGGCAGATGGATTTTATTTTTCTGCGAAATCTTTTGAAAGCAACGGATGGTAATCTCGGCGCTCATTTGGAAAAACTCGAGGGTGCAGGCTACATCAGAATTGAAAAAACTTTTGTAGCCAAAAAACCGCGTACTTTCATCAGTGTTTCAGACAAAGGTCGGGATGCGTTTATTCAACATATTGCCGCACTTAAACTGATAATTAAAACCTCAAAAGGTTAAAACAAAGGTGAGCAGAAATTTTAGGCGTATTCAATATTTAGCCCCAAAAGCCATAATTGGCTCAATTTAATAATTTATTTTTATTTATATGGACTTTTGAGGGTCTATTTCATATGATTTCTGTGTGTTTAGTTGTTTTGGTGTATATTTTCATCTCCCAGGAGTATATTTCCAAAGTAAATTAAAAATGGGAGAAAGTATTTTTTATGCCTTTAAATAGGCCAAGGAGTTAGTAATGAGTACAGGTACAGTAAAATGGTTCAATTCGGAAAAAGGTTATGGTTTTATTACTCCAGATGACGGCGGCAGCGATTTGTTCGTTCATCATTCAGAAGTTAAGACCGCAGGTTACGCATCACTCAATGAAAACCAGAAGGTTAACTTTGAGGTTGGCCAGGGCAAGAAAGGCCCTTGTGCAAACAATGTAACACCTGTCTAACAACACAGAATTGCACACTAAAAGGCTCGCCCTGGGGGTGGGCCTTTTTTATTAATTCATAGATTATAAATCGTTAAATAACCATGTTGAAAGATTCGGCTCAGTTACAATAAATTTTCCGCCTATACGTATAGATACTCTTCAGCTTGAGAAAGTATTAGTTCCTCATTATTTTTCTGGCTGATATTATTCTTCGAAATAATCTGCCCGTATGTTTCCAGACTGAGGAATCCATACAATAATGCTAATGTGTAAAATGCTTCAATATTTTCCATTTGTTGTATCCTAATTTATTTAAATTTTAATTAAAATTTATAATCCGACTGCGAAATAAATAGGACAGCAACAATAAAATGTGCTATTTTCTTTAAGGATAATGTTATGAGTAATAATATACTTCATCTACGGCTCCTGGAACAGCCATGTCGAGAGATACCGTTCTCCCGTATCTGGCAAAATAACGACTATTAATTTATCTTTGTTTTCTTTGCGTTTGGCAACTTCGAGTCCGGCCCATAATGCGGCGCCGCCGGAGATACCGGCCAAAATGCCCTCTAACTTTGCCAGTTGTCTTGCGGTTTCGCCGGCATCTGCGTCTTTAACGCGAACAATCTCGTCGATTATTTCTCTGTTCAACACATTCGGAACGAAACCGGCGCCTATGCCCTGAATTTTGTGCGGACTGGGCTTGCCGCCGGACAGCACCGGCGAAGAATCCGGCTCAACAGCAATTGCCTTGAATGTCTTTTTTCTTTTTTTGATTACCTCGGCTATGCCGGTAATGGTGCCGCCTGTGCCGACGCCGGAAACGAGAATATCGACTTTGCCATCGGTATCATTCCATATTTCTTCTGCTGTGGTTCTGCGATGTATTTCGGGATTGGCCGGGTTGTTGAATTGCTGCGGTATAAAGCTGTTCGGTGTTTGCTTGGCAAGCTCCTCTGCCTTTTCAATTGCCCCTTTCATCCCTTTCGGTCCTTCGGTAAGCACAAGTTCTGCTCCGAAGATTTTCAGTAACTGCCTCCTTTCAATACTCATAGTTTCAGGCATAGTAAGAATCAATTTATATCCCTTTGCCGCGGCCACAAATGCCAAAGCAATGCCCGTATTTCCGCTTGTCGGCTCTATTATTATCGAATCCTTGCGCAGCAGACCTTTCTTTTCCGCATCTTCAATTAACGCTACGCCTATTCGGTCCTTGACGCTGGAAAGAGGGTTAAATGATTCTATTTTCACGGCTACGATCGCATTTAATCCTTCAGTAATTCTGTTGAGTTTCACCAAAGGCGTATTGCCGATAGTTTTGGTAATATCTTCAAATATTTTTCCCATTTTTTATCTCCAGTCTAACTGTTTATGCTTTTTCCAAAGCCTGATTAATATCCGCGATAATATCATCGATATGTTCAAGGCCGATAGACAAACGAATAAAATCAGGTGTTACGCCGGTTGCTAATTGTTCTTCGGGCGAAAGCTGCTGATGAGTTGTTGTTGTCGGGTGAATCGCAAGCGTCTTTGCGTCGCCTACATTGGCAAGATGCGAAATAAGCTCAAGCGAATCAATGAATTTTTTACCTGCTTCAAGACCGCCTTTAATTCCGAAACCTAAAATAGCGCCTGCTCCGCCGCGAAGATATTTTTTTACTCTTTCTTTTTCTGGACTTGTTGAAAAACCCGGATAGTTCACCCACGATACTTTCGGATGTTTGCTCAGATGATGAGCAACTGCCAGAGCGTTATCCGAGTGTCTGGGCATTCTTAAATGCAGCGTTTCCAGCCCCTGCAGGAAAAGAAAAGAGTTAAAGGGCGACAGTGCCGGCCCCAAATCTCGCAGCAGAGTTACTCGTGCCTTGATGATATAAGCGATATTGCCCAGCGGCTTGAGCGCTTCGATAAAGTTAATGCCGTGATAGCTCGGTTCAGGCTCGGATATGAGCGGGAATTTTCCGCTCGACCAGTCGAACTTTCCTGAATCGACAATAAGTCCTCCGATAGATGTTCCGTGACCGCCGATAAATTTGGTTGCCGAATACACTACAATATCCACGCCAAAATCAATCGGCCGCAGGATGTAAGGAGAGACGGTATTATCCAGAATAAAAGGAATACCGTTTTTGTGAGCAACTTTTGCGATTCCTTCCAAATCCGCGACATCTAATTTAGGATTGCCTATAGACTCAGCGTAAATCGCTTTCGTCTTTGGCGTAATTGCTTTTTTAAACCCTTCCAAGTCATTCGACTTGACGAATTTTACCGTAATACCAAACCGCTTAAAAGTGTAGTGCAGGAGATTATATGTTCCGCCGTAAAGATTATCCGCTGAAACAATTTCATCTCCGGCCTGTACGATATTCAATAAAGCTAACGTAATCGCAGATGAGCCGCTTGCGGTCGCAAGAGCTCCCACGCCGCCATCGAGAAGGGCGACTCGTTTTTCGAAAACATCCGTTGTTGGATTCATAATCCGGGTATAGATGTTGCCGAATTCTCGCAGTCCGAAAAGATTCGCAGCGTGGTCAGAATTTTTGAACTGATACGAGGTTGTCTGATAAATAGGCACGGCCCGCGACCCGGTCGTTGGGTCGGATTCCTGCCCGCCGTGCAAAGCGAGAGATTCCCGTTTTAATTTTTGGTCTATTTTACTCATTTGTTAACTCCTTTAAAATGCATATTGAGCGCTTAAAACAACTCCGTCGCCGAGTCCGGTAGCAGCAGTTCCCGTTCGATTGCCGGTGATTACATAAGCGGCAACCAATGAAAAGTTTTTATTTACAAACCAGGCAATATGAGCGTCCCAGTAGTCGGCATTCTTAAAATCGCTGAATTTCGCTCCCTGCCGGTATTCAACGCCAACGGCCACATTCTCAAGAGGCAGCACATCGATATTTCCGAAAAACACTTCGTCGCGTTGTTTATCGAAGCCCAGAACTCCAAGAACTTTTCCCTTTGTGGAAAGCAAACCGCCGCTTATCAGCACAGGCTTAGGGAAAACTTTCTTGATAAGTTTTGTTGCCACTATGTAATAGTCAAAATCGGTACTGTCTTTAGCGGCGTCGTAGGTTGTATGTTTAAAGACCGTGCCGACTGAAACAGCAGGGATATATTCCTTTTCTTCCAGCACAAGCAATTTTGCGCCGAAGTTGTGTTTCTCTATATTATTCTGGAAGCTTGTTGAAATATGTTCATAACCGTAAGAAAGCTCTAAACGGTTAAAAAAAGTTTGCGCAATACCGACTGTTGACCAGTCTATTTTGCTTTGTTTAAGATTTACATACCAGGTGCCAATCTGCGGTTTACTGGTGACGACATTGTCGAGAGAAAATTTACTCGGCTTATTAGACTCTTCGATTTTCTCGCCGGCAGTATAAGCCAGAGGGTTAAAAGCAATGCCTCCAACTCCTTCAAGGTTAATTAGCGGAACGCCGGCGTACGAGAGAGTGTTTGCTGACACCAGTCCCAGGCCGACCAATACAATTACAACCAACTTTTTCATTGGAAAATCTCCTTAAAATTTTCTGTTCATCCATTAAACAGGATTTTCCAGATGTCTGGTTGTGCCCGTCTTTAATATTTATTTATATCCGTTCCTGCGGCATGACCGCCCGGAAAAACTTTTACTTAACTAAATGCCGCCTCCTTTCTCGACATTACAGGATTCGTCGAATCTTTTGCGTTGTGTCACTTCAATTTGCACTATTTGTGCGTTGTGCACTTTGATTAAAACGCTTCCGAATTCCAGACCGGCTACAGCCGTTGCAATATCGCGTATAATGGCATTAGTTGTCGATGCGTCATTTATATTATTTTTCGAACTCATTTTATTCCTATTATTCCTATGGTTTTACTTATAGTGTTCCCAAAAAAAATCAAATTATATAATCCGGCACATATTCTTTCGTTGTGCTCATTTCTTCTTCAACAAGATTAGCAAATGTTGTATTGCTATAAATGTCAGATATTGAATCATTTAAACGCTGCCAGAGATTTGAAAAAGCGTAATCGCCGTTTCTAAAAGTTACGTTCTCGGACAGCACAAATTTATTCATTAGAGAACCCTGCACGAACAAAATTACTTCACCTACTGTCAGCTCTGACGCAGGCCTTTTTAACATATATCCGCCGGCATTGCCGAGCCTCGATGTTACAAATTCTGCCTGTTTAAGCTCCAGGAGAATATTTTCCAAAAATCGCGGCGGTATACTCTGCGCAGCAGCGATTTCAGAAATTTTCATCACGTCTGACTTATCGTGACTGGCCAGTTCAAATATGGCCCGCAATGCATACCTGCATTTTTGCGATATTATTTTTGGTGTTACAAATATTGCTTTCATTATCACTATTCCTATAGACATAGTAATATAAAGCCTTATGTTTGTCAACAATATTTTTAAATTTTTTTTCGTGTTTTTATATCTTAATATTTTAAAGGCGGTAATTTGTCCTTGAAACCTGTTGAATAACTCTCTAAAATCCGCCTAACTCCTTTAAGGGACTAGAAATGTACGTTATACCGGCCATAGATTTGCTTGGCGGCAAATGTGTTCGTCTCATTCAAGGCGAATACAATCGTTATATAAATTACGAGGACGACCCCGCAAAAAAAGCGATCGAATTTCGCGCTGCCGGGGCCCAGTGGCTGCACATTATTGACCTCGATGGCGCAAAGCTCGGCAGATGCGTGAATTGCGACACGGTTCGTGAAATTGTTTTAACAGCAAAAGATTTAAAAATCCAGGTTGGCGGCGGGATTCGCGACAGGGATTCCATCACAACTATGCTCGATATGGGCGTAACTCGTGTGATACTCGGGACCAAGGCTGTCAGTGATTTCGAATGGTTCAGCGCTGTAGCGAAGGAATTTGCCGGCAAAATCGTTTTAAGTCTTGATGCCAGAGGGAGTAAAATTGCTACTGACGGCTGGAAAAAAGACAGTTCTCAGGAAGTGATTGACCTTGCGAAAAAGGCGGCGGATTTGCCGCTTGCAGCGATTATTTACACCGACATAAACCGGGATGGAATGCTTGCCGGACCTAACATCGAGAGGACAAAAGCGCTGGCAGAAGCGATAAAATTTCCTGTAATCGCCGCCGGTGGTGTTACGACAATTGACGATATAAAAAAACTTGCCCAAACAAAAGTCATTTCCGCAGCCATTGTCGGCAGATCGCTTTACGAGGGAACTATGGATCTTGCCGAGGCGATTAAAATCTGCTCTGAAAACGCTTAATCTGCCATCCGAAATTCCTTTGACTGCCAGCCTAAAATCATTATACTAATCGACTTAAATCCACTGATTTTCACGGAGGCAGCAATGCATAAAGACAAAATTGTATCAGAAGGGATTACGTTTGACGACGTTCTATTAATCCCTGCCAAAAGCGACTTTGTGCCTTCGGAAGCTGATACCTCGACAAGACTTACGAACAATATCAAAATCAATATTCCCATAGTTTCTGCCGCGATGGATACCGTTACCGAGTCTGCACTTGCCATTGCGTTGGCCCAGGAAGGCGGCATCGGAATAATTCATAAAAACCTCGATATCGAAGCTCAGAAGCGCGAGGTCGTAAAGGTAAAACGCAGCGAAAACGGCGTTGTTCTCGACCCGATTATATTAAGTCCAAATCAGACGGTGCAGCAGGCAAGACAGTTGATGACCGAACAAAACGTCTCCGGCATTCCAATTGTCGAAGGCAAAAAGGTTGTCGGCATACTTACTAATCGCGATTTGAAATTCCTTAGGGACGACAGCGTCAAAATCAGCGATGTTATGACAAAGGACATCATCAAAGCTCCTGCCGATACGACCCTCGAACAGGCCAAAGATATTTTGCAAAAACACAGGGTGGAAAAACTTCTGCTGGTCAACGGCAAAGGCGAACTTGCAGGCCTGATTACAATGCGGGACATCGAGCGTTATCAGCAGTATCCAAACGCTGTCCGGGATTCTCGCGGCAGATTAAGAGTCGGTGCCGCGGTCGGCGTAAAAGATTTTGAAAGAATCGAAGCGTTAATAAAAGCAGAGGTCGATGTGCTGGTGGTTGATACCGCTCACGGCCATTCGCAAAATGTTATCGACACTGTTAAACATATAAAGAAAAATCACAAGATAGATGTAATAGCCGGCAATGTCGCTACAGCTGAGGCGACAGAAGAGTTGATTAAGGCCGGCGTAAATGCCGTCAAAGTCGGCATCGGTCCCGGAGCTATTTGCACAACGCGAATAGTCACCGGCGTCGGCGTGCCGCAGATTACTGCTATTACGGATTGTGCTGCCGCTGCTGACAAATACGATATACCGATTATTGCCGATGGCGGAATAAGATTCAGCGGAGATATTACGAAAGCAATAGCGGCAGGGGCATCGTGTGTTATGCTTGGTTCTCTTCTTGCCGGTCTTGCCGAAAGTCCCGGTATGCTTGTCATTTACAAGGGCAGACAGTTTAAGGAATATCGCGGTATGGGTTCTCTGGGCGCGATGGTAAAAGGCTCTGCGGAACGCTACGGCCAGAAGAGTTCAGCAGGCAGAGATAAACTTGTTCCCGAAGGCGTCGAAGGCAGGGTTCCTTATCGCGGCTTACTTGGAGATTTTGTTTATCAGCTTGTCGGCGGCCTGCGGGCAGGTATGGGATATTGCGGAGCGTCGACGATAGAGCATCTGCGAAAAAATGGAAAATTCGTCAAAGTCAGCGCTGCAGGAGTCGCCGAATCGCATCCCCACGATATTATGATTACAAAAGAAGCGCCTAACTATACAATGAGAGAAGTGATAGAAGACTGATACAGCGGACACTATGAGTGAAACGATAGCTATCATTGATTTCGGCAGTCAGTATGGTCAACTAATAGCGCGAAGAGTTCGTGAGCATAATGTCTATTCGATAATTTACCAGCCCGGTATCACCGCAAAAGAACTTGCACAAATCAAAAATCTTAAAGGCATAATCCTTTCCGGCGGCCCGGCGAGTGTCTATGCTCCTAATGCTCCTGCCTGTGATGAAAAAATATTCGACCTCGGCGTTCCAATCCTCGGCATCTGCTACGGAATGCAATGGGGCTGCAAGGTGCTGGGCGCGAAAATAAAACCCGCTAAAAGCAGAGAATACGGCAGAGCGGTTATTACTATCACAGATTCGAAAGATTTATTCGCGAGTCTCGGCGATACCGCGACAGTCTGGATGAGCCACGGCGACCAGGCCGAAAGTCTGAACAAAGATTTTGATGTTCTTGCGAAAACAAAAACCTGTCCTTACTCGGCTGTGCGGAATAAAAACAAAAAATTCTACGGTCTGCAGTTTCATCCGGAAGTCAGCCATACGCCCAAAGGCAATATAATGATGAAAAACTTCCTATATGATATCTGTAAATGCCGCGGCGATTGGCAAATGAAAGATTTTGCCCAGCACACGATTGAAAAAATCCGCGATCAGGCCAAATCCGGCACTGTAATTTGCGGCCTTAGCGGCGGGGTCGATTCTGCCGTTACCGCCACGCTTGTCCACAAAGCAATCGGCGACAGACTTAAATGCATATTTGTCGATAACGGCTTATTGCGAAAAAATGAAAGAGAACAGGTCGAAAGCACCTTCAAGGATCATTTTCACATTGATTTGCACGTTGTTGACTGGAGCAGACAGTTTCTCGAAAAACTTCAGGGCGTTACAGACCCGCAGAAGAAAAGAATAATAATCGGACACGAATTTATCGAGGCCTTCAAATCGGAGGCGAAAAAAATTCCTGACGCCAGATTCCTTGCACAGGGCACGCTCTATCCCGATGTAATCGAATCTGGAAACAAGGACGGCAACTTGGCTGCTAATATAAAACTTCATCATAATGTCGGCGGCCTGCCTGCCGAGCTGGGCTTTGAGCTGATTGAGCCGCTGCGGGATTTGTTCAAGGACGAAGTAAGACTTGTCGGAGAGTATTTAGGGCTGCCGGAAAATATTGTCTGGCGGCATCCTTTCCCCGGTCCGGGACTTGCCGTGCGAATCATCGGCGAAATCACAGAAGAAAGACTTAAGATTCTTAGAGAAGCTGACGAAATACTTATAGACGAGATTAAATCGGCCGAGCTTTACAGAAAAGTTTCGCAGACTTTGGCCGTGCTTGTGCCGGTCGCCACTGTCGGCGTTATGGGCGACGAAAGAAGCTATGATAATGTTATCGCTATCCGCTCGGTCGATACGACTGATTTTATGACCGCCGATTTTTCGCGGATTCCTTACGATGTTCTTGCTATTATTGCTAATCGTATAATAAACGAAGTCAGAGGAATTAATCGCGTTGTTTACGATATAAGCTCGAAACCGCCGGCGACAATTGAATGGGAATAAAATGGATTTTAAATTTAAAATTTCAAATTTAAAATTTTTGTTCTTAATTTTTATTTTTTGTCTTCCAGTTTTTTCCGCTGAACCTAATGATTCCAAAGAGCCTAATGATGTTAACGGCTATGTTCCTGCGACAGGAGATATTTGGAAAGACGCCAAGGTGTTTCCAAAAGTTGCCTGGGACGACGCGAAAATGACATATTTTAACGGCGACAATTTACTTCTTTTGCTCCTTGCCGGCGGCGGCAGCATTGCGCTGCACGACAGCGGGGCCGATGATAAAGCTGCCGAGCATTTTGATAAGCACAGGTCTTTCCCAAAGGACCTGGACAATTTCACCGATCTTGCGGGTAATCCGGGCACTCATTTTGCCATTACGGGCATTTGGTACGCAGTTGCCTCCAGCAAAAAAGACGATTTAAATGTTCAGCGAAGCTGGATTATGATGAGGGCCCTGGCCGTTACCGGTGCTACCACACTCGCGCTCAAAGGCATAGTCAACAATCATACGCCGAATGGCTTCAATTATGCCTGGCCAAGCGGTCATACTGCAAGTTCTTTTACCGTCGCTTCAGTGCTGGATGAATTTTACGGCCCTAAAATTGGTATTCCCGCGTACTTAGGTGCGGGTTTTGTGGGTTATCGAATGATGGATTCGGGCGACCACTGGGCAAGCGATGTTTTGTTCGGCGGCGTTTTAGGATATGTTGTCGGACATTCAATCGCCGGCAAATATAAACTTGACCTTGGCGGATTTAAAGTTCGCCCGCTCGTCTCAGAACTGCACGATGGGCCGTCGGCAGGAATTGTGCTTGCTAAAGATTTTTAATTATTTGGAAATTGCGTTTGCGAGTTCGGCATTTTTTGGATTTTTAGAAATGTAAACAAACGCCGGTGGAATATTCAAGGGGACGAATTTCATTTTTACATCGTGAAAATACTGTTTCAGTTTCGGCTTCAGAAATGGATTGTATTGAAACTGAATATAGGTTTTGCTCCTGCTGGACAAAGCAATTATTTTTTCTCTATCTGATTTGCCGAATGTCGCCAAAGGCAGGCTGGAAAGAATACAATCAAATTGTTCGACATATTTGCCGCAGTTCTGAACATCGTCATTGACTACTTTTAGCCGTGAATCCTTTATCGACTTCAAACGCTCGCAAAAATTCGAGTTGATTTCAAAGCAGGTGAGTTTGCCGTTTTTCGGCAGATGACGCAGAATTTCCGTTGTTACAGAACCTGTGCCGGGCCCAAATTCAACAACGTTGGTTGCCCCACCCATTTGCTGAGCCATCTTCCTGGCCAGAAACCCTGAACTTTCTGCAACAGCCCCGACCTGTTTCGGGTTCTTTAAGAATTCTCTGATAAATTTCATAAATCGCATTATCGTTTTCCGTTCACCGTCTCAAAATCAATTCCGCCACATTTTAACACGTCCATGTTGCAATGCACGTTTTTTCCCCTGCTCGCCCGCCAGACGCTATTGGCGGGGTCATCATAAAATGATAAAAAGCTTAATTTTAATCAAAAAACGAGGGTTTCCCATATGTTTCTACTGTAAGGGGACTAAATTTATCTAAAATTCTTGGATTTATTACTGATTAAAGATACGGATATAAGCCCTTTGAGGTTCCGTTTTTGTTTGACTTTATATACTATTTTTGCTACAGTGATATTTTTCGTATATATGTAAGAAACCGCAGGAAGAAAGTGGATTTCATATCCTGTTAAGACCAACATATATTTCACGCCATATATCCATATAACCAGTCGCTGGCGGGCTGGAGGAAGTTTCTAATGTTTGATGTTAAGAAGTTTTTTCAGGGTTACGGTGCAGTTGCAACTCCGACCAGCAGGCTCGCAATTTATTCGCCGCGGTTTGGCGGAGCTTTCCGCAGCAGTATAAGTCTTCCGCTGACAACGGATTCTTCGGCAAAGATTTGTATTGCGCTTATAACGGCGATGATTATATACAGCGGTCTTTTGACTCTTGCGGATTTCAGGACTATGCTCGAAGAGCTTCGTATGAGCAGGATGGGCTGGTTCTTTTTTTATGCTTTCCGTGTGCTTCTTATATCGAATGTTACTGTATTCCTGTGGCGCGTTCTGCTTGTATTGGGTTACAGGCCCGTGCGAAGCTGCACTGACCAGCAATTACCTTACTGCACAGTGATTGTGCCCGCTTACAACGAAGGCAAACATATGCTCAAGACGCTGCGAAGCGTTTTAAAAAGCGATTATCCAATTAATAAACTTCAAATTATAGCTATCAATGACGGCAGCGCAGACGACACACTTTCCTGGATACAAAAGGCCTGCAGCGAATCAGCCGGCAGGATTGAAATGATAAACTTTAAAAAGAATCGCGGCAAACGCGCAGCGTTATACGAAGGCATAGTTCGCGGCAGGGGAGAGATTATAGTAACAATAGACAGCGATTCGATAATTGAACGTCATACTATTCGAAGGCTCGTCAGTCCGTTTGTATCCGATTCCAAAGTAGGCGCAGTGGCCGGCAGCGTTCGCGTTCTCAACCGCAGGGATGGAATTATCCCGAAAATGCTTGAGGTGTCTTTCGCATACAGTTTTGATTTTATTCGCGCAAGCCAGAGTATGGTCAACACCGTTTTCTGTACCCCCGGGGCGTTAAGCGCTTATCGTAAAAAAGTTATAATCAAAGACCTTAAAGAGTGGGTCCATCAGACATTTTTCGGCCGGCCCGCCACTATCGGCGAAGACAGGGCAATAACAAATATCGTTCTGCGAAACGGTTACGATGTCAGATTCCAGTCTGACGCTGTGGTTTATACTATGGTGCCGACAGATTACGGCCAGCTCTGCAAGATGCTGCTCCGCTGGTCCAGGAGCAATGTGCGTGAAACATGGGTAATGATTAAATTTATATTTAAAAAATTCCGCAAAGACACAAGCGGAGCAAGAATCAACTTCATAGTATCATTTATCAACCCGGTTATGTCGCGAGTCCTGGTTTTCGCGGTAGCCGGCTGGATGCTTGTGCAGCCCAGTGTATATTTATCGCAGGTTTTGTTTGGAGCGGTAATCGCCTCAACGGCACCGGCTGTTTTTTATTTTCTGCGTCGTCGAAGTTCGGAAGCGATTTGGTCTTACGCCTATGGCCTGTTCTGGCTGTCGGGATTGTGGTGGGTAAGTATCTGGGCGCTTTTAACGATGCAAAATGGCAAATGGCTGACCCGAGACCTGCCGGCAGGTAAAATGCCTATCAGCGACAGATTAATGCAATTATTCCGTCTCCGCGCCGCCTAAAGATTCAAACAGGGGAAAAACTTTTTTATTCCCTTATGAAACCGGGACCATTTCTGTTTTTCTTTTTTTCTTTGCTGTCAGCGGGAAATTCATTTACTCTATAGGGCTGATAGCGGGATTTTTAATAGGGATTTAAACTTGAACATTTTAGTTTTTAACTGCGGCAGTTCGTCGCTCACATATAAAGTTTTTAAGGCCGCTGATGTCCGGACTGTTGAAGCGGCTGTATCAGGAAAAGCCCACCGCGTAGGAGTAACCGGCACGGAACCTTCCTTTATCGAGTATAAAATTGGCGAAAGTACTCAGAAGGATATTATTCCCCTTAAAACTCACAAAGACGCCGCCGCTTTTATATTAAAAAGTTTAAAAGACAGAATTGATATCGACCTTATTGGTCATCGGTTTGTGCACGGCGGGAACTATTTCGTAAGTTCAGAATTTATTAATGATGAAACTTTAAGAAAACTGCAGTTATGTCTGCCGCTGGCGCCTATTCATAATCCCGTTTCGCTTAGCGTTATTAATGAATGTCGTCAAACTCTGCCGGATGTAAAACAATATGTAACTTTTGATTCGGCCTTTCATTCTTCTCTGCCCGCCGTCGCTTACACTTATGCATTGCCGGCAAGCGTAACGGAAAAACTCAATTATCGTAAATATGGCTTTCACGGCCTGTCTTATTTGAATGTTCTTCTCGAAACGGGACACTTTTTTAAGACCTCTCCGGAAAAACTCAAAATCATAGCCTGTCATCTTGGCACAGGCGGCTCGAGCATTGCGGCCATCAAAGACGGCCACTCAATCGATACTTCAATGGGTTATTCTCCTCTTACAGGTCTTGTTATGAGCACTCGCTGCGGGGATATCGACCCTATGCTTACGGTATATCTGATGAGTGTATTCGGATATCGGCCGGATGACTTGCTCGACCTTTTGACAAAAAAAAGCGGTCTGCTGGGCATTTCAGGTTTTTCAAGCGATATCAGGGACATCATAAAAAACACTTCGCCCGAGGACAAAGACCAGGCCGACCTTGCGTTTGATATGTATGTTTATCGAATAAGAAAATACATCGGCGGTTATGCCGCGATTCTTGGCGGCGCCGATGTTCTTGTTTTCACGGATGATATTGGTGTATATAACTGGCAGGTCAGAGAAAAGGTTTGTGAAAACATGGATTGGTGCGGCATCGCATTGGACAGTGTCGCAAACCGTGATTATAACGGTAAGCAGATAGCCATGCTTAGTAAAGAAAACTCTCCGGCATCTGTTCTTTGTATTCCCGCCGATGAGGAGCGGGTTATTTGTTTGGAGGGATTAAATTTGTCCGCCAAAGCAGGAGATAAAACCAGATGATACTGCTTTTTGATTCCGATACCGTTAATTTGCATTGGTGTAAAGTCCAGGGAGAAATTCTCACTGAGGAAAAATGTTCGCTGCGCTCGGATTGGTCGCAGACTGTTGCAAAAAGCACAAACAACTTTGAAAAGATTGAGTCAATCGGATATTTTTTACATCATGGCGGCGAAATTATTAAAAAGCCTGCGTCTTTTTTATCTGCACAGAACATAAAAGAACTGGAAAAATGTGTTGGCTTTCTGCCCGAATATAACGATATCACCGCCAAAACAGCCGGCTATTATATTGATATACTGCCGAACCTTTCGCACATTCTTCTTTGCGATACAGCCTTTTTCCTCGATTTACCCGCCGAAGTCAGCAGCTATGCTGTGCCGTATCAGCTTAGCGACAAAGGCATAAGGCGAACCGGAAGATTCGGTCTTTTTCACTCCTGGGCATCAAAACAGATAAAGCCTCTTATTAAAAAAAGCTCTCAAAGAATTATTTGCGTCCATCTGGATGAGCATACGAATATCACAGCCGTAAAAGACGGCCTGCCGGTTGATTCGAGTATGGGCTTTACTCCGACAGAGGGAATACTGTCCGGCACAAGCTGCGGCGATATTGACCCGACAATTATATTTTATCTTCATTCGATGGGAATGCGGTTTGAGCAGATTAATCAGCTTCTTTCGAGCCAAAGCGGTTTTACGGCATTGACAGGCGAAAAAACCGATTTATTTGAGGTTATCAGCGGCAAAAGAAATGTGAAAAAAGATTTCGCGCGGGAAATTTATCTGTATAATGTTGTTAAATACATCGGCAGCTTTATTTCAATGCTCGGCGGACTTGACGCGATTGTGTTTTTCAGCGAAAATCTGGAACAGTTCCAGCCGATTATCGGCGATGTATGTAAAAAATTTGAATTTCTCGGATTAAAACTCCAGGGCCAGATAGATAAAAAACAGCAGATTTGGAATTTTGCTGATAAAACAAGCGATATAAAAGTGTTTGGTTTGAAAATTAATAAATGGCGGATTTTGGCTTCACAAATTGAAGTCCTGCGCCGTAAGGCGTCCCAAAGCGGAAAATAATAAAGGAGCAAAAAATGACTGATGATAAAAGATATCTCGTTGATGTCGGTATGAAAAACCTTCCATTCCCGATGAAGGTGCTATCCAAAGCAAATCCTGATGGTCAGCAGACCATCGCCAATATTTCCATTAGCGCAAGGATTATGCACGAATTCGAAGCCAGATGGATCGATACATTCATCGGCGTTCTGCATCAGCATCGCGAAAGAATCGGAACAAAGACTCTCAGGGCCAATATCGCCGATTATGTCGCAAAGCTCTCAGCCTCTCGCGTTAATATCGATTTCGATTATCCTTTCTTCATAGAAAAAATTACGCCAAAGTCCGGCGAAAAATGCCTTGTCAGATACCTGTGTACATATTCAGTCAGAACTCCTTCAGTCAGGGCCCAGACCGATGTTATCTTTAAAATAGAAGTGCCTTGTCTTACTACCTATCCTTCTTCAAAGGCAAAAAAACTAAAAGGCCTGTTTGGCCAGCTCAGCATAATGAATATTGAAATTGACCCCAAAACGGAAATATTCCCCGAAGATATCGTCGATATCGTCGACAGACACTCGATAAGCCCGGTGTATTCCTTTTTGACGGAAGATGACCAGGACTATATTATCGAGAAGATGCATACCCAGGAAAAGTCCAGCGTCGTTGTAGTTGATGAAATCAAAGAGGAGCTAGCGCATAATAAGGATATAAACTGGTATTCGATTCGCTGCTCCAATTTTGGAATGCTGCATACTTACAGCACCGTAATTGGAACTGAGAAGAGTATGTGGGTTCCCTTCAGCGGCTACGAAGAATAGAATAGTTGGTCAGCAGGTTATCTTCTTTTCCAGCGGGGACGAAATCTTTTTTTGCCCGGCGTAGAAAATTTATGCCCGTGCGATGCCGTATGAGGTCTTTCTTCAGATTGTCTAGTCGGCATAGGCGGGGCGGTATATTCAAAGCCCGGACATCTTTCCATTTTGAATTTGCAGCCGATGAATCTTTCAATCTGGCGCAGATATTTGTCTTCATCGCGCGAAATCAAAGTAATCGCGTCGCCCTTGGCCTCGGCTCTGCCCGTTCTGCCGATGCGATGGATATAGTCCTCCGCGAATGCCGGCACATCGAAGTTTACGACGTGTGAAATTCCCTCGACATCTATTCCGCGTGCTGCGATATCTGTTGCGACCATAACCTGAAATTTGTTGGCTTTAAAACCTTCCATCGCTCGGCTGCGCTGCCCCTGCGTTCGGCCGGAGTGTATCGCGATGGATTTAATCCCTGCCCGGTCAAGCCGATGATTGATTTTATCGGCGCCGTGTTTTGTGCGCGAAAAAACAAGAACGCTATACATTCCGCCTTTTTGGAGCATATACATCAGGAGATCCATTTTCTGCTCTTTGCTTACAGGATAGATATGCTGCGTAATGGTATCGATTGGATTATGTTCCTGACCAATCTGAAATATTTTCGGATGTTTCTGTATCCCCGCCGCGAGGTTTTTTACTTCCTGTGGTATGGTTGCCGAAAATAGAAGCGTTTGACGGTTCTCCGGCACAGCCGCGATGATTTTGCGAACATCGTTAATAAAGCCCATATCGAACATACGGTCTGCTTCATCCAGAACCAGAACTTCAACATGCCTCAGGTCGATACTTCTCCGATACATATGGTCTAGCAGTCTTCCGGGCGTTGCGACAATAATATCGACGCCGCGTCGAAGCGCGGAAAACTGCGCTCCTATACTTACGCCTCCGTAAACGGCAAGAGTTCGCATATTCAAAAATCGCCCGTAGCCGATAATGCACTGTTCGATTTGAACCGCCAGCTCGCGCGTTGGCGTGAGAATCAGCGCTTTTATGTGTTTGTTTTTCGTTGCGTGTTCGTGGCTGAGTCGGTTTAAAATAGGCAGCACAAAAGCTGCTGTTTTGCCTGTGCCGGTTTGGGCACAGCCGATGATATCCTTGCCTTCGATGGCCAACGGAATTACCTGAGACTGAATTTCGGTAGGAGCGACATAGCCCGTGGCAAGAATGCCCCGCACTAATGGGTCAGAAAGACCGAGTGTTTTAAATGGCATATTAAAAACCTTAAAATCAGAACAATAAAAAAATTACACAGCGAGGCATTATACCACCAAAGTCTGCTGAAAGGTACATTTTAATAATACCAGGGTCTCTGCTTCTGCAATTTTGATTTTTAATTTTTGATACTTGTCCGCCATAGCCTTGGCGACGGCGGATTTGATTTTATTTTGAGCTTAAAATCAAAAACACCCCGGCCAATATTCCGCACAGTGCAAAGGCCTTATGCATCATCCTCATCTCTTTAAACAGTATAACCCCGCCCATAAATGATACTATTATGCTGCTGCATCGAAGCGTAGAGAGTATCGCGATAAGTGAGCCTTGATAGGTCAGTGCCCTGAAATATGCGAAATCAGCGACAATCAAAAATACCCCGATAAAAGGAATGCTCCACCGCCACTCAAAAGGCGTATGATTTTTTCGCTGTGGAATCCAGAACGCCGACACCACCGCGCCGAGTATCACCACAAGATAAATCGAAAACCACGCCTGCACCGCCACCGGCGAATATCCGAGCTTTTGAATCAGGTATTTATCATAAAGTGCGCTGCATGTGCCGATTAGTGTCCCCAGCAGCATAAACATAACCCATTTATCGGCATGAAACCTTATGCCTTCTTTGCTGCCAATCACGGAAAACGCGTAATACGATACAATCATCGTCCCCATACCGAGGTATTGCAGCGTCGTAGGCTGCTCATGAAAAAAGGCTATTGCTCCCAGCAGAACCCATAGAGGCCCGGATGCCCATATCGGCGTGGCAATCGAGATTGGAAGATTTTTTAGTGCCAGGTAGCTAAGGACCCACGATGCCGAGACAATCGCCGACTTGGCGAAAATATGCAGATGTCCCGTCAATGAAATAGCGGGAACATATATCCCTGCCTTTGCCATATATTCAGGATAAAAACCGGAAAGGATTATCGCCGGCATAACCATCGCCGCCGCGAAAACGGTCGAGAAAAACAGCACCGGCAGAACCGCGTTCTTTTGCAGTGAATGTTTTTTACTTATATCATAAAGCCCCAGAAACAGGGCCGAGAAAATACCGAGGTAAAGCCACATATATTTTTTTCATTCCCAAATCAATATTTACTAATCCGAAAGCCCCCAACTTAATGTTGGGGGTACGTAAAACCCAATATTATATGATAAAACGTGAAAATTATCAATGCCTGACTGTATTGCCGGCCTGAAAACGGTGCAGACGAGCCAAAAACGGCGTTTGTCATTCTGAGCGAAGCGAAGAATCTCTTAAATTTTAAATTTTAAATCTTCAATTCGTTTATCTCTCATCTGGCACAAATCGCTCTTCAGCAGAAAGGTTTTGAATGGTTCTTTTTTGAATATTGGAAAATTCAGTGGTGCGTATTCTTCATCCTTATTTTCGATAATGAATTTATCTCTCGCCATAGCCGCCAGTATCAGCCCGTTACGCGTAAAGCTGCTGTTGAAGTAATGCCCTCTGCCCTGAGCGCCGGTGGTGAGCGCACCTGTCCTGAGCGAAGTCGAAGGAGTCGAACCATGTCGAAGGGGCCTTTTTTCGGAGATATATACTGCGCAGTAAACCGTTTTAATTCTCTTATGTTTTCTTTTATGTACTTTGTGCACTCCGATAAATCCCGTCGAATTTTTCAGGATTCGGTTAAGCATATTTTGCCTATGCGTTACAATTCGCAGATTGCTCCTTTGGTTATCCAGCGGGTCTCTGTTTATATGGTCGACGATTTGTCCTTTTTTGGCTTTCAGTATTATTCTCGCCAGCGCGGTAGTTTTTCTTGTCTTTCGATTTCGTGCGAAAACCTCTCCGCCTTTTGAGACTATCAGCGTTGAATTGATAATTTTCCGATGATAGAGAATATCCGCATCGAGTTTAACATCTCGTCCTCCAACTTTCCTTATCAGATATGTTGATTTTTCTTTATCCATGTCTTTCTTGCCTGTCCCGCACCAATTTACAATTCATTTATTCCTCTATATCACCACGGTATAATGAATTGGTGCGGGGTTTATTGCCATTTTTTAGCTTAGCCCCCGGACCTGTGATACATCCCCGCGCAGGGGCCGGGGGGATATTTAGCCCCTTGATTTTTATCCGCCTCAGGCGGATATCAAGGGGTTTGTCGTTTGTAATTTTTAATATTTGATTTTTCTTCGTGTCTTAGTGCTTTCGTCGGAGCCGTTGAAGCCGCAGCGCAAACCCCCGCAGGGGGCAGCGCAGATCCCGACGCATCGGGATGGCTATAACGCCTATCTACTCTTAGGCTTTTGGTGGCTATAATGCCTCTCTACCCTTAGGAGGAAGTTGCGCGCTTTGTGCGAAAATTCGAACAAAATTCGAGAGGTTAAATTTGTAAGTCTTTGCCGGATAAGGACATAAATTTTTTTATTTTTTTAGAGCGCGCAACTTTTATATTGCGCGCTTTGTCGAAGCGTAGCGGAGACCCCCGAAGCGGGGTTAAAAATTACAGAGCCTCAAGCGTTATCGCGGGGTCATTGTTCGTATGACGGGGTTCATCGTTTCTGAAATTTCAAATATCAAATCTTAAATTCGGTGAGGGGAAAAATCTTGATTTTCAGGACAGGTTTGGTATTCTATTGGAAATCAGGCTCAGCGGTGTAGTTGAAAAGTAATATACGAGGTTATATGGGAAATCCCAGCTAAGAGAGAAGAAATGTAGAAGTATTCTATGTATGAGTATGACAGTGGAACGTACGATGGAGCAATGATGGCATTAGGTCAAACTATCATTAATCTGAGCTATACATGGTTTATTGTGTATGTTTTGTTAGGGCCATTGGTTAAAGTTGGTTTGATTCGTTTCATGAATAAAGATTTAGAACCTCGTTCAAGGCGGTTCTGGCCGGTATTCTTAGCTCATTTTATTTTTAGCATATTATTTGTCAATCCCTATACGTTGTTTATGTTGTGGACGATAATTGATAACCTTGCACTTGCAGACAAAATGCCGCCCATTTTGCTGTCTTTGCTGTTTCTGTTAATCTACTTGATAATATTGCCTGTATTGCTGGACATATTATTTTTGAGAATTATCCCAAGAATTAAACTGTTCAGATGGCTGTTATGGACTCCACCTCTGAAACAAGTAATAATAATAAATGTTGTCATATGCATAGTATCTTGTATTGCAGCAGTTTGGGTTGCACGAGTTTTTGCACGAGTTTTATAATTAAAAAAAGCTCGATTTTTTAAGACAGGTTTGGTATTCTATTGGAAATCAGGTTCAGCGGTGTAGTTGAAAAGAACATATGAGGTTATATGGGAAATCACAGCTTAAATAGGTATTAGCTTAAGGAAAAGGAGAATCTTATGAAACGAATACTGTTTTCTATGATGTGTATTTATTTGATACCTGCGGCCTTTGCTGGCACAGATATATCAGACAATAATACCCAACAATTTCAAGCTGCAAAAAATAACAACCTGTCGGCACGAATTGATGTCAATGCCGGGGGAAGCGAAGGCACATTCTTAATGCAGATGGCATACTATGGCCAGACGGAAACAGTCAAATCATTGCTCGAAAAGGGCGCAGATATTAATGCCAAAGATAAAGACGGTGTAACGGCACTGATGTGGGCGGCGCAAAATGGTCATACGGAAGTAGTTAAGCTTCTGCTGGAAAAGGGTGCTGATGTTAATGCAAAAGATAACGAGGGTAGAACATCTATGTATGGGGCAGCGCAGGAGGGTCATGCTGAAATCGTCAAGCTGCTACTGGAAAAAGGCGCTGATGTAAATACGAAGGTTGACGACGGCAGGACTCCCTTGTGGCAAGCCTCACAGGATGGCCGTGTTGATGTTGTCAAGCTCCTGCTGGAGAAAGGGGCGGATGTAAATTTAAAGAGAAACACCGACGGCGCAACGGCCCTTATAGTAGCGGCGTGGAATGGCCATACGGATGTCATTAAATGTTTACTCGAAAAAGGCGATAATGTAGATGTGAAGAAAACCGACGACGGCGCAACTGCCCTGATGTTAGCATCGCAGAACGACCATACAGAGGTCGTCAAGTGTCTGCTGGAAAAGGGCGCCGATGTCAATGTGAAGGCTAACGATGGCGCAACGGCCGTCTACGTAGCGGCGAAGAGGGGCCATGCAGAAATTGTCAAGATTCTTCTGGAAAAAGGTGCTGATGTTAATACCAAGCAAACCACTGAAAGCGCAACGGCACTGTTGATAGCGTCGCAGAACGGCCATACAGATGTCGTCAAGCTGCTTTTGGAAAAAGGCGCTGATGTCAATGCGAAGATCACTAAAGGCGCAACTGCCCTGTATATGGCGACACAAAACGGCCATATAGAGGTTGTTAGGCTACTTTTAGAAAAAGGCGCTAATGTAGATGTGAAGAAAACCGACGACGGTGCAACTGCCCTGTGGATGGCGTCGCAGAACGGCCATACAGAGATCATCAAGCTGCTTTTGGAAAAGGGCGCCGATGTCAATGCAAAGAATAACGACGGTGCAACTGCTCTATGGCAGGCATCGTGGCAAGGCCATATAGAGGTCGTCAAGCTGCTTTTGGAAAAGGGTGCCAAGGTAAATTTGAAGAGAACCGACAACGGAGCAACTGCCCTGATGGCAGCGTCATACAACGGTCATACGGAGGTCATTAAGCTCATTCTGGAAAAGGGAGCCGAGGTCAATGCCAAAGATAAATATGGTACAACGGCCCTGTATGTGGCATCGCAGGAAAGCCATCCAGAGGTCGTCAAATTGCTTTTGGAAAAGGGCGCTGATGTAAATGTGAAGACTACCACAGACGGCGCAACTGCCCTGATGGTAGCGTCAGAGAAAAGCCATACGGAGGTCGTCAAACTACTTTTGGAAAAGAGCGCCGATATAAATGCGAAGAGAACCACAGACGGTGTAACTGCCATGATAGCAGCGTCATACAACGGTCATACGGAGGTCGTCAGGCTTCTTTTGGAAAAGGGCGCTAATGTCAAATTGAAGGCCAACAACGGCACAACTGCCCTTATGATAGCGAAAGAGAAGGGACACGCAGACATTGTGCAACTGCTTGAAAAAGCTGGCGCAAAGGAATAGCAGGAAAAGGCAAAAGGAAAAGAGAATATGGCTTAAAACCGGGAACAGCCCGCCTATTTTGAGGAGATAACAGAGAAATACAGGACTTATAAAGTCCTCAAATCTTAACGCCATACCATATATATAGGATATAAAACCATTATTAATATGATAAAACAGGTAAACATATAAAACATATCTTTATTATAAGATAAAAACTACTCTTTTTGAACAAAAAAATTTATTTTTTTTATTTTAATCATTTGCATTTTTTTTGGCCTTCTTTATACTGTTGAGTTCGCTTTTTGCGATTTTTTTATAGAGAGTCCCTTTGCATTTTTTATCAAAGGGCATTAAACTTGTCCTCGCCACGGCAGGAATTATTTGTTTTCAGTGCTGATAAGTAGTTTTTGAATATTTATCGTCGAAGCGAAGCGTCGTAGCGAAGCGTCGAAGCAGAGCGAAGACCCCGACGCATCGGGGCAGTGAAAAAAATATTTGCTGCTGTAGCTCAGTTGGTAGAGCGCGTCCTTGGTAAGGACGAGGTCACGGGTTCAAATCCCATCAGCAGCTGAGTTTGCTATAGCTCGCAGCGGGCTTATTTGGTTTTAAAATCGATAACGGTATATAAGTTTAGAATAAAAAAACATAAAACATAGTTGGAGGTTACCAAAAAATGGCTAAAGCAGTATTTGAAAGGAAAAAACCGCACGTTAACGTCGGCACAATCGGACACGTTGACCACGGCAAAACCACTCTTACCGCAGCAATGACAAAGGTAATGGAACTCAAAGGGTTTAGCAAATTCAAATCCTATGACGACATCGCCAAGGCGTCTGAGTCGCAGGGAAGACGTGACCCGACGAAGATTCTTACGATTTCCACTGCTCACGTTGAGTACGAAAGCGAGACTCGTCATTATGCTCACGTTGACTGCCCGGGCCACGCCGACTATGTAAAGAACATGATTACCGGTGCCGCTCAGATGGACGGTGCCATTCTCGTCGTCAGTGCTTATGACGGTCCGATGCCGCAGACAAGAGAGCACATCCTGCTCGCTCGTCAGGTAAACGTGCCGAGAATCGTGGTCTTCCTTAATAAGGTTGACCTTGTTGACGACCCTGAGCTTATAGAACTTGTGGAAATGGAAATCCGCGACCTGCTCACCAAGTACGACTTCCCCGGCGACAAGACGCCGATTATTCGCGGCACAGCAATTACAGCAATGAAGGCCACCAAACTTGACGACCCGGCCTGTCTGCCCATAATTGAGCTGATTAAGGCTATGGACGAATATATTCCGATTCCTGTGAGAGAAATTGACAAGCCTTTCCTTATGCCTATTGAAGACGTATTCAGCATTAAGGGTCGCGGCACAGTCGGCACCGGCCGTATCGAGCGCGGCGTTGTAAAGGTTGGCGAGGAAGTCGCCATCATCGGCTTGAACAAGGAAACAAGGAAATCGGTAGTAACCGGCGTTGAAATGTTCAACAAAACTCTCGACCAGGGTCAGGCCGGCGACAACGTCGGTATCCTTCTGAGAGGTGTTGAGAAGGATGAGCTTGAGCGAGGTCAGGTTGTTGCTGCTCCGGGTTCTATTACTCCTCACACTCATTTCGAGGCGGAAGTTTACGTTTTGACAAAAGATGAAGGCGGACGTCATTCACCATTCTTCCCAGGCTATAAACCTCAGTTCTATTTTAGAACCACGGATGTTACCGGCTCGGTAAAAGCTATAAAGAGTCGTGAAGGAAAACCGGCCGAGATGTGTATGCCTGGCGATAACATTGCGATGGAAGTTGAGATTATTTCTCCTATCGCTATGGAAGATGGATTGCGTTTCGCGATTCGTGAAGGCGGCAGAACCGTTGGTGCAGGCGTTGTAGTAAAGGTTATTAAATAAGTAATTTTGAAATTAGAACGGCAGTCCCGATAAACCGGGATTGCCGTTTAATAAATGTTTAGACAGGATAAATATGGCCAAGGCGAAAAAACGCGAAGCTGTCTGGCTTGAATGCAAAGAATGCGGTCAGCGGAATTACCGAACGCAGATTAATGTATCGCAGGGAACTCCTAAGCTTGAACTTAAGAAGTTCTGCAAGCATGAGCGCAAGCGGACGGTTCACAAGTTAAGACGTAAATAGTTCGCCGGGCAACCAAATTAGAAGCGAAGAGAGACGCTTGTGAGTTATAAAATTAGGCCAGTAGCTCAATTGGCAGAGCGTTGGTTTCCAAAACCAAAGGTTGGGGGTTCAATTCCTCCCTGGCCTGCTTTTTTTAAGCCGGCGGGGCGGAAAAAGATGGAAACAGGGTGCTAAAGGAAATAGCGAAGTCGAGAAATTGCGACGAGCTATAAATTAAGGAAATAGCAAAGCAAGACGAGCTTTAGCGGAAAGCTAAAGAAAACAGGAGGCTGAAGGAAATAGCGGAAGTCGAAAAGAATTCGACGAGCTATAAACGAAAGAAATAGCAAAGTAAGATGAGTTGCAGCGGGAAGCTAAAAAATAAAGGAAATAGCGGAACCGAAAAAAACTGCGGTGAGTTGTAAACGAAGATAATAGCGAAGTAAGAAAAGTAGATGACGAGTTGTAAAGTCTACAACAAAAAATAATATAAGAGCAAAGTAAGAGTTAAAGAATAGATAAACGACGATGGAACCGTTTGTTAAAATTTTTGAGGGCATAAATGCTTATACAGCAATATAAATGGGGCCAGGGTAAGGATACCCGACTTTGGAGCGCGATATCACTGGCACTTTTGGCAGGTATCGGCTGCTGGAGACTTTATGATAAGCTCCAGGGAACATTAGATGTTACCCAGGCAACAGGCCTGTGGATAAGCGCAACTGTACCGCTGGGACTCTTTGCGTTAATCGCAGCGTTTCTCTACTGGCTGGTCAACCGGCCAACAGTGGCAGACTTTTTGATAGCGTCAGAAGGCGAACTGAAAAAAGTAAGCTTCAGTTCGAGAAAAGAAATAGTAACATCAACGTTTGTAGTAATTATCGTAGTGTTCTTAATGGCGTTTATGCTCGGAGCGGCTGACTTCGTTTTCGATATGTTTTTCACGAACGTAATTGGGATTTAAGTTTGTTACCCCTCTATGGAGGAGGATAACAAACGATTCAGGATGAGAAAATATGCGGTGGTATGTACTAAGAGTAGCCTCCAACAGGGAGGAACAAGTAAAAGAAACGCTTATGCGTAAGGTTACGCTGGAAGGCCTTGAAAGCGTTATCGGCAGAGTCGTTGTGCCGGTAGAGCAGGTCAAGCGAATTCGCAGCGGTAAACAAAAAGTGCAAAAGCGAAAACTATATCCCGGTTATGTATTTATGGAAATAGAACCGGATGCCGAAAACAAAATAAGCGAAAAGGCATGGTTTCTCATAAAAGAAACAGTCGGAGTAGGCGATTTTGTCGGAACGGAAGGATTGCCCGTTTCAATGAGCGATACAGATGTCGCCAAAATGCTGAGCGAAGTAGAAAAAGTCGGCGAACAAACAGCGGCAAATATCAAGGTTGATTTCGCCAAGGGCGATATCGTCAAGATTCGCGAAGGAGCGTTTGAAAACTTCGAAGGCGCAGTAGATTCAATCGATACAGAACGCGGCGTTGTCCGTGTAATAGTTACGATATTTGGAAGAAGTACTCCTCTTGATATCGAATATTGGCAGATAGAAAAAATATAACGGAATTTTAATCGCAGATTACGCTGATTAAAAAGGGAAATTTAGAATGGCAAAAGAGATTACAGGCAAGATTAAATTACAGGCACCAGGCGGCCAGGCAACACCAGCCCCGCCAATAGGACCCGCATTGGGCCAGCACGGCGTAAATATCGGTCAGTTCGTTCAGCAGTTCAACGAAAGAACAAAAGAGCTGAATGGAATGACAGTTCCTGTAGAAATAACTGTTTATGCTGACAGGACATTCGAATTTATCGTAAAAAGTCCGCCGGCCGCAGTTCTGCTGAGACAGGAAGCACAGGTCGCAAAGGGCAGCGGAACGCCAAACAAGGAAAAAGTCGGCAAAGTAACCAAGGAACAGGTTAAGAAAATAGCCGAGAGGAAAATGAAAGACCTTAACGCTTTCGATATAGACCATGCGTGCAGAATCATAGAAGGCACGGCAAGGAGTATGGGAATAGAGATAGAGAAGTAATTTAAAATTTAAAAGTTAAAATTTAAAATTGTGGAATCCGCCTGCGGGCGGATGAATTAAAAATATCGTTAAGCGCACCACGGCGAAAAACAGTGGGAGCGAAAAGATAACTTTTTGCGGAGAATAAAAAAATGAAAATAGTAAGAAGTAAGAAGTACAAAGCATCGGCAAAGGATTTGCCAGAAACGCCGTTCAAGCTGGTCGATGCGGTAAAGAAAGTTAAAGCTTTTTCCCCAATGAAGTTCGACCAGAGCGTCGATTGTGTAGTTTGGCTGGGAATCGACATTAAGCAAGCCGACCAGATTATTCGCGGCGCAATTTCACTGCCTCACGGAATCGGCAAGAGCAAGAAGGTAATAGCGTTTTGCGAAGACTCCGATATCGAAGCAGCTAAACAGGCAGGAGCTATCGAAGCCGGCTGCGATGAACTGGTAAAGAAGATTACCGGCGGCTGGATGGATTTCGATGTAGCAGTGGCCTCGCCTAAAGTAATGGGCAAAGCAGGCAGGCTCGGCAAAGTGCTGGGTCCTCAGGGCAAAATGCCATCTCCGAAAAATGGAACGGTTACGCTGGATGTTATTACCGCTGTGAAGGAATTTGCGGCCGGCAAATCGGAATTCAAAGCAGATACCGGCGGAAATGTTCATACAGTTGTCGGTAAATTCAGCTTCGATGATAGCAAATTAATCGACAATATCCGGGCATTTATGGAAGTAATAAAGAAGATAAAACCCGCGAGCTCCAAAGGCACCTATATTAAAAAGGTGTCGATAAAAGCGACAATGAGCCCCGGCGTTATGGTGGATATTTCTGAATTTAACTAACCCGCCATTCCGCCTGAGGCGGATAAAAAGCGGGCAATAATTTTAAGGTGCAGATATGAGTAAAAATGTAAAACAACTTTTAATAAGTGAACTTGAGAACAAGTTTAAGAGCGTCAGCGATTTTATGGTACTGGATATAACCGGCGTCGACGGCGTTACCAATAATAATCTTCGCGGCAAATTTCGCGACAAAGGCATCAAACTTACAATGGTAAGAAATGCGATGATGCGTCAGGCGATGAAATCGCTCGATAAAACAAACGCAATGGACCTGTTTCTAACCGGTTCATGCACAGTCGCATACGGCGGCGATAATATCGTCGATGTCGCAAGAGAAATAGCGGCAATTCCGAAAAAAATCACGGTAAAAATCAGAAGCGCATACGTCGAAGGCACAGTACTGGGCGCAGATGCGGCACAAGGCCTTTCGAAGATGAAAAGCAGAGCCGAGCTTCAAGGCGAGATTATTATGCTTGCCAATTCACCGGCAAGAAGACTGGCATCAGCGATTGGAGCACCTGCGGGAATTATCGCAGGCTGCATAAAGACGCTTGCGGACAAGGAAGAAGCAACACCGGCGGCGGCGTAAAGAAACTTAAAATTTAAAAATAAAAACTAAAAACTTTGGAATCCGCCTTGGGGCGGATGGCTGATTTAAAAATTTATAAAAGTTAATTTTTGCTTTTTGCGGGTGTCCCTGAAAAGGGTTAAACACGGCGGTGTAGCCGGGGCAGACGCGAAGCGACGAAACAGGAGTAAATAAAATGGCAGACGAAACAACAACAAAGCAGTGGAGTCCTGAAATATCACAGCTTGGCGATTCAATCGTAAAGCTGACATTGATGCAGGCAAAAGAACTGGGCGATTATCTTAAAGAAGTTCATGGCATCGAACCGGCAGCAGGCGGCGCGGTTATGATGGCAGGTCCGGCAGCAGCAGCCGAAGCAGCAGTAGAAAAGACCAGCTTCGAAGTCGTCCTCAAGGTGATTGGAGAGAAAAAAATCCAGGTTATCAAGGAAGTTCGCGCTCTGACGGGACTTGGCCTTAAAGAGGCAAAAGACCTTGTCGAGGGAGCACCAAAGACTGTTAAGGAAGGTCTTAGCAAAGACGAAGCCGAGGCAGCAAAGAAGCAGCTTGAATCGGCCGGCGCTACTGTCGAGATAAAATAAATTTGAAATTTAAAATTTAAAATTGAAAATTTGAGGAACGCTTTCGGCGAGCTTTCCTTAAAATTAAAATTTTAAATTCCAATACGGGAGTCTGTAATGGGCACAAAGACAATTCGCGATTTCGGTAAGATTTCAGATGCAATGGCTATTCCGGACCTTATCGAGGTTCAGCGGGCAAGTTACGAAAGATTTCTGCAGGAAGGTGTCTCGTTCCAAAAAAGAAAGAACATCGGTTTGGAAGCTCTGTTCCAGGAAATTTTCCCGATAGAGAGCTATGACAAAACGGTGAGCCTTGAATGCCTTGGCTATGAACTTGACAAGCCCCGCTATTCGCCGAATGAATGCAGAGAACTGCGTCTTACATACGGTTATCCTATGAAAATACGCTGCCGGATGAAGCGTAAAGACGCCGCGGATGTCGCTGAGCAGGTGGTTTATCTTGCAGAGATACCGATAATGATTGGCGGCGGTGAGTTTATCATCAACGGAGCCGAAAGAGTAATCGTCAATCAGCTTCACCGTTCTCCCGGCGTGGATTTTCTTATCGAAAGCAAGGAAGGCGACAGAGTTCTGCACGGCGGCAGAATTATTCCTGAACGCGGAAGCTGGATTGAAATTTCCGTTACACGAAAAGACGTTTTGATTGTCCGCATCGACCAGTCGAGCAAGATTCCAGCGACGCTATTTCTTAAGGCAATGAGCGAAGATTACAGCAAAGCGGAATCTATTATCCGGCTGTTCTATGAGACAAAGACATTATCCGTAGATAAACTTGACCCAACGATGTGGGCGGTCGGGCCTGTAGTAGATACCGAGTCGGGCGAAATTATTGTCGAAGCCGGGACGCAAATCGGCGACAGAATAGGACAAATTCAGCGGAGCGATAAAATTGGAGGTAAGGTCGAGAGTAGTGGATTGAAGAACTTATTGAAAAAGTTCTATGAAAATGAAGAAAAAGAGAGTGAATCCGGTATTACCCAAGCTGATTTGAGGAAAAAATTAGAGAAAGCTTCACCTAAAATTTTAGAGCGAGGCTATATAAATAAAGAAGAGCTTTTGTGGGTTAATGATTATAAACTTTTTACTCAAAAAGGGCGAGCAAAGGCTCAGGGGGATAAAATTGAAAAGTGTAGCGAAGAAGAAATAAAAAAGTGGAGTGCTCCTGGCATAGAGAAATTGAAAGGTATCCCAAATCATTCAGATTTAGAGTGTGTAATTGAAGCCTATAAAGAACTTTCAAAAGTACTTGATAGGCCAGCTCAAATTGGAGAAGGAAAAATATCTACTCTTTTAAGATTTTTGAAGCCTGATATGGCTGCAATAATTGATCGTTTTGTTTGGAATATACTTGTTAATAAGAAAAACCTCAAAGGTTCTGAGAAGGAAGAGGCCGATACTTTTAGTGGGGAGGATTATCGTAAATATATAAAAGCACTTTTGGAAATTGGAGCACGTCAACCTCAAATAATGCGACCATTCGAGGTAGATAGTGCTATTTGGTACGCTGATAGAATAGAAAAGACGGAAATAAGAGATGAGTGGTTTAGGCCTAATGGTAGAACTATAATCGGAAAGATAGAGGTGATTGAGAAAGTCGCAGACCCGCTGGTGCTGAATACTCTGGCGGAAGACGATTGCGAAAGCCATGACGAGGCACTGCTGAAACTTTACGCGAGATTGCGGCCGGGAAATCCGCCGAATATAGAAAAAGCAAAAACTCTATTTAAGGAGAAATTCTATGACGGCGACCGTTATCGGCTCGGCAGAGTAGGCAGATTCAGACTTAACCGCAAATTCAAACAAACTGTTGCAGAAAACGAAATGACACTCAGGCCGGAAGATTTTCTCAATACGATGCGATATATCGTCGGATTGCGAAACAGTCAGGGCGTTATCGACGATATCGACCATTTGGGCAATAGAAGACTTAGAACAATAGATGAACTGGCGGCGGATGAAATACGCAAGGGTCTTTTGAAACTGCGCAGAACGGTGCAGGAACGTATGAGTATGAAGGACCCGAAGGAAATCGAGCGAATCGCCGACCTTGTTAATTCAAAAAGTGTATCGAGCAGTATCGAATACTTTTTCGGCAGAGGCGAACTGAGCCAGGTCGTTGACCAGACAAATTCTCTAAGTCAGCTTACTCACGAACGAAGATTATCAGCGTTGGGCCCGGGCGGTCTTAACCGTAAACGCGCGGGCTTCGAAGTTCGCGACGTTCATATAAGCCATTACGGCAGAATATGTCCTATTGAAACGCCTGAAGGCACCAACATCGGACTTATCGCGTCACTTGCGATTTTCTCGAAGATTGACGAATACGGATTCCTTTTGACGCCATATAGAAAAGCGGACAAAGGCAAACTTACCGGCGAGGTAGCTTACCTGAGAGCGGATGAGGAAATGGAACTAACGTTTTCACCGCCAAGCGTCATAAAAAAAGGCAGCGACAAACTGCAGGAAGGCATTGTTCTTGCCAGAAAGTTCGGCGAACTGTCTCAGGTTGAAAGCAAAGAAGTGGATTATGTAGATATATCGAGCAAACAGATTGTCGGTGTGTCTGCTGCATTAATACCGTTCCTGGAACACGATGACGCCAACAGAGCGTTGATGGGTTCAAACATGATGCGTCAGGCAGTTCCGCTGCTGAAGACAGAACAGCCTATAGTCATAACCGGTATGGAAGCATATGTTGCTCAGAACTCGAGCATGGTGGTGCGTGCAGAAAGCGGCGGCATAGTAACAGCCGTCGATGCGAAAAAGATTGTTATCAACGATACGGATATTTACGAGCTTGAAAAGTTCGTCGGACTTAACGAAAGGACCTGTCTCAACCAGGAGCCAATAGTATCACTGGGACAAAAAGTAAAGAAAAACGAAATTATCGCCGACGGCGGCGGAACAGCAAACGGTGTGCTGGCTCTTGGAAAGAACGTGCTTGCAGCTTTTATTCCGTTCGACGGCTTCAACTTTGAGGATGCTATTCTTATAAGCGAAAAGCTTGTGCGTGAAGACGCATTTACAAGCATACATATCGACGAGTTCAGCATTGAAGTTCGTGAAACAAAACTCGGGCGTGAAGAGTTCACCCGCGATATACCAAATGTCGGCGAAAAAATGCTGAGGAATCTCGATGAAACCGGCATAGTTCGCGAAGGCACACGAGTGGACGCAGGCGATATTCTTGTAGGAAAAGTTTCGCCAAAGAGCAAAACAGAACTTACGCCTGAAGAAAAACTGCTTCACGCGATTTTCGGCCGGGCAGGCGAAGATGTAAAGAACGATTCGCTTGAAATGCCCAGCGGATATAACGGCATTGTTATCAAGACCAGCCGCTTTACCCGCAAAGGCGCCGGCAGCGAAGACCTGAAAAAGATTCAGAAGCAGAAAATGAAGGAATACGAAAACGAAATGAAGCTCCGTCAGAGCACTTTCTTCAAGCAAATGGTCGCAGAGATTACCGAAAAGATTGACGGTGTAACATTAGTTGACCCGACAACGCGGCAGAAAGTCGGCGTCAGCGAAGATATGGAAGTTATTTTCGAGCAGATTCAGAATTTCGATATCGCGTGGGTAAAACCTGCCAATGTTCGGCCGCAGGCGCAGCAGATTGTCGATAAATATATGCCGAGAATTAAAGAACTTGCCGAAGAGGCAAAAGCAAAGCTGGAGCGAATGAAGCACGGCGATGAATTACCAAGCGGAGTTCTTGAGATGGTGAAAGTTTATGTCGCCACCAAACGAACGCTGAGCATCGGCGATAAAATGGCGGGACGTCACGGAAACAAAGGCGTTATCGCAAGAATTATGCCCGAAGAAGATATGCCTTATATGGAAGACGGCACGCCAATTGATATATGTCTTAATCCACTGGGCGTGCCAAGCAGAATGAACGTTGGACAGATCCTTGAGACGCACCTGGGCTGGGCGGCTAAAGTGCTGGGCTTCGATGCAATAACGCCGGTCTTTGCAGGCGCTACCGAAGATGAAATCAGGCAGATTCTTAAAGATACAAATGAGCATGTGATAAAACGCAGCAAAGAGCTGGAAGACGGCAAAAAAGCGCCTGCGGCAGATGAGATTTTCGCTAAAATCGGCGACGATATGAAAACAAAACTTTATGACGGCAGAACCGGCGAGCCTTTCGAGCAGACAGTAACGATTGGATATATATATATGATGAAACTTCATCATCTTGTTGACGACAAGATTCATGCCCGCTCGACAGGACCATACAGTCTTATTACGCAGCAGCCACTCGGCGGCAAGGCCAGGACCGGCGGCCAAAGATTCGGAGAAATGGAAGTCTGGGCGCTGGAAGCATACGGAGCGGCATATACGCTGCAGGAATTGCTGACGGTCAAGAGCGATGATATCGAAGGCAGAACGAAAATTTATGAATCGATGGTTAAAGGCAAGAATACGCTCGAAGCCGGCACGCCGATATCGTTCGACGTTCTGTGCAGCGAAATTCGCGGCCTGGGATTGAATATTCAACTTGAGAAAAAACAATTAGGCAATAAACGCCTGTAATGTTTGTTTCAAAATAAACGGTAATAACCGAAAGTCAGGAGTAAGCTTAAATGGCTGAAAGTATTTATGACAAAATAAATGATTACGGTTCGGTAAAGATAAGTCTTGCCAGCCCGAATGATATCCGGAGCTGGTCTTTCGGCGAAGTTCGCAAGCCGGAGACAATCAACTACAGAACTTATCGGCCGGAGAAAGACGGACTTTTCTGTGAGAGAATTTTTGGTCCTGAACGTGACTGGGAATGCTCGTGCGGAAAGTACAAAGGCACAAAATTCAAAGGCATTATTTGCGACCGATGCGGCGTAAAAGTTACGCACAGCAGAGTTAGAAGAAAACGCATGGGACATATCAACCTCGCTGCGCCGGTTGTTCATATATGGTTCTTCAAAGCAATGCCGTCGAGACTCGGTTCGCTTCTTGCGATGAAGACAGTTGACCTTGAAAAAGTAATTTATTTTCAGGATTATATCGTAACAGACCCGGGACAAAGCCCGCTGAAATTCAGACAGCTTTTGAACGAAGAAGAACATCGCGAAGCTTTGGTTAAGTACGGCAACTCGTTTAAGGCGACAATGGGCGCCGAAGCTGTAAGAGAACTTTTACTTGTTCTAAATCTTGAACAATTGAGCGGCGACCTTAAAGCCGGCATAGGCAAAACCAGCAGCAAACAGAAAATTAAAGATCTGTCCAAACGGCTGAAAACTGTAAACGCCGTAAGGAACAGTCCGAATAAACCTGAATGGCTGGTGATGGATGTAGTGCCGGTTATACCGCCGGATTTGCGGCCGCTGGTTATGCTGGAAAGCGGAAACTTCGCGACAAGCGATTTGAATGACTTGTACCGCAGAATTATCAATAGAAATAACAGACTTAAAAAACTGATGGACCTTAATGCGCCTGAAGTCATCATTCGCAACGAAAAAAGAATGCTGCAGCAGGCGGTTGATTCGTTATTCGATAACGGCAGATGCAGAAGGCCGGTCCTAGGAAGCAATAACAGACCGCTGAAAAGCCTGACGGATATGATAAAAGGCAAACAAGGCAGATTCCGTGAAAATCTGCTGGGCAAAAGAGTCGATTACTCGGCACGTTCGGTTATCGTTGTCGGGCCTCACCTGAAATTACATCAGTGCGGTCTGCCGAAAAAAATCGCTCTTGAGCTTTTCCAGCCGTTTATTATTCGTGAACTGAAAGACCGCGGATTCGCGGATACGATAAAGAGCGCAAAAAGAATGCTCGAAAGACGCGACGAGCAGGTATGGGACATACTTGAAAAGGTAATTCATCAGCATCCGGTAATGCTTAACCGTGCTCCTACTCTGCACAGGATGGGTATCCAGGCGTTCGAACCAGTATTGGTCGAAGGTAACGCTATAATGCTTCATCCGCTGGTATGCAAGGGCTTTAATGCCGACTTCGACGGCGACCAAATGGCGGTACATCTTCCGCTGAGCGTGGAAGCACAGGTCGAGGCGCATACGCTGATAATGTCAACCAATAATATTTTCTCGCCTGCAAATGGTGCGCCAATGGTCGGACCATCGCAGGATATTGTTCTTGGTAATTATTATATAACAGTCGGAAGAGCGGACCAAAAAGGCGAGGGAATGATTTTTGCGTCTCCTTCCGAAGCGATAACGTCATACGAAATAGGCAAAGTAAGCATTCATGCAAAAGTCAAGGTAGGCATTGAAAAAGGCAGGAGAATTGTCGGCGAAGACGGTCTCAACCAGAGCACAGGAGTAGTTGAAACCACGCCGGGCAGATGCATTTTCAATGAAGTGCTGCCGAAAGAACTGCCGTTCTATAATGTTCTGATGGCACAGAAAATGCTTAAAACTGTTATCAACGACTGTTTTGCAATGGCCGACGGCAGGAAAAGCCTTAAGCTGCTGGATGATTTAAAGGAACTCGGTTTTAAATACGCGACGCTGGCGGGATTAAGCTTCGGTCTGTTGGATTTGAGAGTGCCGCCAGAAAAGCAGGATATTATTGACCGCACACAGAAGATAATCGACCGCATTCACAAGAGTTTCAATGACAGCGTTCTAACCGAAGGCGAAAGATACAACCAGGTAATCGATGCCTGGACTCATGCCCGTGTCGCTGTAACCAATGCGATGCTTCTGGGCATGAAAAACGATGTGCGTAACGGTAAGCCTTATCTGAACCCAATTTTCCTGATGAGCGATTCAGGCGCAAGAGGCAGCGTTGACCAGATTCAGCAGCTTGCAGGTATGCGAGCTTTGATGGCCAAGCCCAGCGGCGAAATTATCGAGACACCGATTAAATCGAACTTCCGCGAAGGCCTTAACGTTCTGGAATATTTCAGTTCGACACACGGTGCAAGAAAAGGTCTTGCCGATACGGCTTTGAAAACGGCAGATTCAGGTTACCTGACAAGGAAACTTGCTGACGTCGCACAAAATGTGATTGTCAACGAGATAGACTGCGGCACACTGCAGGGTATAACCAAGACAACATTGTATAAAGGCGAGCAGGTTGAAGTTCCTCTGCGAGAGTTGATTATCGGCAGAACGGCACGCGACAATATCCGCAACCCGATAACCGACGAAATGATTGTTCGTGAAAACGAAGTTATCTCGCATCAGGCGGCTGACAAGATTGAAGGGCTCGGCCTTGAGTCAATCCGTGTAAGAAGCGCTTTGACATGCGACAGCGAGTTGGGCATCTGCGGAAAGTGCTACGGCTGGGATTTGAGCACCGGAAGACCTGTCGAAGAAGGCATGGCAGTCGGAATCATTGGCGCACAATCAATCGGCGAACCCGGCACTCAGCTTACTATGCGAACATTCCATACCGGCGGCATCGCATCACGTGCAATTCTCGAGAACGACCAGAAATCGCCAAGAGACGGCATTATACAGTACCGCGACATTAATGTTGTGCCTGTAAAACAGGAAGACGGCAGCGAACAATTAATAGCTCTTAAACGCAACGGCGAAATGGCGTTGATTGACGACAAGGGCAGGGAATATGATAAATTCAAAGTGCCTTATGGCGCTATAGTTCTTGTAAAAGACGGCGAACATGTCAAAGCAAGAGGCAGACTGTTCAGTTGGGACCCGCACAGAGTTCCAATCCTGGCCGAAATCGGCGGCACGATTCGCTTTGTCGATGTTGTCGAAGGCGAAACAATGCAGGTCGAAGAAGAACGCAAGGGCCTGAAAGGCAAACCTGTAGTTATCGAACACAAGGGCGATAAACATCCGCAGGTTATTATAGAAGAGGAAAGCGGTGGCAAGATACTTGATGTTCATTATCTGCCTGCCAAGGCAAGAATTGAAGTTATCGAAGGCCAGAAGGTTCAGGCAGGTCAGCTTCTTGCCCGACAGCCTCGAGGCCAGGCCGGCACGCAGGATATTACCGGCGGTCTGCCGCGTGTAACTGAAATTTTCGAAGCCAGAAAGCCAAAAGAACCGGCAGCGATGGCTGAAATCAGCGGACGAGTCGAGCTTAAAAGCGATAAACGCCGCGGAAAAATGACAATCATTATCCGCAGCGAAAAAATGGAAAAGGAACATCATGTTCCTCGTGACAGACATTTGAATGTTCACACGGGAGACATTGTTGAGGCCGGCGAAGCGCTGACAGATGGTCCTCTTGTTCCGCACGATATTTTAAGAATCAAGGGCGAAGAGGCTCTGCAACGATACCTGCTGGCTGAAGTTCAGAATGTTTATCGTTCACAGAACGTAGGTATCAATGACAAACATATTGAAGTTATCCTTTCGCAGATGATGCAGAAAGTTGAGATTGAATTTATAGGCGACAGCAATTACCTGCCGGGCGATATTATATCGAAGCAAGCGTTCCGAAGGTCTAACGAAGAGCTTGCTCAAAGTCTGAAGATTTCCGATGCCGGCGAAACTGACCTTGTTGTCAACCAGGTTTATACAAAGGCCCAAATTGAAGCGGCCAATGAAAAAGTCGAAAAACTCGGCGGCGCAACGGCCAAGGGCAAGAAACCACGGCCGGCAACTGCAAAAACACTGCTTATGGGTATAACCAAAGCGTCATTGCAGTCGGAAAGCTTTATATCGGCTGCCAGCTTCCAGGAAACAACCAAGGTCTTGACTGAAGCGGCTCTTGGTGGTAAAGTAGACGAATTACGCGGTTTGAAGGAAAACGTAATATTAGGACATCTGATTCCCGCAGGGACGGCATTCAGGCCGCATCTTGAAATGAGAGTTAAACACCTTGCCAAGGCTCCGCTGCCTAAAGAACTTGCAGAACTTAAAGAAAGCCATGATATCGAGGCCGAGAAGGAAGCTGCAACAAGGGCTGCTTTGGGTCTTGAATAAAGAAAATTGAATCCGCCTGAGGCGGACAAGTATTAAAAACTAAAATAAAAATTAAGGAAAAATATGCCAACGATTAACCAGTTAGTAAAGAACGGAAGAGGCAAAAAAGGCAAAAAGCGCGTATCTGATATTTCCGGCACGCCGCAAAAACGCGGAGTCTGCCTGATAGTCAGGACCCAAACGCCTAAGAAGCCAAACTCCGCTCTTCGAAAAATCGCCCGTGTCAGATTGACCAACGGCAAAGAAGTAACGGCCTATATTCCCGGCATCGACCATAACCTGCAGGAACACAGCACAGTTCTAATCAGGGGCGGCAGAGTCAGGGACCTTCCGGGCGTCAGATATCATATTATCCGCGGCACCCTTGATTCGGCAGGTGTAGCAAATCGGAAACGAAGCCGGAGTAAATACGGCGCTAAAAAATCATAAATGTTAAAAAGTAAAAGTTAAAAAGGTAGAAAAATGGCAAAAAAGTTTACAGCTTCTGTGAAACAGTTAAAGCCCGACGCAAAATTCGGCAGCAAACTGGTTCAGAAATTCATCAACTCTATGATGTGGCAGGGCAAAAAAAGCGTTGCTCAGCAGATTTTTTATGATGCGATGGAAAAAGTCGCCGAAAAAATAAAAGATGTCAGCCCGCTTGAGGCTTTCGAGATCGCTATTAACAATGTGAAACCACACCTCGAAGTTCGCTCAAAACGCGTCGGCGGTGCAAGCTATCAGGTGCCTATGCCCGTTAATCCAAAAAGACAGCAGTCGCTGGCCTTTCGATGGATTTTAGCCGCTTCACGCGGAAAAAAAGGAAAGTCGATGTCCTTTAGACTCGCTACAGAACTCATCGACGCCTACGGCAAACAGGGCGGCGCTATGACTACCCGCGATAATATACATAAAATGGCTGAAGCAAATAAAGCCTTCGCCCATTTCGCCTGGTAACAAACGAGAACTATAAAATGCCATGGTTGGATTTGTAAATTTGACCATGGTATTTTTCTTAGTGAAAATTGAAGATTTTTAAATAAAGGTATAGGTGTCGATATAGGTAATGGTAATGTCTCGTGTTTTGGTTTGGGTATCGGTAATGTTACCTATGCCGACAACGTTTGACGTGACGTTACCGAAAACCGATACCGAAACCGAAAAATTCAATCTTCAATTATCATAATAATATATAAAGAAAGAATAAAAAATTACTTATGCCAGAATCATTAAAAAAAATTCGTAATATAGGAGTTATGGCGCACATTGACGCCGGTAAAACTACTCTGTCCGAACGTATTCTTTACTACACCGGAAAAACCTACAAAATGGGCGAAGTCCACGACGGCACCGCTGTTATGGACTACCTCCAAGAAGAACAGGAGCGAGGGATAACCATAACTTCGGCTGCTACTACCTGCCCCTGGCAGGATTGGATATTCAACCTTATCGACACGCCCGGCCACGTCGATTTCACCGCAGAAGTCGAACGCTCGCTTCGCGTTCTGGACGGCGCTATAGCAGTGTTTGACGCTTCCGAAGGCGTTCAGGCTCAAAGCGAAACTGTCTGGCGGCAGGGCCAGAAATATCATCTGCCGTCTATCTGCTTTATCAACAAAATGGACAAAGTCGGCGCAGACTTTGAAATGTCCATTAACAGCATCAAACAAAAACTTGTCGCACATCCGGTTTGTATGCAGATTCCAATCGGCGCAGAATCAACTTTCGAAGGACTCATTGACCTTGTCGAAATGAAAGCCGTTTATTACGAGGCTGAAAAACTCGGCGCTAATTTTGAAGAGAAACCGATTCCCGACGATTTAAAACCAAACGCAGAAAAGTGGCGGCACGATATGCTCGAATCGCTGGCAGAATTCGACGACAAGCTTATGGAAAAATATGTGCACAATGAGCCGGTCGAAGAGGAACTGATACACAAAGCCGCAAGAAAAGGAACTATCGCCGGAAAGATTCATCCGGTTTTTGTAGGCTCCGCATTAAGATATGTCGGCGTTCAGAAACTTCTTGACGGTATTGGCAGATATTTTCCTTCACCTCTCGACAGAACAGAAATTATTGGGAATAAACCGGGTGATTTGGAACATAAAATAAAACTCAAATGCGACCCGCACAAAAGTTTTGCCGCCCTGGCGTTTAAAATTATCAATGACAAGCACGGCGACCTTTATTTTCTCAGAATTTATCAGGGCACTCTCAAGAGCGGCACCAGAGTTTTTAATCCGAACCGCAACACCAAGGAAAATGTCACAAGACTATTTAAAATGCACGCCAGCGAAAGGGTAATTGTTCCTTCCGCTCAGGCCGGCGATATTATTGCCTGTATCGGGCCGAAAGACACCATAACCGGCGATACCCTCTGCGATACCAAGAGTCCGATAATACTCGAAGGCATTAAATTTCCTGAAGCGGTTATTAGCATGTCGATTGAACCGAACAGTTCCGGCGACAGGGACAAACTGGGCCAAGGGCTTGCTGCGCTAAGAAGGGAAGACCCGACTTTCCAATATAAATATGATACCGAAACGGGACAAACGTTAATCAGCGGAATGGGAGAATTGCATCTTGAGGTTTTGCAGCATCGGCTTGTCAGAGATATGAAAATTAATGTTAAGGTCGGCATACCGAAGGTTGCATACAGAGAGGCGATAACCAAAAAAGTCGAGCAGGAAGGCAAATTTGTTCGTCAGACCGGCGGACATGGACAGTATGGACATGTTGTTATTACAGTAGAGCCGCTGCTGGATGAAAATGGAAATTATCAAAAACAGATGGAATTTGTGAATAAAATTATCGGCGGCTCGATTCCGAGAGAGTACTTTCCGGCGGTTGAAAGCGGCGTAAAAGAAGCATTTACCAGCGGCGAGCTTGCGGGCTATCCTGTTGTGGGCGCTAGAGTTACGTTAATAGACGGCTCTTTTCATGCCGTTGATTCATCGGAACTTGCCTTTGAGCAGGCTGCGGTTATTGCTGTTAGGGCGGCCTTCAGGAGCGCAGGGCCTGTTTTGCTGGAACCCATTATGAAACTGGAAGTTATGATACCAGATGCGGATTATGGTTCAATCCAGGGCAATATAATTAGTAAGCGTGGAATGATAACGGATAGCCATGTTCACGGCCCGATTAGAACGATTGACGCAAAGGTGCCTTTGGCTGAAATGTTCGGTTATTCCAGCGAATTGCGAGGTATGACCAGCGGGCGAGGTAGTTTTGTAATGGAGCCGTTGACTTACGAAAAAGTTCCTGAACAAATCGCAGAAAAAATTTTAGCAGGCTATTGACCTCTTAAAAATATTCTGGTATAAGTCTTAATTCCTCAGCCGTAGCGAGCATTTTAAGTTTTAAAATGCGTTCCGAGTCGGGCTGGTATAACATATCGGAAGTAAAACTTCTGTTGATTAAAAGGCTACGTAGTAGTATGGCCTAATAAATATCAAAAGACCTTGTTTGTCTTCTTTTAGGATATATATTGGTGAAAATATGTATTTTATGGAGAAATATGCATTTTCAGCATTGATATTTCGGAATTGTTATTGATTTTTAGATTTTTTACGAGTATTCTTCTATGTTTTCGCCTCTGGCGGAGTTAACGACAGAGCGATTTGTAAGAAACGTAATATAGTGTTGCTTTAGGCTTTTCTATAGAGAGCTGATATGGCAGTAGAAACAGAAAGAATTCGAATCAGAATGGAAGCGTATGATCCGCGGGCGCTGGATACATCTGCTAAAGAAATAGTAGAGCAGGCACGCAGGACAAATGCACGTGTAAGCGGTCCGATTCCGCTGCCGACGCGAATAGAAAGATACACCGTTCTGAGAAGTCCGCACGTTGATAAAAAAAGTAGGGAACAGTTTGAGATGCGCACACATAAGCGATTGATAGACATCTATGAGGCCAATGCCAGGACAGTAGAAGCTCTTAATCGTCTTGTTGTGCCGGCCGGCGTGTTCGTAAAGATAAAGGCATAAATAGAATAATAAAAACGTAAAGCGAAAATAATGCTTTACGTTTTTCTTTTTAAAAACAGTAAAGGATTTTGTAAAAACATGATGCTCGTAGGGAAAAAAGTTGGAATGACGCAGGTTTACGATGAAACCGGCAAAATGCTGTGCGTAACGGTTGTAGAAGCCGGACCTTGTACGGTCCTGCAGGTAAAGACTCCGGAGACAGACGGATATAATGCCGTGCAGCTTGGTTTCGGCGATGTCAAAATCAGCCGACTGAAAAAACCCGCAGAAGGTCATGCTAAAAAAGCCAACGCTGTTTCGAAAAGATTTATCAGAGAATCAAGACTTGCCGATGCGCCGACACTTAAAGCGGGCGACACTGTAACGGTTGAAGCGTTCTCCGGCGTAAAATATGTCGATGTTACAGGCATAAGCAAAGGCAAAGGTTTTGCCGGCGTTATGAAGAGACATAATTTCGGCGGTCTGCCGGGAAGTCACGGAACAGAAAGAAAGCATCGTTCTCCTGGTTCAATCGCCAGCCACGCAAGCAACAGAGGTCACGGCGGAAAACCTGCCAAGGGCAAACGAATGGCCGGGCATATGGGAGATGAAAAAGTAACAAGCAAAAATCACGCACTTGTAAGTGTTGATGCAGAAAAAAATATAATGGTTATCAAAGGCTCTGTGCCGGGAGCGAACGGCGGATACGTAATAGTGAAACAGAGCAAGGGAAAGAAATAATTTTTAAGTTATAACTATGATTACAGTTCCTATACAAAATAGTGAAGGTCAGGAAATCGAAAGCCTTAAGGTTGATGAGGCGATTTTTGGAAATCGCGTCAGATACGCACTGCTTAAGCAAGCGATAGTTATGTATCACGCCAATAAACGAGTTGGAACAGCAGCGACCAAGAGCAGAGGTATGGTTGCAGGTTCGACACGAAAGATTTATAAACAAAAAGGCACCGGCAATGCCCGTATGGGTACGATAAGAACCAATATCCGCAGAGGCGGCGGTGTGGCATTCGCAAAGGTTGCAAGAGACTTCGGGAAAGATATGCCGAGGAAGCAGAGAAGATTAGCGACGAATTCCGCGATACTGTCCAAACTCCAGGGTGGAATGGTGGTTATTATCGACGAACTGAAATTTGGACAGCCGAAAACAAAAGATTTCGTGAAGGTACTGGAAAATTTGAAAATTGACAGAAGCTGCCTGGTTTCAATCAGTCAGCCTGATGTGAATATTTATAAATCAGCGAGAAATGTGCCGGGAATCGCAGTTGTAAAGGTAACAGACCTGAACGCCGGCGAGATATGCAACAGACAGAAAATGCTTTTTACCAAAGAAGCATTTTTGACATTGATTGATAAAGACAAGAAAAGCAATTAGGGCTTTTAGCGGATAATAATATGGACGATCATGAAATAGTAGTGAAGCCGATAATAACCGAGCAGAGCACGCATTTTGCGAATGTGAAAAATGCTTACTCTTTCGAGGTGAACCCCAAGGCCAATAAGGTTCAGATAAAAAATGCCATAGAGCGGCTGTATAGCGTAAAGGTAAAAGATGTCCGCACCGCCAATCGCAGAGGCAAGATGCGCCGCAAAGGCAGATTTATGGGCAAGAAGTCTGACTGGAAAAAAGCGATTGTTGTGCTGGACGAACAGTTTCATATAGATTTGTTCTGATAGAATCAGGCAGGTAATTATGGGTATAAGAATATATAGACCAACATCAAACGGACGACGGAACGCGTCAGTGAATGATTACGCCGAGCTGACGGTTGAGCATCCGCAGAAAAGTCTGTGCGTAAGAATAAAGAAAGCCGGCGGCAAAAACAACCACGGCGTAACAACCTGTCGATTCCGCGGCGGCGGCGCGAGAAGGATTTACAGAATAATCGATTTCAAGCGCAACAAGGACATACCTGCGGTAGTAGAGACAGTGGAATACGATCCAAACAGAAATTGTTTTATTTCTCTTGTGAAATATGAAGACGGCGAGAAACGATATATTCTTTCTCCGCAGGGTCTGTTGGTTGGCAATAAAATAGAAAGCGGACCGGTAGTTGAACCAAAGGTCGGCAATGCAATGCCGCTTTCGGGCATACCAGTCGGCGTTGAAATTCATAATATTGAAATGACAGCCGGCCAGGGCGGCAAACTCGTAAGAGGCGCCGGACTTTCAGCCAGGCTGATGGCTCGCGAAGGCAACTGGGCGACAGTAATTCTGCCCAGCGGCGAAATGAGAATGCTGCGAATAGAATGCCGCGCTACAATCGGCACATTGAGCAATCCTGATTATCAGAATATCAAGATTGGCAAAGCCGGCAGATGGCGTCATCAGGGCCGACGGCCTCACGTAAGAGGCAAAGCAATGAACCCGATAGCCCATCCGATGGGCGGCGGCGAAGGCAGGAGCAACGGCGGAAGACATCCGTGTTCTCCGACAGGCGTTCTTGCAAAGGGCGGCAAGACGAGAAATCCGCGAAAGAGCAGCAATAAGAAAATTATACGAAGAAGAAAAAGTAATCGCGGCTTACAATTAGTATTGTAAATTAAATGAATAGGAGTGATTTGAGGTAATAATGGGACGATCACTTAAAAAAGGACCGTTTGTAGAACCGAAGCTTGTGCAGAAGGTTGTAAGGCAGAGCCAGATGGGAATCAAAGACCCCATAAAGACCTGGTCTCGGCGAAGCACAATTGTTCCGGAATTCGTCGGCTATACTTTTATGGTTCATAACGGCAAAATGTTTCATAAGGTTTTTGTTTCCGAAGAAATGGTCGGGCATAAGCTCGGCGAATTTTCGATGACCCGGACGTTCAGAGGTCATTCGGGCGTTAAGAAAGAAGTGGAAGAGTAAAACGATGTTAAGCGCAAAAAAGCTTGATAATCTGATTAAATCGACAGGGATAAACGTAGTCGAAATCGCTGAAAAGATGGTGCGGCCCGGACTGGATAAAAAACAGGCACAGAGCGCACTGAAGAATTGGCGAAAAGGACTGGTTAGGCCTATTCCGAGAACTGCAGACATTGAAGCTATAGCCGGAGCACTCGGCGTTGAAGTTGTGAAGATATCCGAATGGAGTTCATCAGTAATGTATGCTCCATCTTCGCCTCGAAAAGCAGGACTTGTTACGCAATTAATCGCCGGCAGAGATGCACAGGAAGCACTCGATTTGCTAAAGTTTACTCACAAGCGGGCAGCCTATTTTCTTGAAAAGGCTCTGAAAAGTGCAGTGGCAAGCGCCGATGAAGCCGCAGCGGATGTTGAAAATCTGTATGTTTGCGAGTCTCGTGTTGACGGAGCAGGTCTTAGACTTGGCACCAAGAGATTTAGGCCTAAGGACAGAGGCAAGGCGTATCGAATCAGGAAAATGGCCAGTCATATACATGTTACTGTGACTGAAAGATAAACCCCCACACCAATGTATAGGTGTAAGGGTAAATGTATTGTTAAAAGTGAAAAGATGAAAATAAAAGCTATGTCAAAAATACAATTTATATTGGTGTGGGAGTAAATATGGGTCAAAAGGTACAGCCAATAGGTTTCAGGACCGGCATAAGACTGCCGTGGCAAAGCACATGGTTTGCACCTAAGGCCAGCTATGGTCAGATGCTCGTCGAAGACCAGCGTATTCGCGAGTATGCCGACAAGAAGTTCAATAGACAGCCGCCTTTTGCAGCAGTATCAAAAGTTGAAATAGCAAGAACCAGAAATGAAGTAAAAGTTACGCTTCACACGGCAAGGCCTGGAATGGTAATAGGACCTCGTGGAGCGGAAGTCGATAAACTCAGACATGACCTTGAGGAATTGATTGACAGACAGGTAACGGTCAATGTCATAGAGATAAAAGAGCCGTCGCTTGACGCAAGATTAGTGGGTGAAACGATAGCCGAACAGATGAAAAAGCGTGTTGCTTTCCGCAAAGCGATGAAACAGCAGTGTGAACTTGCGATGCAGGCCGGTGCTAAAGGAGTGAAAGTTATCTGCTCCGGAAGACTTGGCGGTGCAGAAATGGCTCGCAAGGAAACTCAAATGGAAGGCAGTATTCCGCTGCATACGATTGACGCAGATGTTGATTATGCTTCGGTCGGCGCGGTGACGACATATGGAATTATCGGAATTAAAGTATGGATTTATAAAGGCAAGTTTGGCCGGGAAGAAGATACACAGCAACAGCAGCAGTCGGACCAGGGTGCCAGGAAGACGCTTCATCGGCCGCGCTCATCAACAAGAAGAGGGCCGAGACCTGCTCCAGTTTCTTCGGAACGTCAGTCTGAATCCAAGCCGCAGCCCCAGGGGCCGGCAACTGAACCTAAAGCGACGCCGGAAAATAAAACACAAGCTTAAAGAATTATAGAATAAGGAAATATCCATGGCCATGATGCCAAAAAGAGTTAAGTACCGTAAAAGCCAGCGTGGCAAGATGAAAGGCAACGCTACAAGGCAGAATTATGTTGCCTTCGGCGAATACGGACTGCAGTCCCTGGAAATGAGTTGGGTGACCGCAAGGCAGATAGAAGCAGGCAGAGTAGCTGCATCGCACTTTTTGCACAAGTCCGGCAAGGTTTATATAAGAATATTTCCATGCAAATCCATAACTAAGAAACCGCTGGAAACAAGAATGGGAAAAGGTAAAGCGGAAGTTGAACAATGGGTTGCCTGTGTAAGGCCTGGGACAGTGATGTTTGAAATCGGCGGTATCGGCGGCGATGTTGCCAAACGTGCTATGGCACGTGTTGCACACAAAATGCCGGTAAAGTGCAGACTAATTACCAGAAGACATACCGGTTAAGGGTTAAAAGAAAATGAAGGCAAAAGAAATACGCGGAATGAGACTGGATGAAAGACAAGGCGAGCTGGAAAAGCTCGAAAAGGAATTGTTTAATCTCCGGACAAGAGCCGAGACGGAAAAACTTGAAAACACGCATTTGCTGGGAGATAAGAAGCGTGATATTGCGAGATTCAAGACAATAATGAACGAAACCCAGTTGAAGGGCAAAAAATAAATGGCAGAACAGCGAAAACAAAGAAGGACTGTTCGCGGCGTAGTTATTGGCCGCAGTGGTGATAAAAGTATCAGGATTGAAATGAAGTACAGGGTAAAACATCCTGTTTACGGAAAGTTCGTCAGAAGAAGTATCAAGCTTAGCGTTCATGACGAAAAGAACCTGGCCGGCGTCGGTGACCTTGTAGAAGTTATCGAGTGCAGACCGATGAGCAAAACCAAGAGCTGGCGTCTGTTGGAAATAGTGCAAAAGGCACCAGAGAAAATTTAAGTATTAAAGGATATTGCGTTGATTCAACCGGAAACATATTTAGATATCGCCGATAATTCGGGCGCCAAACTGGCCCAGTGTATATTGATGCCGGGGCGCAGATCGTTCAGCCGGGGTAAAATGACGCGTGCTGCCGCGGGAATAGGCGATGTTATTTGCGTAGCGATAAAAAAACAACTGCCCACCTGCCAGCTTGACAGGAAAAAAGTTTACAGATGCGTAATAATTCGCACGACAAAGGCGATACGCAGAGTTGACGGCAGTTATGTAAAATTCGATAACAATGCGGGAGTGCTTATAGACGCCGAAGGCAATCCGGTCGGCACAAGAATATTCGGTGCCGTAGCAAGAGAGCTTAGGGAAAAGAATTATATGAAGATTATTTCTCTGGCAAGCGAGGTTGTTTAAATGGCGAGACATATTAAAAAAGGCGATATGGTGGAAGTGATTGCCGGCGCTCAAAAGGGAACGACGGGCAAAGTAATGCGGGTAATAACCGCCAAAGACAGAATAATCGTTGAAGGCGTTAACAGGCGATACAAACATGTGAAGCCTTCGCGGAAATATCCGCAGGGAGGCAGGGTTCAGATGGAAAGGGCAATACATATAAGCAATGTTCTGCCGCTGAATCCGAAAACCTCAAAGGGCACAAGGGTAAGATTTACGACCGACAGCAAAGGTATAAAGAAAAGAGTCGCTGTCGATGGTTCTGAAATTGGAATTTTGAGAAAGGCTTGACCGAGCAAAGTTTTGCAAGGTTAAAAGATTTTTATGGCAAGGTTAAGAGATTTATATAAGTCGAAAGTAATTCCTGCGATGAAGGACAAGTACAAGTACAAAAGTCCTATGGCAGTGCCGAGAATGACAAAGGTTGTTATCTCGATGGGCGTAGGCAAGGCGACGCAGGACAAGAAATTTATCGAAAGCGCACTGGCGGATTTAACACAGATTGCGGGTCAAAAGCCTCTTATATGCAAAGCCAAGAAAAGCGTTTCTAATTTTAAGGTAAGAGAAGGCGACCCGACAGGACTGAAGGTTACTCTTCGCGGCCTGCGGATGTATGAATTTATGGACAGGCTGATAAACCTCGCGATACCGCGAGTAAAAGACTTTCGCGGACTTAATCCGAGAAGTTTCGACGGCCGCGGCAATTATTCGATGGGTATGAGCGAACAGACTGTGTTTCCGGAAATTGATTCAGCGAAGGCTGACAACGTTCAGGGAATGGACATAACGTTTGTTACGACAGCCAAAACGAATGACGAAGCGAAAGAAATGTTAAAACTGTTTGGTATGCCATTCAGGGAGTAATGATGACGACAAAAGCTCTTGTAAATAAATGTAATAAAAAACCCAAGTTCAGCACAAGGGCTTATACCCGCTGCCAACTCTGCGGCAGGTCCAAAGCGGTTTATAAAAAATTCAAAATTTGCAGATTGTGTCTGCGGAAACTGGCTTCTGAAGGCAAGATTCCGGGTCTCAAAAAAGCGAGCTGGTAAATGAATAAACAGGTAAATAAACTAAATTCAGGTTTGAAACAGGATTTGTCAAATGCATATTGATCCGATAGCGGACATGCTTACGAGAATAAGAAACGGCGCAAAGGCTGGCCAAGGCCAGGTAATGGTCAAGGCGTCAAAAATATGCCAGGGCATTGCCGATGTTTTGAAGCGGGAAGGTTACATAACCAGCTTTGATAAGGTTGATGACGCCTGCGGCCAGGGCCTTTTGCGGGTAGAACTTAAATATGCGATAGATGGAACGCCGGTGATAACAGAAGTTAAAAGAATAAGCAAGGCCGGCAGAAGAATTTATAATCCTGTAGAAAAGCTGCCTCATATTATGAACGGTATGGGCATAGTAATTGTATCGACAAATAAAGGAATTATGACTGACGAACAGTGCCGTAAGCAAAACGTCAGCGGCGAAATATTGTGTACGGTGTATTAATGAGCAGAATAGGCAAAAAACCGATAGCTATACCGTCTGGAGTAAAGATTGAATTTGCGGGTAATACCGTTAAGGTTAGCGGCCCCAAGGGCAGTCTTGAAATAACGCGTCATCCTGCAATCAATGTAAAACTCGATGACGATAAGAAAAAAATTATAGTGGAAAATACCAATCCTGCCAGCCGGTTAGACAGAGCGATGTATGGCACGACAAGAGCACTGCTGAATAATATGGTAGCAGGAATAAGCAAAGGTTTCGAAAAGAAAATGGAAATATACGGAACCGGCTATAACGTAAAAGAGCAGGGCGGCAAACTGATTTTAACTGTCGGTTATGCTAATCCTGCCGAGGTAGCAATACCAAAAAGCGTCAAGGTAGTAATAACTATACCTGCGACGAAAGGTAATGAAACGCCGGCGAAGTTTACAATTACCGGTTATAACAAACAGGAATTAGGACAGTTCGCGGCTGTGGTCAGAAAAGTCCGGCCTCCTGAGCCTTATCAGGGCAAAGGAATACGTTACGGCGGCGAGCATGTTCGCAGAAAAGCCGGCAAGGCATTTGCCAGCGGCGCAACAGCATAGGCTGGTTTTTGATTTTTTAGAGAATTATTATGCAGATTGACAGAATACAAAAAGCAAGACTTAGAAGAAAACTTCGGGTTCATAAGAAAGTGCTCGGAACGCAGGAAAGACCGCGTTTGAGTGTCTTTCGTTCGAACCGGCATATTTATGCACAGATTATAGATGATGTAGCGTCTGTTACACTTGCTTGTGCAAATACACGAAGCGGCTCGATTCCTGAAAGCCTTAAAAAGACAGGCAATATCGCAGCGGCAAAAATTGTCGGCGCTGAGATAGCAAAGCAGGCGATGCAGGTCGGAATCAAATGTGTAAAATTTGACAGGAATCGGTATCGTTATCACGGCAGAATTAAGGCGCTCGCAGAAGCGGCCAGAGAAGCAGGGCTTGTTTTTTAACAAGCATAATTTGGAGATATCGAATTGGCAGAAGAGTTAAGAATGTCGAGTGGTCCGGAAGGTGCTCTTGAAGACACGGTCATAAAAGTTTTCCGTTGTGCCAAGGTGGTCAAGGGCGGAAGACGGTTCAGCTTCGGAGCGATGGTGGCTGTCGGTGACCGGGCAGGAAGAGTCGGAATCGGATACGGCAAGGCACGAGAAGTGCCTAAGGCGGTTGAAAAAGCGATTAAAGATGCTCGCAAGAGTATGAATAGGGTTTCGCTGAACGGTCAGACCATACCGCATCAGAGTATGGGTAAATTCGGCGCGACCAAGATAACCTTGATACCGGCAAGCCCAGGAACGGGAGTTATTGCCGGCGCCGGCGCAAGAGCTGTGTTGGAACTTGCCGGCGTTCACGATGTGCTGACGAAAGTTTACGGCAGTACGACTACAAAGAATGTTGTTAAAGCGACAATGAACGGTTTACTAAAACTTCGCGACCCGCAATCGATAAGAGAGCTTCGCGGAGTTAATGTTGAACCGGTGAAAAGGTGGTGATGAAGTTATGTTAAGTCATGAAATAACTTCAATAGCAGGCGGAAAAAAACACAGAAAAAGAATAGCCCGAGGCGTCGGCTCCGGTCATGGTAAGACCAGCGGCAGAGGCCACAAGGGAAGTCTAAGCAGAGCAGGCGCCAAACGCAAACTCGGCTACGAAGGCGGCTCAATGCCTCTGTTCAGAAGACTTCCGAAGCGAGGCTTTAGTAATTTTAACTTTGCCTGCACATATGAAATAGTAAATGTTTCGCAGCTCGACAAATTCGATAACGGCGCTGTAATAGACGCCAAGATGCTGTTTAATGCCGGACTTGTCAACAGTATCAGAAGCAGGATAAAAGTTCTCGGCGACGGCGAACTTACCAAAAAACTACAGGTAAACGCTCATAAGTATAGCAAAGCCGCTCATGAAAAAATATTAAGCTGTGGCGGAGAAGCCAAGATAGTGGCCTAAGGGATTGACAGGAAAAACAAATGTTTAATGCTGCGATAAGTATATTTAAGATTCCTGATTTGCGGAACAAGGTGCTGTTTACGATAGCGCTGCTGATAATTTACCGCGTCGGATTCCATATTACCATACCGGGCATAGATGTGCAGCGGGTTATGGGCGCAACCAAGCAGCAGGACGAAAATAGTCCTATCAACAGGGCATTGGAACATTTGCAGATGCTCAGCGGCGGCGAATTGAGAAAGAGCAGTCTGTTCGGGCTGGGCATTATGCCTTATATTACCGCCTCGATTATTCTGATGCTGCTGGGCGAAGTTTGGCCGGTGCTTAAAAAGCTAAAAGAAGAAGGGCAAACCGGATATAAAAAGATACAGGAATATACGCGGTATCTGACGGTGCCGATATGCCTGGTCCAATCGATGATGTTTGTGAAATATATGGCGCCTTATGCGTATCCTGAGCTTGCCGGAGCGGTGGTTGTTCTTGGAATTATCGGTATGACCACCGGAACGATATTTATGATGTGGCTCGGAGAACAGATTGATGAATACGGCATCGGAAATGGAATAAGCCTTTTGATTATGGCAGGTATCGTCGCCAGAATGCCCGGCACATTGTCCAGGGTATGGCAGAATACCTCGTTTACTGTCGGCGCCGGTACTGCAGCGGGAACATACGGGCCCGGCAAGATAATATTTTTGATAATAGCTTTTATTTTTGTTGTTGCCGGCGCGATTCTGATAACGCAGGGACAGAGGCGAATACCGGTACAGCAGGCCAAGCAGATGCGTGGTATGAAGATGTATGGCGGCCAAAGGCATTATCTTCCGTTGCGGATAAATCACGGCGGAGTTATGCCGATAATTTTCGCTTCGAGTCTTATGCAGTTTCCGCCGATAATTTTCGGCCAGCTTTTGAGTATCCCTAGATTTGCCAACTCGGCGGTCCTGGGAAATATAGCTATGTCGCTTCATTCGGGAGCGTATGTTTATAATATGTTTTATATTATCCTTATAATTCTATTTTCGTATTTCTGGACAACGGTGCAGTTTCAGCCCAAGGAAATGGCTAAGAACCTTCGTAACTCCGGAAGTTTTATACCCGGCCTTCGTCCCGGACACAGGACAGCCGAGTATCTTGAAACGGTGATGGCGAGAATTACATTTTACGGAGCGGCATTTCTGGCGATTATAGCGGTTGTGCCGACTGTTATCGCTCAGTTGCCGGGACTGGATATAGACTGGCAGGTAGCGTCTTTCTTCGGCGGGACCGGCCTATTGATTGTTGTAAGCGTATCGCTGGATCTTGTACAGAGAATAGAAGCTAACCTGATAATGAGAAATTACGAGGGCTTCAGTTCCAGTGGAAGGATAAAGGGAGCTCGCGGATGGTAATCGTTCTGCTTGGTCCGCCGGGAGCCGGTAAAGGCACGCAATGTAAGCGGCTCGCAGAAAAATATGAACTGGTTCATTTGTCCAGCGGCGATATTTTGAGAAGTAATCGCGCCAATGGAACTGAACTGGGCAAAAAAGCAGCGGAATTTATGGATTCAGGCAAGCTTGTGCCGGACCAGTTAATAATAGAAATGATGGTCGGCGCGATAGAGTCCGCAAAAGGCAATTGTGTTCTGGATGGTTTTCCCCGCACAGTTGTGCAGGCGGGCGAACTTAATGAAGAGCTATCGCGAAAAGGGAAAAAAATCGACGCTATCGTCGACCTTATTATAGATGACAGCGTACTTGAAAGACGATTAACAGGCAGACGAAGTTGTCCTGCCTGCAGTGCTATTTATCATATAGATACGTTAAAGCCTAAAGTTGAAGGCGTTTGCGACAAATGCGGCAAAAAACTCGCTCAGCGAACAGACGATAAACCGGATGTCGTAAAACAAAGACTGGAAACCTATCACCAGCAGACCGCTGCAGTGGTAGGCTATTATACCGGTAAGAAATACCGGATTTTAGATATTGATGCCGAAAAGTCAATTAGCGAAGTAACATCTTTGATATTTGCCAAACTTGATAATCTTGTAACGGCTTGAAAAATAAAATGGCTATAAAGTTACGAAGCCGCAGAGAAATAGAAATAATGAAAAAAGCCGGCGCAGTTGTCGCCGATGTTCTTTTAAAATTAAAGCAGTCCGCGACAGCAGGTATTAGCACTGCCGAATTGAATCGTATAGCTGAAGAAATGGCTATAAGCGCAGGGGCCGAGACTCTTTTTAAGGGTGTAGAAAATCCTTATGGATACAGGCCTTTTCCAGCCGCTATATGCACTTCAATTAATGAGCAGGTAGTGCATGGAATACCGTCGGACAAAGTAAAACTGCGTGAAGGCGATATTCTCAGCGTCGATTTCGGCGTAAAGCTGGAAGGTTATTGCGGCGATGCCGCCATAACAATCGCGATAGGAAATATCGACCGGCGGCGACAGCAGCTTATGGATGTAACTTCTCAGATGCTCGATACGGCGATTGAACACTGTAAACCCGGCGAAAAATGGAGCCGGATAGCAGGGCTTATGCAGAATATTGCGGAATCAGCGGGTTTTTCTGTTGTTACCGATTTTGTCGGCCATGGGATAGGCACCGAAATGCACGAAGAGCCGAAAGTTCCGAATTATGTAAGCAGGGAACTTTTAAATCATGATATTCTTCTGCAGGAAGGAATTATTATTGCCGTTGAGCCTATGGTTAATATGGGAACAAGCGAAGTGGTGACTTTAAAGGATGGTTGGACGGTTGCTACACGAGATGGCAAGCCGTCAGCCCATTTTGAGCACACGATAGCGATAACAAAAAACGGTTGTGAAGTGCTGACAGTAAAATAAACGGCCGTTTGGGAATATATGCCAAAAAAAGATGCGATAATAGTTGAGGGCAAAATACTTGAAGCCCTGCCGAACGCGATGTTCAGGGTTGAACTGCAAAACGGGCATGTGATTGTTGCACATGTTTCCGGAAAAATGAGAATGCATTTTATAAGAATACTTGCGGGCGATACGGTTACGATTGAAATGTCGCCTTATGATTTAACGAAAGGAAGAATAATTCTGCGACATTAGCAGAATTGAGGTGCTTTATGAAAGTAAGAACTTCAGTAAAACGAATATGCGAGAATTGCAAAGTAATTCGTCGTAAAGGTGTTGTGCGGGTAATCTGCTCTGTGGATCCTCGCCATAAACAAAGACAAGGCTAATTTTTCGGAGAGTTGAATATGCCGCGTATAGTTGGTGTTGATATACCGAATGATAAAGCGATACTTATTTCGCTTACTTATATTCATGGTATCGGGAAGTTCGTTGCGGGAAAGATACTCAAAGAAATCGGCATAAAGCCGGAGCTTCATGCGAGTAAGCTTACCGAAGATGATGTGAGCAAAATCGCACAGATAATCGACCGTGATTATGCAGTTGAAGGCCAGCTCAGAAGACAGGTATCTCAGGATATTGCTCGACTCAAGGATATCGGCTGCTACCGTGGTCTGAGACATCGCAAGGGACTGCCGGTCAGAGGCCAAAAGACGCAAAGTAACGCCCGAACGAGAAAGGGCAAGAGAAAGACAGTTGCCGGCAAGAAGGGCGTAAAAGAAATACGTACATAATATTTGAGGTATTAATACTAAATGGCTAAGGGAAAAATAAGAAAGAATGTTGCAAAGGCGATTGTTCATATTCAATCGACCTTTAATAACACATTAATAACAATAACCGACACCGAAGGCGATACCATCTGCCGGGATTCAGCGGGCACGGTAGGTTTCAAAGGTTCTCGCAAAAGCACACCTTTCGCGGCACAAAGAGCAGCGGAAAAGTGTGCCAACGCTGCCAAGCGGTCCGGTGTTCGTGAAGTTGAAGTGAGGGTTAAAGGTCCCGGTTCCGGCAGAGAGTCAGCGATATCCGCCCTGCAGTCGACCGGCTTGAGAATTTCATCGATTGAAGATGTTACGCCAATTCCTCACAATGGTTGTCGTCCGCCGAAAAGAAGAAGAGTTTAATTGCTAAGGAGCATATAAAAATATGGGTCGTTATCTCGGTTCATCCTGTAAATTATGCCGTCGGGAAGGTATGAAGCTGATGCTTAAGGGTATTCGCTGCGAAACAAGCAAATGCCCGATTGAAAAGCGGCAGCGGAATGTTGCTCCCGGTATGCACGGCTGGCGTCGCGGCAGAGGCAGCGATTATGGTGTTCGTCTGCGCGAGAAACAGAAAGTTAAACGATATTACGGACTTTATGAAACACAATTTATGCGGTATTTCGAAGATGCGGAACATACCAAGGGCAATACCGGCGAGGTTCTGCTCAGCATGCTCGAAAGGCGGCTTGATAACGTAATTTATAAGCTGAATTTTGCGCCTTCGAGAAAGACTGCACGACAGCTTATTACACACGGACATATTTATATTAACGGCAAAAAAATTGATATACCGGATTTCGTGGTAAGCATAGGCGACAAAATAACTGTTAAGTCGTCGGAAAAAAGTAAAAAGAGAATAAGAGCACAACTGGATACTAATCCGAACTACAGTGCACAGGGCTGGCTGCAGCTTGACATAAAAGCTCCTTCAGCCACAATTGTCGCATTGCCTACAAGGCAGGACGTGCAGCTCCCGATAGAAGAGCAGCTCGTTGTGGAATTCTGTTCGAAATAATTTTTATTGAAAAATTGAATACTTTTAAATGAAAGAATAACCGGGCAGGTTGCAGATAGCGTTTTTTTAAAAGGCAAGGGCCCCTGTCAAAAACGCTGACAACATCTGCCCAATTTTAGGAGGCCTAAAAATGAGAATAACCTGGCGAGGGATGGAACTTCCGACACGCGTTGAAATGGACAAACAGATTTCAACGAGCAATTATGGTCTTTTTCGTGTCGAGCCTTTTGAACATGGATTCGGTACGACAATTGGCAACAGTCTCAGGCGGGTCCTGCTTTCTTCACTTGAAGGGGCAGCGGTAACCAGCGTGAAGATTGCCGGCGCAGACCATGAGTTTGCTTCGCTGAAGGGCATTAAGGAAGATGTAACCGCGATTATCCTTAATGTTAAAAATTTAATTATCAGGAAAACCTGCCCCGAACCAAAGACTGTAAAAATAGTCGCTGACAAAACGGGTGTTATTACGGCAGGACAGATTCAATGCGACCCTACTGTTGAGATAGTTAACAAAGACCATGTCCTTATAACATTAACAGAGAATGTGAAATTCTCGATGGAAATGACGGTAGAGACCGGCCGCGGCTATTCACCCGCAGCCGAGAGACTTGCCGCAGTGGACAGATTTGAGCAGGAAGCCGGCAGAGTTGAAATTGATGCCGTTTATTCGCCAACTGTTCGTGTAAGATATAAAACCGAAGATACCCGCGTAGGGCAAAAGACGAACTACGACCGGTTGATTCTTGAAATATGGACTGACGGCTCAATTACGCCTGAGATGGCTCTTGTAGAAGCCGGCAAAATTCTTAGAAAACACATCAATCCGTTTGTGCAGTATTTTGAAATCGGCTCAGAAACAGTCGAAGAAGCACAAAGCAGCGAAGCGGAAGAAGAAACGAAAGTCGATGGACAGCTTGCCGAAAAGCTGAAGATGCCGATACAGGAGCTTGATTTGAGCGTTCGTGCAAGCAACTGCCTTGAGGCAAGTCATATCGATACAGTAGGACAGTTGGTTAAAATGACCGAGGCAGATTTGCTGAAGCTTCGCAGTTTCGGCAAGACAAGCCTTCGTGAAATTGTTCGCAAACTTGCGGATATAGGGCTGTCGCTCGGTATGACAGATATTGAACAAAGTTAATTGATTTTGAGGTTTTAAAAAAATGCGTCATAAAGTAGCAGGCGGACAACTTAATCGGACCAGTGCACATAGAACGGCATTACGCAGAAACCTTGCTTGTGCCCTTTTCATTCATGAAACTATAAGCACAACAATGCCCAAGGCAAAGCATGTCAAAAGTTTTATTGAAAAGCTTATAACCCTTGCCAAGAAAGGCGACCTGGCGTCAAGACGCCGTGCGATAGCGATTCTCGGCGATCATGATATTGTCCAGGAAGTTGACGGCGAAGTAGAACGCAAGGGCACTATTATCGGTAAACTATTCAGCGATATCGGCCCCCGGTATCTTGACAGGGCGGGCGGATATACGAGAATTATAAAATTAGCCAAGGTTCGTTTGGGAGATAACAGTCCGCTTGTTTTGCTGCAGCTGGTCGGCCAGGAAAAGCAGCAGGCAGAGTCCGCGGGCAAGGGCAAAAAGAAAGCCGCAAAAAATAAAAAAACAAAAGCTGAAAAAGCAGCAGAAGCGGAAAAGGAACTCCCGAAAGAATAGAAGAGCGAATGAAATAATTTAGATTAATTCCGGGAGGAAGAGAATTGGCTGATAACTGTATATTCTGTAAAATTGCCGCCGGCCAAATACCTTCTGTGAAGATTTACGAGGATGAAAATGTTCTGGCATTTCTCGATATTGGCCCGATTAGTGAGGGGCATACCCTTATAATTCCCCGTCAGCATTACACAAAAGTCCATGAATGTCCGCCGCAGGTTCTGGTTTCAATGGTATCAATTTTACCAAAAATTACTGCCGCGGTTTTTGGCGCTATGCAGGCGGATGGCTATAATGTTTTGTGCAATAACGGCAGGGCGGCAGGACAGCTTGTGGAGCATTTGCATTTTCATATAATACCGAGGAAAACCGGCGATGGCGTTTTCAATCGTTGGCCGGCTTCCAAATATCCGCCGGGAAAAGTGGAAGAAATTGCTGAAAAAATTCGTGCCAAACTGTAATTGAATTTATATCCATAGTTTGGTAGAGTTATAAATTGATCGCGGGGTAGAGCAGTCTGGTAGCTCGTCGGGCTCATAACCCGGAGGTCGTAGGTTCGAATCCTGCCCCCGCTATTTTGGTAATTCCTTTAAAGCCAGTCACTTACGACTGGCTTTTTTTGTTAATCTCGCCAAACTATGGCGAATTCAGCGAAGTCAATAAAATCAACAATGTTATTCTTATTAAAATCAGCCGGGATATTATGAAAAGTCAACAAAAAACATTATAACAGATTGAATCTAAAGTGGTTATATCGAGTCGGTGGAATGACATATAGTTCAAAAAAACGGCCTGCGAGAATTCTCACAGGCCGTTAAACCTTTATTGCCGTCGATTACTTTTAATTATCTTGCCAAACCGTGGCAAATTCGGCGAAATCAAGGAAGTTCACAGTATTGTTCTTATCGAAATCGCCCGGAATATTCGGACCGGTCCGGAGCCAGTTTTCACTAATCACAACGATATCGCCGTAATCTATATAGCCATCGCAGTCAAGGTCATAAATATTAGTGGCTGCATAATCCTGGCCTGTCTTATTTTCAAGAACATTGACGTATTCAATACCGGCCGGCTCAAAAGTGTAATGAGGTTTATTGCCTGGCGTTACTGTACCGGACCAGTTGTAGCTGACCCAAACTTCATAGAAGCCATTAACATCTGTTATAGCTGAACTGCCGCCGTTGTTTGCTGCGACAAGTACGCCTTTTATCGGCACCTGGCAGGCATTTTTAATATGGCCTGAAATCTTATATGTCAGCAGCGTGCCGGCATAATTTTCTTCTGCGGCCTTGTCTTCAGTAACATTAGCATAGGTTATGCTGCTCGGCATGAAAGCGTAAGCGTATTTGGAAGGCACAACATTGCCGGACCAGTTATAATTGACCACTACCTCATAATATCCATTTGCATCAGTTGTATCATGGCCGCCGCCGTAATATTTAGTTGTAAACGGACCGCCATCATTATCCGGCGTTACTAATACGTCTGCGAGCGGTTCGTGCGTTACTGCATCAACGGCATGGCCGGAGATAATGAAAGTCTTCAATCTGACGATGTAGTTGTCGTTCTGATTTGCGGTAACGTTAATATACTCTCTGCCGTTTGGCTCAAATATATAACCCGTTTTGCTTAGAGCAACATTGCCCGACCATCCGTAAGCTACTGTTAATTGGTAGTAACCATTAACATCGGTCGTAGCTGAGTTGCCGCCGTTATTCGCTTCGATAAACACTCCGACAGCAGGTATATTGGCATCAGGTTTGGTGATATGACCCGAGATGGTCATCTGATTAATAGTGAATGTTGCGGTAACAGTCTNNATGATATGGCGCCGATTTATCGGCGGTGACCGTACCGTTGCCGACCTTGTTGATGGTCAGGGTATATACATTCTGTGTGAATGTTGCGGTAACAGTCTTATTATCATCCATCGTAACGACAGCGCCCGGATTGAATCCTGCGAAAGTCCAGCCGAGATCAGCTGTGGC
>PLMU01000016.1 GCA_003142595.1 Phycisphaerales bacterium
ATATATCCAGAGCCATCAATACGCGGGGAATATCGCCGCGAAATCCGGGCAGAATCACGGAACGACGCAAGCCCAACTCAGCAACCATGGCTTCCAATTCCGGACGCTGGTCGCCTTCTCCGACAATAACAAACTGCACCTCTGGATGACGATCCACAACTGATTTGGCAATCCTCACCAGTTGCATAAAGTTTTTTGTCTGGTTAAGGATTCCGACTGAGCCGACCACGAGCGCATCAGGATCAAGACCCAATTCCTGTCGCACGATAGCCCGCTCCTCGCGATTGTGGTTATACAGCGCCAGATCAACGCCGTTGGGAATCGCCGATATTTTGCCGGGTGCAATACCAAGTTGACGGATAGCAGCTTGACGCACACCCTCTGATACCCCGACATGGTGCATTACCCATCCGTCAGTCAGACGTTCCACGCTTCTAACAGCCCGATCGCGTAAACTGTCGCCAACCATATAGTCTTCAATGCCGTGATGGGTGCTGATCACTACCGGAACCCCGGCGAGTCGGGCGGCGATCCTTCCGTAAAGATTAGCCCGTACAAGATGGCAATGGAGGATATCCGGGCGCAGTATCCGCAACTGCCGCACCAGTGACGCCAAAATGCGAATATCAGTGAATGAGCACATATTGAATACTTGAAAACTGGCGCCGACCTCGCGAAGGGTTGTACCCGGATCGCGGCTCTCCGGAGGCGGATAGAGCGACCAGACGGCAAACCGGTATCGCTGCGAGTCAGACCCTCTGACAATAGGAATAAGGACGTTATTCGGCCCATGATTGGTCAGGCATGATGAAATTAGATGACATATTTTAATCATCGGAGCGGCATGGCGAATCATCACAGATGGTCGCATTAATACGTTTTTTAATTTTCGTTCTCGCATAATAGTTAATAATTGAAAATACCAGCAAATAATTAAATATTGTACTCCAAGCCGCAAACGCGTCGGAAAATATGCTAGTAGCAATCGCAAACAAAACAAATCCATACATGATTTTAAATATCATATAACTTGATTTAGCAAGTTTGTAAACGATGCCCGAAATAAAACCGTTAATCATAAAATATACTACCGTAAATAATATCCCGTAATCGCTCAAGGCCGGCCCAAATGCCGTAAATACATTTGTGGAATCAGGCACTTCAACAAAATTACCACCGCCGCCAGGAACTTCAATATTCATGCCAAACAATTCAAACACCGGCTTCATGAAACCGAATAACGTGGGAAAAGGAAAATGAAAGTCGCCGTTTACTATCATCTGAAAAGCAGGAACCGAACTTAATAAATATATTCTGTAATACTTATTTATATTTATTTTGTCACGAACAACAGCAGACAAAGTCAAAATTGAAAAAGCTGATAATATAATTACCATTAAATATAATTTCCGCCTTTTGCTTTGAAATATTATGGCTGACAAAACGTAACCCAACATTAATACCAAATATCCTTTTCCACACGATATTGTAGCGCCCAGCACACCACACACGAAAAAAAATATTTTTTTGAACAACTTTATATTGGATCGAATACATGAAAGGACACCTAAAATAATTGAGAAGTTAGCCATTATTTTTATGGTTAGGGGAACATGGCCGGCACCGAATGAATCAACATAATACTTTCTCACCGATTGCGCGATGTTGTTTACAGCAAAATCAACATTATTGCGTATATCCAAATATAGAAAAGGAGCAACTATCACCAAAAGCATAAATGTCAATTTGATTGCATTGTATATCTTATTTTCCGACCATTCATAGTTAGACTTTTTAAATTTTATCGAACTTCCGATAAATGCGCCTATTACATAAAATGTGATAAAGAGAACTAATAATAATACGGTTTTTAATTCAATTTCATAAAAACCGAACCAGTATTGAGCTGTAAATTCAAAAAACCATAGTCCCAGCATCAAGGATGACGGCGAATAGAAGCCCCTTGATTCCAAGGAAAACAATAACATCAATCCAAGCAACATTGCGCCCATTAATAAGTTCATAAATCACCCTGACGTCATCTATTACGCTTACAAGCACACGGCATTGAACCTGCAATATAAATTAATATCCGCCCATTATTCAAACACCGCATTAGGTAAATAAATCAGGTAATTCCGACCGTAAAGCTTCAACACTGGAAAGCAAGGGAATGCCGTTATCTATATCCAGACTCTGCCCGTAGATCGAACGTTTTTCGCGTATACACGTCTCGATGTATTCTCGAGTGTTCAAATGACTCAACTCAGTATGGGCATATGCCGCTAATTTCTGAGATACACAGTTTTTGTCGCCCAGAAAAGTATGATGAAAACCATGATAACCTTCAGGACAAAAGACCTGTCCTATCAGATGCCCACGCTCACTTTGCTTGCGCAGCCAGTCTGTGTCCGATTTCCACACCCGGCGAAAAACCCGCCCTTTCAACAAGACGACACGGTAGCTCCAATCAGGCACAACATGACTATCCATTCTCTTGCAAAAGAGATTAAAGTAGAAAAATGTGTGGTGTAAACGGACAGTGATGATATCGCGCTTTTTGACTTCAGAGATTAATTGATCCGCTATGCGTGAGTCAATGATCTCATCAGAATCAGAAAAGACTAGAATGTCGTCGTCTCGAAAATCGAGAAAAGTCCTTGATAGATTGCGTTGTACCCCATCGTTATACCAAGCGCTATTAAAAAAAAACCACCGGCCGGAACGCAGTAGGTTCAGTGCGATATTAGGCACGTATTGTCGTTTTGGCTTGAATAGTCTTGAAACATCCACGGGATGGTAGTGAACTTTAGGATACTGGCTTGTCAGACGAGAATCAAAACAGTATTCTTTTGGTGTATTCTGAAAACTGCGATTTGCTTCGACAATGTGAAATTCATCCACCCAGCGAGATGATTCTTGAACGTGCACTTTGGCCAGCATTGTCTCTTTAAAAAAAGGACTGCATTCTATAATTTTCATGTTTTATTATACTCTTTCACTGTTTTGCGTGATTGAAGACGCGGGGCGCGCACGACGAACAATCCAAAAGGATTGAATATATCCTAATATGGCAAGGGGCGCAAAAACCAGCACGGATGACGCGGCAATGCCGACGATTCCAAATCGTTGTCCTAACATTCCGCTTATCGGCACAAATATAATGGCACAAATAAGCATCAGCGCCATCATGATATTGATGCGTTCCACTGCAATCAGAAATGCCATAACGCACGACCATAAAATGTAAAAAAGCACCCACAAGCCAAGTAGAGCAAACAGCGAGGGTTGACTGACATACCCTTTGCCCGCCAATACTTGTAAAAAGAAATTACCAAAAAACGTAAAGGCGATCGCCATTCCCGTAAATATCGCGGCAGTCAATACCAATGTCAGCTTTAGCGTCTTTTGACACCAGTCCCAATCCCCACGGTGTACAGCATCGGTGTAGCCAGCCCAGAGGGGATTGTAAACACTCAGGTACAGACCTAGCGCGAAGCCATATAGTTTCTGCACCAAATTATACTCCGCCGCGTCCGCCACGCTGATTGTGGCGCAGGTTACAAGTGTTGCGGCATTATAAATGAATGCGCCCGAAATTTGCACGGCGGCAAAACGCAAACTCAGCGAAAGCAAACTCCAGACACGCGGCAGAATCAATCGTAGCGTCACCCGTAAGGGATTCCAGCGCCGGCGGTGCAGAAAAACGGCTGTGCCCGCCGTGGTCACAAGTAAACCCGCCACAAAATACCATATCGCAGTGGTGACAATGGATTGCCCCATTAAAGCCAACCCGCATACCACTATCGCGCTGATCAGCCCATTCGCCAGGCTGAACGCCGCGTTCCACGCTGATTCCTGATACGCAAAGAACATTGTTGGCCCGATTCCCAAAGGGATGCCGATGAGAAAAATGACTTGCACGGCAATCAAAATATCCGCACCCGCGCGCTGTAACGCCACATCCGATGTCTTGAAGAGCATTTGGAGCGGAATAAACCGGCTGACAATCAGCAACCCTGCAGATAGGACAAGCGCCGCAATCAGGAAAAAGTAAAAGACCGAAAGAAAGTACTCGCGCGCTTCGTCATTGCCGGTCTTACCCCGCACTGCCAGCGCCGCCAGTTTGTTGCGCAGGGCATTGCCCATCCCGAAATCCGAAGTCGCCAGGATCGCCGTTGCGGAGGTAATGGCCACCCAGATGCCGAATTCGTCGCGGGCATATATCCTCGCCAATAGCGCAATTATCCCAACGCGGGCGAGCGTGTTCAGCAAGTTGCTGACCATTATCATCCCGGAGCCGAACAGGATAAGTTTGGATCGCTCACCCCGACGGCTCAGCCAGCTTTGGGGAGCGCTCGCTATTGCACCCAAGAAAGATTGTAGATTTAATTGCAAGGTTATTCTCTCTATTCCAATTCGTCAGTTCTGTTGTCTTGCACGCTTCAGTTCGTTTTTCTTGTGTCCTCAAGCCCCAGCGCTCCAATAATCGTATCGGCATACGCCAGCGGCAAAAATTCCGCAAAACGTTCACACCTCAAGCGAGATCTGTTAATGCGGATGTGCATAGAAATCTTTCCATTTACTTTGAGGCATAGATAATACCCTTTCTAAAAAAAGGTTTTCGACAAGGAACCTGCATCCACATCAGCATGTAGCCCGCCGAATACTCCACTCTAAAACCATGGCGCAGCAGCATCTCAGATAATTCTTTTTCATCCTTTTCTCTATGGTAGCAGCAAATGGATAGTTGCATATTTCTATTCTTTAATAGATTTCTTGCCCCAATCAAGAGATCCTTTTCTCCCCCCTCGATGTCAGCCTGTATGTAATTGACACATTCCCCTCTCTTGGAAAAAAACGTATCTAAAGAAATCTTATCATCCTTATCAATCGACGAGATAAACTTCTTGACAACCTCAACCTTGCCATTGTACGGCGCAAAGGTATATTTCAATGGGATTTCCCAACGATCATCTGGTTCAAATAAATATGCTTTTCTGATTCTGTTGACGATGTTCAGGCAAAATATTCCATCAGATGCTCCAACCAGTACGGCAACATCATCAGGCTTCAATTTGGTATTTTCGGACAGATATCGGTGTGGCGACTTCTCATCTTGCTCCATTAAGGCAGTTGCAACTTCACTTTGGATATCCGCTTCTTTCGATTCCTTTGGGAAATAGACACGACCGGCGTTCACAAGTACATATGGGTATCCTATATTCTCGTCTAAATAAACCTTGACAGCCTCAGAAGCATATTTTAATCGGAATTCATAAGGAAACATATGAATACCGTTGCTGACAACATAGGCCGACACTCTTTTGAGCTCTGTATCTTCAAAAGACCTATAATAATTGGAAATATGTTCTGGCAGCCGAGCAACCTGAATATCGCGTCTGAATTCATAAATACGATTGCTGATATTCTTTGCCTTTTTCAGTAACGAAGGCGACATTTTAAACAAAATGCTCTTGATGCATTGCTTTACACTTCGTTGATGGGTTGAACTTATCTCTACTGTAATTTTATTAGTCATTCTTCCTCTCTCTGACTCTCTTTTGTTCATCGCTCAAAATCACTGCCCAGCAAATCGCTTTATCCTTCATAATTACCTTTCTCCTTGGGAATCAAATTCCTGTTCCATAACGCTCAAAATATCATTGACGAAATAGTCCACAGTGAACTTGTCAAACGCCGGACTGGCAAGAAATTCACGTGCGGCTTCCAGATATTTAAGGGCTTCCAACTCTGCGTCAGACCTTAACTCAGCAGAGATAACCTCATTCATAGGGACAATTAAAGGTCTTGCCTGAACAGATAACCAACTTCCGTATCGTTTAGAGGAACTTTGTATATTTTGATTATGTGAAGTTTTGTAAAATCAAGATATTTACCGTCGTACGGCCAATCGCGATCTTTACCGTACGGATCACGATTTGTCGTCGGACCAAATTTATAATGAGAGAAAATATATTCATATTTATTCCTTTTTGCGGGGATGAAATATCTAAATGGCATATGATTATCGGCAGCGAATGTACTGCCGAATAATGAATTGATGAGCAATGGGGTCAAAGAATAATTATTACTTGCAGCATCATTGGCAATATCTTTTTCAATGCCCCTTGCAATGGAGGTAATCATCGTTGTTTTGGGCGCTGTGAAATAACGTGCCAATTCCATACTATTCCATTTGTTTGCAAATAAAAGGAATAATATAATTATTCCAACGCCAACGGAAGAGAATGCTTTTGAGGCTGTAGGATGTAGCGACCCAATTACAGACGGGAGCAAAGAAACAAAATAAATCATTGGCAAGGGAAGAACCATAAAGTATCTTATGGATTGATAAGGATAATATATGGAGCCTAAAAAAAGCAACGAAGAAATATAACTTGCGCTCAATAACAGATCTATCTTGTGTGGCCTCTCCTTCTTAATAAACGGGACTATGAAAACCATAACCATGCTCAGTAATGAACCATAAAACAAAAGATAGTTGTTTTTAATAAAGTCATGAGAGAACAAGTGTTTATAGCTTACAAACATTTGTTCTATTGTCGTGGGCATTTTGTCTGAAATGAGATGATACAGTGCATCTGAATCAGGGACAACGTACAGTGTCCTCAATATAGCCAGCACCCCGCTACTTATAGTAGCCGCAAGAACTGCGGTTAAAAGCATTAATACGAAGTTCGCCGTAATCCTACGTTTATTCAGAACAAAATGCATAGCGGCAAAAATTAGTATGGCAACCACATATTGAACTGCAGCTGTTTTAGTAAGGATGGCCGTTGTCAGCAGTGTCCATGAACAAAACGCCCACATTGCTTTCCTTTTAAATGTTATGCTGTCCAACATTCTGATCAATAATATCAATGATGCCATGCCGAATGTGGCCATGGGTATATCATACAAGGCTAATCGGCTGTGGCCATAAAAGTATAAGTTTGTTCCTATTAAAAAAAGGAAGGATAATATTGACACATATTTGATTGCTTCTTTTTCTTTTTTCATCCTGTTTCTTATTAGTAAATATCCCAAGATGATCAGCACAAAAGAAAAGAGAACATACAAGAGTCTCACCTTGTACCATGAGAGCCCTACCGCCTTAAACCAGGAATATTGAATAAGCGACATTGCCGGCATTAATATAACTTGATTAAACCCATCGCAAAGCCAATGGTTCGTCAGGTATTTGCTAATCGCATTACCTGAATTCCATCCTTCATCGCCATACCAGATTTCTGAAACCAACTTCATGCTCAAATCCTGGTCGAGCGGATAATAGAATCTGGATATTACAATTAAGAGGAAGGCAATAATTACTAGTATCTCCCCAACCTTATACATATATTTTCGTTGATTAATAATTTTCATTAAGGCTTGACGAGTGAATTGTTCACCGAGATTGGAACTGTTTTCCATTTTTGTTTTTTCTCTTAAGAATCAAATTCCTGTTCCATGACGTTTAGAACGTCATTGACGAAATAGTCCACAGTGAGCTTGTCAAACGCCGGGCCGGCGAGGAATTTGCGCGCGGCATCCAGATAAATACGTCCCTGTATTTCGGTCATTCCACGCATAAACCCATCCATATCGGCGTGGTTCCCAAACCGGCGATAGTCAATAAATGTCGAAGACGGAACAAAATCGGCAATATCGGGGGCGCCGAAATAGACCGGAATACACCCTGCCAGAAAACAATCAAATATTTTTTCCGTCACATAACCCGGGAAGGCACAGTTTTCAAAACAGAGCGAAAACTTGAACCCGTTCATAACTTCCCGTTTGCACCGCACATCGGACGGAATGCTCCCTTTATAAACCTTAAGGGCTGCCTTATGATAATCGTAACCGAATCCTCGTATAGGCTGGTCCCATCCCAATCCGTACAAACCGAAATCCGAATACCGGGAAAAGTAGCGAATGGCCTCTATGCGATCAACATAGATTTCTCGAATCCGCATCCAGGGGTCAATAGCTTTCAACGCTATAAAATACGCTTGCGAAAGCATCGACCTTGCGATTTCTTTGATATTACCCCTTTTTTGAAAGAACGCGCGTTTGTTGCCGTTAACCAAAATCAGGTAACCACGCTTATCCCAAGGCTGCGGAGTCAGTGGCACCCGCGTTTCCATCGGGAAAACAACCGGATGAAACACGGTGCCGGTACCGGCAAGCCGTTCCTGCGTGCCCCGAAACTGGTAATTATGATGAAACCTGCCTGCATAACGCGCAATATTGTGATAGAATCTCTTTGCGACGAGCGGCGATTCAAGCGACATACATACCGCCGGTTGCACCCCATCTGCCAGCAGTTTATCCGTAAGCGGAGTAAACATATCTATCAAGCAAGCGACTTGAGCAGGGCGTTCGTTCATTTGCAAATACACATCTGCGGTGACCACATCTATGCCGCGACGGCTTGCTTCCCGGGCCAACCGCACCCCGATAGCATAACCGCAACCAGCATATTCGTTTACCGGATCAAAGCAACGGTTTTCCCACGCCAACGGGTGTACCGCATCATAGACAATTAATTTTTGCGCCAATTTTATCTCGTACCCTCGAACAACCCCGTTAATTCCAACATGCCATATTTCATTCCGCTGGTTTCCGTCGCCACGCCTTTACATATTCATGTACGCATAACATCTGCCGCCCCACAAAAGTTCCCAGTCTTAGGTTAATACCGCTCAACAATACTAATCCTGCCAGCAATCGTACCATAGTTTCAGGATGATTAAATGCTGGCAGAAAATTCCGCCAACGCAGAGCCTCGCACAGATGCTCATGCGCTTCCGCCGTCTTTCCTTGCGACAACAGGTTCATCGCACACCGGACATGGTCATTGGCGCGTTGCAGTTCATAGAGTACATAAGACTGCGGCAATACCATCGCCCGCACTTCTGGCTGGCTCAAGTAATGGTCTAACACGCCAAAAATATCTGCCAATGTGGTTCGTAATTTATTATATTGTCCACTAATATGGCGTTGGCTCATGCGGAATTTCAACAGTGGCTGGTCAATGATCGCAATTTCATAACCATGGCGAGCGATCCGCAGCCACATCTCTAAATCCGCTGAAGTCAAAAATTGGCGCTCGTCAAAACCGTCCATCTTTTCCACCACCGACCTTCGGAGCATCACGCTTGGTGCCGGTAAAAAGTTGGCATGGCGTAAGACCGCATTCAGTAATATCGGGAAATCGAGTGTTACGCACCTGCGCAATTCATCGGGCAACTTAGATGTTCCCATTCTAATTGGACGGCTGTCCTCTCCTATCGTCCGCATCCGCGTGAACACCGCTCCTACTTGTGGATGCGATTGCATCACTGCAACCTGCTGACGAACGATAGATAGCTCATACAGATCGTCGGAATGGAACAGACACCGATATTCGCCACGTCCTTGCGAAAGGACATAATTCCAGTTTGTAAATACGCCAATATAACTAGGCAGTGTCGCTGCCCACGCCGGTCGTCCCTCTGAATGCCAGCAATAGCGCACGCCACGTTCAGCATATTGCTGCACAATCGCCTTAGTGTTATCTGTGGACTGGTTGTCTGAAACTACGATGTCAAGACGAGGATAGTCCTGCGCCAAGACAACCTCCAACATTTCACCCAACGTAGCTTCTGAATTGTACGCAGGAATACAAACGCTTACTAGCGGCAATTCCGGTTGATTCTGCAAATGGGAATTTATAGACAATTCACTACACCTTTCGTAAATCGTTAACTTGTTCTCAGACGATCTGTGCAATTGGGGCTAAGTCCAAACTGCAGTAGTATCTGAGTAAGGGGGTAAAAAATGTTTTAACCTGCGAAAACGCCTGAAAATGATGCGTTCATGCCCTAAAATATGCTTTACCAACTACAGGGACACTATTAATTTTTGGAGATAGCAGAGTCTACGGCATACTTAATTAGTTGCTGTACTCTGACAGCGTCCTCAAAGTCCGGTTTGGAAGGCACTCCTCCGTTATGCCAAGCTATGAAACGCTCTCCCAATGATCTTACGAGATGTACCCTTTCATCCTCATCCGAGGGGGGTTCTGGCATAGGAGGCGAAATAACAATCTTCTCTCCATTTGAATTGTAATGAATAACCTCAAAACCAATGCCAACCGATCGTGTCATATTTTGCAAAACAATATCTCCCTTTGAGCCTTGGAACTCCCAAACATGCCTATTAAGCCCCACCGAACCACAATTTAGAACTATATTGCCAGTACACCCAGACTCCCATCGAACAACCATACTTACTACCGTCTCCCCTTTTCCAAGACTATTTGGGGAGTAATTAAGGTCACAACGCAAAGTTTTTATCTTTCCTATAAAGAATTCGAGGTTGTAAAAAATATGGCTGAAATAAAAAGATAGTGCTCCGCCACCTTCTTTAGAATCGGATTTCCAAGTATTGAGTCGATTTTTAATATCATAACTTAAAAAAGACCAATTAACTGTCACCTGGTTAATCTTGCCAATAATGTTCTCTTCCAATAATTTTTTGACATTTTTCCATTCCGGTATTTCTGGAAAAAGAAAATCCACCATATTAGGCCTACCACTCTTCCGAGCATACAATAACAATTGTTCGGCCTGCTCAACATCTATGGCGATAGGCTTTTCAGCAAACACAGAAATCCCTTTCTGCAGAGCATACATTGCAATGCCATACTGATATATAGGCATTACAGCTACGGCAATCGCATCTGGTTTTGACTTTTCGATCAATTCACGCCAATTCTGAAAAATGCCAGGCACCGATGTTTTTCGACAATAGTCAACCATCCGCTGAGAACTCTTACCGCATATCCCAGTTATGACACATCCTGGAATTTGCTGAAAAGCAGGAAGCAGTCCATACAAACCAAAACCCGACCCAATTACACCTAATCGAACTTTCATGAATCACATTACTCTAAAATGGATTGCTCAAATGTAACTTATCATTGTATGTAATCTATTTCCTTAAACACCGGCAGTGGCGTAAATAACCTTCCGCGATAGCCGTTCGAACGCAAATAGGCTGATACCTCACCGCTAATATGCCATGCCCAAATAATCAGGTTATCTGGTCGGATCATTCCGTTTATCCACTGATCATCGCTAATAATCTTGATTCTTGTTCCAGGCAAATAATGTCCCACCTTCATCGAACCCGGTTTTTCGAACACATAAGGTTGAAGTTCATGGTCAATGCCCAACAAACTGATTAAGATTGAAGCTCGACCTGGAAAACTCTTCCCGGGTAAATTAACCCCTCTCTTCTTTAATTCCACTAATTGTGCCGTCGTTGTCTCCTTCCACCCGTTAACAAATGTTTGCATTTGCAAAAGTTGCTTAGGGAAACACTTCTCGTTACTGGCCACTTGAGCATTGAATGGCTTCCTCTGAAATAAATTGGATCCTAAAAAATTTCCAATATATACTCTAATATTCCCGCCATAACGACCAGGGAAACTAACATATAAGACCTCGCCACCAAGTTTCTTTGCTATGATCTCGAACGAACGAAGACTATAAGTTCGAGGGTGTTCGTGATAGAAAGTGTCGAATTGATTTGTACAGATGATCGAACCAAGATAGTGATTCTCGATGACCAAAAGTGTATCAACGTTAATCATGACCTGCAATGCCGCAATAGCCTCTGCTAATGATTCAATATGCGCAAACACATTAGTAAACGTGATCACATTCGGTCTACCCACAACAGAAACCAGCTTAGTTGCGGATTCAATTGAGAAATACTCCTGAAAAGCACAATGCCCTGAAGCTACTGCATCCGCGCATGCGCCAGTAGGTTCTATCCCAACTGTGCTGGATCCCCTCTGTCTAAAAAACGAAAGCAAAGTCCCATCGTTACACCCAATGTCACACACTAATTTATCACTAAGAGGAAAGAAATAATTTTCACACTCGCTCACAAGTTCATTCATTCCCGTCATCACATCTTGTGTAAACCGGGGTCTGTAATGATAGTTATTAGGGAACAAGATTTCTTTGTGAACCCTATATAATTGGTGTGCTGTCAGACAGATCGGACACAGTGAGATTTGAATAGGATACTTCAGAGATTCCCTGGAGTCGCCCAGAGGCACTAAATCATCGCAAAGCGGCTGAAGTCCCAAATCGAGAATAGGCGTCGGAAGAATACCACCACAAACCTCACAAACTGTTATTCTATTCCCATTAGTTTCGTATTTATCAGTTTTTGTAGTCATTTTAATACTCATCACGAACAATTATGAATCATTGGGTACACATGACCTCAACGTTACGATTGGTAAACTATGTTTCTTAGTTACATATCGGCAATAATATAGAAGCGGCTGCCTTTGAAGCACCATAGAGCGTTACAAGCTAAAGCAAATCTGACTCTCGCATAGAAGAATCCTGAACCCCATACTCAAAAGATGATTCAGTATTTACAAATCGCTCACAAATCCAGCATTGCCTGTTATTAAAACACTTTTGCCTTTAATACTCATTATTTGTTAAAGTGCTCAATATAGAAGACCATACTCTTCTTTAGCCCCTCATTTAGGCTATACATAGGCTTCCAGCCTAGGACACGTCGGGCTTTCGCCGCAGAAAGATACTGCTCTTTTATTTCATACTTTGCGGCATTTAAAATTTTATATTTTAACTTGCCATATTGTACGCCCATCTTATCTATTTGTTTCAGTAGCTCCAGAACGGTGATTGGATTTTCAATGCTGAAATTAAACGCCTGCCCTGCCAATTGCCGCGACTCTAATTTCTCGGCCAGCAATATATACCCTTCAACAATATCGTCCACATAAACATAATCACGAACAAATCTGCCGTCGCTTCTGATTAATAGTGTTTTATTGTTCTTGATGCACTGCAGCGCATCTGGAATTATTCTGGAAAAATTAAAATCTCCAGGACCATAAATATTTCCACATCTGGTAACTGCTGCCGGTAAACTATATGTATGAAAATATGTATAAGCTATCAGGTCAGCGCAGCTTTTAGACACATCATAAGGATGATTCCCAATTAAAGGAGCATCTTCCGTATATGGCAATTTTTTATGACTGCCGTATGCCTTATCGCTGGAAGCGACAACAATTGACTTAACCGTTTTTGCACTTCTACAAGCTTCCAACAAATTCCATGTGCCTTTGATATTTGCCGAGAAGGTACGCAGTGGATTACTACGACATCTGCCGACAATGGCCTCGGCAGCCAGATGAAAAACAACATCAATTTTCTTTCTCGTTAGAATATCTTCCAACAACCTGTAGTTGGTGACGCTCCCTTTAATAACGGTCATTCTTCGATAATCCGCCGCAGTTAAAATAGTTTCCTTTCGCCCGGTTTTAATATCTAAACCGACTACTTTAGTGCCACAGTGAATCAGGGCCTGGGTAAGATTGGAACCTAAAAACCCCTCAAAACCGGTAATCAATACTATTTTGTTTTTCCAAAAATGTTTATTTACAACCATATTCTAACTTTTCCAGATTTTCCATGGAGTTTTATTGCTGTTCCAAAGCAATTCCAGTTCTGTTTTATCCCGTTGGGTGTCCATGCACTGCCAAAAACCATTGTGCTTATAGGCATTTAATTGATTTTTCTTGGCAAGATTTACCAAGGGTTCCTTCTCCCATGTTGTTGTATCATCTTTTATCAAGCTAAAAACTTCAGGCTCTAAAACAAAAAATCCACCATTAACCCAGCCCCCATCGCCTTTGGGCTTTTCAATAAACGAAGTTATGGAATTGGCTTTACTTATATTTAAAGCACCAAATTTACCGGCGAGCTGAACAGCAGTTATGGTAGCAAGTTTCCGACGGTTTTTATGAAATTCGACAAGTTCTTTGATATTAATGTCTGCTACGCCATCGCCGTAAGTCATCATAAAAGTTTTATCGCCAACATATTTCTGGACTCTTTTCAGACGACCACCGGTCATTGTGTCTTGACCGGTATCGACTAACGTAATTTTCCAGGGCTCGGATATGGTCGAGTGAACCTTAATTTCGTTTTTCCTCAGGTTGAACGTAACATCGCTGGTATGCAAAAAATAATGTGAGAAGTATTCTTTGATCATATAGCCTTTATACCCTAAACAAAGAATGAAATCTTTGAGGCCATAATGAGCATAGATTTTCATAATATGCCATAAAAGTGGTTTGCCTCCGATTTCGGTCATAGGCTTGGGGCGAAATTCGGTCTCTTCCCTAAAACGAGTCCCTAATCCACCGCAAAAAATAACAACTTTCATTTGTAAAAAACCTCCTTATTTTCCAATATATAGCTATATAGTAACTTTCCCTCAATCAAACGTTTTTATCAACACCATATTTTTCATAGCCGAGAAAATGCAGGTATATTGGATACGAGACAACCATCACCACTGTGTTGATAATCGTCGTCACCATCCTTGATGCCATATTGATGCGGAACTGGCTATAAAACAACCTTTTAATCATAAGATATTTGCCGCTCTGAAATTTCTCAGTCAAAAAAAACACCAAAGGCGTAGCAATATACCTTCTCTGCACCCTCGGTACCAAATTTTACCCTATAAGCTACGGAAGTGCCGCCCCTATCAGTATTATCCTTTAACAAATGTATTACTATTTTGTAAAAAACTCATAGTTTTTCATAGATATCAATCAATACCAACAAATTCGTGGGAAAAATTTAAAAACTCACATTCTATAACACAAAACCGCCTTTTCATCCCTGAAAAAGCAGGCTCTAAGTTTTTACGTCCGCATAATCGACTTCAAACGCCTTATTTGAAACTTCAAATATCGAATATTAAGTTTCAAACGCGGTATTTCACACTTCATATACAACATATTAAACTTAAAATGTCAAATTCCACACTTAAAACTTGACGTGTTACACTTCATCTGCCATATATCAAGCTTCATATACGAAAGATTAAACTTTATCCGCGACATATTATGCTTCATCTGAGGCATATTAAACTTAATATGCGATATTTTAAGTTTAATCTAATACTCATCATCTCCTTCATCTTCTATTTACACTCCGTCCCCGTCGGGTGCAATCAATTATCTGCCACCCTCTTTCACTTATTAACTATACTTTTGCCTTGCTATGAAAGCTTAGTTTTATTTTTCTCAAGACCTTCCCATAAGAAGGCTGCAAATACCGCTATCATAAACGCTATCACGAAAACAACGCCGCTTTTTTTCACCGTTCCCTTGGCAATGGAATGTATCATCGGTTTTTCCGTGACAGGTTTATGGAGCATTACCCCATTATCTATCTTTCTAATATAGGAACTCAAATAGTCCTTCATTTCCGGCTTTTCGCAACTCGCAGTTAAACTGCTTAAAAACGTTTTAAATTGTTCTTCCGAATATTTAGAGGCCTGTTTACTATTCAATTCGGCAAGAACTCTATTATTCAAATCCAGCAAATCTTTATAATATTTATAATTTTCCTCGTTCACTTTTATATTTTCTTCTAACTCTATTTTCTTGGATTCTGCCGCCTGTATCTGGTAGCTCAAAGGCAGGTATTGGCTCTGTTCTCCAACATTAAACTGAAGTACAATATTGTCCTGTTTGTTGGCTGGAATTCCGATACTTACTTCCTTTAGCGATGCTAATACTTTATTAATCTTCTTCAAAGACAGCTCTAAACTAAACTTGTTTTTTTCAATGTCTGACAGCAAATCATTATATTTTATTACATCACTTGATAACCGCCTTTGGACTATATATAAAGGAATCACGTTTTCAATATTATCTCGTATTACAGAAGACATCTTATACATATTTTCTTTGGATTTGCCGACTATTGTTACTTCCAGCAATAACGCTTTCATATCCCTGATTTGTTTGAGTTGGTCTGGGTTTGTAATATTGGACTTGGAAACATCTAAAAATGGAGGGATTGCTTCAAATTTTATAAATTTGCCCAGCGTATCATTATTCCTGCCTACTTGCTCTGCATATTCTTCAAATCCATCTTTTCGCAGGCCATCTGCCACTCTGTCAAGATTTTCCTCGCTGTAAAAACTGTCAATCAGCAGATTATAATTTTTCTCGTTAAGCTTCCAGCCTTCTACATCATTGGGGATATCTACATCACCCCTTACATCGTAAACATACGTTATTTTATAATTTTTGGGTAAAAGAAAAAAGAAAATGCCGACAATCATCGCCGGCAGAATGGCCGCCAGAAGGATAAAGTATTTCCGCTTCCAGAGAACTATAAAATAATCTATCAGGTTAATCTCATCTTCGTAGATGTTCGATTCCTCGTGAATGTTTTTACCGGAAATTTGGCTCTTTGATACATCATTTTCTGAACTTGTCATAATTACAGGCCTCCTGCCAAAATAAAGGACTTATACCTTTTTAATAACTCATACCGCTCTCGATTTAAAAACCTTGCATAAAGCACGTTATGTCAGATAAACAGTATATATAAAGGATTATATACTGTCCAAAGAAAAACTGGAAATTTCATCGTTTCTTGCGTGATAAACGTCAGCCTTTCAGGCTGGAAAATAATAAATTTAGTCAATACGTTCACCAATATATATCCAATCCTCCGGCTTTGAAGGTTGAGTAACTGAGTCCCAACGGTAACTTATTTTATATGGAGAAGTCGCCTCTATAAGTCCAATCTGCCGATAGTGAGACGGCATGTATTTAGAAAACCAATCAAAGATTAATATATTAGAATCCGGTCTGATTAACCAGGAAAAAAAATATTTTACATATATAATATATTTCGGTTTACTGGCTTCTATCTGGCTTATCATTTCGCGCTGCATATCGGCGGCATAAGGATGCGGCTCCATAAGCGGATATGTATAGATGTAGGGAGTAACGGAGCGTCTGTGCGAATAGAAAAAAATCTCCGGCTCGGAGCCTAATACTGCTATTTTGTCGTCTTTGTTGGAATGATTTTTTATAAAATCCGCTATCTCGAGAGCCTCTACGAAAGGATTGGGGCCAAAGTTGCTTTTTGAGAGAATGGCAAGGTCGGTTGCCAGGAGATAATGCCTCTGACTGTAAAAGCCCTGGAGCCAAATTGCCAAAATAACCAATATTGAAATAAAAGCCGTTTTAGTTTTTGACTTGATATACAACTCAAGCAAATCACGTATCGCAATGACACCGCTGGCCGCCAGGACGCAAATAGCCGGCAAAAGTAAAATAAAATAATGATTACGGAAAAACAATCCGGGGCAGATTGACATAAAAGAGCAAATAAGAAAACCGATAAGAAATGCGATATGTTTGCGGATTTCTTTGTTCCAGATTACACTCAAAAAACCAAATAAAGCAGTCGGCCATATAAACAGAGAAGATAGAATAATTCTCGTTAAGTTGCCTTTAAGTAGATTAATGCCTGCTGCAAGAGGAATCATTGTCACATAATAACGCGCATATTCAAATGTCCAGAACCAAAACTTTTCAAAAACTCCGCAATACCATAAAATCAAACACGTAACCAAAAACGGCAGAAACACAGCAAACGAGTAAACTAAAATAACTGATATGATTTTGAGCCAATTAATCGGTTTTTGACATATATATTTCCAAATTAGAAAGAAAAGACCGAAGATAATAAATCCGGCTCCGTGTTGTTTCATCATAAAAGCAATCCCTAACAACAGTCCTCCTGTTACAAGAGATATATATTTTTTTGATTCAGTAAACATCATCAAAAGAATAATTCCGCCAATCGCGAAAACAACGACAAAATTCTCTGCGTTAGCGGTTGCCAGGACGGCATGGCTAATTGAGGTAATCGCAAAAAAAACGGCTGATGCCGCGCCGGCAATGGGGCCAAAGAGTTTTTTGGTCATGATAAACATCAACAGGATTGTCACTGTATTGATTACCAGCACGCCGGCGTGGATGCCCGACTGGGTCTGGCCGAAGCAGGTCAAAATAATTGCATAAGCGGCATAAATGCCGGGCATTTTCATATTGTAAGCCAGCGAATACGGCGGAACTCCCTGCAGCATTAACTGACCGGCATAAGCGTATTCACCTTCATCTCTTTCGAGAGGGGAAGCAAGGGTACGAATCCTGATAATGATTATAACGATTATAAGTATTGCAAAGACAATAGCCAGCAAGACATTAATCAAGGAGATTTTAGGGTCTTTAGAATTAGAAGATTTTTTAATGTTAGGAGTCACTTTTCAAACCTGCTATACATCAAAAATACTTGAATTAATGGAACGCACAGCGACTATTATTGAAAAAATTCAGCGACTATTCTTAAAAAAACCCAGCTACTATTCTTAAAAAAAACTCTTCGAAGCAACTCTTTAAAAAACCGCTTCAAATCAACAGGCGGCGGTGGGATTCGAACCCACGGATAACGGTTTTGCAAACCGTCGCCTTGGGCCACTTGGCTACGCCGCCGATTAATTAATAATCCATAATCAATACAATAAATTAATAATCTATGGTCGACTTCATAATCTATAGTCGACTCGATTAATTAATAATATAGAGCCGAGCTGAATAGTTAATAGTCGAACAAATTAGATAATATTCCAGTCAAACAATCATTAAAATAGCTAATAGTTCGATAGTGCTCGGCTCTGATGCCCAAGGCGATAGATATCCGTGGGTAAATCAACAACCACAACACACTTACCACTACTTACTAATAACTAAAAACGAATCATTAAAATAGCTAATAGTCGATAGTGCTCGGCTCTGATGCCCAAGGCGATAGATATCCGTGGGTAAATCATCGGTAAATCAACGGATAAATCATCAATATCATCAATAACCGCCGTGCAGCACCACTAATTACTAATAACAAAAATGGGCCGGGTTGGAGTCGAACCAACGTAGGCTTGCGCCAATGGATTTACAGTCCATCCCCTTTGGCCTCTCGGGCACCGACCCATTTTTTTCATTTAAGATTTAAGATTGTAAAATTGAAGATTTAGAGAACATAACCATTGTAACTATAAATGGTTACGTAAATATTATACTTATCTTCAATTGCTCAGCCATTTTAGTTTTCTCAACTAATGAGGCTGAAAGGAGTTATATTAACAAGAAAAAAGAGATTTGCAAGAGTGCTTTAGCCACTAAGTCACTAAGGCACAAAGAAATTAGACGCGGATTACGCAGATTTTTATAGCCACTAAGGCACGAAGACACGAAGAAATCACGAAAGTTTTTTTAGACACGGATTTGCACGGATTGACACGGCAGGATTGCTTTAAGGCGGTGTTTTACAAACACTGTAAAATTCAAACAAAACCCTTTCTGAAGCGAGCTTCAACCGGGTTTAGTGTTTGCCTTTTACCCTGCTGCGCAATTGCGCCTTAAAGCAAACGACTAACCCTGCCATGGTCCCCCTGCGGAGGATTAAAATGTTGGCAGGGCTAACCGAAATTATAAAAGTTGAAGCAATAAATTTATTCCACTATGCTTGAATGCAGTATACTGTATTGCAGTATACTGTATACGAGTATAGAGACTTGAGATTTTTGATACTGAGTATTTTTTAAAGCTAGGATTTTTTCAGCAGTGGTTTTTTATTCGAAGAGTTTGGAAGTGGTGAGCGTGTGTAATTTAAAATTTAATCTTATTCGTATATTCCTGACTGGAGCCAATAGCTTATAAACTTCTTAAGGTCGTGGATATCTACAACGCCGTCAGAGTTCAAATCGGCCCCGTCGCAGAAATAATTATAACCCCTGCAATCATCTCTCATCCAGAATTGAGCCAAAATGGCAAAATCCCTGAAGTTGTTTTTGCCATCTGTATAAATATCCACAGGCGAAATCTGCCAGGTCAAAATCGGATACTCATCGATTTGTATAAACCAGTCCATTTTGTCGCCGTCAGTATAAGAAAAATCCCAGCCCGCAGATGTGAATGTTGAAAGAGTTTTCATTTCAGTGGTGGTTTTGCCCGTCCCTCCGGCACTGGTTGTCTGACCGGAAGTATTAACATCCCAAAAAGAATTATTGGTAGTGCTGCTATAACTGTATCCCACCAGTCCGCCGACATTGCTGTCTCCGACGACTGCACCTATCGAATAGCAATTACTGATACTGCCGTTGTACGTCTCTCCTGCCAAGCCGCCGACATATGAATTGCCGCTGACCGTACCCGTTGAATAACAATTGCTGATATTTCCGTATCGGTTGATTCCCACCAGCCCGCCACACGAAGAATAGTCATAACCACTGTAAACACTGACGACGGTACCCGTCGAATAGCAATTGGTGATACCGCCGTCGTTGTATCCGCAGAGTCCGCCGGTTTCCCGATCTCCGCTTACATTGCCTGTTGAATAACAATTGGTGATGCTGCCTCTGATGCTGCCGATGCTGAAGATATTATGCCAGTCATGATTTCCTCCGCAGAGTCCGCCGGTTTCAATATCTCCGCCGGTAACCGAGCCGGTCGAATAGCATTGGCTGATATTGCTGCCTGCGCTGGCTCCGCAGAGTCCGCCGGTATCAAAATCTTCACCGGTTACCGAGCCAGTCGAGAAGCAACCGCTGATATTGCTTCTGTCGCTGTATCCGCAGAGTCCGCCGGTATCAAAATATCCATCGGTTACCGAGCCAGTCGAAAAGCAACCGCTGATATTGCTTTGTTCACTGTATCCGCAGAGTCCGCCGGTATTAATATTCCCCCCACTTACTTGGCCTGTCGAATAGCAGTTGATGATATTGCTATCAATGCTGCTTCCGCAGAGTCCGCCTATATCACAAGTATTATAAATTCCAGTTACTTGGCCGGTCGAATAGCAATCGCTGATATTGCTATCAATGCTGTATCCGCAGAGTCCGCCGGTTTCATTATCTTCGCCGGTAACCGAGCCTGTCGAATAGCAGTTGCTGAGAGTACTGTATTCGCTGTGTCCGCAGAGTCCGCCGGTATAATCATCATACCCAGTTACTTGTCCGGTTGAATAACAGTTGCTAATATTGCTATCAATGCTGTATCCGCAGAATCCGCCGGTTCCAAAGCCCCCACTTACTTGGCCTGTCGAATAGCAGTTGCTGATATTGCTGTTAATGCTGTAACCACAGAATCCGCCGTTACCAGCTACTTTAGCGGTCGAGAAGCAGTTGCTGATATTGCAATAATTGCTCTGTCCGCAGAGTCCGCCGCCATAATCTCCACTTACATTTCCTGTCGAATAGCAGTTGATGATATTGCTATCAATGCTGGCTCCGCAGAGTCCGCCGACAAAACGAGAGCCTTCGCAGCTCTCAGAAAAAGTAATGATTACATTTTCAATGCCAAGATTTTTTACTATGCCGCCGGCGCCAATCCGGCCAAACAAACCGAGATAGTCATTGCCGATCCAGCCCTCATTGATTGTCAGATTAAGGATTGAATGACCGCTGCCGTCAAATATTCCATTAAAGATTGCTCCCGCCGGTGCAATGATGGCTGTCGTAAAGACCTGCCCAGCCATATTAACATCCGCAGTCAGGATAAAGCATTTGTTGTAATCTGCGGGTGCGGCTGCCAGAGCCAGCAAGTCATTGGTATCGGCAATCTGGTATGGGTCATTCGGCTGGCCTGTACCGCCGGAGTAGGCGAAAGCTGTTGAAGCTAACAGGCTTAAAAAAAGAAGCTTAGGCAGGTAATTATTTAAAATATGTTTCGAGAAAATCAACCTATTATCCTCCTATATTTTCTCTGGTTTAATTATAGGATAAAAGCCTGCTTTTGTCCAGAAAAATCAATAAATATAGCCCCCCCGATGAGATAGCTGCGGCATCTCACCCCGGTGAAGTAGCTGAAGAATCTTCAATGAAGCTAATTAACGCAACTTCACAGGGCAAGCAGGGCAGGCAAAGGCACCAAGACACGAAAGTTAAGATTTAAAATTGCGGGACAGACGAGGTAAACGTATTTAATTAGGCAAATCCGTCTATCGTTAGGTTTAACACGATTGTAACCACTTGCTAATTTTGGTTGACGCTGCGAGAGAATGAGAATAAACTTTTAACAGCAAAATGTAAGCATAATCGAAAAGGAACCGAAGATGACAAAGATTCTGAAACAACTATTGCTGGTATTAGTGGCGCTAGCCGTGTTGGCAGTGTTAGGCATAATGGGCTGCGATAATGGCGAAGGACCTATGCAGACAGCAGGTGAAAAAATAGATAATGCCGCTGAAACAACCGGCCATGCAGTAAAAACCGGCGCTGAAAAAACAGGCGATGCTGTTAAAACCGGTGCTGAAAAAACCGGCGGCGCATTGAAAACCGGCGGCGAAGCCGTGGAGAATACAGTCAAATAAACTGCCGAGAACCTTTATAGCCACTAAGGCACAAAGACACGAAGTTTTATAATTTATTTCCTTTGTGCTTCAATTTTTCTCATCAGGCTCAAAACACCAAGGCCGAATAAACAAATCGTTGCGGGTTCGGGGACAGGACTATGGACATAGCCGCCAGTGTATGTGTCTGTCGGGCCGGCAATCGGCACATAAATGGAGCCCATTGCATTTGTCCCTGTAGTAGTCAATGCATCCCATTGAAAGTCCCAAGACTGGTTAGGATTATCAAATCCAAATGTGATAGTTTCACCGACCCCGAGGGTAATGTTTCCAGTCCAGAGTATCCCGCCTGAAGAAGCAAACGTCGACTGCGGCGGAAGAACTCCGTGCGGTGTTTCGGTTCCGGTTGTGGACATTACATTGTAACCTCCTCCGAGCACGTCCCATGCCGCAACTACAGCGGTAGGGGTGAAGCCTTCGGGCGCTATCCAGTTTGAATAATCGGAGATAGCGAGGTCCTGTGTGCCTATATAAAACTCTGTGATAGTTACGGGGCCGTTAAAGATATTATTGTGCAGGGTATATTGGTAGTCAAGCTGTCCGCCACCACTACATAGAGTTCCTTCGCAGGATATGTTAAGAGGTGGTGCCGTGGAGCCCAAAGCGAACCCAGCCGTGAGCAACATAGCGCAAACGGCCACAAACATAATCTTCTTCATATTCTTCTCCTTCCCAAAAGTTAAATATGATTGAATTAAGACTATGGCATTATATCTTCTTTCATTCTAAATTCAACTAAATTCCGGTTATTTTTGTCCTAAATTTTATCAAATTTGCGGTGAAAATTTACATTTCGCGCAATATAAAACTTGCGCGCTTTAAAAAAATAAAAAAATTTATCTCCTTATTAGGCAAGGACTTACAAATTTCACTTCTGGAATTTTGTTCGAATTTTCGCACCCCTGCAGTTTTGCCATTCGCTGCCCCCTTGCGGGGGTCTACGTTGCCCCCTATGGGGGTTTGCGCTGCGGCTTCAACGACTCCGACGGCGAACAAAACTAAGCGCTGGGGTCTACGCTCCGCTCCGACAAAGCGCCCCGATGAGATAGCCGATTGTAGGAACTCATCCCGGTGAGATAGTCCCTAAGGACATCTCACAGGACAGGCGGGGTAAACTCCAGTTCCGGGGCAAATCAGGAAAATCCACATTTTTATCAAAAAAATCGGGTTTTTCTCTTGACTTTTATTTAAAATATGGTAAAATACCGGCATAGTTGGATAAAAAACAAATAAAATCCAATGCCTAACAATGGAAATCCAAAGCACTAAATCCTAAACCATAGACAAATCCTAAATCCTAATATCTAAATCCTAAACAATATCAAATTACCAAAATTCAAATCAATTAAACGAACCCCTTTATAAATCAAGGGGCTAAATATCCCCCCGGCCCCTGCGCGGGGATGTATCACAGGTCCGGGGGCTAACCTAAAAAAATGACAATAAAGAAGAAACAACAAGATTATGTGATAAGGAAAGTTGGGGGGCGAGATGTTAAACTCGACGCGGATATTTTCTATAATCCCAAAATACAAAAATCAACGCTGATTATCAGCAAGGCAGGAGGAGTCTTCGCCCGCAATAAAAAGACCGGAAAGACAAAGGCACTTGCGCGAATAATTAAAAAAGCGAGAAAAGGACAAATCGTTGACTATATAAACAGAGACCCGCTGGATAACCGAAGAAGCAATCTTAGAATCGTTAACCATCGGCAAAATATGCTTAACCGAATCCTGAAAAGCTCGAGCGGCTTTATCGGGGTGAGTATCAGAACAAAAAAAATAAAAGGTAAATTAGTTTACTGCGCCACATATCATACGGAAAACAAGCGGCGATGTTTCTACTGCCCTTTTACGCCTAACGGGCTGGTGCTGGCGGCAATGGCGAGAGATAAATTCATAATCGAAAACGGAGACGGAGAATACGCACCACTAAACTTTACAATATTCAGAAAAGAGCCATTCAAGACCTTTCTGCTGAAGAGTAATTTATACGAAATGAGAAGTTTGGGATAAATATTTTTACTTGTTAATCTGCTCTAAGAGCTTATTTGCCATTTCTGGTTTCAAAGACTTAAGAATATTATATTCAGCCAGAGCGGAATTTTTGTCACCTATCGCCAGGTAAACATAGCCAAGCTTATAATACGCATCGGCATAATCCGGCTTGATTTTTATGGTCTGCCTCAAGGCATCTATCTCCTCTGTGTAGCGGCTGAGATCGCCATAAGCAAGGCCGAGATTATAGTATACCTCCGCATAATTCGGATTGATTCTTATGGCCTGCTTATAGGCCTCTATCTCCTCTATGTGGCGGCCAAGACTGCCGTAAGCAACGCCAAGATTATTGTATGCTATGGCGGACTTCGGATTGAATATTATGGCCTGCTTATAGAATTTTATCTCCTCTGCGTAGCGGCCAAGATTGCCATAAGCATTGCCAAGATTATTGTACGCAAGATAATTGTTTTGCGTTACCTCGATCACGTGCGAAAACAGGGTAAAGCTGTTTTTCCAATAGCTTGTCTGCCGATGGGCGCATATTCCAAGGGTCGTCAGCACCAGTATCATCAATAAGCCCAGAGCGATTTTCCGTTGAGGCAATTTTTTCAGCAATTCGGGCAAGCCCCATGCGAGCATTATGAATAAACCTATATACGGAATATAAGTGTAACGGTCGGCATAAGACTGAGGACCGACCTGAATAATGCCGATGACGGGTATGAGTGTTCCGACAAACCAGAACCAGCCGAGGGACAAATACCTTTGACTGCGGCCATAACGAACCACAAAAAAAGATATGCCAAGCAACAGCAAAGCACCGACTGCAATCTGCCAAAATGAAATGCGGCCGGGAAAAGGATAAAATATCGCGAGATTACTCGGCCAGAATATCTTACCTATATATTGAGCGTATGATAAAAAGACGTTGGCAATTCTGCTGTTCAAAGAAAGGATATTGATATTGCTCACCGCACCACTGCTTCGCTGAATTAAAAAGGTGATTACGCATGAGATGACCGAAAGCGCAAAGAGAGGAATTTTTTCAACCAGCAGACGCCATGATATTTTTCGCTGGAGCGGCCAATAATCCAGCAAGAGCAATACAAAAGGCAAAGTAACGAGCATTGGTTTTGACATAAGACCTAACGCAAAAACAAACAGTGTCAGCAGGTAACGGAGGACACCGGGCCGTTTGATGTAGCTATAATAAGCGGCAATTGCCAAAATCCAGAAAAAGGCGATTAATACATCTTTTCGTTCTGTAATCCAGGCGACCGATTCGACATGCATCGGGTGGAGAGCAAAGAGAGCTGCCGCAAATGCGCTTTGCCAAATCGCATTTGTCATTTGTTTTAGGACAAGGAAAAGAAGCAAAGTGTTTGCGATGTGGAAGAAAAGATTAGTAAGATGAAAACCTGCAGGGTTGGGGCCAAAGAACTGCCTGTCCAGCATAAGCGAAAGCCATGTTAAGGGATGCCAGTTTGCCGCATGGCCGGTCGTAAAAGCCCACCAGAGGCCGTCTGCGGTCAGGCCGTTTAAAACGTGAGGATTTGCAGATACGTAAACATCATCATCATAATTGATAAAATCGAAATTCCTGACCTGCCAGAAGACCAGCAACGCAGCGGCTATTAAGGCGAAGTAAATCAAAAGGACAAGATTTTTTTGATTTAAAGGTTTCATATTTATTTATTAATCTCTTTATAGAGGTTATCGGCTATTTGAGGATTTATAGTTTTGAGAATATTATATTCGGCCAGAGCGGAATTTTTGTCGCCAATCGCCAGGTAAGCAATACCAAGATTATAGTGTGCCTCGGCATTATCCGGCTTGATTCTGATGGCCTGCTTATAGGCGTCTATCGCCTCGGTGAAGCGTCCAAGGTCGTCGTAAGTAAGGCCAAGATTATTGTGTGCCTCGGCATAATCCGGCTTTATTCTGATGGCCTGCTTGTAGGCGTCTATCGCTTCGGTGAAGCGTCTCAGGGCGTAGTATGTAATGCCAAGATTATAGTATGCCTCGGCATAATCCGGCTTGATTCTGATGGCCTGCTCGAAGACATTTATCGCTTCGGGGTAGCGGCCAAGTGCGTAGCAGGCATTGCCAAGATTATAGTGTGCCACAGCATCATCCGGCTGGATTTTTATGGCCTGCTTATAGGCTTCTATCGCTTCGGTGCCACGGCCAAGCTTGGCGTAGGCATTGCCAAGATTATAGTGTGCCATAGCTAAACCCGGCTTGAATTTTATGGCCTGCTTATGGACATCTATAGCCTCTTGGTAGCGGCCAAGCCTGGCGTAAACAGTACCGAGATTAGTATACGCTTCGGCATAATCCGGCTTGATTCTTATGGCCTGGCTGAAATCCTCCATCGCCTCGGGGTAGCAGCCAAGAGCGTCGTAAGCAAGGCCAAGATTATTGTATGCGACACAATTGTTTTGTGTTACCTCGATTGTATGCGAAAAAAGGGTAACGCTGTTTTTCCAATAGCTTGTCTGCCGATGAGCGCATATTCCGAGGGTCGTCAGCACTATTGCCATCGATAAGCCAAGAGTGATTTTTCGCTGCGGCGACGCCGAAAGCCATTTTGCCAGCAATTCGGTCAAACCCCAGGCGATGATAATAAACAAACCTGTAAGAGTAATATAAGTATAACGGTCGGCATAGGCGTGGCTTCCAACCTGGATAATGCCGATAACGGGAATGAGCGTTCCAAGATACCAGAACCAGCCCGTAGCGAGGTATCGGTGATTTTTGGCGAACCGAAGCACAAGAATTGTTATGATTAACAGGACAGCGGCTGAGATTACAGCGTATAAAACCGATACGTTTTCATAGGGATGCGGATAAAAGGCGGCAAGATGACTGGGCCAAAACATTTTCTCTATATATTTCACATAAGAAATAAGAACATTATAAATGCGAAAATTTAGACCAAGCTCTGTGAATTTTACCAGCCCCCCCATACTTCGCTGCGTAGAAACTGCTATGACACTGCATACGGCCGTAAGAATAATGAAAGGAATTTTTTCCAGAATCAAACGATAGAGTGTCCGCAATTGAAAACGGCCAATGCGGTCAAGCGGCCAATAATCCAGCAGAAGCAATACGAACGGTAAAGTAACGAGCATAGGCTTTGCCATAATACCCATCACAAAAATCAGCAGTACCTGCAGATAGCGGGAGATACTGGGCTGTTTGACATACCGTATATATGCCGCCATTGTCAGCAGCCATAAAAAAGTGCTCAGGACATCCTTGCGACAAGAAATCCAGCCGACAGCTTCGACGTGCAAAGGATGAAGAGCAAAAAGAGCAGCGACAAATGCGCTTTGCCAGATTGCGTTAGTCATTTGTTTTAGAACAAAGAACAGAAGCAAGGTATTTAAAATATGAAAGATAAGATTGGTGAGATGGAAACCTGCGGGATTAGAACCAAAAAGCTGCCAGTCCAGCATATATGAAAGCCAAGTCAGGGGATTCCAGTTGCCATAGTAACCTGTAGCCAATGCCCATTTGACGGACTGGTGCGTGATGCCGGTTTGGATGTCCAGATTTTTTGTAACGTAAGCAGGATCGTCAAAATTGACGAAATCGAAATTCCTGACCTGCCAGAAAACCAGCAAGGTGCTGATTAATAATGCGAAATAAATCGAAATGACAAGAGATTTTTTTACCTGTTGGGGCATAGGCAACAATATATTTACACGAACATTTGTTGTCAAGGAGCAAAATAAAACCCCCTCTGTCCCTTAGGGACAAGCGAGGGGATTAAATATCTTATAAAATACCGCGGACTTACATCCTGCGGCTCTGTACTATTACCATTTGCCGGATTTTTTGGTCGAGGGTTTGGGCAAACCCTTTAAAACCGCAGTGGATTTCTTAAGCTCCGCTTCCGGCAGTTCATAATCTTTCAGCTTTCCGCTTAAATAAGCATCGTAGCCGCTCAAATCCATCAGGCCATGGCCGCT
>PLMU01000015.1 GCA_003142595.1 Phycisphaerales bacterium
AGCGGCCATGGCCTGATGGATTTAAGCGGTTACGATGCTTATTTAAGCGGAAAGCTGAAGGATTATGAATTGCCGGAAGCGGAGCTTAAGAAATCCACTGCGGTTTTAAAGGGTTTGCCCAAACCCTCGACCAAAAAAACCGGAAAATGGTAAAATATTGTTGTAGTATTATAGTTGCCTGGCCACAGGATAGGGTATGTGCTATTGCCGCTGAATTTGAAAAGGAAGGCATAAAGATTCTCGGCACCTCGAGGGCAGTTTTATGCAAAATGAAATTATAGACTTTCATACTCACGCCTTCAGCGACGACCTCGCCCCAAAAGCGATGAAGGCACTTACCGCCGAACATCCTGAAATCCCGTATTTTCTCAACGGCACAATTTCTTCGCTCTTAAAATCAATGGACGCCGTCGGCATAGAAAAAAGCGTTATCTGCTCCATCGCCACAAAACCAAAGCAGTTCCAGCCGATTCTCGACTGGTCGCTGCAGATTCAATCCGACAGAATTGTTCCTTTCGCTTCCGTTCATCCTGCCGACCCCGACAGGGACGAGCATATAAAGCAAATCAAACAGTCCGGCTTCAAAGGCATTAAGCTGCATCCGTATTATCAGGACTTTTATCTCGATGAAGATTTAATGCTCGAATATTACGAGCAGGTCTGCAAATGTGATTTGATTCTTGTTATGCACACCGGCTACGATATCGCCTTTGAGCATATCAGAAGGGCCGACCCCGCGAGGATTGTAAACGTAGTGAAAAAATTCCCCCAGCTAAAATTGATTACTACTCATCTGGGTGCCTGGCAGCAATGGGACGAGGTCGAGCGAGACATAGTCGGCAAAAATATTTATATGAGATATCTTTCGCTCTTGATTATCTGCCCGCCGACAAGGCCAAACAGCTTTTCGAAAGCCATCCAGCCGATTTTCTGCTCTTCGGCACAGACAGTCCCTGGCGAGACCAGAAGGAATCGCTTGATTTGTTAAAAAAGTTAAACCTCGACCCCGCAAGAATGAAAAAAATTCTCTACGATAACGCAAAAAAATTATTATCTGTTTCGTGATTAGCCCTGCCACCTGTGGGCAGGGTTGCGTCGTCTTTTAATATCCGAAAGCCCCCAAGCTTGCCCGCCTATGGCGTGGTTTATCTTGGGGGTTCGTCTTTCAAATTTCAAATATCTAATTCGTTTGGGTTCGTCGTTAACCAAACAAATGCCTTTGGATAGTTTGCGAGGAAAAACCGTTTTTCCGAAGTATTTCAAGATAATCGTCTTTGCTGATACGAACAAAATCCTTTATCCTGTCTTTTACTTCATCTTTAAAATAATTATCGTAATCTAATTTTTCAGGGTCAAGGTCTTTAGAAAGCAGCGGCCCGGCCGTAGAAATTACCTTGTCCTTATCGTCAACTTCGATTGCAAATATATCCTTGCCCTGTGAAGTTCTTTATGTTGCTTCATAGAGCGCCTTAAGACTACTTCACCGGGGCCCGCTCTTCTTATGCTTATACAAGGCTTTCATTCGCTTTCTCATCTCTTATTTTATTGGCTCTTCGAAATGAGCCAAAATTTTCTCGATTACATCTCGTTCATGAACTGGAAACTTCGGTGCCGGTACTCCTGAGGCTAACGGCCCCATTCCCACACCTGCCTTATTTAGAATAAAAGTAGCATCTTTTACTCGCTGGATTTTGCCGATAAGTTCTACACGTACCTGTGCCGGAAATTTTCTATCCCAAGCGTCTGGTTCTATATAAAGTTTGGGTTCAGAGTGAGCTCGAAAAACCCCTATCAGCTCATCTTTGTCAAAATTAAAAAGTAATCCTATATCTCCTGGCTTTATCTCATCCAAATCTTGAAGTCTCTTGGCCTTGTCTCCAAATAAGTTACGCCTGAGGCATTCTGCTTCGGTATGGTCATCACATAACATTATAAAGCCTCTATCAAACTGAAGCATTTTATCTCTTTCAACCCCGAAACTGAAAAATATTGGTTTTGAACTTCATTTTCTTGCTCTATTTTTATATGGTTATTTATAAAATTCAAAAATCTTGTTTTTAATTGAATTTGATATATCGTTTTTTAGCTCTACTAATCTTTTTTCAAGTTTATTAAGACTACCTATAATTTTGAGACTTTCCTTTTCATACTCAGAAAAATATTTATCAAAACTTGTTTTAGTTGTTAGCAATACTTCTGGTATTGGTAAATTCTGAATTGTTGGTTGGGCGATATTTTTTTGACATGCACCCGCTGCCATTGCAGTTAGATATTTTTGAACATCAAAGAGATTGATATAGTTTGCAATAACGTTTGCAGAAAAACCTTCTTTTATTTTTGCAGTAATGACAAAACCAGAAGCAACGTAAGTATTTTCATCAAAATTAAATGATGGATGATTTGTCGATAAACCAACACCAATAGTACCAGACCTCGTTATTATAACCATGTTTGGTCCCAGTTCGAAGAAGTTTTTTAGGTATCTAGTATCTTCGGTTAAGAAATTTTGGTTTTTATCTATAAGCCCATATTCCTTGATTTGCGAAACCGACAAATACAAAATATCTGTTTTTTCCATAGAATAATATTCAGTGGAAATATTCATCCCGTTTTGAATTTCCCCAAGAACCGAACCTAATGATACCCAAATTATCTTCGTGTTGGAAAAAAACTTATCCGCCTGCTTAATATTATATTTAAAATGTGTATCGCATCTAATCGGTGAAAAATTTGATATATAATCAATCGAATTTTTTTCCAATACTATTGCCATAACCTTAAATCCTTTATTAAACCCAAAACAGTTTCCTTATCGTTAGTATCAATCGTGTCCCATGTATGTGAGTATTTTATGTTGTATAGCTTCTTTCCATCAGATCCAAATATACTCATTAGATCATTTGGTTTGTCTTTTGAGCCTTTTTTGCCGGCCTTATAGCCAATTTCATCAATAGAAAAATTATAAAAGATGTGTTTTGGCTTTAATGACACCTGATGTAAAATCCATCTATTCTTAATCGAAGCAATGGTATCTCTTATGCTCTTTTTGATTTTATTGAAATTATCTTCATCAAATAAAAATTTATCCTCATAATAAGGCAATACAACGAAACCTGCTCCAAAAACCTTATTAGATAATTCCTCAATTTTGTGTAGGATTTTAAATATACTTTTTACATCGTTCCTGTTTTTAATATTGAAATCAATGCTTTCTCTCCCGCTCGGTATATTCTCTGTGATCTTATTGTATTTTTTATCAAATTCCACAGAAAAGTGTTGCCATAATTCATTAAAAACTTCTTCTTCTTTGGTTGTTTTTTTGCTCGCGAAAAGCAAACTAGTTGATGTTGTCGTATGAGGTTGAAATGCATGATTAGGCAATGAAACAATGGCTTTAATATTGAAATGGGTGTAAAGAAAAATTCGCCTCTCCACTTCTTCTTCCACTGAAAAGAAACTCTCTGGTAACACTACGCCAATTCTTCCGCCCGGCTTAAGTAGTTGGTACCATCTTTCTAAAAAATATGCTTCTGATTTTCCTGTAATTTCAAAATTATTTTGTAAGTCATTTTTATTAATATTTACACTAAATGGCGGATTTGAAATTATAATATCAAATTTATTCAATGACTTCTTAGAATAATAACACTTTGGTTCGCTAATGTTAGAAGAAAGAATGTTCACTGCACCAATAACTTCCATTTTTGAATATTCATTAAAATCGTCTAATCCATCAGCGTTGTATATATTAGTACTTCCGTCTCCATGTAAAATCATATTTATCTGACAAGCTGTTGCTAGAACTGGTTCATTATCTAAGCCATGCACATAGTCAATTACCCATTTGAAAGCATGTTTATCTAACATGTTTCTTTCAATGAAATCAGAAATGTCTTCATCACCTCCCGAAATCTTTTTGTGGTTTCGTTCAATATATTTTTGAACATATTGCATGTAAAGTACCAAAAATGTTCCTGTACCACAGCTAGGATCTATCACAAATGGTAATCTGTACCGATTATCTTCATCAGGGTTTTTTAACTTTTCCTTGACTAATTCCTCAATATCCAATACGGAAAGAATGAACAAAACAATATTAGGATGAGTCAGGAAAAGACCTTTGGTTTGTTTGAAAGCACTTCGGATCACCGTTTCATAAAATTCTCCCAAAGTATCTAAATGTTTAAAACGGTTTTGATGAAACGAAATCGACTGCAATAATTCAACGCATTTTGCTATAAGATTAGTTTGGAATTCCTTAAAATCAATACCCTTTACATTTATTAACTCTATGGATTTGTCTTTCGATAAGTATTCTCTATAGGCTTTGCGATAGAGTAAATCAATATCATTAGCTAATTCAATATCTGTTTGAACAATACCACCTTTATATTTTCTCTGAAAGACATAAGGAGTGCCTATTTTTGTCTTTCGCTCATCATATATTTTAGCAAGTAATACTTTATTAAAGTTTTCGAATTTTTTATTGTCTTCAAGCGTTCCTCCCCAAATATAATCCCAAATGTTGCTCCAAATCCTTTTAATTCGATCCGTTCCAAAATTGTCGTCCAAGTCTTTTAGCTTTTCTCCGAGTTTATCCTCTTTACCGCTTAATTTAATATATACGCTTTGAATTTGAGGCTTCTCGTTTGATTTTACAAGATCAACAAGATGAGGTGTTTTAGTTTTTTCCCACTCTTTATAAGAGTCAGCTAATTTTGTATCTATTCCAATACACTTTAAAGGGAAATCTTCTTTGTTAAGTGGGACATCGACTGATAAATGGAAAAGATATTTTGCTGTAGAATATTTAACTATACCTTCAAATGGGTCAAAAAGCTGTTTTTTGATCGAGGAGTCATCAGTACCCCCCAAAATTATGAATCCTTTTTACCTCACAAAGTATTTCAATTTCATCTTTTTCATTCTTAATACAGATATCAGTTTCAACAGCCCTAGCTCTTGTTCCTCTATGTCCACCTATACTAAAAGTATTTTCAATTTCTATTTTTTTACTATCATGACCATAGTGTTTTATAAGATTAAGAATTATTAAAGCCCTTGTTAATTCCTCGTCGCTTGGTCTGCCAGAGATACGTTCATGGCAAATTATTTTATTTGTGTTATAACTCAACGTATCATTTTCTTTGTCAGCAATAACATAATCCTTATCTGTGTCTAAATATAGAATAGCGTTATAAAATGATTCCCTTCTAGTTCTGAAAAACGATCGTTAGCCATTGTATTTAACCTTTTTAATTGTTTCTGCTTCTGCTATTATTCCAAAAACCTCTATTTATATATTCAAAATTCATGTCTATTCTTTGCCATTCCTTGGTTCCTCAAAATAAAAATTTTACCCGCCTCAGGCGGGCTTGTTTGCCATTCTAATCTATAAAAAATCCAAACGCAATCTTCGTTTGTCGCAGCGACTTGTCCACTTAAAAAATTCGTGTCGCTTCGTGAACTTCGTGGTGAAAACATATCTTTTATGTCTGCGAAACTTGTCCGCCATAGTCCTTGACGGAGGCGGATCTGCGTCTAAAAAAAGGGTAAAATCGTGTAAAAACAGGGCAAAATCATTCAAAAACAGGGGTAAAAAATCAAAAAAAATGAAAATATTTCAATTTTTAGACTAAAACCTGTATAGCCAATCACTTACAACCCATTTTTCAAAAAAACGTTACGCAAATAAAGGACTTATGAAAAGCTCCTTTTTACATTTTTTCAACGCAAAATAAGGACTTACATCAATTCACTAGCGACTTTTATCCGCCTCAGGCGGAATCAACCAGCAACTAATAACTCCGCCGCTCACGGCGGCAAAATAATTACTGTTTTTGGGCATAGTTTGCCGACATAAGGGTTTAGGCCAATAAAAGGGGCTTTATCAGTATTGTTAAGTGGGGATAACTTTATACGGGAGATAGACTTATGTTAGGAATACAGGACAAATGGGTTTCGCTTGCTTACATTCTTAGTATCGTAAGTACTTTATTGTGCGTTATTTATGGATTTATCAATTGGAACAAAGGCGATGATGAGGTTAGTCAGGTGGACAAGCACTGGGCCAAGGAAGAGGACAAACTTGATAAGTAGTTTCAGCCGTTAGTCCTTTGTGTGTATATGGTTATGAAAATCTATTTATTTTAGTCCTGGAGACATAAAAATGAATATATTAGCGAGCACGGTAGATGTTTGGACGATGGTTTCGGTTGTGGTTTACCTGCTGATAGTGGTTTATCTTGGCTGGCTTGGCTTTAAACGTACCAAAACCGCAGCTGATTATATGGTTGCCGGCCGGGAGGCACATCCATTAATTATGGCCTTAAGTTATGGCGCAACTTTTATTTCCACATCTGCCATTGTCGGCTTTGGCGGCGTTGCCGGATTATTCGGAATGAGTCTTTTGTGGCTTACTATGCTCAATATCTTTATGGGCATTTTCATTGCTTTTGTATTCATTGGCGGCCCGACCCGCAGGATGGGACATCGCCTTGATGCACATACATTTCCGGAACTTCTCGGCAGACGGTTCGACAGCAAATTTATCCAGGTTTTCGCAGGCGGTACAATCTTTCTTTTTATGCCGTTGTATGCAGCCGCAGTTTTAATCGGCGGAACTAAATATTTCGCGACGCAGTTAGGTGTAGATTATAATGCGGGACTTTTTATCTTCAGTGTAATAACCGCAACGTATGTCTTAATGGGCGGCCTGAAAGGCGTTATGTATACCGATGCTTTGCAGGGCGGCATAATGTTTGTCGGTATGGCAATTCTGATGGTCTGGACTTATGTGAAAGTCGGCGGCGTTGTGCCGAGCCATCAGTATCTTACCGATATGGCGCCGCTTGTGCCAAGCAAATTGGCTGCGATAGGACATCAGGGCTGGACCGCGATGCCGAAATTCGGCTGGGGCGGTCCCCAATATAACTTATGGTGGACTGTGGTAACGACAATAGTTATGGGCGTTGGAATCGGCGTGCTCGCTCAGCCTCAGCTTGCTTTAAGATTTATGACGGTAAAAAGCAAACGAGAACTTAACCGCGCTGTGCCGACCGGCGGAATATTTATTCTGGCTATGACAGGCGTTGCGTTTACTGTCGGTGCACTGTCGAATGTTTATTTCAATCAGCATGGTGACCCTCTTACCGGCAGAGTAATTAAATCGATTAATGAAGCCAAAGGTTTCGCTGTTCTGCAGATTGTAAAAAAAGATGAGACCGGAGCATGGGTAGATGTCGTTGACGCAAAAGGCGAAGGCAAGAAAGCTCCAGTAACGCTTACGAAAGACGCTGCTCTCGGCATAAAAGTAATTGATAACAAAGAATTTCCTATCGTTCAGGGCAGGAGCATTTCGGTAGTTTATGCCGGCGGAGATGCCGAACAAATTATTCCTACTTATATAACCAAGGCGATGCCGAAATGGTTCGGCATTGTATTTTTGCTTACACTGCTTTCTGCGGCGATGAGCACTCTATCCAGCCAGTTCCACGCATTAGGCACCGGTATCGGCAGAGATGTCTATGAGCAAATCACCGGCAAACACAACAATACAATGTTCGTGGTACGAATAGGAATTATCATTGGCTTTGTCATAGCGATGCTCTGGAGTTATTACTCTGCGCAAAGCTCGATTATTATCGCACGAGCTACCGCCATATTTTTCGGCCTGTGCGCTTCGGCATTTATGCCGACGTTTTTCGGCGGACTGTTTTTCAAACGAATGACAAAAGCCGCGGCGATTAGTTCGATGATAGTCGGCTTTGCCATAACGACTTGCTGGCTGCTTCTTGTCAAGGCGCAGGAGGCTGGGGCACTGGGCTTAGTGGAGAAATTAACAAACGGCAAAGACAGTTTGCTTGCAGGCAAAGCAAACTGGCCTGTAGTTGACCAGCTTATCGTTGCTTTGCCAGTATCAATTTTAGTCGCTATTGTTGTGTCGCTGTTTACTCAACCGCCTTCAAAGGAACATCTTCATAAGTGCTTTGGAGAAAAATAGTTATGATGGTTAAACTATTTAAAATAAATTGTTAAAATAAATTTAAAAGTAATTGAGATTTATCCAAAATTGCGTAAAATATCGCCAATCTGGCGACGTATGACAAATATTAGCTGACCATTTTTTTATGGAGAAAATTATGGGAAAGAATGTATGGAGGCTGCTGTTAATCATTTCTATTTTACTTTTAGCGACAACATTCAAATCATTTGCTGCTGATCAACAACCGGCCGCGGCGCAAAAACCTGCGGCTACTGCTGCACCTGCCCAAAGCGATTCTTCCAAAGAGGGTATGGATAGATTCAGGGATTGGTTCCATAATCCTACACCCTGGCTTGAGATGGGCGCTGATTTGAGAATGCGCTGGACATACGGCTGGAATCTTGACACGCTGAACAATGATGCAACACATCGAGACAGCGGATATAATTGGTATCAGAACCGTATGAGATGGAAGCTGAAATTCAAACTTAATGACGATATGGATTTTAATATCAGATATACATGGGAGTTCAGAGTCTGGGACGTGCCGGGACGCAAAAACGGTAATGGATCTTCTACCTCACCTAGAACCGAGAGCACAGATTTTAGTGAAATTGTATGGGACCAGTTTAATTTGGTAGCGAGAAACTTTGGCGGTATGCCATTGACGATGGTTGTCGGCAGACAGGACATTATGCTCGGCGAAGGATGGCTCATTGCTGATGGCACGCCGGCGGATGCGGCAAGAACCGCTTATTTCGATGCTCTGCGATTTACCTACGCAATACCCGGCATGGAAAAAACTACGCTGGATATGATTTATGTCGAGAATCGTGCCGCAGAAGATTGGTATCTAAAACCAATAAACGACCGTGATAGAGTAATAACGCAACAGGATGAACGAGCCGTAATACTTTATTATACGGACAAATCAAGGCCGAGTTTGAATTTGGAAGGATACTTTATCCTAAAGGTTGATAATCCGATTAATTACGCTATGAAAGCGACCCCGACAGGCAATGACAAACTTCCACCGTATTGGAGCAAAAGAGCTGATATATATACTTTGGGCGGTGCTTTATCGGGTTCAATCTTTGGAAGCGAACACTGGAGATACAGGGCCGAAGGCGCTATCCAGACAGGCAAAAAAGAGGGTTTGGATCCGATTACGAGTGCACGCACCGGTATGCACAACCTTCTGGCATTCGGTACTATTGATAAAATCGAATATAATTTCAATGATGCCAAGAAAAATAAGATTCGCGGCAGTTTTGAATACCTCTCCGGCGATAAGCCGGGTACCGGCAAAAATGAGGCGTTTGACCCGTTGTGGGGTGAATGGCCTCGGAACAGTGAAATTCTTTGCTACGTTTATAACCTTGAAACTATGCTAGGCGAAGTGACAAATCTTTACAGGGTTGGGTTGGGACACAGTATTCAGTTAACAAAAAAGGCGTCAATAGACACAGATATTCATTGGCTTTGGGCAGACCAAAACACCAGGGCGGGCTATATGCATAGTAGCGGTTTTGGCTTTTCAAATAGCGGAAAATATAGAGGCACGCTTGCTACCGAATGTCTCAATTATGCCTTCACGAAAAACCTTAAAGGTCATATTTTGCTCGAGTATTTCCAGCCGGGCGACTACTATGCGAGCGGATGCAGAGACGCCGCATACTTTGCAAGGGTAAATCTCGATTACACATTCTAATTTGTATAAAACACAAATTCCTAAAAGCCCGGCCAATTGGCCGGGCTTTTTTCTTGAATAACATTAATATTCGGATATAATTATCTCCTTTATGGCTACAAACCGAGTCAAAGATAAGATATTCCTTTCAGGTAATGAAGCCTTGGCACATGGTGCCTGGGAGGTCGGCCTGAAAGTTGCCTGTGCCTATCCAGGTACTCCTTCTACTGAAATCCTTGAAACTTTAGCCAAATTCCCGGAAGTTGATGTTCAGTGGTCCGTCAATGAAAAAGTCGCTTTTGAGGTGGCTCTCGGGGCAGCGATAGGAGGCGTCCGAAGCCTCTTTGCCTGCAAGCACGTTGGTTTAAATGTTGCCATGGATCCTCTGATGACTGCGGCTTACACAGGTATCGGCGCCGGTTTTGTCGTCGTGGTTTGCGATGACCCCGGCATGTTCTCATCACAAAATGAGCAGGACACCCGCTGGGTAAGCATTTATGCCAAGCTGCCGATGTTTGAGCCGTCAAGTCCTGCCGAAGCCCGTCAAATGGTCAAACAGGCTTTTAAAATTAGTGAACAATTTGACACTCCTGTGCTCCTGAGAATGACTACTCGCATTTCCCACACAAAAGAAGATATTACTATCGACACGCGGTCCGTACCCGTCCAGCCCCCATTTCAACTAAATATCCAAAAATATGTTATGGTGCCTGGCAATGCCTATCAAAGGCATATCCTTCTCGAAAAAAAACTTCAAAAATTAAAAACGTACTCTGAAAATTCTAAATTCAACTGCATTGAAATTGCTGATAAAAAAATCGGTTTCATAACTTCAAGTATTACCTACAACTATCTGAAAGAGCAATTTCCCCAGGCATCTTATTTGAAGCTTGGTTTTGTCTATCCCTTCTGCGATGACAAAATCAGAAAGTTTGCTAAATCCGTCAAAAAAATCTATGTTGTTGAGGAGCTGGACCCATTTCTCGAAGAGCATGTCAAAACCCTCGGCATCAAATGCTTCGCAAAAGACCCTTCATTTAGAATTGGCGAGCTCCGTCCGGAGTTTATGTCCGATATCGTTAACGGCAAAGCTAAAGTCGAAAAGAAACCCGATATCCGCAAGCCGCGAATGTGCTCTAATTGCCCACACTTGTTCACTTTCGCCACCCTGAAAAAGCTTGACGCCATTGTAGCCGGAGACATTGGCTGTTATACACTTGCATCTTTGCCCCCGATTTCTGCCCTGCATTCTTGTGTTTGTATGGGAGCTGGTGTAACCTTTAACGAGGGATTGCGAAAGGCTTTTCCGAGCGGCAAAATCGTTGGCGTCGTCGGCGATTCGACATTTATTCATTCGGGTATCACAGGTCTCATTAATGCTGTTTACAACAAGGCAAAGGGCATTATCTTCATCCTTGATAATTCGACCACAGCAATGACCGGAGGCCAGCACCATCCGGCAACAGGTTTTACAATTCGAAATAAACCGACCAAAAAGCTTGTTCTCGAAGACCTGTGCCGCAGTTGCGGCGCTGATTATGTCGCTGTCGTAGACCCAAAAGACCGCAAAAAATTTGAAGAAATCGTAAAACAGCGGATAAATGCGGATGCTTTATCAGTTATTATCGCGAGGCATCCTTGTCCGTTAATTAATAGGTAATTTCTCAATGGACAATAAAACCTGTAACATCTTATTCTGTGGTATCGGCGGCCAGGGCGTTCTCAAAGCCTCTGAAATCTGCGGTTGGGCCGCTATTTTTGACGGCTACCACGTCAAAAAATCCGAAGTCCACGGTATGTCGCAGCGTGGCGGCTCGGTAGAATCACATCTTCGATTCGGAAACAAAGTCTTTTCCCCCTTAATAACAGCCGGTTGTGTTGACTACCTCGTTTCTTTTCATCAGGACGAAAACACAAGAATGAAAAAACTTCTTAAGTCCGACGGTGTTGACTTGGTTGAGTATCTTGGCAAAGCCCAGGCACAAATTCAGGATCCAAAACATCTTAACACCTTTCTGATTGGCGTCCTTTCCACATTCCTGTCTATTAAAGAAGCAAGCTGGATTAAGGCTATCGAAAAGGTCTTTCCAGGAAAGTTATTGTCTCAGAATAAAGAAGTCTTTTTCAAAGGCAGAAGGATGATAAAAATATGATATGGAATGAAAAATACGAGTGTATGCCGGTGAATGAACTTAAACAGGTTCAGTCAGAGAGACTTAAGAAACTTGCTGCCTACATCTACACAAATTGCAGCGTTTACAAGGACAAATTTGATAAGGCAGGGATTAAGCCCGACGCTATCCGTTCAATCGACGACATAAAGAAGCTGCCCTTCACAACCAAAATAGATATGCGGGACAACTATCCTTACGGCTTATTCTGCAAAGACCAAAAAGAGGTAATAGAAATCCACGTCTCCAGCGGGACAACCGGCAATCCAACATTGGTCGGATACACACGCGACGATATTAAATTATGGTCTGAAGTTATGGCTCGCTGCATGGCTTGCGCCGGAGCAGAACCCGGCGATACTATTCAGAATGCTTACGGTTACGGACTGTTTACCGGCGGCCTGGGAGCGCATTACGGCGGACTGGAAATGGGTCTAAGGGTTATTCCGATGTCGTCAGGACAGACGCAGAGACAACTTAAAATTATGCAGGACTTCAAGCCTAAAATCATTTCCTGTACGCCAAGTTATGCGTTGTATATGGCCGAAGAAGCCCGCGAGATGGGAATCGACCCGAAAAAGGGAAGCTGGAAAATCGGCGTCTTCGGAGCAGAACCGTGGAGCGAAAAAATGAGAAACGAAATCGAGGCGACCTGGAATATGCTTGCTACGGATATTTACGGCCTTTCGGAAATAATCGGACCCGGCGTTGCGCAGGAATGTCCCAATAAGAACGGCCTGCATATTTTCAGCGATGTTTTTTATCCTGAGATTATCGATCCTGACAGCGGAGAAGCGGTTGCCGAAGGTCAGGATGGCGAATTAGTTATTACAACGCTCACCAAGCAGGCTATTCCACTGATAAGATACAGAACAAGAGATATTGTCAGTATCAATTATGAAAAATGCAAATGCGGCAGAACAAGTCCTCGAATCAGCAAAATCAAGGGCAGAACAGACGATATGATTGTCGTCCGCGGCATAAACGTATTTCCATCGCAGATTGAACACGTTCTGCTCGGCATCAAGGGCACAGAGCCGCATTACCAGATTATCGTCGATAGGCAGCAGCATCAGCTCGATGAGGTTGAAGTGCTTGTCGAGGTCAACAGTAAGATGTTCAGCGATGAAGTTAAGCAGCTTGAAGAACTCAAGCGGAAAATCAAAAAGGAAATCAGCGCAGTATTATCCATCAGCGCCAAGGTTACGCTTGTTGAACCCAAGACTATCGAAAGAAGTATGGGCAAGGCGAAAAGAGTTATTGATAAACGTCAAATGTAAGGATGCACAAAATGAAGATAAAACAGATTTCTATATTTCTGGAAAACCGCAAAGGCAGACTTTACGATGTATGCTCGCTGCTGGGGAAAAACGATATCAATATCCGCGCTCTTAATGTCGCAGAGACGGAATCCTTCGGCATTCTTAGAATTGTGGTAAACAAACCTGACGTTGCGATCAAAGTTTTTAAGGATGCCGATATCGTGGCCAAGATTACGGATGTCATTGCCATCGAGGTTGACGACAGGCCCGGCGGTCTTGCAGATATTCTTAAAGTGCTGGCCGATGAGGATGTCAATATCGAATATATGTATGGCTTTGTCGAAAAATCGTCCGACAGGGCTCTTATGGTTTTTAGATTTGACGATGTCGATAAGGCTGCGGCAATTTTGAAAAAGCACAATATAAGAATTGTTACAGAGCAGAGCGTCAGGGAACTTTAATCAATGGATATTCGCTACTGGAATAAAGATGTAGAAACTGCCGATGTGCAGAAGATTCGACATCTACAATTACAAAGACTTAAAAGTATAATCGCATCCGCCCTGAAAACGCCATTTTACTCCCGGCGTCTTCCTTCGGTAGGCATAAACTCGCCCGATGACATAAAAACACTCGATGATTTGCGGAGGATTCCCTTTACTATGAAGGACGACCTTCGACAGAATTATCCCAAAGGTCTTCTGTCTGTCGATACTTCCGAAGTGGTCAGGATTCATACATCGAGCGGCACTACTGGAATTCCGACTGTAATATATCTTTCCGCAAAAGACCTCGATGCCGCGACTGATATTATGGCAAGAAGCATAACTGCTACAGGAGCAGGCAGAACCGATATTTTGCAGAATATGATGAGTTATGGTCTTTTCACCGGCGGATTGTGTATGCATTATGGGGCAGAGCGGGTCGGTTTGATGGTTATTCCAGCCGCAGGCGGAAATACAAAAAGACAGGTCTCTTTGATGAATGATTTTCGCACGACTGTTCTTCATATAACGCCAAGTTATCTGCTGCACATTCATTCGAAGCTGGCTGAATACGGTGTCAAGGTCGGCGATTTGGCGCTGAAGAAAGCATTTATCGGAGCCGAGCCGCATTCTGAAGGCACGCGAAGAAAAATCGAGGAGCTTTTCAAAATCGACGCGTATAATTCCTACGGCCTTAGCGAAATGAACGGGCCGGGCGTTGCTTTCGAATGCGTTTATAAAAATGACCTTCATTTATGGGAAGACGCCTACATAGTCGAAATAATAAATCCTAAAACCGGTCAGCTTGTTCCTGACGGGCAGGAAGGCGAAGTGGTTTTGACAAATCTTATCCGTCATGCGATGCCGCTTATGCGATACAGGACAAGAGACCTTGCGTTTTTACATATCGAGCCTTGCAAATGCGGCAGAACGCACAGAAGGCTTTCGCGAATTCTCGGCCGGTCGGACGATATGCTAATAATCAACGGTGTCAATATGTTCCCGTCTCAGATTGAGGAAGTTGTAATGAAAATTCCTGAGGTGGGAAATAATTATCAGATATGCGTTGAAAAAGACGGCGCCCTTGACAGGCTTATTGTGAAAGTCGAACTGTATTCGAAGATGTTTTTGGGCGAAGCGAAACAGATTGATAATTTAAAATCTAAAATCGGCGAAGAATTAAAAGCCTCGATAACAATAAAGCCGGCGATAGAATTGCACGAGCCCGGTTCTTTGCCTGCGTTTGAAGGCAAAGCCGTTCGCGTGGTAGATACCCGGCCCAAACTGTAAAGGAGTACATTATGGCAAAACAACTTCATATATTTGTCGAAAACAAACCAGGCAGACTGAGAGCTATCACCGATAACCTTCAGAAAGTCGGCATTAATATCCGGGCCTTTGCCATCCAGGACAGGGGCGATTATGGACTGATGAAACTTATCGTAAGTAACCCCGAGCAGGCGCATTTGTCGCTGGCCGATATGGGTTGTGCTTGTGCGTTGAAAGATGTTCTGGCGGTTTCGATTCCCGATCGGCCGGGTAATCTTCACCGGCTTCTAAGTGTACTTGTTGACGGCGGTATTAATATAGTTGACGCACATGGTTTTGTTTTGCAGCCCAATCAACAGGGTATTTGCATTCTTGAGATTGAAAATTTAGCTCAGACAAATGCCGAACAGGTGGTCAGAAAAGCTGGTTTTGATGTTCTCGGCAACGATCAGCTTAATAACCTTTAATTCAAGTTTGCCATGATAGATTTGTAGCTATTCTATACAAAAGTTCATCACGTAGGGTACAAATATTATTTCGGCATAATTCATTGCCATAACACGACTTAACAGATATCGATTTTGAAAATCCAGTTAAATTCTTATTTTTTACCTATTTTTATATTTTCTAGACGCGATTTTGACACCAGATAAGTATTTTAAGTGGTAGAGAAATGGAAAATCTTTGTTTTTAAGTTAAAACAAATGGAGCCAACAACTAGGAGAGGCAATTAATCTGCTCTGGAATGGAAAAGATATAGATTTTGAGAATAACCCACGATCAATTAACTCCATCACTCCTGACTTATTCCCTTGTTTTATAACAACCTCTTTAAATCTCACCTGTGTCAGCCCACCCAAAATCCTTATTTCCCCCTATTTTTCATATTTTTTAGACGCCATTTGGACGCCAGAAAATACTCACTAAACTTTTTTCTTTCTACACAACAATTAGACAACATTTGAAATACGACACTTGGTTTTTCTTAAATAATTTTATCTCAAAATCCTTAATAATAATCTGAAAAACTATTTTTTAAAAAATATTTAAAAAAATATGAGAATTTTGTCAAGTAAACTGAAAATAGATTAGTTTCGAGATAGGCTTAGACGCCAAACTGACGCCAGATGAGTATTTTGAGATGTAGAGGAATGAAAAATCCTTATTTTTGAGTTAAAAACAAATGGAGCCAACAAGATTCGAACTTGCGACCTCTTGCATGCCATGCATCAACTACCCTTATAAAACCTCATAAAACCATAGCTTAGATGCATTATAAACAGAGTAAAATAGGCTAAAAATAGATTGGCACTGGTTCCATAGTAGTCTCAGAATAGTATGGCAATCACAGCAGGATGAACATTGACGCCATTTGGGCGACAAAAATATAGTATCAAATTGTGACAGTAGAAAAATTCAAATAACTCATCGCCGAAGGGGCTTGAACCCTCAATTCTCCATTAACTAAATTTAAGACCCCACGCCAAGTAATCTTAGTATTCCATCAAGTATCGTGTAAGGATTGGGCGGGCAGCCGGGAATATATAAATCTACAGGCACAGAATTATCCGCACCGTTTGTTTGCTCCGGATGGCCGGAATATATTCCACCTGAAATCGCACAAGCCCCTGCCGCAATCACAATTTTTGGCGATGGCACCGCATCATAAGTCTTCTTCAATGCGAGTTTCATATTCGTTGTTACAGGACCTGTTATAAAAAGCCCGTCAGCATGTCTTGGTGAAGCGACAAATTGTACGCCGAACCTTCCTAAATCGTAGGCAAGAGTCGATAATACGTTAGTATCCGCCTCGCAGGCATTACATCCGCCGGCACTGACCTGTCTTAATTTTAAAGACCTGCCAAAGATTTTCAGCATATCGGCTTTTAAACTTTCTGCCGATTTAAATTCCTGACTTTTCAAAAGCAAATCTTCTCTTTTTCCTGCGGCTAAACTATATTCACGGCTAAATATAATAGTTTTATTCTGACAAACCTGCTCGCATTTGCCGCAAAAAATGCACCTGCCCATATCCAGTTCAATCTTATTGCCATTGGCAATAATCGCATCGGTCGGACAAATGGATATGCACTTTTTACAATCGTTGCATTTAGAATCAGAAATAACCGGTCTTCCCTTAAACCTTTCAGGAAGAGAAGGTTTCTTTTTGGGAAACGGATATGTTCTATATCCCTGCTTAATTCGAGCGACAAATGCTTTTAACATAAAAACCTCATAAATCATGCCCGCAATATGAAAGATTAAAACTTTTATTGCAAAGCGGAAAATCGGAAATCTGCTGGTTACGCAAAGCTATCGCGATAGCCGGCCAGTTATGAAAAGACGGATCAACTATTTTATAATGTAAAAGCTGACCATTATTTCCGGTAATTGCTGTATGACAGATTTCACCTCTCCAGCCTTCCACAAGACTAACAGCAATTTTATTCGCAGCCAAAGCGGAAGGATTTGATAAAGTTTGTCCATCAGGCAGATTCTCAAGTTCATTTTCGATAAAGTTTACGCTTTTTTGAATCTCAAGCCAACGGATATAAGCCCTTGCGAATACATCGCCGGTGTCCCAGGTAGAAATTGGAATTTGACTAAATTGATAAGCACCGCTTGCGAAATTAAATCTTGCGTCGCGTTCAAGCCCGCAGGCTTTCGCAGGAACACCAACCACCCCCAAATCAATACAATCTTTTTGAGTCAATACCCCGGTATCGTCAAAACGGTCTAAAACCGAAGGCGTTTCCCATAAAAGATTAACGGCATTTGAAACATCTTTGAAAGCGGCTTTTATTCTTTGCTTTAAATCGGAAATATTTGAATTATCAATGTCATAATTTACTCCGCCGGGACTTACAAGACCTCTGCCGAAACGATTTCCGCAAAGAACCGCCGTCATATTTAAAAAGTCTCCACGAATTCTGCCGCAAAAAGAAGAGGTCGGCAAATAACCAACATCTCCGGCCAGAGCACCTAAATCTCCCGTATGATTCGCCAGTCTTTCAAGCTCAAGAGCAATCGCCCTTATAATGTTAGCGCGGGCAGGAACATAGCAATTTGAAAGGCTTTCCATAACCTGAGAATATGCCAAACTGTGCCCTATGGTAGTATCGCCAGCTAAAGTCTCCATATAATGAATCAATCTTTTTTGCTCGCCGCTGCGGATTGCTTTTTCAATACCTCTATGCTGATAACCCAAAGAAATTTCAAGATGAAATACATTTTCGCCATTACATTGAAACCTGAAATGTCCCGACTCAATAATTCCCGCGTGAACAGGGCCTACAGCTACTTCGTGGATTTCAGAACCGGCAACTTTGAAAAAGTCCGTAATGCCGATTAAAGATGAATCAGGAAATCTTACAGGTTTAAGCCAGGGATGACCCTGGGGTATAATAGAAAACTGCTCAGCTATTTCTCTTTCAAACAAATGTGCCTGCGGGCAAGCCGGCGTCAAAGAAGGATAACTTTTTGATACCTTACTCGATAAAAGATAAAGGCTGCCATTGGTATCATCGGCCAAAACGCAAACAAGCTTATCTGCCGGCATCGCAAAAAGTGTTGCTATCCGTAAACCGCTGTTTACCTGTTCTATTATAGTCTGTCTGAATTTTAAAATATCCAGGCAAGGCACATTTTTAAAATCATTCACTCCGCAATTATAAATTTTCAGCATATTCTCCATCAGTTGCCTCCAACCAGCATGCAAATGTCGTGCAGAAAATTTCTAAACGTAGAAGGGATGAATAATCCTAATACTAAAATCAGCAATATCATAATAGCAGGAGGGACTACGGATAAAAATCTTTGTTTTAAGGCAACCTTCTCAATCCCCTGCTCCGGACTGCCCTGTGTCATCCTGATACAAATTGTCGCGAAACCAATGAAAACTATAACAAGCAAAACAAGATAAGCACCAGAAACGAAAAACCTGCCCTGCTCGATACCGGCCTTGAGAATCGTAAATTCACTGATAAACGTTCCGAAAGGAGGAAAACCTGTGATTGATAATATGCCTGCCAGCCACAAAAAAGCTGAAATAGGAATCACTTTAAACATTCCCTGGACATCATTCGTCCTTTTGGTTTTATAGACCGCTAAAATATTTCCCGCGACTAAAAATAACGCCGCTTTTGTCAGAGAATGATTTACAAGATGAAGCATAGAACCGAAAACAGCCGCTTTTCCAAGTCCCAAACCAATCGCGACAATTCCCATATGCTCGACACTCGAATAGGCAAGCATTCTTTTATAATCAGCCTGTCTTATTATATAAACGGCCGCAACCAGCATCGAAACCAGTCCTAACGCGATGAGCAAATCACCGGCAAAATCACCAAGGCCCGCAGCCGTACAAACCTGAAATGTCCTGAAAATCCCCAAGAAAGCACAATTGAGCATAGCGCCGGAAAGAAGCGAAGATATAACGGAAGGCGCCTCGCTGTGAGCGTCCGGCAACCAGGTATGCATAGGAGCAAGTCCCATTTTTGTTCCATAGCCGACAAGAATGAATATAAATGCCGCTTTGAGCCATTTGACATTCAATACGTTTGCGTATTTTACAAGTTCGCCCGCGAGCAGCGACACAGGTTTTTCTCCGCCGGTTGACGCAGCCACCGCAAGAAAGAAATTACCCAAAAGTGCGATAGCTATACCAACCGAACAAATCATCAGGTATTTCCACGTCGCCTCAAGTGAGCGATGATGCCGATGAAAATAAATCAACGGAGCGCTGGTCAGCGTGGTCAGTTCAATCGCGACCCAAATCAATCCAAAATGCTGACTTAACGCAAGAAACGTCATCGACGCCAGAAGAAAAAGCATACAACAAATAAAAATCGCTTCAGGAACATTCGAAAATATAATATCTTCCTGAAAATCTTTTATTTGCTGATGTTTTTCATTCTTAAGATAACTAATCGCGTAAAAACCGGCTCCAAGAAAAAGGCCGCTGGTAATGCTTAAAATAAGCTGCCCGATTCGGTCAAGTCCGAGCCAGTTATTGAATAAAGCCGCAGGCGGGAAAAACCAGAATGAACAAGTTAAAATAAAATGTAATACAGCCGCAGTGCCCAGCAGGAAATATCTCAGGCTGGCATTTCTGCTAACCAAAGATAAAACACCCGCCAAAAACGGTATAAATATCAATGCCAATAACACGCTAACTCCTTAATGTTGAGAGCTGGTCGGTCTCAATATGGTCAAATTCTCTGGAAATATGGAAAATCGTTATGCCCATAACAAAAACAGCAACAAAAGCATCCAGCAGAACCGCAAGCTCGACAAGCAGCGGCTGTTTTTGCGGCAATATAACTCCGAACATATAAATTCCATTTTCAAAAATCAAATAACCGATTACCTGAGTCAAAGCCATCTTGCGGGTTATAATCAGATACAATCCGACAAATGCAGTAAATATTGACACCGGCAAAACTGCCGAGTTTGCCGGGGTAATGGTAAGTGGTAAATTTTTGCTAATCCACCATGAAAGAACTATGGCGCCAAGGCCAATCAGCAGCGACATGCCATATCCTACGTAAGGTTTTTTCTCGCGATGTATATTTAACTGACTTAAAGTCCTCAACAGCATCGAAGGGAACAAAATCGCCTTTACGCTAATTGCTATTATCGAAAAAATCACAAGTTGTATATCGAATTGCCCCCCTGCCACAGGCAAAACCCCTAAAATAATCCCCTGGAAGGCAATAACCTTTATGCAGGTGCTTAGTCTGCTGGTCGAGAGAATAATCAAATTCACCAAAGTCAGAAAAATCATCATAAATTCAATTAACATTTTTATTTCCTCAAAACAAAAACCATTGCCAGTACCGCGAAAACCGTCGCAATAAAAATAAAGTGAGGGACAAACAATAATTTCAGCCTCGCTATGCACGACTCTATAATTCCGACTACAACAGAAACGCAAAGCACCGCTAAAACGCAAATACCAAGGTTGGGCCAAAAGCCAAAACCGATATCCGGTATCAGCACTCCCGCAAAAAGTGCCGTGAATACCCAAAGTTTTAACGCAGAAGCGAATACTATAAACGCAAAATCCGGTCCGCTGCTGTCTAATACCATAACCTCATGTATCATTGTCAATTCAAGATGAGTATTGGGGTCGTCAACCGGAATTCTCGCGTTTTCCGTAAGCAGAACGATTATAAGCGTCGCAGCGACAAATAAAATTATAGAAATATGTGAAAGCCAAAATTTGCTTGTAATAGAAACAAGAATTTCTGATAAAGATAATTTCCCTGTTCCGCAGGCAATCGCAGCCAAAGCCAGAAACAACGCAGGTTCAGTTAAAGCGGAAAATTGAGCCTCCCTGCTTGCCCCCATTCCCTCGAAACTTGAACCTGTATCCAAAGCGGCGATTATCGTAAAAAATCTTATCAGGGCAAATAAATAAATGACCAGGAAAATGTCTCCATCGAAAAAGATAACCGCTTTGCTGTGTCCCAAAGGAATAAATAATGTAATAAGGAGAATGGCCGATAAGTTAATAATGGGACCTGCCCTGAAAATCCAGCCGGTAGTTTTGCTGTAAACCACGCCTTTATGGACCAGCTTCCAAAGGTCAAAATATGTTTGAAACAGAGGCTGGCCTTTTCTGCCGGCAAAAAATGCCTTCGTTCTGTTAATGATTCCGAATAACAGTGGCGACAGAATCAAGGCCAGTATTGGCTGAATTATTCTAATAGATATATTGTCCATTTATCTTAGTTTCCAAATAATTAAAGCAATTAAAGTCAGAGCGATATACAAAATATAAAGCTGGATATTTCCGCCCTGTAACCATCTGAGCCTGCCCAGGAGCAGATAAATCACTCTAAAAATCGGATTAAATAAATAATCCCGACTCACTTCCGGCGTGGAGCTTTCGAATTGTCCTTCAACCGGAAACAAATCCTTAATAGGCTCAGTTATTTTCCTGGTGCGCAAAATCATTTTGAAGGTATCAACAAGAGGCTGAGCAAAAGACGACGCTGTATATTGCATTCTCGCGTCAGGTTTGGCGTAACCGCAATCCCATGTTGGAGCGATACTTACTTTTTCAGCAGAAAGCATTTTCTTTCTGATAAACAAAAGAATCGCAATTGCCGCGAAAAGACAAAAAGCCGCGAAAGATACTTTTATTAAAATATTGCTTAAAGGCAAAATCTGTGAACTCACAACATCCGGCCCAATTCCCGCAATTTGTGAAATGCACTGCTTTAGCCAATTAATCGTAATTGATGAAAACAGACCTATGAATACACATAATGCCGCCAGGATAATCATAGGCACCAGCATTATCATGGATGATTCCTGAACATTCATCGCGTGTTTGCTCCTCGGCTCACCAAGAAATACTATTCCATATACTTTCGTAAAACACGCAAGAGCAAGTCCGCCGATTAGAGCCAGCGAACCGATTATAATAATTGATACTGCCGCAAGGTCCAATTGCTTTGTAATCAGTCCCTTGAATGAACCTGTATAAATCAAAAATTCGCTGATAAAACCATTCAAAGGCGGTATTCCGCAAATCGCAACAGCTCCGATTAAAAATGTTACGGAAGTTACGAACATATTTTTTCCAAGCCCGCCCAGTTCATCGATTTCTCTTGTGCCAGCGGCACTGACCACTGAACCGGCTCCTAAAAATAAAAGCCCTTTGAACAATGCGTGATTTAAAATATGTAAAATTGCCCCGCCGAAACCTAATATGGCCAGGATTTGGCTGCCTGAGTTTATGCCGACAACGCCCAATCCCAGCCCCATTGTAATAATCCCGATATTTTCAACGCTGTGATATGCAAGGAGTCTTTTTATATCGTGCTGCGCCAGTGCGAATAAAACTCCGATTACTCCCGATACGGCTCCGACGATTATCAGCAGCCAGCCCCACCATAACGGCGGATTAGGTAAAAATGTCAGCACACGAATAATTCCATAAATTCCGGTCTTTATCATTACGCCGCTCATAAGAGCCGATACATGACTTGGCGCAGCCGGATGCGCTTCAGGCAGCCAGATATGAAATGGAACTAAACCTGCTTTTGTCCCAAAACCTACTAAACTTAAAATAAAAATTATCGATGCCATCGAAGACGGCAGCAGTTTAATTGCTGCAAATTTATCAAAATCCAGTGAATTACTTTCTCTGCCAAGTAATATAAACATCACAAGCAAAAACGCGGTCCCTATATGTGTTGCTATCAAATATACTATACCGGCCTGCCTGACGTGTTTATGTTCATCTTCGAATGTAACCAGGAAAAAGGAGGCAATTGACATTATTTCCCAGCAAATCAAAAAAAGCATTCCATTTGCCGAGACTACGACCATTGCCATTGAAGATATAAGAACATTGAAGAAGAAAATTGCTTTTGCCAATGACTTGTTTTTGTATTCAAGAAGATACCTGCTGCCGTAAATTGCTGTTATTATTGAAAGAATAAAAATACATAAGAGAAAAAATGCTGATATAGCGTCGATTTCAACAAAAAAAGCTCCAAAGGGTATCGACCATGCTATATATAAAGATTCTTTCCCGCCAGAAAGCAAAACTTTAATCGCGGGAATTAGTCCCAGGATCGAACCTGAAACTGCGCCAAGTGTACCAACAAGTATAGATAATTTCTGTTTTCTCCAAAACAGCAGTGACAGTATGCCCCCGAAAAAAATTAAAAAGACACCCACCAGAAATATTTTTATCGAATAATAAAACATAGATTATCTCAAGGAAAAAGATTATGGCGTGACGGTTTTTTCAACCTCCGCATCAATCCGTTTTAAATGTTCCAGGATTTCTTCCCTGTTTGCCTGGTTTTTAAGGGCGAGTTTAAAATTATTATCCCTTAAAGCATATCCTAATTTAGACAATATATTAAGATGAGCCCGCACAGTCGGGCTTACGATTGTAAACAAACAATACACTGGCTGCGAATCGATAGCCCCGAAATCCACTGGATTTTCGAGGAAACATAAATTTACCATCAGGCCCGGTACATGCAAAACGATTGGGTTGCGAACGTGAGGAATCGCGATACCCTCTCCGATACCGGTCGACGCCAATGCCTCTCTTGCCAGAAGAACGTTACAAAGAAATTGTCTGTCAACCTCTTGCGGAAGGTTCATAAGTTCTACAACACTGCGAATCGCCGATGGCTTGTCTTTCCCGCCGACTCTGTAGTGAATTCCGCCAAGTTTTAGAGCCTCATATAAGCTTTCGGCCGGATTCTTTTCACTTTCAGGCTCATTAAACAAATCAACTGATACATTGATTTTGTTGGCGGTAGCCCATTCGAGCAATTCAGCACGATTAAAACGGTATTGATTGTTTACCCTGTAGCCGGGCAGTGAATTATGCTGAACCCATCTGTAAACCGTTTTCTCGCTTACACTTAACAATTCTGCTACGTCTTTTACCCTAAGCTGCATAATAACCTTTAAACATCTACTTTTGTCTTATGATTTGGACATTAGAGGACATATTTTCGTGTTTGTGCATCATTTGTCAAATATAAAAATACCCCCGTTTAACAAAAATATTGGGCTTTAACGGCGCAGGAACAACTACTGTTTGTGCTGCTCAATAGCGTAAGGTATAAAAACTCATAGCTTCGGCCATTTTTACTTTTAACATCTGCAAAAAATTAAGCAACCTTTCGATAGCTCTTTAAAAGCCCACCAATAAAATCTTTCCGGACAATATTTCTGGCTGCCACTTTTGATAGCACGGTGCAACCCTGCCATCTGTTGGGCTTAACAATCGCAACCACTTGCTCCATCAAATCCCTGCCCATTGCCAAAGCTGCTTCAACCAACGTTCGTCTATCATCATCTGTAAAGACGATACGTTTCTTGATATTAGACTTGAGAATCTTGTTCTCCGCACGAAGATATTCATTCTGAAGTGTCAATTCTCGGCACAATAGCCGAGCAATCGTTGCTATGATCGGTACATTTAACCATTTATTAGTAGTTGTTTGATTCGCTGTACTTTTCATCAGCGAAGTTTATCATAAATGCTTGATTTTTCAAGAATTAAACAGTATTATATATGTACGATTCAGGTAGCTATATATTTTTGTACCGCACGTGATAAAAATCTATTGTCAATTGTGACAGTAGAAAATATAATAAGAAAAGTTCGGAGCAAAGATTCAAAAATAACTGGTTTATATGGCTGGATGAATTTTTGCACCTGCGAATCGGCTTAGCGATTTTCGCCTGCCCCTGTTACTGGGACTGTGAATTCTCCTTGTGTATTGTGTTTCGCAATGCTTGCGGATTATAGGAATTGCAAATAGCAATGTCATAAGTTATTTCTCCCGCCTCGTACAGTTCCAGCAATGAATCGTCCAAACTGTGCATACCCTGCTTACGACCCAATTGTATGATACTGAGCAATTGATGCAATTCCTTGTCACGAATGTGTTTTCGTACAGCAGCATTCATGACAAGCAGTTCTGTCGCCAATATTCTATCCTTCTTATTCGCTGAAGGAATAAGTCTTTGAGCCAAAACTCCCTGAAGGCAGTTCGCCAGTTGAGTAAAAATCTGTGACTGTTGATTTTCAGGAAAAATAGACACAATTCGTTCAACAGTTTGCAGAGTATTAGGTGTATGACAGGTTGCAATAACAAGATGTCCTGTCTCTGCAGCTACCAGGGCTGTCTCTGTAGTTTCAAGGTCACGCATTTCTCCGATGCAGATAACGTCAGGATTCTGGCGAAGCACATGAATCAATGCGCTGCCAAATGACTTTACATCTGTATGCAGTTCCTGTTGTACGATAATAGATTTTTTCTGTAGGTGCACATATTCTACAGGGTCTTCGATGGTAATTATTTTACATCGCCGTTCGCTGTTGATCAGGTCCACTATATAGTTTAAAGTCGTCGTTTTTCCGCTTCCCGTAGGCCCCGTTATCAAAATCAGGCCACCAGCGAGCCTGCTTAAGTCTTCTATTTCTTTAGGCAGCCGCAGATCTTTCCGGCTTTTAATGTGTGATACGACCGGTCTTATGGCCATTTCAGGATTACCGCCGTGGTAATAAATTGAAATGCGAAATCGGCCTAACTTGGGGTCGTTAAGAGAACAGCAAAGCTGCCAGTCTCGCTCAAAAGTTTTTTTCTGCTCATCGTTTAAAAGACTGTAACATAATCTTGCCGTATCCTCCCGCTTGAGAGGCGCAATATCGGCCAGAATTATCTCGCCATTTATTCGAAACGTCGGCGGTAAATTGGCAACAATATGAATATCTGACGCGTTTTCACGACGGGCAAGTGACAATATACGCTGTACTTCTGCTGATACCGGCATAATTTTACCTTCCGAATAATCTTCTGAAAAATCCGCCTTTGCATTTTGACATAGCCGTCTTGGCTTTTTTCCAGTTCGGCCGAAGTTTTAGACTTTGCTCCAGTGTGGCCCTGGCCTCAGAATAGCCCAACTCAGCCTGACAACAGCCCAGTTCATACCACGCCAATGCAGATTTAGGAAATATTCTTATCGCTTCATTGAGATGTTCTATCGCTGCGCTATAACTGCCCTTTTGTCTCAGCAGACGTGCCGCATCCAGCCTGATTATACCAATTTCCTTACCAGCCATACTCACAGCCTTACTGAGACAGCTTACCGAGATAGAACTCTTTCTATCAAACATCACCTCAGCTCTTGCAAGCCAGACACGAGACGTTGTATTGTCCTTATTGACCGAAATATCGGAATAGGTTACTGCTTTTTCCATCTTTAAGTCGCGACAGCACGCAATAGCCTTGACTGCAAACAATTCAGGCTGCTGGGGAAAAAGTTCCAAAGCCTTGTCCGCCCAGACAATTGCCTCATTGCATTCACCCAATTCAATCAACATTAAAGCCTGGCCGAGCCACGCTTCAAAGAATGTCTTGTTTTCTTCAAGCATTCTTGAATAATTCCGTAATGCCAGTTCAAAATCACCCGCCAGTTGACTTCTTATTGCTTCTTTATAAAAATATGCTGCATCGCGCACAGGTTCGCCCCCGGTAATCTGTCGCTCCGGACCTGCCTCATCAAATTCGAGCTGAGAAAAACGTGCCATTAAATTACCTTACAAAACCTCGTCTTGACAGCGGCATCCACCGCATAAAAACCCGCGATTGAATATCTTCTGCCTTTCTCACGCAAATCAGATTAATCTGCGTTGATTGAAGAACCATGTTGTGACCTATATTTATATTGTATTGAACGCTTATAAAATAATTACGCTCCGGGATTATACCCGAATATTCACTTATCTGCAACCATTGAGGTACAGGATATATATTTGAATCAAGTTTTTGTCCATTAACTATAAATACGCCATCTTTGATGTCTAATTGTTCCCCTGCCAATCCAACAATTTGACCGACAATCAGTTCTCTGCCTGTATATGTCTGCCACATATGAATGCCAAAATATTCGGGATGTATAAAGACCAAATCTCCGCGTTTCAAAGCGGCATTTTGTTTTAAATTTCGCCAGCCCAGCAGATAATCTCCTGCCGCAATTTTTTGATAAGGAGCACTCATGTTCGAATAACTGCCGGTCAGGTTTGGAATCAAAATTCGCGGGCTGAAACTATAAATAATTGTCAGGGCAATCAAAATTAAAATAACCATTACCAGCTTTTTACCTATTTCCAGCTCTTTTAAAATCTTATATTGAACAGAAATTGTAGTATGAATACCGATTGCCAGACCAAGGCAGATAAATCCTGCCTGACTGCCAAATAAAAATAATCCTGATATGAGTAATACCAGCCAGGCTAAAAAATACCATCGAATCTCTTTGAACCGTTTTTGCGTAAAATGAGCAAGTCCGGGTATTAAAGAAAGAACCAATCCTATTAAAATATCATCAGTGGCCTGTGCAATCCAGGCCGGACATTTTATTTCAATTCTTTTTAACGGCGCAATTTCCTTCCGAATGAACCTGAATAGAATACGAATCGGCTTTTTCCATATTGGCATGCGGGGAGGATAAACATCTATCTGTTCAGACTCTCCTTCGAGGATAGAACCGCATTTTATGCAGGTTTTCTGTCCTGGAATATTTTCAAATTTGCATCTTTCGCATCTCATCGCTGACTATTCATCTATTGCAAGATTCTGTTCAAGGTCTATCTTCGCCTTAACCTCCGGCTCGTAATGTTCGCTTGTCAATTGCTGATTTTTCACTTTGCCGACAAGCTCTGACAGCCATTTAGCGTACGCAAGGCAACCTTTACCCTTGACTCCTTTTATATGCACTTTCACTTCGCCGGTTTTGGATATCGTAATATCTACTTCATGCTGTGCCATAATTTAATCCACCCATCTTCTGACATGTATTCGAATGCTCTGGTCATTCGTAACTTCTTCGTTTATCACCTGGAAGTCTTTGCTTTTCAGTTCTCTCATCACCTTGTCATAAATATAACACTGTGTTAATTTCTGGCTGAATTGCTCTGCCGTCTGTTTAAGCTCTGCTTCACTATGGCCCTTTCCCTTTGCGCATACAACACATCGCCCATCCTGGTCGCGCTTTATGCGAATCTCTATATCGCCTTTGGAAACCACAATCTCTTTATCTGCCGTTATACTTGCGGCAATAATTTCACTTTCTGAAAGCTCAACCTCCACAGTTTTTTCAGATGTTGGCTGGTTCTCTTTGGCCACCTCTTTTACTTTTTCATTGACTATCATCCCCATTGCTGAAGCCGCACCAGCGACTGCTGCGGTGATTGCCGGCCAACTGGCTATTATTATTGGTGTAAGAACTAATACGGCACTCATAATTTTTCCTCTCTGCTGAATTACTATAATTTTTTATATTTCCAGTTTACGTTTGCCAGGGCCCGGTTCTTTGGCTATTTCTGCACTGGTAGCCGGTCGTGCCCTGCCTTCGGCCCAGTTGCGCAATTTGTCGATTTCCTCACTCATCGTTTTAGACAACGGCACGGTCTGTTTCAAACTCGCCGTTATTCGTTCGGTGCTTAACTTGCCTTTTTCGTAGAAAGCGTCGAACATGGCGCTGATTATTGCCTCTTCTATTTCTGCGCCGCTATAACCTACCGATGCCTGTGAAAGGATATCAAGGTCGTAAGTTTCAGGATTCATTTTCCGTTTTAACAAATGAACGCGGAATATTTCCTTTCTTTCGATAAATGAGGGTAAGTCCACGAAAAATATTTCATCGAAACGTCCTTTACGCATAAGCTCAGGCGGCAACAGCGAGATGTCATTTGCCGTTGCTATCACAAAAACGGGCTTTTTCTTTTCCGACAGCCACGTTAGAAATGTGCCAAAGACACGAGCCGACGTTCCGCCATCCGTACTGGCTCCGCTGCCGCGGGAGCCGCGAAATGCCTTATCGATTTCATCGACCCAGAAAACTACCGGTGAAACTGATTCTGCGACCTTGATTGCCCTGCGGATATTTTCCTCTGAAGAACCGACCAGACTGCCGAATACCTGGCCGACATCAAAACGAAGGAGAGGAAGTCGCCAAATATTACTTATCGCCTTGGCTGTTAAACTCTTGCCGCAGCCTTGAACGCCTAGCAGCAGTATGCCTTTTGGCGCCGGCAAACCAAATTCTCTCGCCTGGTCGGAAAAAACGACCGAACGTTTAAGCAGCCAGCTTTTCAATGCGTCAAGACCACCGACCGTATCGAGTTTCTCCTCTGTATCATAATATTGCAAAATTCCGCTCTTGCGTATAATCTGTTTTTTTTCACCGTTTATGACTTCCAGACTTTTTTCTGAAAAACCGTTGTGCTGAACCAGCGTTTTGGCTAAAACATTTTCGCCTTCGGTCAATGTCAGGCCCAGTAGAGCATGAACTATTTGTTCCCGCATTTTATCATTTATTTTGACGTTCAGCTTGGGGTTTTCTTTTACCTCTTCTATTATCCTGCCTAACAATGCCGCAAAGTCATTCTCCTTGGGTAAATCAAAATCAACTACTGTAATATCTTTTTCCAGCTCTGCAGGAATCTCTAACATAGGACTGATAAATACTATCGTCTTGAAAGTATTTTTCAGCATAGCCGACAGTTCGCGAAGCCGTCGAAGCACAGACATATTTTGACATTTTAGAAAAGGATGAAAATCCTTGAAAACATAAAGCGCCGGTTCCATATACTCCATCACGTTTCCAAGGGCAACCAATGGGTCCTGGGTGGCTGTATCCTGATGTTTCTGTGATTGCATCGAGGTTCCTGCAGGGACAAGGCCTGTGGTAACAGACCATTCAAACACTGTCTTGCCAAGCTTTGCGGCAATCTTTGAAATCCGGGCCAATACACGCTGCTCTTCCCAGCTTATTACGTATATCAATGGATATCTGGCCCTGATTAAAACCTCTATTTCATTCATTTGTCTTTTGAAACCAGCACTCGTTGGTATCTGCTCTGGCGGTGTACTCTGAATGTTTTCTGACATTTTATTTTTTCTCCGTCTTGTATGAAATTGAGATATTCGGGTCTACCATTTGAGCTATTTTCATAAGCGTCTCATCCGGCGCTATCATTATCACCTTGCCGTCCTTCAATATGCGAATCTCAAAATCGCCGGGCTTCCGCTTATATGATTTCTTCTTCATTTTATCAGCTTCAGTCCCATTCTCTCTGCCAGATTCACCGCCGCCTGCATATCCTCCTGTTTTAAGTATTCTGCAGGTGCCGAACCCGCAGGAATCGGCGGCACATAATTGCCTCGAAGACTCAGCTTCACATCAGGAATCTCCGCTGCCAGCCATTCCAAAACCGGCTTAAGACAGCATTGGGTATGGCCGGGCAGGATTAAATATCTTACTATTATATCCGCCTTGCCTGTGGCTTTTAATATATTTTTCCTGACCACCTCAAGATAACCGCTTACGCCAAGCAGTTTTTCAGCGCAACTATTGTTGCCGCACTTGATATCTGCCAGATAAACATCAATTAGACCCGTTATCAATTCATCTACTATATCATTATAAAACATATTGGAGTTCCAGACCACTTTTATTTCCGGCTTTAATCGACCGAGCAGTTCCAGAATACCGGCCAGGTTCACTGCCGGCTCTCCGCCTAATAGGTTAAGTGTCTTTGCCCCCTGGCGTTGACGCAATGCGATTGTTTTAACCATCTCGTCAAAATCCATCTCTTTTGCTGCCAGTGGCTGCTGATTCCATTCGGCTACCGCACAATATTCGCATCTTAGATTGCATCCAGTAAAGTAAACCTGATGTGATGGGACTAATTCGCTTTCTTCCCCGTAATGCATTACTTCTCGAAAGCATCGAACAGTGTCATCTAATCCGCAATAACCTTTTTGGCCAGCCGTTCGGTCCACTCCGCATTGACGCGGACAAAGTTTACAGTTGGCAAGCGACTTTTCTGCCTGCTCTGCTCGTATGAAAGCCTGCTTATGTGCCTTATTATTCATTTTCAGTCAATATCAACAAAACCTTTGCCCCTTCTTTGCTCAAGGGGATTTATTATTTTGCCTCTTTTTGAGGCCATTTTAAAACATAGTTTCACATAGAGGTATGCAACAGGCGCGCCCAAAATATATATTAAATTTATCGGTGTTTTTATATTCATCAGAATCCCTGCTGCTATTAGAATTAAAACCAGGTATCGGGATTCAACGGCGCCGAATAATACAAAAAACTTTCTGTCGCGGAAAAGCAGTCCCATAGTTGCGATTAAGCCGTAACTGCACGATGATGCCCCCATTCCGATATAATTATTTCCCGTCAGCAGGTTCACACCAACCCATATTAATCCGCATACGACTGTAATAACCAGCCATAACAAAAGAAAAGAGATGGTTCGCCATCGGCCCTCAATCATACTGCCCACAAAAAGAACTACCAGGCCGCTGAAAATCGAGTTTATCGTCGAGTCGCTCGCAAACGGATAGGTAACCAGTTGCCAGATTCTACCCCCCAGAACATTTTTTTCGCTTAACCCTATAAAGTCTGCCGTAAAATGAAACGCAAATGCCGATAACAATATCCCCGCTATTAACAAAATCAATATTATAGTAACCGCCGGTGTAAAAAGTTTCGCGGGTGAAGGAAAAACCATTTGTATCTGCCTGTTTACAGTGTCCATAATCAACTATTTCCTGATTAGTCGTTGATATGCATAATGTTACAACATCTATTTCCTTGCCTCATTATAACTTATTATGTAAAATAATCAATAATTCCGCCTTTTTCGGCCTCCGCCGCTTTACTATGTATGAATAGGAAATGTTTTACGTGATTGAGTTTCACTGCCAAAACTGCGGTCAGAAAATAAAAGTCCCTCCGGTTCACGCCGGAAAAAGGGTAAAATGCCCAAAATGTGGCCATTCGCTTATTATTCCAATGATAGAAGGTACCGCCTCCGAAAATAAACCTGATTCTTTGTCATCCGTTCAGGACCTCCGGCTTAAAGAAGTACCGCCCTCTAAAATAATTATACCGAATATAATCTTTGAGAATAATGTTCAAGTCGAAACACCGCAGCCGCGAATCACAAAGCCGTTTGAAACCCAAGAGTTGCCTGTTCGCAAACTGCCTCCGATTCTCGAAATTATCCTCTACCCTGCAAGCTTGTCTGGCTTATTAAACATAGTGATTTTTTGGATGATAGGGATTTTTTTTAGGCTTACAGGGATTATCCCAATAATACTGGTCAACTGCCATAAATCCTAATGTATCCATTTTATTTCACCTTTTTTATGCAGCTACTTTTCTGTTTTTTTTATTTTTTTCGGCAAAATATTCAGCAAGTTCCTGATTTGTTATTTCTTCTTGGTTTTTTGGACCCTGAAATTTTGAGTTTTTAGAGCCCAGTTGACTTATAAAATAGTTTACACTTCTGACTCTCATTTTTATGCTCCTTATAAAAAGTAGTTTAGTTTAACTACTTCTATGGGAGGAATTTTTAGGGGTTCTGGAAAGTTACTTCTTATCCTCAATGCGGCACGATTCTTTAATTTTTTCAAGACAAGCTTGGTAATCTATTGAAAATGAGGCTTAGTTGCGTAGCTAATCAAGAAAACACTGTGTTATATGTAAAATCCCAGTTTAGATTTATCTGGACAAAAGCGGACTGCTTTTATATAATTAAGACATAGAAAAAACAGGAGGTCGGAAGGTTGATTTACTTGAAGCATATTTTGAATAATTACCTGCCTAAGCTTCTTTTGTTAAGCCTGTTAGCCTCAACAGTTTTCGCCTACTCCGGCGGAACAGGCCAGCCGAATGACCCATACCAGATTGCCGATACCAATGACTTGCTGGCTCTGGCAGCCGCACCCGCAGATTACAACAAATGCTTTATCCTGACGGCGGATATTAATATGACTGGGCAGGTCTTTACAACGGCAATCCTTGCCGCCGATACCAACTCAGACAATGGTTTTCAGGGGCCTGCCTTTACAGGAACGTTTGATGGCAATGGCCATAAAATTACTCATTTTACCATCAATAGCAGTAGTAACGATTTTCTTGGCCTATTTGGTTGTGTTGAATCCGGTGTAGTTAAAAATCTCGGCCTTGAGAACTTTGCTGTCACCGGTTACATAAATGTCGGCGGGCTGGTAGGATACAACAATCATAGCAACATCAGCAATTGCTATTCGACAGGGGCTGTTACCGGTGGAGAGAATTCAAATTCTCTCGGCGGGCTGGTAGGATACAGCGATATCGGATTCAGCGGTGGCGTTAGCAATATCACCAATTGCCATTCAACAGGCGCTATTACCGGCGGAAATTCCTCAGGCGGATTGGTGGGAAGCAACAGATATACAAATATCAGCGATTGCTATTCGACAAGCGTTGTTACAGGTGGGTATGACTCATATTGTCTCAGCGGGCTGGTAGGATATAGTTATTATGGTTCTATCAGCAATTGCTATTCAACAGGCAATGTTACCGCTGGAGATATTTCATATTGCCTTGGTGGGCTGGTAGGAGCTTGTCCTTATACTGTTATTAGCAATTGCCATTCGACCGGTAATATCGAAGGTGGGAACACCCTCGGCGGGCTGGTAGGATCTAACTCCGGCGGTATCATTAATTGCTATTCTACAGGTCATGTTATAGGCTGGTATTATTGCGGAGGACTGGTGGGAGATAACGATGATGGCGATATTGACAATTCTTATTCAATAGGCGATATTACTGGCGGAGATGATTCATACTATATAGGTGGGCTGGTGGGATATAGCCATTATAATAGCTCTATTAGATGTTGCTTTTCGACAGGTGCTGTTGTTGGCGGAAAGAGTTCTGAAGAGTTCGGCGGACTGGTAGGATATAATAGGGGTAATATCCGCAATTGCTTTTCAACAGGCAATGTTATCTGCGGAGATTATTCGCATTGGCTTGGCGGACTAGTGGGATGGAATCAGGATAGTGATGGGATGGGTGGTAGTATTATTAATTGCTATTCGATTGGTGATGTCAACGGCGGATATTATTATGGTGGGCTGGCAGGAGGAAACGCAGGTGATGGTACTATCAGTAGTTGCTATTTTATTGTTACCAGCGGGCCTGATAACGGAAACGGGACACCGCTGACAAATGCGCAGATGAAACAACAAAATAATTTCGTTGGATGGGATTTTGTCGGCGAAACCGCAAATGGCACAGACGATATATGGGAAATAAATATTGGGACGGATTATCCGAAATTAGCATGGCAGCAGCAGCAATCTTTAGCCGGTGATTTTGATGGTTCTGGCGATGTTGATTTTTATGATTTTTCTGTTTTTGCAAACCAGTGGCTGCTTGAAAAATTATCTTTCGATACTAACAACGACGGCATTGTGAACTTTTTAGACTTTGCTGCCTTTGCAAATAACTGGCATGGCGATATAAATCAATTATCCCAGTTTGCTTCTCAATGGTTGCGGCGAAGTGCTACTAGTGCTGATATTGCTCCCGCTCCAAACGGTGATGGCATTGTGAATTTTCTCGACTTTGCAGTCTTTGCCGAAAACTGGCTCAAACAAAATTAATCCCATCTCTGGCAGATTGAATTTTAAAAATTGAGGTTCTGGAATCTAAAAAAAGTGGTTTTTAACAGGAAGTGGACAGGATATCCGCAGGAAAAAGATGGGAATTTGAGGGGATTACTTATCTTATAATTGAGATATTATAATAATATCTCTTATTATGCCATTGGACCAACCACGGCAGGCCGTGTGAAGTTTCCTGACCAGTATCGGGTATTTCCAATCGAATAGGGCTATTTTGGGAAGGTTATAACGCCACTCATTCTTTACATTATTGTCAATCTCATAATTTCCATTCTTCAGACACATATCTATGGACAGCCGCAATTCTGCACACTGGCGGCAAGAAAATAGTATCTGCCGTTCAAGTTCAGCAATGCTGGAAGCCTATACTTATATATCAAAAACTACCGGCAAATAGATACTGGGCCCCCTTCTTCGATATCACCTCTGGCGGTCAAAGTAAGGCTTATCATCCTTGGGAACAATCCGTAGATGAAGCAGCACATTACATTAAGGCCCTATGCCCTGCTGGTGGTACACTTGTCGACCCTATGATGGGTTCAGGCACATCCTTAAACTCAGGAAAAACTAAATTATCCACCTGGGGATATAAGTTTTATTTAAAACACTGCTCTGCCATCTTCACTATGGCAGTTGATTGGGATTACCCCCCTTCTCAATAAAAGACCATCAGAACCGTTCTGTTCCAATGCCTACATGGTTAGTAAGTATGTTAGTAAAACTTCAAATTCAGTCAAAACCTAATAATCCTTTTGTATTTCTCACTGAAGACAGATGGGAAATAGTCCAGATGAAATGGTCAGAAGTCAGAACAAGTAAAAATATAGATAAATGGTTTAACAGGGATATATGTAATAACTTGCTCAGAAATTTTAAAAACTATTGTAGAAATTCAGGTATAAAAACAGATGAAAATGAGAAAATTACTATTCACTGTCTGAGAAAATCTTATGCTCAAAATCTTGCAAGTAATAATGTCCCTATGGCAACTTTAAAAGATTTAATGGGCCACTCATCAATAAGATGTACTGAACAATATTATTTAAAATCTTCTACTCCAAACCAATTAGCTGCAGTTGAAGTCCTAAATGGGTTAGTTGAAGTAGGGTAAAAATAGATTAACTTATTAAATAAAGAATCTGGACGACAAAAAATATAGTGCCAAGTTGTGACAGTAGAAAAAATACAGAAATAACTTCATAACTATATCTTAAGTAAGGATGAGTTTTTACATAGTACGCGATTTAAAAAACATAACGCCATAGGTTTTTGCTTGTTTTATAGCCAATATAAAAGCTTGTATTGTCAAGACAGGTTCGATATTCTACTGGGAATGAGGCTCGGCGGCATAGTTGAAAAGAACATACGAGGTTATATGGGAAATCCCAGCTTAAATAGGCATTAGCTTAAGGAAAGGGAAAATCTTATGAAACGAATTCTGTTTTCGATGGTGTGTATTTATTTGATATCTGCGGCTTTTGCCAAGGCAGATATATCAGACAAGAATGCTCAATTGATTCAAGCATTAAAGAATGGCAACCTGCGGGCTGTTCAGACCGCCCTGGCTAATGGTGCTGATGTCAATGCCAAATTAATAACCAGCACTGGCACAACTGCCCTGATGCTGGCGGCGCAGGATGGCCATACGGAAATAGTTAAACTCCTTCTGGAAAAGGGTGCCGATGTAAATGTGAAGACAACCACCGGCATAACCGCCCTGTGGATGGCGTCGTTTCAAGGCAATACAGAGATCGTCAAGCTGCTCTTGGAAAAGGGCGCTGATGTAAATGTGAAGAACACCAATAACGGCACAACTGCCCTGTGGATGGCGGCGGGGAACGACCATCCAGAAATCGTCAAGCTTCTACTGGAAAAGGGTGCGGAGGTTAACACGAAGACCGACGGCCAAACGGCACTAATGGATGCGGCACAGAACGGCCGTATGGAAATCGTCAAAATCCTTCTGGGAAAGGGGGCTGACGTCAATGCGAAAAGAACCGACGATGGCGTAACAGCCTTGATATTAGCGGCGGGGAAAGGTCATACGGAAGTAGTAAAGCTCCTTCTTGAAAAGGAGGCTGAGGTCAACGTAAAAAGAACCACCGATGGCACAACGGCTCTGTGGCTGGCGGCGATGGAGGGGCGTACGGAAGTTGTCAAGCTCCTGCTGGAAAAAGGTGCTGAAGTTAATGCGAGGGCTAGCGGCGTAACGGCACTGTATGTGGCAACGCAGAACGGGCATACGGAGGTTGTCAAACTCCTTTTGGAAAAGGGCGCCGATGTAAATGTGAAGAAAACCACCGATGGCGTAACGCCCCTTATGTGGGCAGCGCAAGAAGGCCATGTGGAGGTCGTCAAGTTATTGCTGGAAAAAGGCGCTGATGTCAATGCGAGTACTGACAACGGCTCAACGGCTCTGTGGCAGGCAGCGAACAACGGCCAAACGGAGGTCGTCAAACTCCTTTTGGAAAAGGGCGCGGATGTAAATGCAAAGCACACCGACGGCGTAACCGCCCTGTTGGCGGCGGCGATGGGCCATACGGAGGTCGTCAAGCTATTGCTGAAAGCAAAGGCCGATGTGAACGCCGCTAATAAAACAAATGGCGTTACTCCGCTGTTTTTAGCCTCAGTGGGATGTTATACCGAAATCGTCAAGCTGCTGCTAGAGGCCAAGGCCGATGTCAATATCAGGGTGAATGACGGAAACACTCCCTTGAGCATAGCGAAAAAGAAAGGTCACACAGATATTGTGCAACTGCTTGAAAAAGCCGGTGCAAAGGAATAGCGTTAAGGAAAGGAAAAATCTTATGAAACGAATCCTGTTTTTAATGGTGTGCATTTCTCTAGTATCTGCGGCTTTTGCCAAAGCGAATATATCAGACAAGAATGCCCAATTGATTCAAGCCGCAAAAGATGGCAACCTACAGGCCGTGCAAACCGCTCTGGCAGAAGGCACTGCCCCGAATGCCAAAGATGGGGGCGGAGTGCCTGCCCTAGTGTGGGCAGCGAACAACGGCCATACGGAGGTCGTCAAACTCCTTTTGGAAAAAGGCGCTGATGTAAATGTGAAAGCAACCACCGACGGCGTAACTGCCCTGATGATGGCGGTGCAGAACGGCCATATGGAAATCGTCAAACTCCTGCTGGGAAAGGGCGCTGATATCAACGCGAAAAGAATCGACGGTATAACAGCTCTGATATTAGCAGCAAATAACGGCCATGCCAATGTTGTTAAACTCTTGCTAGAAAAGGGCGCTGATGTTGACGTGAAAGAAACCAGCAACGGTTCAACAGCTTTGATATTAGCAGCAAATAACGATTATGCCGATATCGTTAAGCTTTTGTTGGAAAAGGGTGCCGATGTCAATGGCAAAGACACTACTTATGGCACAACGGCCTTGATATTGGCAGCACAGAAAGGCCATGTGGAAGTTGTCAAGTCGTTGTTGGCAAAAGGTGCTGATGTCAATATGAAGGATAAAGACGGCGGAACAGCCCTTATGATGGCGGTAGATAATGGTTATGCGGAAGTCGTCAAGTCTCTGCTGGAAAATGGTGCTGATGTTAATGCAAAATCAACCACCAGCGGCACAACGGCTCTGATATTAGTGGCGGAGAAGGGTTATACGGAGGTTGTTAAACTTCTACTGGAAAAGGGTGCCGATGTCAACATCAAGCGAACCGATGTCGGCGCAACAGCCCTATTTATGGCGGCAGAGTACGGCCGTACAGAGATTGTCAAACTTCTACTGGAAAAGGGTGCCGATGTCAACATCAAGCGAACCGATGTTAGCACAACGGCCCTGTTTATGGCAGCGCAGAATGGCCATACGGAAATCGTCAAACTCCTGCTGGAAAAAGGTGCAGATGTCAATGTGAAGACAACCACCGGCATAACCGCCCTGTGGATGGCGTCGCAGAACGGCCATACGGAGGTCGTCAAGCTCCTTTTGGAAAAGGGCACCGATGTAAATGTGAAGACAACCACAGACGGCGGAACCGCCCTGATGATAGCGTCTCAGAAAGGCCATGCGGAGGTCGTTAATCTCCTGCTGGCAAAGGGTGCTAATGTTAATGTCAAAACTAACGACGGCAAGACGGCCTTAGCGATTGCGAAAGAAGTGGGCCGAACAGATATCATACATCTCCTTGAAAAAGCCGGCGCTGGCAATGCCGATAGCAACAACACAAACATTGCAGAGTTAGCAACAGTATCGTTTCGGGAGACGACATTTACTGCGACTAATCATGGTGATAGGTGGGTGAGTGAGGCTAACGGTACTGGTACTATCGAGAACAAAAAGGGAGATATCGTTGCAGAAGGCTGCTTTTCCACTGTGGAAAGTATTGTTTCTTTGGTTGGTAAGAAAGGGACTTCCTTTAAGTACGAGCCCCAAATCGAGAGAGTTTCTGGAAAGGATGAGAAAGGTGATGTTATATGGTCCGAAGAAAAACCAACCAAATTCTCCCGAGTTTCTTTTGGTAAAGGTGGTATCTGGACGCTAAAGGACGATGGGTTCCATTTCTTGATAAGGATTATTCAAAAACTTACCGGTGATTGGGGTGGGTCTCTTATGGTTTCCGAAAGCCTTGTTCGTGCAACAATTATTGAGCTACCGGTCGGAGAGCATGCGATGTTTGGCTACAAGATAGATGCATTACAAGATGGTGCTACTGTAACATTTGCACACGGAGCAATCACTGAGCAGGCAAACTGCAAAGTTACAGAAATTGAGTAAGGGGGGGGCGAACTCCTCGGTAAAGACAACCTGCGATCAGCCGTTGCTGCAAATGATAAATATGAAGGGTGGATTCATTTCGAGGCGGATTAAGATGCCGGAGATTCCGGACGAATCCGAAAATCTGGGGACACCACACCGGGGAATAGAGGGGTCAGCCCTGTCGGCTTATAGCAGGGCATTGGAAAGAAAAGAAATGACGAGAAAAGGCCGAAAAGCGTGTTTTGGGGCTGAAAACTGGCATTGGACATTTGCTCCGTAGCAAAGTCGGCGTGGCCTGCGACAACTAATTCAAACACTCCTGACTCATCCCTCTTATTATTATAAGAAATTAATTAAATCTCAACCGTGTTGACCCAGTCAAATTTCTCATTTTCCCCCTATTTTCATATTTTATAGACGCCATTTGGACGCCAAAAAATACTCATCAAATTTTTTTATTTCTACACAACAATTAGACAAGATTTGAAATACGACACTTGGTTTTTATTAAATAATTTTATCTCAAAATCCTTAATAACATTCTGAAAATCTACTTTTTAAAAAATATTTAAAAAAATATGAGAATTTTGTCAAGTAAACTGAAATTAGGTTAGTTTCGAGATAGTTTCAGGATAATTCTGAGATGGGCTTAGACGCCAAACTGACGCCAGATGAGTATTTGGAGTAGTAGAGAGATGTAAAATCCTTATTTTTGAGTTAAAAACAAATGGAGCCAACAAGATTCGAACTTGCGACCTCTTGCATGCCATGTGGTACCTGCTGCAAATCTCTATTTTTTTGTAATTTATCGTAACTCATTTACCCACAATGAGCTACAATTTGCGACACATTGCAAGTTGTTTCCGAAAACCATTGCATCTATTGCACCCCATTGCATTCATTGCGAGTAGTCTACCGGTTTTGGGATGGCGAAAAGAGTATACTACTTCTGGACAACGGAAGTGGGGTAATTAGAAAACATATCGGCTGTGTCACCAAATTTCGATGTGATCTGGTGATTATTGTTTGAATTATTTTCGGCAAAATCGGCTAAATTCGGCCGCCTTAGTACCATGTAAAAAGTCATCCACCCATCATGCTGCTCTCCGGTAGAACTTCAATAACCCGCCAAACGTTCTTGGCAGACAATTTTACCTTTGCCATTGAGCAGAGTATTGACAATTTCAGGTACATTAAACCACCTCAATAGCACTTGTTTGATTCGCTGTATTTTCCATTGGTAGAATTTATCATAAGTACTTGCTTTTTCAAGAATTAACCAGTATAATGCTAACATAATTTCAATGAGCTATATATATTTGTACTGTACTGGAAAATAGGCTGGTGAGGGGCTGGTTTGGCTGAAATATCTTCGAGTTAGAGTTAAAAATATTGATTTTCAAGACAAGTTTGATATTCTATTGGAAATTAGGCTCAGCGGCATAGCTGAGCAAGGACATGCAATGTTATATGGGAAATACCGGTCTTACTGTGTTATGCCGGATGAGTAACCTCTCCATGAGGGACTCGCTGGAATCAGATTATGTGAATGAGCATTGACAGGTTTACTGGTTAAGACAATTGAAAGGAACTTTTATGGGATTGTTATTACTTATTATTGTTATCTTACTTCTTGTCGGTGGGCTGCCTCACTGGAATTACAGCCGCAATTGGGGTTACGGTCCAACCGGCGGTTTGTCATTGGTACTGATTATCCTGCTGATACTGTTGCTTATGGGATATATTCCACGCGGCTTCTGAGTGAATAGTTCCATTAAGTAGGCGTGAAAAGCCTCCCCGAAGACGATGTCTTTGATGTTGTCCTACTCAAAAATTCGTAATTGTTTAATTTCAACGACTTATGTAAACTCCCAGAGTCGTTGTTAAGATTCAATATTACAGAAATATTCGGGAGAAATCAATATCAACTTGCCTATGAGCAATTTCCCCAATCCGAATCAGAAAAACGTCAACTTTTACGGCCGGATGAATTTTTGAGGAGGACAGCGTATAGTTCGATGAATTTGGTTCAACTCGTGAGCAATTCACTGACGGATGACATCGTGGGAATGCGACTGCAAACAACGTTGATCGACACCAGGATCGGCACCGACAACAAAGCTCCCGGCACACCCCAAAGCCAGGTCCAGAAAATCAACGAAACAAAGATGGCCACCGGATTAAGCGTGAACCGTCGCCCTAGCATGACCGGCGTTATCAAGTTTGCTTCGAAAAGGTGGAGCAGCAGGTACCATGCGGGCGGAAAGAGTCCTTTCCACAGCGAGTCGAACGTGAGGAGGCCGACCGTGGCCAGCAGTATGATTCCGGCGACAGGACCGAAGTAGGGAACAAAATTCAGAATCGCCACAAGCATTCCCCACATTACGGCGTTGGGCACACCCATCAAGTAGAGACCGCCGCTCACGACCGCACCCAGGCCGATGTTAATCAGCGACACCGAGAACAGATAATTGGAAATGTTTTGCTGAATTTCATGGCTGATCTCGACTGCGCTCTTCTTGTCGTGGAGCGTGGGCATCACGCGAACCAACTTCTGCAGGAACAAGTCGCCCGAAGCGAGCATCAGATAGAGGACCACCAACGTCTCCCCCATCCCGGCCAGGAGACTTCCAGTCCAGTTGATGAATGCGCTGGTGCCGTGGCTGTCTTTGAGCTCGACGGTGGGCGCTATTTTTTGTTCCTCCTCGGTTGCGCCGAGATTATTCACCGCCGTCGCCGCTTGACTGATCCGCGCGAAGCGCGGGAACATTCTTTGAACCCGTTGCCTCAACACGGTCATGTGCTCCGGCGCTTCGTTCATCCACGTCAACGCCGGTCGACCCAATTGGAAGAAACCAACCACGATGACGGCCGTCAGGAGGCAAAGCACGACTGCGGCGGAGATCGCCGGAGGAATGTGGCAGTAGGACAACCAACGGATGAGCGGTTTCAGTGTCATTCCCAACGCACAGGCCAAAACCACGGGCAAGACCACGGGACGGGCAAAGTAAAGGAAGGCAATCGTTCCCAGCACAATCAAGACGATTTGGACGGGTGTAGTTTTCGTCGCCGCGGCGGCGTTAGATGGAGCGGGCGGTGGTTCGCTGCCGGGCGCAGCTTTAACCGGTACATCGAGCGGCCCGGCTGAGGAGTCGAGAGGCTCAGTCGCCGTTGGCAGTTCATTTAGCTGTTCCATCTTAGATTTCCCATATTAAACGCTCGACTACGCAACCAAGGCTTCCAGTGCCGCGATAATACCAAAATGGACTTTCAGAGCATCCTTGCCTGTTTCACCCATTGGGTTCTCCAAACAGATGCGTCAAAACTGGTTTCAACAGCATCTATAAGCTCTATACTATCAAATCCAGATTAAATGCGATACTTTTATATAGGAAATCCGGGGGTTAGATAGCTTACCCCTGATGCTGAGATACTGAACAAACCACACTTTGTTATTTTAACGGGGTTTATTTGATTGAATTTTTGACCGCACCGAGAACGGTAATGGCGACCAGGCCAACTATCAGGCCGACAATTAGAGCTGCAAATCCTGGATTGATGGCCGATGCCAGCAGAGCGTAAGCACCCCACATAATGAATCCAACGCCGCCCGCCAACATCGCGATGCAAAATACCAGCATCCCCCAAAAGAAACACAACTGCTTCGCACAGCTATGTAAGGATCTTGCGCCGTCTTCAAATTTGGCAGCCAGATATTTTCCCTCCACCTTAATTTTTAGACGCAACAAATCCGCCGCGGTATAAAGGATATCCGTCAAGAGACTCATAGCTACCTCCGCCCAATCAATCTGTCGAATAGTATTCCGGCAGCAAATGCGATGAAAACGGCGGTTAGCGGCCGCTCTTCAATCTGCTTTCTGCTCTTTTTTACAGCATCCTGACTGTGTTCGCGGAGGCTGTCGTAAACCTCATCGAATTTCTCGGCTGCCTGGCCTTGCAGACTTTTAATCGCAGCCTCGAGTTTTTGTTTGCTTTCCTGAAGTTTCTCCTTGCTTTGTTCCCCTACCGAATGAAACATATCCTTGAGGTCATTCTGCAGTTTTTGAATGTCCTCGCGGATCGCATCTATCTCAGTAGAGATGCCTGTCTTCTTATTCGTTTCGGTTGCCATAAATTCGTCTCCTTTTGAAGTTTATATTGCCCCTAAATTTTCCTTTTAGTTGGCATTTCCCGTATTAAACGCCTGGCTACGCAACCAGGCATTCCAATTCCACGATAATATCAATATATTCCTCAGATTACAACATCCAAAATCCTTTGTACGAATTTTATTGCTAATTCCGCCAAAATCCAAAATATTGGCTTTATAGGTAGTACCTTAAAAGATTTAATGGGACACTCATCAATAAGATGTACTGAGCAATATTATTTAAAATCTTCTACTCCGAACCAGTTGGCAGCAGTTGAAGTTCTAAATGGACTTTTGGAAGTAGTGTGAAAATATATTAGATTATTAAATAAAGAATCTGGACTATAAAATTATAGTGTCAAATGTTGACAGTAGAAAATATAATAAGAAATGTTTAGGGCAAAGATTCAAAAATAACTGATTTATATGGCTGGATGAATTTTTGCATAGGACAACTGGAGTTCTTCGTGCTGTCTGACTTTCACCGGTTGAACTACATCTGCTCCACGCAGGTTGAAGAAGTATTAACGCGCATCCAAGCACCGTTTGAATTGTCTGCTTATTCATTTTGGATTTCCCATTTAAATCTGCTCAGCTACGCCGCTGAGACTCATTTCCAATAGAATATCAAACCTGTCTTGACAATTCAAGTTTTTATATCGACTATAAAGCAAGCAAAAACCTATGGCGTTGCCTTTGTAAAATCAACCGGCCCTGATTTTGTACAGGGCCGGCATGATTAAATTTCTAAGAGATAAATCACATTATTATTTATGCGGCTTGGGTTTTTCGACAAGGTTTTCCTGCAGAATTTTAAGAGCATCTTCAAGAGAATCAACGCTCGTATCAATCTTGCCGTTTGCCATCTGTTCCCACATCAATGCCGCGAGTATCTGGATGCGAGCCCTGGTGAGCTGGCCGCGATTGAGGCCCTTGCATTTTTTATCGTTGTCTATCTTCGTCAGCAGTTGAGAAGAAACCCGCTCAATTTTCATAGCATATTTAAGGTCGTCCATTACACCCTGTTTGATTTTAATGACATCGGCGATATCGTGTTTCAGCAATTGCTGCTCTGTGCATTCATTGCCATCACAGATAGGATAAATGGTAACCGGCTTTGAATTTGAAAAGCCCTTGCAATCAGCCTTAATAGTGCAGGTTTCCTGCATTCGATAGAGCCTGTCTGTTGCCAGCAGGCCGTTGGAATCAATCTGAGCGAATTCATCAGGAGCGACCACTAAATTTGCATCGATAGTAATATTTTTGCTTGAGCCGTTATCATAATGGCCGATGACCTTGTACTGAGTATCAGATTCTTCAGGCACAGAGTTTGGCCCGGCGATTTCAATACTCTGCAATTTGGCTGGTTCGGGTATTTCGGCAATACGAAACCCGATACCCAGGCTCGCGCCGCTCGGGCCGCCGGAGACCCAGTAGGCCGACGTGATGGCGCTGTTTCCGCCGCCGAGTGGGCCGGAGTCGTCAAACGACCCGCCGCGAAGGACACGATAGGAACCGGAAATAGTTTCGTTCCATTCCCAGACATTACCCATCATATCAAAAGTGCCGTTCTGCTC
>PLMU01000010.1 GCA_003142595.1 Phycisphaerales bacterium
GTTAACATCGACTATCTGCCCGGAGTCCGCGTCCAGGATAAGTATTCCATCACGAGCCGCCTCAAAAAGCCTCCGATAACGGATCTCAGAAACCGACACCGCATCCTCGGCTTTTTTGCGCTCGGTGATGTCCGTTACTGTGCCGAAGCCGCCAAGCAATGTACCATTATTATCGAAAACGAGTTCGGCTTTCTCGCGAACCCACATAACATTGCCATCTACAACAATTCGATGCTTGATGTCGTAATTTTTGCCTGTCAGTGCCGCTTTCCATGATTTATCGACATATTCCAAATCATCCGGGTGAACGGCAGAAAGGAATGTCTCGTATGTTATCGGTATTTCTTTTGGAATTCCAAATATACGATGATTCTCGTCGGACCAGGTCAATTCATTTTTCTTGACGTCCAATCTCCAGCTTCCGGTATGAGCGACGGCCTGTGCGCGGTTCAAATCTGCCTGGCTCTCGCGCAATGCAAGGGCTTGATTGTTTGCTTTTGCACGTGCGGCTCGCAGCACAACGCCTAAATAGCCGACAAAAACGCTGGTTAGAATCACGACAGCCATTCGAGAAAATCTTTCGATGTTGAACTCTATTGCATATAACGGTTCTATAAATAAGTAATCTGTTACTATCGAGCCCAGAATACCCGTCAGGATTGCCGGCCCGAGGCCGGCGAGCAAAGCGACGGCGACCGTTACGGGGAACAGCGTTATATATGGTGTGCCGGAGCCAATCAACGGCGTCAGCGCAAATCGTAAAAGGATAACTAGCGGAACCGCCAGTAGTCCATACATGTAGCGTAAGTAATGTTTTTTCAAGTTTACTTTCTTGATGTCAGGATAAATAACTTTATAATTAAAGACATATCCCAAAACCTATATATTATACAATTTTAATATATAAAAAACAAGAGCGATTGCAGGAAATATACATAGGCGAATTTGGTTTTTTCTCAGGAAACTGAGGGTATAATCATCTTATGAGCTGATTGGTGCGTAAGGCAATTGCGAAGTTAAAATAAAGGAATTTCCTTGTTCGTGATGAAAAAGCAAATCGTTAGTCTGGTTATAGTACAATCTCTGCCGGGTAAGAGTCCCCGGCTCTAATGAATTGAGAAAACATTGATGGAAAAGTATGTTTGTATTCACGGCCATTTTTATCAGCCGCCAAGAGAGAATCCCTGGCTGGAGGATGTGGAACTTCAGGATTCAGCGTATCCATACCACGACTGGAACGACAAAATAACCGAGGAGTGCTACAGGCAAAATGCGGCCTCCAGAATACTCGGACCTGATAAAAGAATTATAGATATAGTCAACAACTACACAAACATAAGTTTCGATTTCGGCCCCACATTATTATCCTGGCTGGAAAAACACGCCCCGGATGTTTATCAAAGTGTTATCGAAGCCGACCAGGAAAGTCAAAAACATTTTTCCGGCCACGGCGCCGCTATCGCACAGGCCTACAATCATATTATTATGCCGCTTGCCAATAAGAATGACAAATATACGCAGGTGGCCTGGGGGATAAGCGATTTTGAGTTTCGCTTCGGACGAAAACCGGAAGGTATGTGGCTGCCTGAGACTGCTGTTGATATGGAAACTCTGGATATACTCGCAGAATTTGGAATTAAATTTACAGTTCTTGCGCCGCATCAGGCCAAACGGATACGAAGAATAGACAGCCCCAATTGGGAATATACAGACCGTGATAAAATAGATACGACCAGACCTTATATTTGCCGGCTTGCTTCCGGCAGAAGTATCAATCTGTTTTTCTACCATGGAGCGACGGCTGATGATGTGGCCAACGGCCGTGTTTTGCAAAACGGCGAGTATTTTGCCAGGAAAATGGCCTGGATTTTGACGGAAAACGGGGAAAAAGCCCAACTTGCTCATATCGCGACCGATGGCGAAACTTATGGCCATCACTATCGTGCCGCAGATATGGCGCTGGCCTATTGCCTTCATTATATCAAATCTAATAACCTGGCTAAAATAACCATATACGGCGAATATCTGGAAAAATTTCCTGCTGCTTATGAAGTTGAAATCTACGAGAACAGTTCCTGGAGCTGCATCCACGGCGTTGAAAGGTGGAGAAGAAACTGCGGTTGTAATTATGGTGTATACCCATCTGGAAAGCAGCAATGGCGGGCACCTCTGAGGGAAGCTATGGATTGGCTGCGTGACCAGCTTGTCGGAGTTTATGAAAGCAAGATGGCTGGATATGTTCCTGACCCATGGAAGACAAGAAACGAATACATCTCAGTTATAAATAACCGCTCGGCTGGAAACGTGAAAGATTTTCTCTTCCAATCCACTGGCAGGGAGCTTACTTTTGAAGAAAAGGTAATGATGTTAAAACTCCTTGAGATGCAGCGAAATGCTTTGCTTATGTACACAAGCTGCGGCTGGTTCTTCGACGATATTTCCGGGATAGAAACACTTCAGATAATGAATTATGCGTCCCGAGTGATACAGCTTGCAAAAGAAGTCGGCAGCACGGATTTAGAGCCTGAGTTTGAAAATATCCTTCAACAAGCGACTACAAATGTCAGGGAATTTGCCAATGGCAGGGAAATTTATCATACTCTTGTAAAACCAATCAGTATTGATTTAAACAGAGTGGGAGCCCATTTGGCGGTCAGTTCTATTTTTGAGGACTATCCGGACAAGATAGATATTTACTGCTATTCGACGGATATCGAGTCTTACGACCGGACAGATGCCGGGATTCAAACGCTGGCGACAGGAAGGGCGACGGTGCAATCAAATATTGTGCTGGAAAAACATACTGTCGATTTTGCAGTGCTGCATTTTGGTGAGCATGATTTGACTTGCGCCGTCAATGCCAGAATGGCTGATAGCGCTTTTGCCCAGATTCAGGATAGTTTGAAAAAAGCTTTTTTAAAGGGTGATATCGCTGAAGTTATGCGGATTATGAATATTTCATTCGGAGGACACAATTACTCACTTTGGCATCTGTTTAAAGACCAGCAGCGGGATATTTTGTATAAGCTGCTTGAGACGACATGGAAGCAAATCGAGGATTCTTTTCGGCACATTTACGAGCATAATTATACCACGATGCAGGTTATCCGCGGTATGAATATGCCTTTGCCCAAAGCGATTTCTATGCCGGTTGAGTTTATACTTAATAATGATCTGTGCAAAGTGCTGCGTGAAGATAAGTCCGACTTGAGACAACTAAAGAAACTCGTGGATGAGGCTGCCAGGTTGTCGCTTCAGCTTGATGAATCCACCCTTCGGTTTGAGGCAAGCCGTAAAATCGGCCGGCTTATGGAAGAACTCGGCAATTCGCCGGATGATGTTGAGCTGCTTAAGACCATTGGAGCAACTTTCAAAATGCTGCTTACCATAGTTTCAGGACTGGCTTTGCAAACCGCGCAAAATGTCTTTTTTAGGATAAGCAAAGAGAATTATCCGGATATGAATAAAAAAGCCGAAGCAGGCGACCAATCCGCGAAAAAATGGGTTGAATATTTCATAAATTTAGCGCAACATCTGGATGTAAAGATTGAATAATAACCCCTTTTTCCCAAACAATAATATATGAAAAAGCACAGAGGAAGCGGCATACAGCTTCATATAACTTCGTTGCCGTCGAAATACGGCATTGGCGATTTTGGCCCCGAGGCCTATAAGTTTGCCGATTTTCTTGCCAAAGCCGGCCAAAGTTACTGGCAGGTATTGCCTTTGAATCAGGTCTCTTCGAAAGACAATTATTCTCCATATAGCGGTTTGTCCTCTTTCGCGGGCAATATTTTGCTAATCAGTCCTGAACTGCTGTATCGCCGAGGTCTTTTAACTAAAAAAGATATTTCAGATATTCCGGTTTTTGCCGCAGCAAAAGTGAACTTTCGTAAAGTTTATTCTTATAAAATAAGGCTGTTGAACCGTGCTTTTGAGAATTTTAAAATAGATTCAAGCTATGAAGAGTTTTTACAATATATCTTCTTTGAGCAATGGTTTGCGCTTAAGAAATACTGTAATCGGCAAGGTATTAAAATAATAGGCGACATTCCTTTTTATGTTGCTCCTAACAGCGATGATATTCTGAAATATCCTGATATTTTTAAGCTGACAAAAGCAAAAAAGCCCCGTTTTATCGCCGGCGTCCCGCCGGATTATTACAGCAGGACAGGACAGTTATGGAATAATCCTGTTTACGACTGGAAAGTCCTGAAAAAGACGGGCTACCTCTGGTGGATTTTGCGGATAAAACATAGTTTGGCTATGTTCGATATTGTGCGTCTTGACCATTTCAGAGGTTTTTTTGCTTATTGGCAGGTTCCCGCCAAACACAAAACCGCTGCAAAAGGCAAATGGGTTAAGGGGCCGGGAGAAGATTTTCTGAAGGAATTATTCAGGCATTTTTCAAAATCCTGTTTCATTGCCGAAGACTTGGGCTTTATAACCGCCGATGTCAGAAAAGCTATCAAAAAGCACGATCTGACGTCCACAAAAGTACTGCTCTTTGCTTTTGGCGGGGACAGTACAAGTCGTTTACATCTCCCAGTCAATTACCAAAAGAATTCTGTGGTTTATACAAGCACGCACGACAGCAATACGGCAAGAGGGTGGTTCGAAAAAGAAGCCAGTCGCATTCAAAAGAAGAAATTATTCGATTGTATCGGCCGGCAGGTTCCCGCTTCGCAAGTCTCCCGGGAGTTAATACATCTGGCGATGAAATCTGTATCCGACACTGTCATTGTGCCTATACAGGATATTTTGGGACTCGGCGCAAATGACCGGATGAATCGTCCTAGCACAATAAAGGACAACTGGCAATGGCGGCTTGGAAAAGGGAAATTAAAACCCGCGATAATTAAAAAATTAGCGCAGTTAACCAGACTTTCCAATAGAATCTAATACGAATATTTTATACCTTCAGGACAGAATTCAATCCGCCGAATTGATTAGGCTCAGTCTTATCATTAAAGGGGTCCTGTTCCCAGCGACCGTCAACAACCAGACGATAGCGGTAAGTCCCCGGGGCCAGGGAAATTTTGATCTCCCATGTGCCATGTTCATCGATTTTACGCATAGGCGCACGTTCAGGCTTCCAATTATTAAAGTCGCCTGCGATCTGCACAGTTGCGGCCTTTTGATAAAGAGCGGAAAAGATTACGCCGTCAGAAACCCGGCGGATACCGTATGATACGGGAATTTCTTTAAAGGCCGGCTTCTTTTCGGTTGAACCGTTTTTTGTGAATTTTAATGTTTTCATCTTTGTTTCCTTTCTGAAATACTAAATTTATTATTACTTTGCAGAACTTTCTGCCTTGGTTGAACAGATTTTATGCGGATGTCAGGGGCGGGTTTTTCTTTCTCAAGCAGTGCCATGAAGCTGCGGGAATTCAAATTTTCCATAACATTCATAAAGTTGATATATGAGTCGTATGGTGAGTCGTAAGGATTAAAATACTTATGCACATCGCCGTCAGCGAACCATTTTGTGCACATATAATAGAAATGGTCGGATGTTTGCAGTTTTCGCCAATCTCTGATGATGGATTCGTCCGCGGTGCTCTTTACTTTTTCTTCGAGCTTGTATAATTCAATAATGGCGTTTTGCTGAATCGGGTTTCCCAGCCATGCCGATAAGTCCCTTTCGATATCTGCCCAGCTAATTGTATATGGGATGTCAACTACATCAGCAGAATCATAACTGGCGGCAACCTCTGAAGGGGTTTTGAAGTTGTTATCCGGATGTTTAAGAATTTCCTGGGGCAGATGCCGCAAAAAATTAAATATTCCCGTGTCTTCCCATTGATGTTCGCCAAAAGTCTCATAGTCCATAAAAAGATTTACAACATTGCCGCAGCCGTTTACAGCGCTGACCCAGTTGGCGAATTTATTGGCAGTCAGCGGCCACTGACTCCAGTCACGATTGGAAAATCTAAAGGCGATATCGTCGCTGAGACGGTAATTTTTCAGCAGAAGCTTTAACTTTTTGCAATTTGGAGGGCGATATACAAAATTCGGGCTTCTGTATCCGAGTATACGGTCCACACCCTCGGCTAATATCGCGTCAAAGCCGCCTATCTGCTCAATTAAAGCGGCCAAATCATTGTTATAAATAAGTTCTGTATTGCGGAAAACTTTGGGTGTTTGGCCGAAAAGTTTTTGAATAATTTGTGTTTGAGCTTTAATTTGCTCTATGAATTCACTTCGTGAGTAAAGAGAACTAAGACTATGATAATAAGTTTCCGCCAGGAATTCCACGCATCCGGTCGCAGCCAGCTCCTGGAAACTTTTAATTACCTCCGGGGCGTATGACTGAAGCTGTTCGAGCAAAACGCCGGTAATGCTGTAGGCAATCCGGAATTTTCCATTGTATTTTTTTATTAACTCGAGCATCAGCGAATTGGCGGGTAAATAGCATTTACTGGCGACTTTTCTGCATATCTGCGCGTTTTTGTGGTCATCGTAATAATTGCTGTCTGTATCGAATATAGTATAATTCCTCAGCCGGAATGGTTGGTGAACCTGAAAATAAAAGCATACCGATGCCATAAATAGCTTCCTTTCTCCAGCCTATGCGCAAGCCAGCATTTGTTTGTAGATATTATTTATTTGAGCTGCCGAATTTTCCCAGCGGATTTTAGCCGTTTCGCAGCGTCCGTTTTCACGAAGTAATTTTCCCAGGAGCGGATATTTTAAAACCGCAATTATCTTGTTTGCCATTTGATTTATGTCCCAGAAATCTACCTTCAACGCATGATGGAGTATTTCTGAAACGCCGCTTTGTTTGCTTATGAGAACCGGCACATTATGTTTTATAGCTTCAAGCGGAGCGATGCCAAAGGGCTCGGATACCGACGGCATTACAAATAAATCAGCCATTTGATAGGCTCTGTCGACATTAGCTCCACGCAGGAAACGTGTGAAAAAAACCTTATGCCCGATTCCCAGATGAGCGGCATAATCAATCATTCGATGTGTCATATCTCCATCGCCGGCCATAATGAATTTTACGTTGTTCATTTTTTCCAGAACTTTTTTGGCCGAAGCGATAAAGTATTCCGGGCCTTTCTGCATTGTAATTCGGCCGAGGAACAAAACGATTTTGTCTAACTTGCCGGCGGGTATGCTCGAATGAGTGTCGCCATTGTCTTCGACGCCATTGTAGACCACTTCAACCTTGTTTGGTGAGACGCCGTAACGGCTTGTTATTATGTTTTTTGTATAATTGCTGACAGCGATAATCTTGTTTGCGACATGCATACCCTGACGCTCGATATCGTATACCATCTGGTTTATATTATTGCCGCTACGGTCAAATTCCGTTGAGTGGACGTGCACAACTAACGGCTTTTGGCTAATATCGGCCACTGCTATCGCCGCAGGGAAAGTCATCCAATCATGGGCGTGTATAATATCAAAATCCTCGACGGAGGCTATTTCAACCACCTTTTCGGCATAGTGATGAACCTCCTGACATATATTACGGCCGTAATTCTGGCCGGAAGCAGATGAATTGCTTTGCCAGAAATCCGCACCGTTTGATTCCATTTTTTTTCCGAAGATTTCAAATTTTTCAGAGGGAATATATGGTCTTAACCCGGACAAAATGGTGCGGAAGCGGACATTTTTTAACTTACTTTGTTCTCCGGATTGCAGGTGTCCTTCGGCGTTCAGCATTTTTAAGTGGCCGGCATAGCTGGACTTATCCGCGATAGGCAGGACAAATGTGATTTCCATACCAAGCTGGCTCATCGCCTTGGTCAGGCCGTAGCAGGCTGTGCCTAATCCACCACTAATAAATGGAGGAAATTCCCAGCCGAGCATGAGTGTTTTCATGGTATTTGACACTTTTCAATCTTCCTGATAATCATTTTCTTGAAGTAATTTTAATTCCCGGTTTTCGACCCCTGCTCCAAACATATCATTTTGTCTCACAAGCAATTATATAAATTTTAAACTTCCGGTTTCAATCGACTTTAGCACAGTGTACTTGATAACTTAACTGGGTTTAAATAGGGAAATACCTTGATTAATGTTTCGTAATTGCTTTATTGCTATTTCCTGATTGATTCGCTCTGATTTTAGTGTAGAATAGAGGCTTCATAACCAAGGAAGGAGTAAAAGATTATGAGCATAAGAATTATATTGGCCGATGACCATACGATTGTCAGACATGGTTTGAGTAAATTACTTCAGCAGGAAAAAGATATAGAAGTTATAGCTCAAGCCAAGGACGGACATACTACGGTTGAGCTTGTAAAAGAAATGTCGCCGGATATCGTGGTGATGGACATAGGAATGCCCGACCTTAACGGCATAGATGCGACACGGCAAATTGTTCGTGATCATCCTAAAGTCAAAATAATCGGGCTTTCGATGCATTCCGGCAGGAAGTTTGTAGAAGAAATGCTGAAAGCCGGAGCTTCGGGGTATTTGCTGAAGGATTGCGCGGTAGAAGAACTGACTGTCGCTATTAACACCGTAATGTCCGGCAAAACATACCTCAGTCCCGCCATAGCCAATGTGGTTGTTGAGAATTATGTGCGCCATCCTTCTGAAAAGGGCGGTTCAGCTTTTTCTGTGCTGTCTGGAAGAGAACGAGAAGTTCTTCAGCTTATGGCGGAAGGCAAAACAACTAAACAGGTGGCAAAACGTCTTCACATAAGCCCCAAGACAGTAGAAGGGCATCGAATACGAATAATGGACAAATTAGAAATAGACAGCATAGCAAGGCTGACCAAATATGCCATTCAGGAAGGTTTAACTTCATCTGAACTGTAGCAATGGGTAAGCAGACAGCTTTCCTTTTTTCTGCATTTATCATTTCCAATATGCCACTCTCCGTTAATATTTCTTAACGGGAAGTGCCGCAATCTTAAGCAATTACGAGGTTTGAATAGGGGAATTTCCCTATTTCATGTTGGTTCATCTCTAAGGTAGATTTTCTTTCAAGGTCAATAGCTAAAAACAATAATTTTAATAGTTGAAAGGAACTAAAAATGGAAACGCCGGGATTGGATAGAGTTGGCACGGGAATCAGACAGGTTGGAAGAATAGTTCTTTGTCCTGCTTGCGGGGCGGTAATGCTGGAAGTAGATAGATTAAGGGAGCACAATCATATATTCACGTGGTTTGAATGCAGCAAAGAGGATTGTGGCGGTCAATGGCTGCAAAAGGAGCCGCAGTTTAGTGTGGGAAGAAAATGGAGTTTATCTGCGTAATGAGAATTAAATGTAAAGAGGCTATGAAATTATTGTTGAGGCCCTGACCGATAGTGAAAGTGAGCTTGTTTGTTGTGACGAGAAGAAGTTGGAAATTTATGACTTGACACAATGCACGCCGAGGGTATCAATATAATGGTTTCCGGACAAGGATTTCCTGGAAATGAATAGAAACTAAAGTCATTAAAACTTTGAAAGGAGAAAAAATGATTCGAAAAGCCATGTTTATAGTATGTATGTTGTCGATAGCATTGATTTTGGGGTGTCAGGAAGAAAAGAAGTCTGCTTCGGAAGTAAAAGAAATAAAACAGGCTCAGACAAAAGAATTGGAATATTCTATTGCCAACACTTGTGAAGGTTGTGACACAAGAATGGCTTTAGATATGAGTCCTCGCGACATAGAAATAGGACATAACCCGGGTATTGATAACCAGCAACTTTATTTGACTGTTGTTGACAAAGAGGGCAAACCACTAAAATGTTGCGACCAGCCGATGAGAATGGTGGTTAGAAACAACGGGAAATTGGCTTTGTACTGTCCGCATTGTGGAAAACTTAAACCTATCGCGGTAAAAGACGGCAAGGTAACAGTCGAATAAGGCTGTATCTGTCAGATAATTGATGAGAATAATATAGAACAGTTTCGAAATCGAAATAAAGGGATCTCTCTGTTCGTAGTGAAAAAGTAAAACCGTTAAGCCGATGTGAAAATTATTATTATGGATGGCTTTATTATGAAAATTGTGACATTTGTGATTGTATTAATGGTTTTCGCACAAAATTTTACGGAGGCTGCGATGAAAACTCAAACAATCGAATATAAGGACGGCAATACCGTACTTGAAGGCTATCTTGCGTATGATGATGCGATAAAAGAAAAAATGCCTGTGGTGTTAATTGTTCACGAATGGACGGGTATAGGTTCATACGTAAAGAAAAGGGCTGAACAGATAGCCGGCCTCGGCTACGCGGCATTTGCCGTTGATATATATGGAAAAGGAATCAGACCGGCTGATGCGAATGAAGCCGCGAAACAAGCGGGCATTTACCGCAGCGACAGGCCTTTGATGCGAAGGCGGGCGATTGCAGGTCTTGAGGAAGTGAAAAAGTTTTCTTTCGTTGACCCAAAACGAATTGCCGCTATCGGTTATTGTTTTGGCGGAGGTGTTGTGCTTGAAATGGCGCGCAGCGGTGCAGATTTAAAAGGAGTGGTTAGTTTTCACGGGAACCTTGACACTCCTCATCCCGAGGATGCGAAAAATATCAAGGCCAAAGTCCTGGTTCTGCACGGTGCCGACGACCCTTATACTAAGCCGGAGCAGATTACTGCTTTTTGGAAGGAAATGCGCGACGCAAAAGTGGACTGGCAGATGATATTCTACGGCAATGCTGTGCACGGTTTTACAAATCCGGAGCACGGTAGCGACCCTTCCAAAGGCGCTGCCTATAATAAGGATGCTGATATGCGCTCCTGGCAGGCAATAAAAACGTTTTTCAATGAGATATTTTTGACGGATGCAAATTTGAAGGGGTGACCCGCCAAAAGAAAGGATGAGTCACGGATACCCTTCAGTGCAGGGATAATACTTATTAAGTAAAAAGGTAATCCAAAACAGGGAAATTCCTTATTTCGCAAAAGTAATCAATATATTTAAAAGAATGCGTAAACACGAGCAGCCCCGTATTCTTTAATGGGGAATATAAACCCGTGCGAAACAGAAATGTATCTTGCGGGTTTAGCCTGCCGATTTTACTCGGCGGGCTTTTTATTTTGGCATTTGTCCGCAAAGATACTAAGACAAAAAAATTAACAAGATATACGAAGTTAGTCGGCCGAAAGATTTTTAAAAGTCGAAAGTCGGATTTGGCCGGCCGAATCAATCTGGCAGGTAACGGCGCCATCTTTGCAGGTATAATGACTTTGAGATTTTTCCTTAATTGCCGGACTTATAGAAGAAAGCCTGGCCTCGGAGCAGCTTGTGATAAGAAATTCAGGTTTGAAAGCGGTTAAAAAATTTGGGTCGGTCGTTCTGCCCGAGCCGTGATGAGGTGTTATCATTAAATCAACATCCAATTGCGGATATAAATTCATTAACTTCCCCTGAACATCGGCAGTTATGTCGGAACAAAACAAAATTTTCCTGCCGGCGTATTCAACCAATAATACAAGAGACGATTCATTGTCCGTTAAGGAATTTTCATACGCCGTTTCGTTCGGCCATAAACGGGTAATAGCAGTATTACCTAAGGAGATTTTTTTAGGTGCGACGCTAAAAGGAATATTCTTAGCCCTGATAAACTCGCATAATTTTGCATCGGTTTTTGATGTTGCTGCGCTTTGTAAAAACTTCGAGGTTGTGTAAACATTTTTACATTTGTGTTTATCAAGAATTTCAGGCAGACCGTCGTAATGGTCAATATCGTCGTGACTGACAAATACGGTGTTGATTTTATCTTCAGCGGCATAATTCAAAAAAGGATTAACTATATTATCGCCGATGTTTCTGTTCGTAATTGAACCGGCGTCGATAATAAAGCTTTTGTCGTCAGGAGTTCTGATATATGCCGCCTGTCCATGGCCGACAGATAGAATGGTTAATGTCAGTTTATTGGCTTTTCCTATTTTGTTTATAAAGACGGCAGAAAACAACAATAAAGTAATCACTGCGGGATAAAGGTAATTCAAAACTGTTTTTTTACGAAATGGGAAAAACTTCCACAAAAAAAGTACCAGATAAAAAGCCAAAATGAGATAAATTGGCGGTTTGCCGACAATTATTTGCGAAAACGGCACTTTGGCAAAGAGCGTAACAAGTTCTGAAAGTCCCCACGCTGAAAAATCAATTATATATGCGAGTCCTGCCGCCAATGTCGGCAGCAGGGGATTTAATAAAATTTTAAATGTGCCCAGAATTAAAATTACCGCTACCGGAAAAGAGGCGGGGACTGTCCAAATGGCGCCAAATAACTGAAATTGATAAAAGTTCCAGGCGATAAGTGGTACGACAGCTATGCATGCGGCGATACCTATCGCTAACATATCGAGAAGCATTCGTAAAGACTTAACAGGCAGAACAAGAAAATTGCGAATCGGCTCATAAAATAAAACTATCCCAAGTACTGCTGCAAAGGATAATTGAAAACCTGCATTCATAAAATCCATCGGCTTTATGAGTAGAAGAAAAATTGCTGAAACAGAGAGACTATTTAGGGCTTTTGATTGGCGGCTAAGCAAATTGGCCAGGCAAAAGATAATAAACATTATTCCCGCGCGAAGACTTGACGATTGAGCTGGAATTGCCAGAAGAAAAAGAATTGTCGCGATTATGCCGGCAATAGCTCGGCCTTGATGCAGCAGTCCTGCCTTTTTCGAGAGCCACCAGAAGAAACCGGCTAAGATTCCGACATTCAGGCCCGATAGGGCGACCAGGTGAACAAGACCAGTTTTTATAAAATCATTGTAAAGTTTTTTATCAATTTTTGTCCTGCTGCCAAGGAGGAGCGCTTCAGTAAGAGAAATATTTTTATCAGATTCGGCACCCTCGAGCAAAGCAGCAATGGCATATTGCCGAACCTTTGCCTTGATGTCAAACAGCGATTTTATTTCTTCAGTGCCGAGTACCGTTATAGCTTTTGCGGTTTTAACAGATGCAGAAAGAAAAACGCCGTTGTTGTTCATATATTCAGCGGTATCGAACTGCCCCGGATTGTCTGCGGCAGAAAATTTATCAAGTTTGCAAAACGCTTCAATTTTATAACCTGTATTTACATCTTTTACTGGTTCTGAAATATAAAATTTTATGGTGCCGTTTGCTTTTGTCCAGCCGCCGGCTGTTTTTGCCTCGGAAACTTTCGCGTAAAAAGTTGTATAAGGACCGGAGGGGAAAAATTCGGCAAAAACCCAGTCATTATTATCGACAACTGCCGGTTTTGAGATTATCTGCGCTCTTATATGCGCAAAAGTAAAATCATCGCCGGCGATTTTGCGAATATCATTCACTGCAGGCTTGTTGTAATTTATTAACCTTATTGAACCCAGGCAGAGGAAACATAAAAAAACTGATATATAGATAAGATTATTTCTACCGGCGAAAAATTTGTCAGAAAAAAATAAAATAAAACATATGATTAAAACGCCAAACCAGATAAACAGCGGCAAATGGCAATAGTATTGAATGACAAGGCCGGCGATTAAACCAACGGCAGGCAAAACGGCAGGGCAGATGAGTAAGGTTTCTTTTAATAGCGATTGCGACTCAAGATTTTTCTTGAACTCCTCAATTTTTTGTTGAATTTCGTCCATGATAAAAGAAATATCCCTCGTAGAGGGATACCTCAATTTTGCATTTTAAACTTTGATTTTTAAATTACTTTGTGATTCTTTCCATACCGTTCATATATGGCCGCAGAACTTCCGGTATGGTAACAGAGCCATCCTTGTTCTGATTAAGCTCAAGAACCGGTATCAAAATTCGCGGCGATGCGATAACGGTATTATTTAATGTATGACAAAAGAGATTTTTCTTCGTCTTATTATCTTTGTAGCGAAGGTTTAGTCTTCTTGCCTGAAAATCATAGAATTTGCTCGCGCTGTGCGTTTCGCCATAGCTTTTCCTCGACGGCATCCACGCTTCGATATCGTATTTTTTCGCCTGTCCTCTGCCAAGGTCGCCTGTGCAGACTTTTACGACACGATACGGTATGCCCATAGCCTGCATAACACCTTCGGCGTTGGCCCGGATTTCCTCGTGGAATTTTGCGCTTTGTTCCGCGTCGTTTTCGCAAATCACGACCTGCTCGACTTTATCGAACTGATGAATCCTGTATAAACCGTAAGTATCTTTTCCCGCCGCGCCGGCTTCCCTGCGGTAGCAGGTACTCAAACCCACAAATTTCTTCGGCATCATTTCCTGCGACAGAATTTCGCCCATAAAATAAGCCGTCAAAGGTACTTCAGCGGTTCCGGCAAGATTTAATTCGTCCCGTTCCATTCGGTATGTCTGCTCTTCCGAACCGGGATAGTAGCCAGTGCCGGCCATCGCCTCGTTTTTCATCAGCATCGGAACAGAAAAAGGCACATAGCCTTTCTTAACCATATAATCAATCGAAAAGCGAAGAATCGCCCAATGCAGAAGGGCGCCTGCGCCTTTTAAAAAGTAATTTCTCGTTCCCGCCAGCCGTACTGCTCTTTCGACATCAATTATATCAAGTGCCGTTCCGAGTTGGATATGGTCTTTCGGCTCGAAATCGAATTTGCGAATCTCGCCCCATTTGGCAATCTCGACATTTTCCGTATCGTCCTTGCCCAGCGGCACATCGTCGTCCGCAGGCTGAGGAACCTGAAGCATCATCGCGTTGAATTCAGGCTCGAGATTTTTTATTTGTTCGGCAAGAGACGCTTCTTCGGTTTTATATTCGGCAAGTTTATTGATAAGTTTTTGTTTTTCATCGCCGGCCAGTTTGGCGATTGATTTGCCCAGCGTATTTTTTTCTGTTGTTATTTCCTGCTGACGGGTCTTTACCTTGCGCAGGTCCGAATCAAGCTGAAGCAATCTATCGATATCGACATAAAAATTTTTCGCCCGGCAGACATCCTTGAACGGCTGAGGATTTTCACGAATTAGTTTAATATCAATCATAGCTCAATCTTAAATTTAATTTTTGTATCGTTTTATTATAACAACACTATTCTGGCCGCCAAAGCCAAAAGATTCTTTTAATGCGATATCAACCTGGGCTTTTCGGGGCTTATTCGGCACATAATCCAGGTCCAAATTCGGGTCAGGGTCGTTCAAATTTATCGTCGGCGGCAAAATTCCGTCCCGTATCGCAAGGACACAGGTAATAAGCTCCGCAGCACCAGCCGCTCCGATTAAATGCCCCATCATACTCTTGACGCTGCTTGCGGGAATATTTTTCGCCTCTTCCTTAAAGACCTTTTTTAATGCGAAGGTTTCAATCTTATCATTTTCGGCCGTGCTTGTGCCGTGCGTGCTCACATAGTCTATGTCTTTGTAGGTTAATTTCGCGTCTTTCAAAGCGGCTTCGATTGCCTGCACCGCGCCGCGGGCTTCCTCGTGCATATCTGTTACGCGGAATGCGTCGTTGCTGCCGCCGTAGCCGATGACTTCAGCCAGAATTTCGACTCCGCGTTTCTTTGCCGATTCGAGCGTTTCGAGAATGACCAGTGACGCTCCTTCGCCGATTACAAAGCCATCTCTGCTCGCCGTGAATGGCCGCGATGCCGTTGTTGGGCTGTCGTTTCTTGTCGATAGGGCGGTCAACCGGTTGAACCCGGTAACGCCCAGCGGATGTATCATACAATGAGCGCCGCCGGCAATCATCACATCAGCCTGACCCAATTGCAACATTTTAAACGCTTCGCCGACAGCCTGCGTGCTTGCCGCACAAGCCGTAAGACAACTCCTGACCGGCCCGCGAGCGCCGGTAAACATCGAAACGTGAGCTGCGGGCATATTCGGCTCCTGCTCAAGCTCGCGCACAGGCTGCATTTTGCCAAACGCCTCAGCGGCCCATTTTATCCAGTCCATTTTCGCCGCTGCATCGTCCCAGCCCTGCACAATCGCGTTGAAGAAATTTTCATTATCGACAGAGCCTTCGCCCGCGCCTAAATATATGCCCATTCTTCTGCGGTCGATGCCGTCTTTTGGATTTTCAGTTTCGATATCAATTTTCGCCTGCCTGCAGGCCTGAGCTGCTGCTCCGATTGCGAATTTGCTGTGGCGGTTGCCGTCTTTATGCAATTCGGGATTTTTCGTATATTTTGCAAAGTCGTAGTTTTTAACTTCGGCGCAGAATTTCGTCGGAAATCCTGATGCGTCGAAAATCGTAGTGTAATCCATTCCGCTTTCGCAATTGCCGATGCGCTTCCACATCGTTGCCACATCGTTGCCCAGCGGGCATACAATTCCAAGTCCCGTTATAACAACCCGTTCTTTCATTTTATCAACCACAATTTACACCGAAAGTTTTAAGCTTTAAACTCTTTCCAATCTTCAATCTTCATTCTTCAATATAATTGCCGCCGTCTGGCCGCCGTAAGTATAACTTGTGCAGAGAACATAATTTATTTTTTTCTTAATCTGCTCTTTCGCTATATTCAATTTGCATTCTTTATTTTTTTGTTCACAGTTTTTCGCCGCCGGTATAATTCCATCTCTTATCGCGCAGCACGCCACTACGACATCGACAGCCCCTGCTGCTGCGCCGGTATTGCTGACCATACTCTTTGTTGGAAATACAGGTATAGCATCAACTGCGCCGCCCAGTGCATTTTGGATTCCTCTTGCCTCGGCGATATCGTCGTCGAAAACTCCTGTTCCGTGCGGGATAATCAAATCGAGCTGCTGCGGTTTAATCTTCGCCTGTTCCATCGCAGCTTCTATCGCATACTGAACACCTTTGCCGTCCGGCTCAAGACATTCATATCGCTTATTTATGCTGCAGCTTTGACCGAAGCCGGCGATTTGAGCGTAAACTTTCGCTCCTCGCTGTTTTGCCGTTTCAGGATTTTCAATTACAATAGTAGCCGCCGCTTCGCCGAACACCGAACCTTTTGCGTCAGCAGCGAAAGGCCTGCACGCCCCGGCAGGGTTATCATTATAATTTGCCGTTGCTCTTTTAAGCAGGCACTGCCTGAGGTGAACAATCGGATTTACCTTCGCTTCACCGCCGCCGGCCAAAGCAGTATCCGCATCGCCTCGCAAAATTATTTGCATAGCTTCGCCGATGGCCAAATGTCCCGCGACCTCGGCGCAGGTGATGGTATTGCTCGGCCCCTGTATGTCGTGAATTATGCCGACGTGGCAGGCGAGCATATTCGGCAGATATTTGAGCAGCCAAAGCGGCGTAAGATGCTCGATGCCCTGTGCTCCCCATTTTTTCATATCGAATTTTCCGTCCGTAATGCTTTTTGCAACTGCAGGTGCGAATTCTACAAGGTCGCAGCTAATCAAACCCGCTCCGAGAATTATTGCTGTTCGCTGCGGATTGATAGTTATGTTCTGCTCGTCGAATGCTTTTGTTTTAAGTCCCGCGTCTTTAATGGCCTCATTGCCCGCGACAACCGCAAGCTCGATATCTCGCGACATCAGTTTTGTGGTTTTTCGAATTGCCTTGGGGACATAATCGCGAATATTAAATTCAGGAGCCTGTCCTGCGACTTGGCAGGTAAAACCCGATGGGTCGAAAGCCGTGATTCTGCCGATGCCGCTTTTGCCCTGGCAAAGGCCCGACCATAAATCTTTGTAACTCAGCCCCAGCGGAGTGATTGCTCCCAATCCTGTAATTACCGTCATTGTCTCAACCCCATATCAGGTGCCGGGATGCCCGATGCCCTTAAGACTACGCCGAACAAATCCGTGAATACGAAATTCTCCTGCGGGAACTGTTTGCCCGAAAGATTATTGTCGATATGGCTGAACATCAAATCGATTTCAGCAATCGTTTCGTCGCCGCGAGTGATTTTACCCGATGTCGAAGCCGCCTCAGCGGTAATTGATTCGATTTTAGCGTGTATTTTGAGCGTGTCGCCGGGCCGGACATAATGGAAAAAAACCGCCTTATTGATTTTCGCAAGGATTACCTTTTCCTTAAAGTCCCTTGCCTGCCCCACAAGTAACCCGGCTGTCTGCGCCATCGATTCAATCATTAGGCATTCCGGCATTATCGGAAAGCCGGGAAAATTATCATGCAGATGCTCTTCGGCCATAGTTACATTTTTTATAGCCACGGCGTTTGAGCCGCTATTGAACTCGATAAATTTATCTATCCATATCCATCGCATATTTTATTTAATAGCCCTCATCCCTGTGATGGGAGGATTTTTTAACCGTTCAGTTTCGAATCCACAAAGCTGACCAGAACATCGACAGTGAACAAATCGCCGATTTTATTAACGCTCGGGTCCTCGGCAAACGATGAAAGGTCGCTGTTCGGCATACGCTTTTTCAGTTCCATCAGGCCCTGGTGCGTTAGTTTGCCGTTGCTGACATATTCAGAATTACTCAGCAGGCTTTCAGCGGGAAACAGTTCCTCGCGTGGGATTTTTATTCCGAATGCTTTTTCCATACGAAAGATTATATCGAGAAAATCTATGCTTTCAGCGCCAAGGTCCGACATCAATGCAGCCTCAGGCTTAACTTCTTCTTCATCAACTCCAAGAGCCTCGACAAGCACGCTTTGAACTTCCGCTAAAATCTGTTCCCGCGTCATACCCATAAAATAAACCTCCGGTTATTAAAGTTAGAATCCAGTTAATAATTTCATACGCTCTTTAAGTTTTTCTATTATATACGCATCTTCAGCGGCAAGTTTCGAATCCTGCTCGGCAAGATTAAAATGCCGCAGGCTGAACCTCGCTTCGACAATAGGCTGACCGTTGCATTCGCCGACGCCTGTAAATGAGCTTATCGTTTCTTCTATATCTTTTGCCGTTACGGTATATTGAATGTTCATACCTGGTGCGGCAAAGCTTTTGTATTTTACATTTTTTGCCTGCGCAAGCAACACCATACTATGCGCGAAATTTTCGCTTTCCCGAACCAGCCAGCAGGCCGATTCGACCAGTCCCTGCAGCAGGAAAACCCCCGGCAGAACCGGAAAAGTCGGAAAATGGTCCGCCAGATATTCCTCGGAAAGGGACACATTCTTGATAGTTTGTATCTCTTTACCAGGCAATATCTTAACTATTTTATCAACCAATACGAATTTCATAGAGTTTGCACATTGTAGTGATTTAATCCGGTATTTCCACCTTTTTTTTATTATGCCTTTTACTCTTATGCCTTTGTCCTTTTTATCTGGACAATGACCTGCTGTTTTTATATAATAAGACAGAGTAAATATAGGAGGATGTGAAATTGTTTTATAAAAAAGAGGTTTTAAAAAGCTGCCTGTTTAAGCTCCTTTTCATTTGCTTGTCAGCCTCAATAACTTTTGCTTACTCCGGCGGTTCAGGCACAGTGGGCAGCCCATATCAGATTGCCTCTAAAGATGACTTATTGGCTCTGGCCGCTACGCCCACAGATTACGGTAAATGCTTTATACTCACGGCGGATATTAATATGGCCGGGCAAACTTTTACGACAGCAATAATTGCCCCCGATACCAGTTCGAGCACTGATTTTCAGGGAACGGCTTTTACAGGAACATTTGACGGCAGCGGCCATAAAATCATAAATTTTACAATAAATGGCGATTCTAATGGGTATATCGGTTTATTTGGCTATATCAATGGCGGCTCGGTCAAAAATCTCGGCATTGAGAACTTTTCGGTCAATGGTGCCTCATTTATCGGCGGCTTGGTGGGATGGAAAAGTGGCAGCAGCAGTATCACCAATTGCTACTCGACAGGCGAGGTCAGCGGTGATTCGTATGTCGGCGGCCTGGTGGGATACGACATCAGCGGCAATATCAGTTCCTGCTATTCAGCGTGTTCTGTCTATGGTAATAATCAGTATGTCGGCGGCTTGGTGGGATGCAACGGCTTGGTGGGGGGAGGAGGCCCCGGCATCTTCTACGGCGGCAATATCACTAATTGCTATTCGACGGGGGCGGTCTGCGGTTATTACTATATCGGCGGCCTGGTGGGATACAACTACAATATTATCACCAATTGCTATTCGACGAGTGCGGTCCTCGGTTCCGGCTATCTCGGCGGCCTGGCGGGATACAACAAAGACACTATCTCCAGGTCCTATTCGACTGGTACTGTCATCGGCTATGACCAGTATCTCGGCGGACTTGTGGGATACAACTATGGCGATATCAGCAATTGCTATTCGACAGGTGAAGTAGACGGAAGCTGGACTTCTTATGTTGGTGGTTTGGTGGGATATAATTATACAAGTACATCCTATCCAAATCCTCCCCGTGCCCAGATTTATTGTTGTTATTCGACAGGCGCCGTAAGCGGAATAGGGTCTTCTTATGTTGGTGGTTTGGTGGGATACGACAATGACTACTGTGTTAGCGCTTCTTATTGGGACATTAATACTTCCGGCAGGACAACCAGCTACGGTGGAACAGGAAAAACCACTGCCCAAATGAAAATTCTTTCCACATTTACGAAATGGGATTTTATTACTGTTTGGGATATTGATGACGGCCAGACATATCCTTATCTTTTCAAAAAGACAAATTATAGCGGAGGCAATGGAACTCCGGCTGCCCCTTACCAAATCGCTAATGTTGAAGACCTGCTGACTATGGCCAATACTGTCGCGGATTATAATAAATGCTTTATCCAAACTGCGGATATTAATATGGCCGGGAGAACCTCTTCAATAGCACTCATTGCTCCTGATACCGATTCGAGTATCCCTAGCTTTCAGGGAACGGCTTTTACGGGAACTTTTGACGGCAATGACCATAAAATCTCACATTTTAGAATAAATGGCAATTCTTCTAATCGGTATGTCGGTTTATTTGGCTATATCAATGGCGGCTCGGTCAAAAATCTCGGAATTGAAAACTTTTCTGTCAGCGGTTATTATTATGTCGGCGGCATGGTGGGATACAACGACCACAGTAGTATAACCAATTGCTATTCGATGGGCGATGTCAACAGTGCTGTCAATTCCCGATATATCGGCGGCTTAGTGGGACGCAATTACTACAGCAGTATCGCCGATTGCTATTCGACGGGAACCGTTAGCATCGCTTCCAATTCCCAATTTGCCGGCGGGCTGGTCGGATACAGCTATAGCGGTTGTATAAGCAATTGCTATTCAACATCTGCGGTCACCGGTGCTTCGGGTTCTGCTTCAATCGGCGACTTGGTGGGAATCAACTACATCGGCAGTATCATCACCAATTGCTATTCTACCGGTGCGATCTGCGTTGCTTCTGGTTCTTATGATATCGGCGGCCTGGTGGGATACAACGGCTACAATATCAGCAATAGTTATTCGATCGGCACAGTCAGCGGTGCTTCTGGCTCTTTTGATATCGGCGGCCTGGTGGGACACAACGGCTACAATATCAGCAATTGTTATTCAGCCGGTGCGGTCAGTGGCTCTTCAAATTCCAAATATCTTGGCGGCTTTACTGGAGACAACGACAGCAATATCATCAATTGCTATTCTACAGGTGCGGTCAGCGGCGATTCTGGTTCTCTTGATGTCGGCGGCTTGGCAGGACGCAACAATCATGGGCTTATCAGTAATTGTTACTCGACAGGTTTAGTTAGCGGTTCTTCTAATGTCGGCGGACTGGTGGGAGATATCAACAGCGGCATCATCAGCGCCTCTTTTTGGGACGTCAATTCTTCCGGCCAGCTGGCAAGTGCCGGCGGAGAAGGCAAAACAACTACTGAAATGAAAACGGAATCTACTTTCACTTCCGCAGGCTGGGATTTTTCTTATGCCGACGGCAATGATGCGATTTGGTATATGGCGGTAGATGGCTATCCGATTTTAACCTGGCAGATTTCGCCTGCGGATATTTATACCGATGGCAAAAATAATTTTCTCGATTTTGCCGTCCTCGCACGCTACTGGATGAGAGACGACTGCAGAAGATATAATAATTACTGTGACTGGGCCGATTTAAACTTTGACGGTGCTGTCGATATCGATGACCTTGTGGAGTTTATGACCTATTGGCTCGAGCAGGGAATATATGAATAGGAGGATTTAAATTGTTTGACAAAAAAGAGGTTTTGAAGAATTGTCTCTTTAGAATGCTGTTACTCTGTCTTTTTGTCTCACCGGCTTGGGCCTATTCCGGCGGCACAGGTGATGTGAACTCCCCATATCAAATCGCGACTATTCTCGACTTCCAGCAGTTAATGCATACTGCATTAGACTGGAATAAAAATTTTATTATGACCGCCGACGTAAACCTGATGTATGTTCCTCTGACTCCCATCGGTCAATCTGCACCATCACCATTTACATACTTTACTGGTGTATTTGATGGTAATAACCATATTATCCGCAGGGCCCGTATGTCTCGGACCTATGATTATGCGGGTCTGTTTGGATATGTCGGCAATGGCGGCAAAATCAGAAACTTAGGCATTGAGGATATCAATATAGCAGGATACAATTATACCGGCGGCCTGGTAGGATATGCCGGCCCCGGCAGCAGTATCATCAATTGCCATGCGACGGGTGCGGTCCACAATACTTCCACGAGTAATTTCCAATATCTCGGTATCTTGGTAGGATATGCTGACGAGGGCAGTAGTATCAGCAATTGCTATTCGTCGGGTAAGGTCAGCGGCTGGCAGTATATCGGCGGTTTGGTGGGATACATCTGCTACGACGTCAATGTCACAAATTGCCATTCGGCGGCTATGGTCAGCGGTGCTTCCAATTCCCAATATCTCGGCGGCTTGGTGGGAGGTACCTACAACGGCGGCAATATCGCTAATTGCTATTCGACGGGCACGGTCAGCGGCAACTCTTATTATATTGGCGGCTTGGTAGGAGACAACCGCGGCGGTAGTATCACCACGTCCTATTCTACTGGCACGGTCAACGGTTCTTCCAATTCCCAATATGTCGGCGGTTTGGTGGGATGCAACGAATACGGTGATATCAGCAATTGCTATTCGACAGGCGCGGTCAGCGGTTATCAATATGTCGGCGGTTTGGCAGGATACAACAACAGCGATTATTGTAGTATAAGCGACTGTTGCTCAGCGTCTACTGTTATCGGCTCCTCCACTTCCAAGTATGTCGGCGGTTTGGTGGGACGCAATGATGGCACTATCAGCGGCCATTGTTCTTCGGCGGGCAATGTCAGCGGTCAACAGTATGTCGGCGGCCTGGTGGGACGCAGCGACGGCACTATCAGCGCCAATTGCTATTCGACGGGCAATGTCAGCGGTCAACAGTATGTCGGCGGCTTGGTAGGATATTATATTAATAATAGTCATAGTAATATTACTCTCACAAATTGCTATTCGACGGGCGATGTCAACTCTTCTTCTGGTTCTTATGTCGGCGGCTTGATGGGATATTATAATAGCGGCGGTTTCAGCGTCAGTCTCAATAATTGTTATTCGACGGGCAATGTCACCGGCGATGCCGGTCAGTATCTCGGCGGCTTGGTGGGATACTACAGCGGTGGCGGCGGCAGTATCACCGGCACTATCACTAATTGTTATACGACTGGCAGGGTCACTGGTACTTCTGGTTATTATTATATTGGCGGCCTGGTAGGATGCCAATTCGGAGGCAGTATTACTAATTCCTGTTCGACTGGCGATGTCCTCGGTGCTTCTGGTGCCCAGTATGTTGGCGGGTTGGTGGGAGGCAACAACTATTATAGCGCTCTCAATAATTGTTATTCGACGGGCACAGTTACCGGTGCTTTTCTTTCTAACTATATAGGCGGCGTAATAGGATACAGCAGTGGCGGTCTCGGCGGGTGTTATTCGACGGGTGCGGTCAGCGGCACTGAATGGGTCGGCGGCCTGGTAGGATACAATGGTGGATACTACGGCAGTATCACCAATTGCTATTCGACAGGTGCGGTCAGCGGCACTGAATGGGTCGGCGGCCTGATGGGAGAGAACGACTCCTCCTCTGTCACCAATTGCTATTCGGCAGGTGCGGTTAGCGGTAATTTTAATGTCGGCGGTCTGATAGGATATAGTAATTCGGGCACTGCCAATAATTCTTTCTGGGATGTTAATACTTCCGGCCAATCAGCCAGCGCCGGCGGAACTGGTAAAACCACGACCGAAATGAAAACGCTTTCCACATTTATTTCAGCAGGATGGAACTTTTTTACTGTTTGGGATATTAATGACGGCCGGACATATCCTTTCTTCTTCAAAAAGACAAATTATAGCGGAGGCATAGGAACTTCGTCTGCCCCTTACCAAATCGCTTGTTTAAATGATCTTCGCAACTTGGCCGCTGATGTTGCGGATTATAATAAATGCTTTATCCTGACTGCGGATATTGATATGGCCGCTTGGAGTTGTCCGACGGCAATCATTGCTCCTGATACCGATCTGATGAACTTGGGTTATCAGGGAACGTCCTTCAAGGGTACATTTGACGGCAATAGTCATAAAATCACTCATCTTACAATAAATGGCGGCTCTAATGATTACATCGGATTATTTGGTTGTTTGGGTGGTGGCGGCCAAATTCTCAATTTGGGCGTAGAAGATGTCAACGTAACTGCCAACAGTCGTGTCGGTGGTTTGGTGGGATTTATTGGCGCTTCTGGAGGCACTATTAGAAACTGTTATACTACTGGAGTGGTTACCGGAGACACTTATTTCGGTGAAGCCGCTGATGCCGGAGATACTTATGCCGGTGGCTTAGCAGGAAGAAGTTATGGAAACATTATTGAATGTTATTCCACATGTACAGTAAATGGAACCAATAATTTTATTGGCGGCCTAGTAGGGTATCAGAGCTATGGGAATTATGAGGCTGTTATCACTTCTTGTTATGCCGTAGGTGCAGTCGATGGAAACGATTATGTAGGTGGATTAGTAGGACAGTGCGATTATGGTATTATCGAAGCAAGTTATTCTGTAGGCTCAGTCAATGGTAATACTAATATCGGCGGACTGGTGGGTTATAGCTACGATCAGAATGATGTTAATACCTCTTTCTGGGATGTTAACTCTTCCAGCCAATCAGCCAGCTCCGGCGGACAAGGCAAAACCACTGCTGAAATGAAAACGGAATCTACTTTCACTTCCGCAGGATGGGATTTTTCTTATGCCGACGGCAATGATGCGATTTGGTATATGGCGGTAGATGGCTATCCGATTTTAACCTGGCAGATTTCGCCTGCGGACATTTATACTGACGGCAAAAACAACTTCAGGGATTTCGCGGCCCTTGCGCGGTTCTGGATGAGAAATGATTGCAGGAGATATAACAGTTACTGCGACTGGGCTGATTTGAACTTCGATGGCTCTGTAGACATCTACGACCTTAAAGAGTTTCTAAATTATTGGCTCGAGTTAGGAATATACGAATAAAGAAGAGTTATAAATTTTATCTGCCGAAAACCGGCTCGAACAAAATTAATCCCGCTTTCGGCTGATTCCTCAACTCAAAACTAAAAATACCTTCTGCAAAAAATCTGTGTTCTCTGCCTGCCTCGCCGAAGCTTTAGCGAAGGCGGGTGGCTGAAATTTTAACGAAGCGATTTGATTTTATTTATCCATTCTTCTGCGATTTGATTTGTAATTTCCTGTTGTTTCTTAAGTTCGCCGACGATGCTATTTGTCTGGAAAGTTCCTCTTACCGCGTCAAAGTCGGCATCTCTTGTTTTTCCATCGCCGTCGATTCCGTAATTAAGCCGCGACTCTTCTGAAAATTCCTTTTCGGCATCGTTAAGGATGAGCGAGTTTAATTTTTTGCACGCCCCAGCCCAGTCATTGACAATTTTTAATATTTTCTCAGTATTGGAAAGTTCTTTCTGGTTTTTCATAATATTGCGGATTTTTTCAGCCGCCCAGGACCATTTATATTTGTTATAGTCGTTATAGAGTGATTTAAGTTTTTCGATGATTGATTCGATAGTGTTTAATTTTCCGGTTTCGATATCGTTCAGCAGTGAATTTATATGTTTTTCAGGCACAAGCAGACCTGAAAGGTCGAGCCATTTTCCTGTCCCTGCCGAATCGGTATTTTCTATTAGTTTCTCGATATCTGCGATTGATTTTGGCGAAGAGGCTTTTAATTTCTCGATTAGGCAATCGCCGAGGAATTTATTTATTCCCATAGTGTAATATTCTATGCCTTTATGCAGAGCCGATGCGCTGAAGGTCAGATTATTGCAGACGACCACTTTTGAGGTGTTTGTTTCAGCAGGCTTGAGGTTGAGCAGGATATCGAGGCCTTTGATAATTTTCTGCGTAGTATAGGGGCTTAGCACATCGAAGATAATCAGGTCTGATTTATCGGGTGCTTTCCGTTCGTCTCGTTTCGGCCATTTTTCGCCGTCGCGGACTGTTCCGACGGTTCGCAGGTTAATTCCCGGTACGATAAAAGTTTTATCATTTTCTTCGTATAGGTAGGAAAACGGCAAATCGGATGTCTGCGGATGTGCGTAATGCCGCCCGATTACCACCGAAAACGCTCCAATCCACACCGGATATGAAAGATATCCATCGCTCGTTACTTTCGTGCCGCGCTCGAAAATGCCCTCGTGAACGCTGCCGATTTTATACATGTGATTGCTTTCATTGGTGCCGCTGCCGGCGTTGAAGAAACTAAATAATCCGGCAATCAAAAGAGTGGATTTGTGGTGGCTGACTGTATATGGGCCTGCGAAAATCGAACATATCTCGCCATGATGAAAACCGCAATTCGCGAAACAAATAGAATTTTCCGCTGAAAACTGCCTGTCCATTTTCGTTGCCTGGCCAATGAAACAATTCAAAATAATCGATCCTTCACTGATTTTCGCGCCCTCGGCAATTATAAAGTCTTTGGCCACAACACTTGCGCCAACCTCAGTCGGGTCCTGTGGACAGCTTTTAATCGTGCCGTTCTCAAGACGTTTTATATTGCCAATAATCGCGGCAGGACCGATTTTTACGTTCTTTATCGTTCCGCAATTTGATAAATGTGCCGCTTTGCCCACAACGCCAATATCCGATTTTACACTTTGGGTATATTGCGAAATCATCTTTTCAATCTTTTGGCGGACATTAGTCCTATCTCTATATAAGGCCAGGATATAGGCAATCTGAGCAGTGAGATGGTCAAATATCGTAACTTCTCTGCCGCCGGCTTCATTTATAACTACGGCCTTAATGCCGTTGCCAAAAGACGTTGTCCCCTCAAGGGCAAGCAAGTCTATGTGGTCAATTATACAGTCGTCCTCTATAACGTAATTGGCTATGTGATTGGTAACATTAGAAATGTAAACGTTGTCGCCAATCGTGCAATTGTGAATAAATGCATTGTAAATTCCGGCAGGTTTGCTTACGCCGCCGTAAAAACTAACCTGCTTGTCAAATTTGCCGAGTTTGATTTTGCCTGAAAAGGTTGCGTTTTTTATATTGTCAGGCTTAAAGTCAGGGCTGACAAGAACTTGCTTCCAGTTGTCGCACTGACAATTCTGAAACACAAGCTGGTCGATTTGCGCTTTGGACAGGGGGATATGCTTACCGTCTTTCATCCGTGTTTTCCTTAATAAACAGCAAACCTATTATACGAACAGGAATTAGAAATACCAGAAAAACTTATCCGAAATTCAGTTTGGCGTATTTGCCGTAAAGTTCTTTTGCCGCCTCATCATACGCTTTGGCCGCTTCTATTTCATCGTCGAACATACCGAGATGTATTTTCCTGTATTTATAATAGATAATTACACGCCATTTATTGGTTCTTTTATCTATAGATACTCCCTTATATTGTGAGCTGAGCGTACGGCGGCTTTTGCTTTTGTTATAATTATTTTCTGCTATTGTTACTATTCGCAGGTTATCTCTTTTGTTATTTAGTCCGTCTCCGTCCTTATGGTCGACGCAGTATCCTTTTATAGGCTTCATAATTTCCCGGTGCATACTCACATTTACGCCGGCCTCATTGCGTTTGTGTGCGTAGAAACGGTTTATGCATCTTTTTGCGTACCATTTATATTTGTTTAATTTTTCATAATCTTCCTGGTCGACAATTGCGTATTGATTTTGTGTCAGTTTAATTTTTCTAAACGTATATCCGTATTTCCATTTTCTCCAGCGCAGCAGTATCCACACGCCGATGTGCGCGCAAAAGTCGGGAATTGGGATGGGAGGGTGGATTATGACCATAGGGAAATTGAAAAAATCGTATTACGTTAATTGGTGGCGCTGCTCGTCAGGGTTACGTTAAACGTATGACGATAAACGGAACGAGCTGCGCAACCGCAACCGATAGACGCGATTTAATGCGTCTCCACCCTACATAGGAAGTTGCGCGCTTTGTGCGAATTTTCGAACAAAATTCGAGAGGTGAAATTTGTAAGTCCTTGCCGGATATGGATATAAATTTTTTTATTTTTTTAAAGCGCGCAACTTTTATATTGCGCGTTTTGTCGAAGCGAAGCAGAGACCCCAGCGCTTAGTTTTGTTCGCTGTCGGAGTCGTTGAAGCCGCAGCGCAAACCCCCATAGGGGGCAACGTAGACCCCCGCAAGGGGGCAGCGAATGGCAAAACTGCAGGGGTGAAAAATTCACGATAAAAATGAGCCAGAATTTGCTTGATTTTGGGAAAGAAAGAGGATACGTTTTATTTAGAGACTACCCCAAAGAAGGAACACGAAGGGAAAATTATATTATAAAACTTCGCGATCTTCGTGAACTTCGTGGTGAAAGGTATTTGAAGAAATGCGGTTAATGTGATGAACCGGATGTATCGCTTATATGGGCCAGGTAGAAATACTGGGGAGCATGATTATAAAGCGTCGAAGGCGGCAGGCCATTTGCCTGAAATGGAGAGGGCAGTTCTGCAATTACACGCAGGCCTAAATCCCTGCAGGCCAGGGTAATAAAATTGCGTGTATAGTTATCATTCGCACCGCAAATTTCATAGATAGTATCCTGCTTATCGTTGGATATTTGAATCTTAGACAATGCGTATCGCTTGAAATCATCCGATGAGCCGACTCCGATCTTTCTTCCATACTGGTTTTTTAATTGAGTCCGCAGCTCCTGATGCTGCTTTTCATATCGGCCCGAAAAAACCTCCGTATCCAATTTCCATAAAAATAATAATAACGGTGCGGAGACCGCCGCAACGATTATGCCTGATAATGCAATTCGTATGATTTGTTTGCCGCTCAAGCGGTCTATGCACCAGAAAATTGCCAGGCCGACACACATAGCAAGATAAGGAATGGCAAAACCGAAATTACGCTCGAAGAAAACCGGTTTGATTGAAAAATAGACTATAACAAAAAAAAACAAGCCGACTACTAAAAAAACATCATACAGTCTCTTCTTTAGTAATAACAGCCAGCCTGCGACTGCCAGCAAAAAGAACCATCCTGCCCCGATGCCGGAAAAATAATGCCGGCTATATGTAAGCCTATCGAGAATATTTCCGTCCGGCAAGCCATACGGCCAATGTCCTCCGGCATATTGTGCAACCAGTCTTGCTACGCCATGGAGATAGGCTGACCAGTTGACCAAAGCATAAGGAGCCCCCACTACAAAGCCGTAGCCTAAACCTATTCCCAACGCCAGCATCAGTTGTATATAAAACCATCGCTTTCGGTTTCGATGGATAAATCCGGTGATGACGGGTAATGCAAGCAGGACCAGAAATGTAATTTTCGCGGCAACTAAAAAACCGATAAGTCCTCCCATTATAAAAAACCAGCGTATTTGGGGTTTTTGGCGCTGTTTAGTCAGCACTAAAACTAATAGCAGCGTAAGCATTGTGGTAAAACTTTCCGGTCTGTAATAAAGACTATCCTGGAACAGCAGCGGAAATATAGCCGTCAGCCAGGCAGCGGCTATACCTATACGGCGTGAATTAAATAAAGATTTACCAACTGCATAGGTCAGTAAAATTATTATGATGTGAAATAAAGCGCTGGAAAACCGCAAGTCAATTGTGAACTCAGTATGTGGCTTAAATATATGAAAAACGAAGTATATAAATTTAGTTATTCCGGCTAAAGTAAGTATATAGGAAGAAAAATTATATTGGTCGAATTTAAAATGTTTTGGAAGGTCGGCCAGTGCCCAATTTGTGTTCCAATGTCCGGTTGCAAAAATATGTTCGATTACTTTTATGGTAATCATTTCATCCGGCTGTCTATAGGCATTTCCGGCGATTAAGCGGAAAAAGACATAGACAGCACAGCATAGAAAAAGCAAAATACAACTTATCCAATTTTTCCGACTAATCATTGTCAACTCTACAATATAGAAGCCTCGGATTTTCGAACATATATCAGGCTGCAAATTGCAGCTTATTCTCGCCCAGAATTATAGGCCATAAAGGCGGCCAAGGCAAAGGGAAATTAGAACAGGGGAACAGGTGAGCAGGAGAGACGGATTTAAAATTTGAGAGATTCCTCGACTGTGCTCGGAATGGCTTACGGTCGCGGCTCGGATTTTAGTGTGATGAACCAGATGGATTTTTTATATGAACCAGGTAGAAAAGCTGGGCAGCATGATAGGTATAAAGCGTCGAAGGCGGCAGGCCATTTGCCTGGAATGGAGAAGACAGTTCTGCAATTACACGCAGGTCTAAATCCCTGCCGGCCAGGGCAATAAAATTGCGTGTATAGGTATCGTTTGCGCCATAAATTTCATAGATAGTGTCCTGCCTGTCCTTGGATAGTCGAATAGACCATTCGGGTAGATTAAAATCATTCAATTCCCAGCCTAATGTTTTAATCTGTCCTCCATACTGTTTTCGTAATTCAGTCCACAGTGCCTGACGTTGCTTTATATATCGGCCTGCTATAACCACTACATCCAATTTCCACAAAAATAATAATAACGGGGCGGAAACCGCCGCAACGATTATGCCTGATAATACAATTCGTATGATTTGTTTGCTGCGCAAGCGGTCTATACACCGGAAGATTACCGAGCCCACACACATACCAAGAAAAGGAATGGCAAAACTGAAATTACGCTCGAAGAAAACCGGTTTGATTGAAAAATAGACTATAACAAAAAAAAACAAGCCAATTACTAAAAAAACATCATACAGTCTCTTCTTTAGTAATAACAGCCAGCCTGAGACTGCCAGCAAGATGAACCATCCTGCCCCAATGGCGGAAAAATAATGCCAGCTATATGCAAGCCTTTGCAGAATATTGCCGTGCGGCAAGCCATACGGCCGAGCTTCATCTGTATACCGTGAAAACAGGAATGCCAAACCATGGAGATAAGATGACCAATTGATCAAAGCATAAGGAGCACCCAATACAAAGCCGCAGCCTAAACCTATTCCCAACGCCAGCATCAGCTGTATATAAAACCATCGACTCCGGTTTCGCCGGCGAAATCCAAGGATACAAGGCAATGCAAGCAGGACCAGAAATGTAAATTTCGCGGCAACTAAAAAACCGATAAGTCCTCCTATTATAAAAAACCAGGGTATTTGGGGTTTTTGGCGCTGCCTGGTCAGCAGCAAAACTAATAGTAACGTAAGCATTGTTGTAAAACTTTCCGGTCTGGTATAAAGACTATCCTGGAACAGCAGCGGAAATATAGCCACCAGCCAGGCAGCGACTATACCTATACGGCGTGAATTAAACAGGGATTTACCAACTGCATAGGTCAGTAAAATTGTTATGACGTGAAATAAAGCGCTGTAAAATCGCAAGTTAATTGTAATAACAGTATGCGGCTTAAATATAGGAATAACGTAGTATAAAAATTTGCTTATTACGACTAAAGTAAGTATGTAGGAAGAAAAATTGTATTGGTCGAATTTAAAATGTTTTGGAAGGTCGGCCAGTGCCCAATTTGTGTCCCAATGTCCAGTGCTAAAAACATGTTCGATTACTTTGATAGTAATCATTTCATCCGGATGTTGATAGGCATTTCCGCCGATTACGCGGGAAAAGATATAGGCAGCACAGCATAGAAAAAGCAAAATACAACTTATCCAATTTTTCCGACTAATCATTGTCAACTCTACAATCTATAAGCCTCGGATTTTAGAAGTGTCTTTATACTGCTTCATCGAAGTCTCTTAAGACTACTTCACCGGGGTTAAATTCGTTTTGAAAAGGTATAGCCATATTTCCAGCCTTTGCCGCTGGTATCTTCCTCATATCCCTGTGCCAGCATCCTGCTTTTCCATTGTCGAAGCGAAGCGTCGTAGCGTAGCGGAGACCCCCTCGCTTCGTTTCGTCGAGAAACGGAGGGGCAGACTCCACACATCGGAACTGAATTGCTGCATAACTTTGAAGTCACTCAGATTTCCATGTTCCTGTTTTCTTATTGCCGGCTCATCCGTAAGTCCTGCATACTTCATAAACTTTCTTCCTTCATAGGTTTCTTTACGGTCATTCTCATTTTATTGGCTTTGCCGATAATCGCCAACCTGCTTTGATCATATCTGCTATGACGATATACGAAACATATGGTTTGCCGTAACGGATGGTTGCGGCATCTATGTAATCCGAAACAAATTTATCAAAGATGGGTTTCAGTTCGTCCGGCAGACTATTCCGTGCTTCTAATAATTTTTCACTTTGTTTTTGTTCCATATATAATAAGCCCTTAGATTTAGGGTAAATTTAGCGACCAACAGACTTTCGTATATTGTATACAGTCAACAAAGCCGAATAAATTTTATTAAGCACTTCGTCAGAAATCCCGATTGAACGAAGAATTGTTTTATCAAATTCCTGCCGATCCATTTTCTTTAGTTCCTCATGTACAGGTAATGCTTCTCGTTCAAGAAGAGGCTGGAAAGCCCTAATAATATTGTTTGCATCTTCAGCGGAAATTAAAGTTAATTTAGGAATTAGGAATCCTTCAGAAATTTTTGTCGAATTAATATCTAACACTCCAAGTCCACGTCCAAAACCAATAGCTTCTATTAAAAACATAGATATGCATGAATTCAAAAGAGCGTGAAGTAACTCGGGATTGGCATTTTTATTTATTCTTGTCAAACGAATTAATCTTTGATCAACAAATATAGGTTCATCTGTTTTGGCAATAAATAACCTGTTGTCAGGATTCATAGAAATTACAAGATCAGCCATTGTATTGGTATCCATCTGGTACCATTCAAGATTCGCTTTAGCTAAACTTTTGGTTAACGGGACGCCCTTATCGTTCTTTTTAGTTGCAAATTGTTCAATCCATGCAAGTGCTCCCGTGTAATTTCCTTTTTTAAGTTCCTCCAAAGAGTATGAACAACAAAATGCCTTTTCATTAGCTGAAACAGTTAAATTAAATTTCCCTTGTAATGTTTTAAGCACAGGCTTTATAAAAATACTTTCTATCATCTGCAAATTTTCTTTAGAAGGATAAAATAAAGGGTTCCATCCTCTTCTTTCTCCTCTGGCTATTGACACATGGTTAGATAGCTTTTCAAATTTATCCAAATGTCCCAAAAGCCAATCAATATCGGCGAAACAACAAGTCCATCCGATATTTAATGAATCAATTGCAGATAGTTGATTTTTTGAAAATTTGTTTACTGAAACATTATCGGAATCTAAAGCATTCGCAAGAATATCTGTGGCCATTTCGTTAATATCTGTTGTGGATAATATTTTTTTTGTAGCGACGAAAGAAACTGGCGAATCAGAATTAGGCTTTTTCTTTTGACAGATCAACAAAGTAGCTACAACATCGGTATTAGGAAACCATCTCCCATTTGCTGATGTCACTACATATTCAATATTATAAAACTTTTGCAGTAATTTTCTAAATTTAGCCCCCCAATCAGTGGCGAGCCATGAATTAGAAACCACAATTCCTAAACGCCCATCTTCTTCCAGAAGATCATAAAGAACAAATGGAACGTATGAATAAAAATCTCCACGACCACCCAGACGACTTTTTATATCGATAGAATGTTTATCATAAAAATCTTTGATTTTCTGATTAACTAATTTGTTGAGCTCTTCTATTTCTTCAAATTGAATGAAAGGCAAATTGGATATGATTGCAGAAAAATGTGGTATTCCAATTTCTGCTTTTTCGCCGTTGGATGGGTTTATAAAAGATATTTTTTCACCAGCAAAAAGTGTCAGCGCGTCATGGGTGAAAACGCGTAACGGTTCTTTCATGTGTTCGGGCGAAGAAATCATAAGCGTTGAGACCTGTACAGGAAACGCAAATTTATCACAAGCCCAGGTTGTTTTCACTGCTTGATATCCAGGAATATGATTGTCCGATTTTACATCCAAAATAGCCTTGACAATGGTTCCTGTTCCGCAGAAAGAATCTATACAAATACCATTTTTGTCTGCCAATGAAATTAAAACTAATAGATGTGCTAATTCGTACGGAGTTGCATATAGACCTGCCGCCTTTTTTATTGAAGATAGTACAACAGATTTTAATATGCCTTGAAGAACAGATTCATCAATTTGAGAAAACTCGAATTGTCGCAGAAAATCATTAAATGATACAAGTATTTTCCAAACATTGACCGGTATCATTTCATCAAAATCAGCAGGTCCAAGAACATTCCAAAAATCCCTACTTTGGCTGATTTTACTAAATAATGATAATGCATCTTCTATTGTTGTCTCTTTTTTAATTTTCTCAATATCTTTTAGCGGTATATTATAAGCTTTTAGAATATTTGAAAAAACAAACCTATTGAACCATCGCAAAAGAACACAATATGCAAGTGGCCCACTTGGAGATTCATATCCCGGATACTGAATTTTTACATATTTCCACCAAAGTTTGACTTTTGCATCAAATAAATGATCTTTAAGCATTCTTTCGTCAATAAAAGCTTTTACTCCGATTTGACAGGATAATAATTGATTGACAAAAGATTCGTTTGAAAAAATAGCTTCTGGCGATACTCCTTTAATTTTACCAGAAACAAAAAAACCATTTAGCTTTTTCAGAATAACAATTGCCGCTTCCTGCCATAAGTCAGGACGATTTTCTACATCTTCTCTTGTCCCAATATTAAGATTCTGAAAAAGGGGTTCATCAATGATTATATAATCTTCTTGCCCAGAACTACGGACATATAAATTTGCTATTTGTGCGTTCCAAGCAACAAAGCTATCTAATCCAAGATTTTTTGCTTTTGTTTTTGCATTGCCAATGAAAGCGGCATTATCCACTGGCGTATCTGGCATTTTTAATTCCCAACCCTGTAATACATCTCCCTTAGATTTGTCCCCAAATAATAAAACATCCGGAAATAGATTTTCGTCTTCTGTTGAGAGAGTCCATTCCCCACTTGCACGTTGTATAATGTCCGCTTTTGTCGTTTGACTGTTAATATATGAAATTAAATCAATGGCCCATGCTCGTTCATTATACCGAAGCTTTGAGTTTCCCATTTTTTACAAACTCCTTGATTAGTCCGACTCTTTTAATCGTCTTAGAAAAAATTATATTGGTCTTGTCCCAGAAAGCGTCTTCTAAACGCTTCTTTGAAACTTCAATTAAATCAATTTCTTCATCTTTGAATAATCTCGCATCCTGATTCTTTTCAATGCCCACAAAGTTTCGTCCTTCCAGAATTGCGGCAAGCAAGAAGCTGCCAGATCCAGAAGCATTATCCAAGACAACATCTCCGGGGTTGGTAAATGTTTTTATTAGATATCTCCCTAATTCCACGGGCTTTTGTGTCGGATGCCATACGGTGCCGCACCCTTCACTCTCTGGCGTCTTAAAATAAACAATATCTGTTGGATAACGAAGTCCACTTTTGCTTTCAACCAATACTGGTTTAAAATTTCCATAGCTGCCGGTAAATTGGTTTTTCCTAACTCCTTTTGAATATGCTTTTCCAGCTTGCATTTGTGGATTGTACGTAGGGAATTTATTATAGAAAACACAAATATCCTCGTGCTTTCGCAAAGGCTGTTTTTTTGAGTTCAAAAAATTTGTGGGTTTCGATTTCTCCCAGATAATTTTATACTTAAAATTACGTTCATTACTCAAAATAAGCTTTGCTGTAAAAATTCCTTGTGAAGTTAATACGACTGCTCCATTAGGTTTAACAACACGTTCATATTGTTCCCATAATTTGTCTAAGGGAATGATTGAATCCCACTTGTTCTGAGTAGTTCCATACGGCAAATCACATAGAACCATATCAACTGAATGTGTAGGCAAATGAGGCATTATGTCCAGACAATCATCTTCAAATATATTATTTATATAATTATCTTGGGGTAGGAATTTTTGTTTCGGCATAATTGACAAATCCTTTATGGTTTTTCATATTCCTTTATTTCTTCTAACCTTCCCAAAAAGTAAACCTTATAAACTTACCCGCCTCAGGCGAGCCGACGCAATTTTATCACTTAAACCCTCATAATCAAACCAATTTTACGCATAAAAAAACCCCGCCGTTACCGACAAGACTATTAGTAGCGTTCGTTGCTTTAAAGCCTGCCCTCGACTGCGATCGGGGGGCGTAGCCGTGAAACGGCAGAAAAAGGCAAACAAAGAAAACACCCTGAAAAACCTCCTTTTTATGGGTTTAAATTCTTGACTTCAAAAGCATCAGATAATACACTGTAACAATTCAAAATTAGTGTAATTTTTTGCATTTAACCATCAATTATAATTATTTGTCGTAAAAGGACTTATGGCCGAGACACAAGAACCAAAAAAGACTGAACGAATAGAAGAAATGCGGATTCTCGATGAGATGAAGAATTCGTATATGAATTACGCGATGAGCGTAATAGTTTCCCGCGCTTTGCCCGACGTCCGCGACGGCCTGAAGCCTTCGCAGAGGCGAATAATGGTCGCTATGAACGACCTGAATCTCGGGCCGCGAAGCAAGCACAGAAAATGCGCCAAAATCGTCGGCGATACATCGGGTAATTATCACCCCCATGGGGACCAGGCGACTTATGGCACTTTAGTGCGCATGGGTCAGGACTGGAGTATGAGGCATACATTAGTTGACCCGCAGGGAAATTTCGGAAGTATCGACGATGACCCGCCGGCGGCGATGAGGTATACCGAGGCGAGGATGTCGGCTGAAGCAATGGAAATGCTCGACGACCTTGAGCGCGATACGGTTGATTTTATTCCGAATTATGACGAGACGCGGACTGAGCCGACGGTTTTGCCGTCGCGGTTTCCGAATCTTTTGATTAACGGCTCGACGGGTATTGCGGTGGGTATGGCGACAAATTTGCCGCCGCATAATCTTGGCGAGGTTTGCGAAGCATTGCTTCTATTGATAAAAGACCCGAATTGCGGGTTTAAAGATATTATGAAGGTCCTGCCGGGTCCTGATTTTCCCACGGGCGGAATTATCTGCGGAAGAAGCGGAATCAGGCAGGCATACTCGACGGGCAAGGGACATCTTGTTGTCAGGGGCAAGGCGGAAATCGAAGAGACCAAGAAGGGCCGAAAGCAAATCATCATCACCGAGATTCCTTATATGGTTGTCAAGACGAGCATAGTTTCGAAAATTGCGGAGCTGGTTGAGGCGGGGACGCTAACGGAAGTATCGGATGTGCGGGATGAGTCGGACCGGAACGGGATGCGAATTGTAGTTGAGCTGAAAAGAGATGCGGAAGAACAGGTTGCGCTGAATAAAATTTATCAGTACACGCAACTCCAGGCGACGTTTGCGATATCTAATGTCGCTCTGGTAAATAACCGGCCTGAGACTTTGAATATAAAACAGATTATGCAGTTGTTTATAGACCACCGCAAAGATGTGATTCGCAGACGGACGAGATTTTTGCTGAAGAAGTGCAGGAACAGGGCACATATCCTCGAAGGTCTAATCCTGGCGATAAGCGATATCGATGCAATTATAGAATTGATAAAGAAATCGCCTGATGCGCCGACAGCGAAACTGAACTTAATGAAAAAGGCGCTGCGGCTGGTTGAGTCGGCGACGCTGAAAAAATTGCTGCCGGCGGAGTTCGCAAAGCGGGTGATGAGCGAAGACCAGTTCCTGACCGGGCCGCAGGCGGACGCAATTCTTGCAATGCAGCTTTCAAGGCTGACGGGACTTGAAATCGAAAAACTCGGCAAGGAATACGTGGATATTGCCGAGGAGATTAAAGGGTATGAGGCGATATTGGCGAACGAGAAACTTGTGCTGGATATTATTACTGAAGATTTGTTCGAGATGAAGGAAAAATACGCGAACAAACGCAGAACAGAAATAGCGGAAGAGGCGGAAGATTTAAATATCGAAGACCTTATCGCTGACGAAGAAGTGATTGTTACGCTGAGCCACGGTGGATATGTCAAACGTATGCCGATAGATACTTACCGCAAGCAGGGACGCGGCGGGAAAGGCATAATCGGGTCGGATACGCGAGAGGGCGATTTTATCGAATCGCTGTTTACGGCGTCAACGCACGATTACCTGATGGTGTTTACGAATCGCGGGAAATGCTACTGGCTGAAGGTTTATAACGTTCCGCAGCTTACGCGGCAGAGCAAGGGCAGGAGCATCGCAAACCTGCTGAACCTGAGCGACCAGAAAATCGCGTCGATTGTAAATGTTAATAAATTCGACGAACGAAACCTTGTGATGACGACGAGGAATGGAGTTATTAAGAAATCCGCTCTGTCGCTTTACTCGAACCCACGGCCAAGCGGAATTATCGCGGTTAAACTCGACCCGAATGACGATTTAATCGGCGTCGCACTGACCAGCGGTCAAAACCATATCATTCTCGGCACGAAAGACGGAATGGCGATTCGATTCGAAGAGTCGCAGGCAAGACCAATGGGACGTTCGGCAAGAGGCGTTAAAGGAATTAACCTGCGCAAAGGCGATTTCGTCGTCGATATGGTTGTGGCGGAAGAGGGAGCGTCGCTATTGACGGTTTGCGAAAACGGGTTCGGCAAACGAACGGAACTCGAAGATTACCGGCCGCAGCATCGAGGCGGAATAGGACTTATCAATATCAAGACGTCAGACCGCAACGGAAACGTAGTGGCGATAAAGACCGTTAAAACCGATGATGATATTATGATTATCACCGCGAAGGGAATTATTATCCGCACAGGTCTCGATGAACTTCGCGAAATCGGCAGAAATACACAAGGCGTAAGACTGATAAAACTTGACGAAGACGATAAAGTCGTCGCGGTCGAACGAGTTGTTAAATCCGCTGAGGGATGCCTTACGGCAGAAGAAAAAGATGAATCAGGCGCACCCGATGCGCCGACTTCGACAGGCTCAGCCCAAGAGCAAGGCGAGCAACAGCCCGATGAGCCGAAAGATACCGGCGAAGAAAATAAAGTGAATGAGTAGATGAGTGAATGAGTTTTTAACGTCGAACCCATTCGACTACGCTCAGAACAGGAAAGTCAGAGGAAATAAAGGAATGGCAGAAAATTAGCACTGAAAAAATGGTTTTTTTGAAATTTACAAGATAAGGCTATTGGATGGCAAAAAAAGCAAAAGGTGAATTATTATTTCCCGAGTTAAATAAGGCGAGGTATGGAGAAAACCGCCGAACTCGGCCGCTTTTTCTTCCTAATATTCTCCGGCAGGAAACTCGCAGCAAACATCATGAATGGAGCAATCTTGACCGCGCTTATGAGATAATTAAAAAATGGGCAGGAATGGAATCTGCCGGTAAACTCAACCCGAGAAAAGAAACCTCTCTTGAATCAGAATTTATGGTTGAAGTGTTCGGCGAGGCTCTTGGCTATACTCTTTTTTCTGAAGATAAGGAACAGTGGAACCTCGAACTTAAATTTTCAGTTAATGGCGGTATAGCCGATGCGGCGATTGGACTTTTTGGCCACCAGCAAAAGCATATCCCACGCGCCGTTATTGAACTTAAAGACCCTACGGTTAACATTGACAAAGAACGTTTCAATGGGCGCACTGCCGTGCAACAGTGCTGGGATTATCTTAATGCTCTTCCAGAATGCCCTTGGGGAATAGTATGTAATTATGTTAGTTTTCGGCTGTTCCATCGCGACCATACCCCAAAAAATTATGAGATTTTCACGCTTCAAGAACTTCGTGACAAAGACACATTCGAGCAATTTTATTTCCTCTTTCAAAAACAAGGCCTTATTCCAGAACACGGCCAATTATCTCGTGCTGATTCTCTTCTAAAACAAAGTACCAATCGCCAGCGAGACGTCGGCAATGAACTATATCAATATTATCATGACAATCGCCTCGACCTTATTCAATATCTCCTTAATAAGCCACACGGTAAGTCACTTGACGACGCTATAAAAATTGCCCAAAAACTTATCGACCGTATTATATTTGTAGCCTTCTGCGAAGACCGCGACCTACTGCCTGAAGACTCCATTGAAAGAGCTTGGGAGCAAGTTCCACCTTTCTACCGCGTTACAAACCCCAAATGGCAGAATTTTCTTAACCTCTTTCATAGCATCGATAAAGGAAGCGATAATAGTGGAATTCCGCCTTACAACGGAGGTCTTTTCCGCCATGATGATGACGTTGATAACCTTCAACTCGAAGACGACTGGACGAATTTCTTTAAAAATGTCGGCGGTTACGATTTCCGGTATGAAGTCAATGTTGATGTCCTTGGCCGACTCTTTGAAAAATCCATCAACGACATTGAAAAGGTGCGCCTTACAGGTTTCTTTGAATCAAAAGATGAAGAAAAGCCTCGTTCTAAAATGGGTAAATCGGCCGAGAGAAAAAAAGAAGGCATCTATTATACGCCTCCTGAATTTACAGAATTCATTGCTTTTAACACCGTCGGCAAAATCGTAGAGCAGCGACTAAGCCCAATAGCGGTCAAATACAGTATAAATCCTGACGACCCATCAAGCAGCAAAGATACAGCCGCGATTATCAAATATGCAATTGAATCCATCGAAACTCTACGCCAGATTAAAATCGTTGACCCCGCCTGCGGCAGCGGCGCATTCCTTATACAGGCTTATCAAGTTCTCGAAGAAAAATATACCGACCTTGTTGTGCTTATCGCACAATCCGATGAAAAACAAGCAGAGAAACTGAAAGACCAAATACCCGACTTTATACTTCACGATAATATCTTCGGCGTTGACCTTTCACCTGCGGCTGTTGAAATAGCGCAGCTTTCACTCTGGCTGCAATCCGCCCATAAAGGCAAGTCTCTTGCAGACCTTTCCAAAAATATTGTCTGCGGAAATTCTCTCATATCCGACCCGAACATAACTGTTCACGCTATGGATTGGCGAAAAACTTTCCCTGAAGTTTTCTCCAGACCAAATAGCGGTTTCGACTGCGTTATAGGCAATCCGCCCTGGGAGCGGTTTACGATTAAAAACCGTGAATTTTTCGACACTTCCGCTCCTGACATACTCGAAGCTCCAACCGCTGCCGAAAGTCGAAAACTTATTGAAAAACTCCAGAAGAAAAATCCCTCTCTTTATGGCCGTTATATACAAATAAAAGAATCCACTGAAAAAACGATAACCTATATTCGCCAATGTGAACGTTTTCCTCTCACAGGCAAAGGCGATATTAATACCTATGCAGTTTTTGCCGAACTTGCAAAATCAATCGTTTCCCCTATAGGCCGTGTAGGTCTGCTTGTTCCATCAGGAATTGCAACTGATAACACAACAAAAGATTTCTTTGTCGAATTAACCGATTCAAATTCTCTAATTGCGTTATATGATTTTGAAAATAGAAAAAAAATATTTACAGATGTTGATGGACGTTTTAAGTTTTCAATTCTTCTTTTCGGCGGCAGGGAACATAAAACAGATTCGATTGATTTTGTTTTCTTTGCTCACACCATAGACGATGTCAATGACAAACACAGGCACAGGCATATATCTCTATCTTCCGATGATTTTAAGCTTCTTAATCCCAATACCCGAACCTGTCCGATATTCCGTAAAAAAGAGGATGCTGAACTAACAAAGGCAATTTACCGCCGTGTTCCTATTTTGATTGATGAAAATAGAAAAGAAGGCGGTAATCCGTGGGACATAAAATTCTTTACAATGTTTCATCAAAGTGCAGATGCCGAATTATTCCGTACTGCTGAACAACTCAAGGCTGATGGATTCAAACGCGATGGCCAACTCTGGAAAAAACGAAAACAGGTTTTTCTCCCTCTCTATGAAGCAAAGATGATTCAGATGTTTGACCATCGTGCCGCAGGTGTTGTTGTTGATGAAGAAAACTGGATGCGCCAAGGCCAAACAGATGAGACTTCTCTTGTCCAGCACCAAAACCCGGAATTTGCCGTTGAGTCTAGATGGTGGGTTGATGAAGTCAATATCCAAAGTGTTCTCGGCGATCGTGACATTACAAGAATTATCGCATTTAAAAATGTTACCAGCCCAACAAATGAACGTACGATGATTGCTGCATTTATACCATATTCCGGCGTAGTTCATTCAGCACCCCTCATTTTTACCGGCACTGGTATTAGTGTTCGTCTTACCGCCTGCTTACTCGCCAATTTTAATGCCCTTGCTTACGATTATATCTGCCGACAAAAAATCGGAGGAGTAAACCTAAGTTATTTTATTATCAATCAAATTCCAACATTTGCTCCTGATTTCTATGAGCAAAAATGTCCATGGGACAAAAAGCAAACTCTTGAGAAATGGATATCGGAGCGGGTATTGAAACTAACCTGCACAAGCAACGATATGATACCACTGGCCGAGGCAGCGGGCTTTAAACCTACGGTTCATAAATGGAACGATTCGGAACGCAGCGGACTTATGGCGGAACTTGACGCAGCTTATTTTATTCTTTATGGAATTGAACGGAAAGATGCAGAATATATTCTTTCGACTTTTGCAGGCATTAGAAAGGAAAATGGAGGCATATTTACCGCTGATTCAACAGTTTCCCGAATTCTTGATTATTACGATAATTTTATGAAAAAATAAAATAAAGTGGAACAAAAAATGGCGAATGAAAGCGAATTGACAGAAAATTCAACTGTCAAGGAATACTTGACAGTTCAAAATGAAGGCGAACGACAGATAAACAACATGGCGATTTTGACCCCGAAATAACAAAGACGGAACCCCCTGACAGGTCAGGGAGGTTAAATACGAAAAGAACCGAAACCCCGGTAAAACCGGGGGCTAAACAAAATGGATTCCCGCTTTCGCGGGAATGACAAATGAAGAAAACAGATATAAAACCAAACCGCCCAGGCGGTCAAGTATATGTAATAGCGGGCAAGGATGAATTTCTTGTTGCGGAAAAGACAGCCGGCCTTGTGGGAGAGCTTTTAAAACCTGACCAAATGCAAATGTGCCTTTGGCGGGCAGATGCGGATAAAGTAACGGCGGTAGAGGTTTTTGACGAATTGAGGACGCTGCCGTTTCTGGCCCAAAGACGCGTGGTTGTTCTGGCGGGAGCGGATGATTTTGTAAGCGATAACCGAGATATGCTGGAAAAATATTTTGAAAGTCCGGCGGCCAGCGGCGTTCTAATCCTTACAGTCGGAAGCTGGGCATCGAATACGCGGCTTGCGAAGGCGCTGCCGAAAGTCGGGCAATTGATAGAGGTCGGAGAATTAAAATCACGGGAACTTGTCGGCTATATCTGCGATTACACAAGAGAACAGCATAATAAAAATCTTTCCTACAACGCGGCGCAAATGCTGATTGAACTTTCGGGCGACGAGCCGGGGATACTGCGGAACGAAATAGATAAACTGGCGGCGTATGTCGCGGCGGCGAAAAATATAACGGAAAAAGAAATAGCGGAACTTGTCGGGCGAAACAGAGTTTTCGGGGCGTTTGAAGTTATCGATTCGATGATGGCGGCAGATACGGGAACGGCGATTGAGAAACTGCGAATGATGTTCGATGCCGATAAGGACGCGGAATATACAGTTTTAGGGGCGTTCGCGTGGCATTTTCGCAGGATGTTTACGGCGGCGGCGATGCTGCAAAAAGGCGAGCGGCCGGATTTTGTCGCTAAAAAATTAAATATCTGGAACCAGAAATTATTCGACATTATAAAAAAAATCGGGCTTAAAAGAATCGGCGATTGCCTGCGGCAGCTTGCCGAGTTCGATTACCAGATAAAGACCGGCAGAGCAACGGCGCAAACGGCGATTGAATCGATGATAGTTCAATTCGCAGAGACAAAGTAACACAAAAAAATTATGACAGAAGAAAAACGAGAAAGAAAAAGGCATAAACGCAAGCAGACCATTGTCGAACAATGGCTGGTATATGTTCTGCTGCGGATATTTTTGTTTTTTGTCTGTTTGTTTCCTGTTGAAAAGGTTTTAAAGTTCGCCAAATTTCTTGGCAAGGGGTTCTGGAAGCATTATCGCAGCGGCAGAGAACGAGCCATTGAAAATCTGCGCGCAAGTTTTCCGGATAAAGACGAAAAATGGATTGAGGAAACGGGCATACGGAGTTTTGAGAATTTAGTAATGTTCGCAGTGGATGTGGTTTTTTTGCCGCGAATAATACGAAAAGATAACTGGGAACAATATTCAAGCTATAAAAATGTCGAGCGGGTCAAATGGATGATGCAGGAACATCGGCCATTGCTGCTTGTTACGCCTCATTATGGGAATTTCGAGATAATAGGCTATCTGCTTGGAGAATTTGATTTCGATATTTACAGTATCGCAAGACCGCTGGATAATAAATTTATAAATAAATATCTCTATGACGTTCGGCAGCGCAGGGGACAGAAAATAATCGATAAAAAAGGCGCGACAGAGCAGGTGGAACAAATTGTCCGACAGGGTTCGACATTGTGTTTTGTCGCAGACCAGAACGCGGGCAAAAAAGGAATTTTTGTTGATTTTTTCGGCAGAAAGGCGAGCACATACAAAAGTATAGGCCTGCTGGCGATTCAATATAATCTGCCAATCGGCATTGGGGTAAGCAGAAGAGCCGGCGATCGCTTCTTTTTCGAAATGGAGATGACAAGACTAATTATGCCGGAAGAATGGAAAGATAAAGACGACCCGCTGCATTGGATTACGCAGGAATATACCAAGGCGTTTGAAGATTCAATCCGCAAAGACCCGACGCAATACTGGTGGATTCACAGAAGGTGGAAGACGAGACCAAAAGAAGAGAGACAATAGTCGTCCCGATGCGTCGGGATCTGCGCTGCGGCTTCGACAAGATTAATTTAAAATCCGCCTCCGGCGGACAAGTTTAAGGTTTAAAATTTAAGATTTGCGGTTATAATTTCTAATAAATTATTAATCGGAGCAAATTATGGCAGAGACGCAAAAAAGTCCACTAAGGGAGGGCATACGCTCCTGGGAACATCGGCTTGGCAAACCTACAAATTCTTTGGCAGTCGATTTTGTAGAGTCGCTATCGTTCGATAAGCGGCTCTATAAGTATGATATCGTCGGCTCAATCGCGCACGCAGAGATGCTAAGCGAGAGAAAACTGCTTACGAAAGAAGAATTCAAGCAGATAAAAGACGCTCTTGTTGAAATATCTCACCAGATTTCCGAGGGCAAGTTCAAATTCGATAAGACTTATGAAGATATTCATATGGCAATCGAGGCTGCGCTGATATCGAAAATAGGCGAGGCGGGAAAGAAACTGCATACAGGCAGAAGCCGAAATGACCAGGTCGCAACGGATATGCGGCTGTGGATGCGCGACGAGATAGAATTAATACAGGCAAAAATAGCCCTGCTGCAAAAGGCATTTGTGAAACTGGCGGAGAAATATACGGCTAATATTATGCCGGCGTATACACATATGCAGCGGGCGCAGCCGATTTCCATCGCGGCTTATCTTTTGAGTTTTGTCGAACAGCTTCACCGCGATAGTCTGCGGCTGAAAAACTGCCGACTGCTTTTAAACCTTTCGCCGCTTGGAAGCGGGGCGATTGCGGGGTCGTCACTGCCTTTGGATAGAAAACAAGTCTGCGGACTGTTGGGCTTTTCGGATATTACCTATAATACGATTGATTCGGTTTCCGATAGAGATTTCTGCGCGGAGTTTATATTCGATAGCTGTTTAATCTCGGCGCATCTGTCGAAACTGGCGGAAGACTGGATTATTTTTTCGACGACGGAATTCGATTTTATACGTATTGACGACGCGTTCTGCACATCGTCGAGTATGATGCCGCAGAAGCGCAATCCAGATATGCTCGAATTGATTCGCGGCAAGACGGGAACGCTTTACGGTTCGCTTATGGCGATTCTTACGATATTGAAGGCGCAGCCATCGGGCTATAACCGCGACCTGCAGGAAGACAAGGTGCATACTTTTAAGGCATCGGATACGATAGAGGCCTGCCTGGATATGGCCTGCGCGATAGTTGATAATACGAGTTTTAAACATGAGAAGATTTCGGCAGGACTTGATAAGGGATTTCTGGACGCGACAGCACTGGCGGAATACCTTGTTAAAAAGGGAGTGGCTTTCCGGACGGCACACGGAATCGTCGGCAGTCTTGTCGCTCAATGCGAAAAAGACGGCAAGGCTCTTGCAGATGTTTCGATAGAACAATTCAAAAAGTTCAGTAATGTTATCGGCGAGGATGTTTATCAGTGCCTGGGCAGTAAGAATGTGGCCGCTTCGTACGCAACGGCAGCGGCTGCGTCGCCGGGGCAGATGATTGAGCAGATAAATTACTGGAAAAAACAGTTCGCAAAACAATGAGCGGCGGCGAAACTGAACTTGTTAAATACTTCGCGGCAAAAGGAAAATTGAGCCGGTCGAAATTCCCCATAGGTATCGGCGACGATATGGCACAAATCAAATTGCCGAAAGGCGGGTCAGTTCTTATCACAACAGATATGCTTCTGGACGGGGTGCATTTCGATACGAAAAAAACGAGCCTTGAACAAATCGGCTATAAATCTATGGCGGCAAGTCTGAGCGATTGCGCAGCGATGGCGACAATTCCGCTTGCGGCGGTTGTTTCGGTTGGGCTGCCGAGAAATTTCGGCTCTCAAAAATTAAAAAGACTGCACAAAGGAATACTTGTTGCGATGAAAAAGTATAACTGCCCGCTTGTGGGCGGGGATATGACAAGCTGGACTAAACCTTTGGCGATTAGCGTATCGATGTTGAGTGTGCCGGGGAAAACAAAGCCTGTCAAAAGAAGCACGGCAAAAGCCGGTGATATGATTTGCGTGACGGGGACTTTGGGCGGGTCATTAGCAGGCAAACATCTTGTTTTCGAGCCGCGAATCAAAGAGGCTTTGGCGATTGCCGAGGCGGGAGCAAATTCGATGATGGATATCAGCGACGGACTGAGCACAGACCTTAATCATATTTGCAGATTGAGCAAAAAAGGCGCAATTGTATATGCCGATAAAATTCCAGTTTCTAAAAACTCAAAAATATTAAATAACGCTTTAAACGATGGGGAAGATTTTGAATTGCTTTTCACGATGCCGCAGAAGAAATTCAAACGGCTTAAGAAACAATGGAGATTTAAAACGAAAATCACAGAAATTGGCAAAATCACTTCAGGGAATAAAGTGAAAATAGAAATAAATAAAAAAATCAGGGTTCTTCTTCCCGGCGGATATGACCATTTAAAAGAAAATTCGAAATCCTAAATGCGAAATTCGAAACAAATGGAAGAAATAATTTCAGATTCTGTTGAAAAGACTTTTGAGATCGGCAAAAGGATAGGTGAGTTGCTTGAGGCAGAGAAGATTGTCTGCCTGACTGGGCCTTTGGGCAGCGGCAAGACGAGCCTGGTCAAAGGTATCGCGGCAGGAATGGGAGCGACAAGGCCAAAACTTGTGAATAGTCCGACTTTCGTGATTATCAATGAATACGAGGGCAGATTAAATATTTATCATATCGACGCATACCGAATAAACACAATCGCGGAGTTTGCGGCTTTGGGATTCGAAGATTTATCAGGACCTGAATCGGTTGTTCTTATAGAATGGGCCGACAAAGTTGCCGGGGCACTTAAAGGATTCGACTGCATATATATAGATATGCAGCATAACGGGGTTAGCAGCAGAAAAATCAAAATCAGCGGCTTGAAAGATTCGCAAACGTTAAAAGACTGATTTTTTATCCCAATTTTGCATTTAACTTTTTATTTTCTATATTCTCAAGGGCGAATGTATGTATATGGAAAGATATTTTCGGACTCTTATTAAATAAAAAATGAATTTTTATGGGGCGTAAAAGGCGGTTTTGAGTAAAAAAAGGCTGATTAGATAATAGATTAAGTCTAAAAGCCTGCTAACCGATAGCAGAGACAGGAAAATCGCTCTTAGTCGAAAATTAAAGAAAGTCCCAACCCTTTATCAAAATAAAGGAGAAGTAAAATGAAAAAACGAAGTGGGTTTACGCTGGTTGAAATATTAATTATCGTGATTATCCTCGGCATTCTTGTTGCGATAGTAATACCGCAGTTCAGCCAAGCCAGTGAAGAGGCGAAGTTTTCAAACCTTGTAAACGACTTGCAGACTGTCCGGTCTCAGATTCAGCTTTATAAGCTTCAACATAAAACACAACTGCCTGGAACCCAAGGGCTGACCTTTCAATTAGCAATGACTAAATATACAAATTCAGACGGTGTTCCGGCAACGACACAATCACCGGCAGACAAGATGTATGGTCCTTACATTATGAGGATACCAACAAATCCATTCAATGACAGTAACGAAGTCCATACAGGTGCAGGCCCTAATACTTCATACGACAGCGGCTGGTATTTCAACACAACGACCGGTGGATTTAACGCAAACGATAACGCTGCTCACGCTGCACTGTAGAACGGGCGGCGAAACTCCGGCCGGAAAAACCGGGGAAAAGATATAGGCTGGTCAGTCCAGAAGTTGCGTGACTGACCGGCCATTTTTTTTAATTGAAAAAATCGAGGTTATTTTTTGACGCTGATTTACACTGTATAAAAAATGTTGTAAGTTCTTTGAGGTGCTAAACAAATGACTTACGACTAAAATATATATAAAATTTATCCTTTAATATTTATTGCATAATCAGATTATAAAGTTATATTTTTCACTATGATAGTAAGAAACGCAACAGTTAAAGATGTTGAAACGATTTATTCGCTAATCAGTCACAATGCGCAGTTTGATAAAATGCTGTTCCGCTCAAAGGTGTATATCTACGACAATTTGCAGATGTTCAGCGTTGCGGAAGTTGACGGAAATATTGTCGGCTGCTGTGCTTTGCAGGTTATCTGGTCTGATTTGGCGGAATTGAAATCGCTTGCCGTCGATGAAAAATTCCAGGGCAAGGAAATCGGGAAAGCCTTAGTTGAACAGGCCGTCGAGCAGGCGAAAGTTATCGGCGTTCAAAAAATCTTTGCGCTGACACTTGTGCCGAAGTTTTTCGAAAAGCAGGGGTTTACTATAGTTGACAAAAAAACGCTTCCAATGAAGGTTTGGAGCGATTGTGCCAAATGCACCAAACAGGAAAACTGTGACGAAACCGCAGTAGAAAAAGTTTTGTAGGGGCAAACCGCTTTATTTACCCGACTTGTTTTCGTTCAAACAGGGCGACTGCAAGCAGAATAAAAGCCGCCGTATAAAACAGGCCGTAGATTCCGCAGGACACAATATAGCCGTTGGTTATTGTAGCACTCTCCTCATATATGGCATCGCTAATCCAGAAAACCTGAAGGCTTGGGACTATTATTTTACCTATTTTAGCCCATAAATGGGCGTCAGCAAGTCTGCCGAAGATATAATCGCTCACAAGGCCGAGCAAAAACAGGCCGATGCAGCTACTTAAGGTAACAAGGACGTTAAACCGGGTGGAAAACATTATTGCCGCCGCCGTAAGCACAAAAAGCGCTATCAAAAGCAAAATTGAGGCATAAATATCAAATGCCGCTATTTTATTTCCGGCAGGATTGTATTTCCATTCATTGTCTATGAAAGCCAAAAAGGCGATTGAAATTGTCGCAAAAATAGAAATAAAAATTATGGCGGTAGAGGTGAATTTAAAATCATAAAAGTAGTTAAGGAAAGTAGTTATGACAATAGGGAGAATTATAGTAACCCCTGCACAGAGCATTACGGTCATATCGTGAGTGTCGGAGGCATTAGTTAATACGCCATGCCTGATGGACATAAGCAGAGCTATCGTAAATATATAGTGGGCAAGGAGTAATGCGCCAATAACGCCGAAAAACTTACCTAACATGAAGATAAACCTCGGAACAGGCTTGGAAAGGGTGGTGATTATGGTTTTTGACTCAATTTCCTCGGTAATTGCTGCAGAAGCGGCGAAAATTGAGATGAACAATCCGGCAATGAATAGCGTAGATAACCCTAATTCTCTTAAAAGCTTATTATCATCGTCCATCGTATACATTGTAAGCGATGGGTTAATAAAAAAGAGAAACACAGCCGCGGCAATAATAACTGCATAAACCGGCTGTCTGATTATCTCTACGAAAGTATTTTTAGTGATAGCAAAAAATTTGAAGAACATAATATTTTCCATTAACAATATTGTGCTGCAAGGCTTATCAATTATAATAACGTCTTTTATGCTTGTAGTAAAGCAACTTTATTGTATACTTTGGACACGAATATGAGTTCAGATAATTTTAATTTAAGGATAAACAAAAGGCCATGATGCAGACCGAATACAGAAGGGCAGCTCACGTTTGTCTGGCAGCTCTTATATTGAGTGCGATTTTCTTTCCGGCCTGTTTTGTCCTGAGTAAAGTTACAGGAGTGTATGCACTGTTTGCATTGAGCTGGCAGATACTTGCCGCGGCAGTGATATGGGCCGTGCTTGCAGTGCAGTTCTACCAGAAGGCTCTTGCCGAACAGGAAAAACTCGATATCTCTCAGCTTGCTAAAGGCAGCGGAGGTGATACCATATTCGAGGCGCAAAAGACACATTCGGAACTTTTCGCAGTCGCGCAGAACAGGTTGAGAATTTTTGAAAAATGGTTTCTGCCGATTTTTTCAATTCTTATCGCAATATATCAGATTGCTATCGGCGCATATCTTTTAAGAAGAACCATCACAGGTCGAACCGGCGAGGAATTCAATAACCTGCTGCTGGGAGCGGTTCTGGCCGCGGCGATAGCGTTTGTCAGCTTTTTGTTTTCGCTTTACTCTACAGGTTTGTCAACCGAGGAACGATGGCGGCCACTCAAAGCCGGCGGCAGTTTCTTCATGGCAACAACGATTCTTTCTTTCGTCTGTGCGGCCGGGATGGCATTTGCGCAATTCAAAATCCAGATTGTTTTAATCGCTCTAAACTGGGTTGTGCCCAGTGTGCTCATACTCGTCGGCTGCGAAACGGCATTAAATTTCATATTCGATATATATCGGCCGCGGATTAAAGGCCAATACAGCAGCGTCGCTTTCGACAGCAGGCTTCTGGGCACTATCTCCGCTCCGCACCGTATCCTGCGGACTGTCGCAAGTGTTATAGATTATCAGTTCGGCTTTAAAGTCTCCCAGACGTGGTTTTATAAAATAGTCGAGCAGGCCGTGATACCGCTGATAATTTTTTCAGCAATTATTCTTTATTTATTAAGCTGTGTTGCAATTATCGATCCTGAGTCGCAGGCAATAATCGAAAGATTCGGCTCGCCTGTCGATTCACAGGGCAAGGTAAGGCTCGTTGGCCCCGGAATCACTTTCAAGCTGCCCTGGCCGTTCGGAATTACACAGGAATTTCCAACAAAACAAATCCAGGAGATATATATAGGTTATACGCCTCGTGAGGACCAGGAAGGTCAAAAGCTGCCGCTGCTGTGGAACACCGAGCATTATAAAGAAGAGTATAATCTTTTGGTCGCGACGGAAGGCATGACCTCGCAGGAAAAAGGCGCTGTGCCTGTAAGCATTATCAGGGCGTCGATACCTGTGCAGTATCGTGTCGTTGACCTTTATAAATATTTGTATAATCACGCCGACAGCGAAGATGTCTTAAAAGCGATTTGCTATAAAGAGGTGGTGCAATATGTAGCGGGAGCCCATATTGAACCTGAAGACGAAAGCGTCAGCAAAGAAGAAAGTATGCTTGGGGCAGGCAGAGAAAAAGCCGCCGCGATAGTCGCTAAAAATATCCAGCAGCAGGCCGACAAGCAGGGGCTGGGCGTGGAAATAGTATTTATGGGCTTCGAAGGTTTTCATCCGCCGCCGGCAGTGGCTCAGGATTTTCAGGCGGTCAACGGAGCGGTGCAAAAGAAGCAGGCTTTGATACTTGAGGCGATATCGCGAAGAGACAGGATTTTTACCGGCAATGTCGGCTCAGTCAAACAGGCGATAGCATTACATGAGCTTGCCGCCAAATATATGCAATCGCCGCAAAAAGGCCCGGAGTACGATAAAATAAAACTCCAGCTTGATAAGGCGTTTGACGGCGCAAGCGGCGAACTGTTTGCCAAACTAAGGCAGGCTCAAAGTTATGCGTATGAAAAGGCAACGCTGGCGAAAGCCTCCGGTGAAAGATTCAGTCAGCAGTTGAAAGCATACCAGGCATCCAAGAGAATTTATATGCATGAGCTTAAAATGAGTATGCTGGAAGAGTCTCTGCCAGGCATAAGAAAATATATCGTTTTCCCGGGCGGCGATAAAGAGGTAACAATTGTTGACCTGCAGGAAAAACTTGTTCCGAGCCTCTATGATGTTGGGACGGGCAAATAACAATAGATATGATATCAACGAAAGTTAAGGATATAGCAGTATGAAAAATTTTGCGGTTATAGTTCTGGTTGTCCTGATTGTCGGGATTATGATGCTCTATCTGGTCTCGTTTCAGGTTCGCCAGTCAGAAATGGCGCTGGTTCTTACCTTCGGCAAACCCACCCGGCCGATAACTGAGCCGGGCTGGAGATTAAAATGGCCTGCCCCAATTCAGACGCTGGTCAAATACGATGCAAGGCAATTGCTCTTTGAAGGTGTCGAAGAAGAAACGGTTACAAAAGGCGGAGAACCAATTATTGTTCAAACTTATATTGTGTGGCGAATCGCCGAGCCGATTAAATTTCGCGAGGCTGTGCGGGATGTACCGGCAGCCGAAAAACTGCTTAAAAGCCGGCTCCGCGATGTGCAGAATAAGGTTGTCGGAAAACATTATTTCAGCGAGTTTGTCAACACCGACCGGGGCCAGATTAAATTCGGCGATATCGAAAGTGAAATGGCTCAGCTTATCGATGAGCCGGTAAAAGCGGCTTATGGCATTAAGGTCGAATCTGTCGGAATTAAGATGCTCAAGGTGAGCGAAAAAGTTACGGAAGATGTATTTGCCCGGATGAGAGCCGACAGGAAACGCAAAACCGAGGCCACTTTAGCGCAAGGCAGTGCCGAGGCGACACGAATAAAAAGCGATGCCGATTCGAAGATTACTGAACTGATGGCGGCCACCGAAGCCAGGGCAAAGGCTATCCGCGGCGCCGGCGATGCCGAGGCGGCACAGTATTATAAAATGTTAGAGGCCGACCCGGAATTCGCAATGTTCCTTCGTGAAATTGAAACTCTGAAGAAAACCCTTAAGGAAAGAACGACCGTTGTTTTGCCGGCCGATGCCGAGCCTTTCAAACTGCTTAAAGAAATGCCGAAACTTGAACCTAAACAAGGTGCGACTAAATAAAATATGAATCACGAACATCATAATCACAATCATCATCACGAAGCCGAGCAGGAGCCGCAGGTATTTATCGCGGAAATGGACGCCGGCAGCAAAAGTCTTGCCGAGGCTCTTAGAATCAGTTTTGCTGTTCTAAAGATTATTATGGCTGTCCTTATCGTGCTGTTTTTCACTTCAGGAATTTTTACAGTTGCTCCTGACCAGCGTGCAATGGTGCTCAAATTCGGGAAAATCCGCGGCGATACAACCGAGAGCAGAATTCTCGGTCCCGGACTGCATTGGGCGGTTCCGTATCCTGTCGAAGAAGTAATAAAATTACCCGCAAGAAACACTATCCTGCGAACTGCGATAGATTCATTCTGGTATGACGAAACGACTTCCGGACGTGCAACGCTTGACCCTGTAGTGGATGGGTATTGTATTACCAGAAATGATACCATTGCGGATTTAAAGGGCGGCAGCGACTATAATATTATCCACGCCAAATGGCAGCTCACTTATAGAATTTCTGATTGCGAATTGTTTTTCAAAAACATTAATCTGAAAAGACCCGATGCCGGACAAAGTCAGATTGATGTAATACCGCAGAGCGTAGAACCGTTTTTAAAGGCTGTCGCTTCCGAGGCCATTGTTGTGTCGATGGTGAATTTTAGCATCGATGAGGCTATAAAAAGCGACTCCCGGATGGCCAAAGATGCCGAAAAACTGCTTCAGAAAAAGCTCGACGATATGAATACCGGAATAGAGGTCGATTCGATACAGCTTACCGCAGTTATATGGCCCAGGCAGGTCAACGACGCGTTTGTCGCGTCAATAAAGGCCAGCAACGAAGCTGATAAAATGATTCGCGAAGCGAAAGGCTATGCCGAAAGCAAAATCAACGAGGCCGGCGGAGGCGAAATGATTAATGCGGTACTTTCACCGGATACCAATAGCCAGCAGAGAGAATATTTCTGGAATAATGCTTCCGGAACCGTGCAGCAGACTATAGCAGAAGCGAGGGCATACAAAACTAAAGTTGTTGAATCCGCAAAAGCCAACGCCGACTATCTTAAAAAACTTCTGCCGGAATATCAGAAAAGACCGAAACTGGTTGTGCAGAGAATATATCAGGATGCGATTGAAGAAGTCCTGAGCAATACACAGGAAACGATAATTGCACAGCCGAGCGGAGATGTTAAAAATAGTGAATTCAGGGTTATGATAAACAGAGACCCGACTATAGGAAAAGAAAAAGAGAAAAAATGACACATAGAGCATTACAATTAGCGGAATATGAAGTAGATGCCGCAAAGACGCATCGCAAACAGGTTCGAGTCAGCTTGGCATTGGCCGGGACGCTGCTTGGTGGAATGCTTCTGTTGAACAGTTTGATTTCGCCGATTTTTTACGGCAAAAATCCTTCTTTCTATGTCGGCACCGAGCCGGAGGTTAAGGAACTGCTGGCAATGCTTGCAGCGATACTGCTGGGAGCGCCGGTTATTATCCATTCGATAAAATCTGTTATGCGTGGTGATATGCATATGGATGAGCTGGTTGCTCTGGCGATAATTGCCGCCTTTGCTACCGGCGATTATGTCGCCGCGAGCGTTGTGGCATTCTTTCTGCTGCTCAGCGAGCTTGTCGAGACGCGAACTGCGCTTGGGGCCAGAGCCGCGATTGAATCGCTTATCAAACTTACGCCTACAAAGGCCTCGCTGCTCGATTCTGGCGGCGGCGAAAAACAAATCAGCGCCAGCCAGTTAAAATGCGATGACATTATCAGGATAAGGCCCGGCGATAATATTGCTGCCGACGGCGAAGTTATAAAAGGATTAAGCTCTGTCAATGAAGCGACAATTACAGGAGAATCGCTGCCTGTCGATAAGGTTCCCGGAATGCAGGTTTTTGCCGGCACGAACAATCTTACCGGCGTGCTTGATATAAAGGTTACACGGGCCGGAAAAGATACGACGCTTGGAAAAGTCCAGTCGCTTATCCTCCAGGCTGAACATACAAAGATACCTATTATGCGTATAATCGACAGGTATGTAAAATGGTACATACCGACTATATTAATGGTATCCGCAATTATTTGGTTTTTTACAAGAAATGTGAATCGTGCGATTGGCGCTCTTGTCGTTTCCTGTCCGTGCGCGTTGATTCTTGCGACGCCGACTGCGATGGTAGCGGCTTTGTCCGCTTCGGCAAGGCTGGGTATCCTTATAAAGAAAGTCGCCGACCTCGAACTTGCCGGCAGAATTACAGCGATGGTCTTCGATAAGACCGGAACTCTGACGACAGGCCAGCTTTATGTAACAAAACTTACGCCTGCCGAGGGCATTGAGCCGGCGGAACTTTTAAAATTCGCTGCTTCAGCCGAACAGATGAGTAAACATCCGGCCGCAAGGGCGCTGCAAACGGTCGCCAAAGAAGCGAACTTGTCGCTGATTATGCCGGGCGATTTTTCTGAGACGCCTGGAAAAGGCGTAAAAGCTTCTGTTGACGGAGCAAAGATTTTTGTCGGGCGGGATACTTTCCTGCACGAAAATGGCATAGATACTTCTACGGTGCCGGACCCCGCATTGCACGAAGAGCAGGGGTTTAGCACTTTATACGTCGGTAAAGATAAAAAATGTATTGGCTGGATAGGCCTGCAGGATAAGACCCGGCCGGAAGCGAGATTTGCGGTTGAGCAATTGATTGACACGGGTGTAAGGCGTATAACGATGCTCACCGGCGATAGGGAGGAAGTTGCCAAAAGAGTCGCCTCTGAGCTCGGATGCACAGATGTTAAGGCGAAATGCCTGCCGCAGGACAAACTTGCTATTGTTGAACAGATGAAAAAAGACGGATTTGTCGTCGCGGTGGTCGGCGATGGAATAAATGACGCACCGGCTCTTGCCAGCGGCGACTTGGGCATTGCGATGGGCGCTGCGGGCAGCGATGTCGCTATAAACTCAGCGTCAATAGCACTTATGAGCAGCGACCTTAAGAGACTGCCGTTTCTGGTTAAACTTTCAAGAAAAACGACAGCGGTTATAAATCAGAATTTGTTATTCGGAATTCTGTTTATAATCCTTGGCGTTTCGGCTTCCGCTATCGGCTGGCTGCCGCTGATTTACGCGGCTCTGCTGCACTTTGTTGGTTCGCTGGTTGTAGTATTCAACAGCGCCAGATTGGTGCGATACGGCGAAGAGCTTGAACCGCATAACTATACTCCGGCGGCGAATATTTAATTAAATTTTTCATACCGGAATTTAATCTTTCTGATTTTGAGAGGGTATTTTGACTGCGAAAGACGGACAATTTGTAATAGAGACATTTTCATTAACCAAAATCTTTGCCGACTGGTGGGGCAGAAGCAGGGTTGTGGCCGTTGACAATCTCAATATAAAGGTCAGGAACAACCAGGTGTTCGGACTCCTGGGGCCCAACGGCTCGGGAAAGACAACGATTCTTAAAATGCTGCTTGGTCTTCTGCATCCGACAAAAGGAAAAGCGATTGTGCTGGGCGGAGACAGCAAAGACCCCAGAATAAGCGCTCAAATCGGATTTCTGCCTGAAGAATCGTATCTCTATTCGTATCTGAACGCCAGGGAAACGCTGGATTTTTACGGCTGCCTTTTCGGCTTGAACAGCAGGGTTCGAAAAGCCCGAATTGATGCGCTGCTCGATATGGTGGGACTGGCGGGAATGGCAAACAGGCCGATCGGAACTTTTTCAAAGGGTATGGCAAGAAGAATCGGACTTGCTCAGGCTCTTATAAATGACCCGAAACTTCTTATCCTCGATGAGCCGACAAGCGGACTTGACCCTATCGGAACAAGACAGATTAAAGACCTCATCGTTGAGCTTGCAAAACGCGGAAAAACTGTTTTGCTTAGCAGTCATCTGCTGGCCGATGCTGAGGAAGTCTGCGACCATGTCGCTATAATGTACGGCGGCCTGGTGCAAAGAGAAGGAAGCGTTGAGGAGCTGCTCGAAAGAAAAGATAAAACTCAGATTACAACAAATGTCCTGACCGACAGGGCAATAGAACAGATAAAACGAATTGTCGAAAAGGACGGCGGAGAGTTCGAAATTAAACCGCCGATGCAGAAACTCGAATCCTTTTTTATTGATATTGTCAGACAGGCCCAGCAGCAGCAAAAGCCTACAAGCGGCGCGGTAAATCGTATTGAGGCTACCGATGCACAAAGAGTTGCTGCCGTCTCGGATGTGCTCGACAGACTTGTTGCCGCGAAGATTGAACCGAATAAAAAAACTCAGCAGGCCGAAGCTGAAACAATCGAAGCAGGGCCTGATTTAGATGTTTTAAGCAAATTGGCTCAGCAGGCTTCGCAGAAGATATCCGAACCTGTTGAACAAAAATCGCTGGAAGAAAACGAGCCTCAATCCCAGGATGGCATAAAAAAAGACCTTCTCAACGAGCTTACAAAACCAAAAGATTTGACAGAACAGCTCAAAAAGAAGGACAAAAATGCTCAGGAGAAGGAAAATGAGTAGGGTCTGGGCTGTTGCCAAAAACAGCTTTGTCTCTGCGATGAGGATGAAGACGGCAATAGTCTTTATGCTGCTGTTGATTATTTTGCTGCCGATTATGAGTATTACAAGCACAGGCGACGGCACAATAAAAGGACGGATACAGAGTTTTATCAGTTATGGTCTCGGCCTTACGGGTTTGCTGCTGTCGATTCTTACAATTATCGTGTCCTGCTACACCTTAAGCAGCGATATTAAGCATAAACAGATTTACACCGTTGTTACCAAGCCGATTAGACGCTTTGAATTGATACTCGGCAAGGTGCTTGGGGTAGTAGTTCTGGATTTGCTGCTTTTGTTTGTGTTTTCAACCGTAATTTATTCGCTGACGCTGCAGATACCCCGGCTATCAAAGGTCAAAGGCGATGACCTTGACGTGCTTAATAACGAGTTTTTTACCGCCAGAGCGTCATTGAAAGTTAATTTTGACCAGCAGATATTAGAAGCTCGCGCAAACGACGCATATAATGAGATGCGGCGTTCCGGGCAGCTGGACGAGTCGAAAAACAAACAGCAAATTATAAATGAAATGGTTGAAGCGGGACAATATAGTATGCACTCTGCTGCGCCCAGCGGAATGGTTTTGTGGGAGTTTAACAACGTAAAACCGCGGGACCCCAATGATAGTCTTTTTATTCGTTTTAAATTTGAGGCTTCAATTCCTCCGCCCGACAAGAACATTTACGGTGTCTGGTATGTCGGAGATTATCGGCAGATTAAATATGGACAGGAAAGGATGAAGACCCCGATTTACGTTACTCCGCGCAAAGAAGTGGTTAAGGCTGTCCATGAATTCCAGGTGCCTGCCAGTGCTGTAGCTCCAGACGGTTATCTGGCGGTTGTTTTTTATAATGACCCTATCAACGACACAACGGTTATATTCCCGCAGGAAGACGGTTTCGAGGTCCTCTATAAGGCCGGAGGTTTTGGGACGAATTATGTGCGGGCTGTGCTTCTTGTTTTCGCCAGGCTTGTTTTCTTTGCCGTTCTTGGCGTCTCGCTTTCCACCTGGCTGGGGTTTCCCGTGGCTGTGCTTTGCAGTCTTGCGTTCTTTTTTACCGGTGTGATAAACGGTTTTATTGTCGGCTCCTTTTCTTACCTCGGGACTAATGTTTCACTTTTCTACAAATATACAGTTGAGCCGTTAATTTGGCTTCTGCCGAAATTTGACCAGGATTACAATGTCAGCAAATATATTATCGACGCCAGGCTGATAAAGACCGGCTTCCTGATTTTTGCCATAGGCGCTCTTGCGGTAAAGGCGGCTGTTCTGCTGATAGCGGGCTTTATTATTTTTGCCCGACGTGAAATAGCGAAAGTTATTGTGTAATGATTGAACTTTATGCGGCTTCGTGAAATTATTATTTGTGTTTTATGTGTGCTTGCTGCTGCGGGGCTGCTTTTTATCGGCTCACAGAGACTCGATAGAATTAATGCTCAGCGGAGCGAAATGAAATTGGTTATTAATGAGCCGCTGGAGAACGCTCCGCCTTCGCTGGCCTTTGCTACTGTTGCGATGGGTGCCTTTCGCGGACTTATCGTCGATATTCTCTGGATACGAGCCGACCAGCTGAAGGAAGATGGTAAATTCTTCGACGCTAAACAGCTTGCCGAGTGGATTACGCTCCTTCAACCGAGGTTCGCTGCCGTCTGGGATTTTCATGCCTGGAATATGGCTTATAATATTTCTGCGGCAATTCCCGCTTCCCGCCCCCAGGAACGCTGGCAGTGGGTCAAAAACGGCTATGAGCTGATCAGGGACAAAGGCATTGAAAAAAATCCCAGAAACCTAGAACTTTATCGTCAGCTTGCCTTAATTTTCCAGCACAAAATCGGCAATGTTATGGATGATTGCCATAAATATTATAAACTCCAGCTTTATCATGCGATGAAGCCGATGCTGGGACCTGGGACTCAGGACTATTATATTAAACTATCCCAGGCTCCGGAAAATATTGAACAGGTTCTCTCCCAGCCTGATATCGCTAAATTTGTCGGCGAGCTTGCCGCGACGGATGCCGACTTTGCAAAGCCGCAGGAGCTTGTGAATAATTATCTTACCCTTCGTCAGCAGCCGGCTAAATTCCCTGAAAAAACATTTGAAGTTATCAATAAATACAGGAAAACTGAAACCCTTGAAAAATTCGACCTGTTCGCTAAAGCTTATTACCTCAGAACCGTATGGAAACTTGAACCCCGGCTGATGGTAATGTTGAACGAAAAATACGGTCCAATCGATATCAAGGACCCGAACAAAGTTTCGCCGCTGGACTGGACTCTTCCGGATGTTCATGCGATGTATTGGGCGGCTCTGGGACTGCAAAAGGTGGATAAAAAATATACCTTCGAGAAACTTAACACCGATAGAATCGTTTTCCACAGTATTCAGGACCTTTACACCCGCGGAAAAATGATTATTTATACCTCGCGGGCACCGGCCAGAGACGACCCTTGCAGCATCACCGAACAGGAAAGCGTATTTCTGTTTCCAGACCTCAGAATGTTCGACAGATACGACCAGGTTTTGAGGGCCTTAATGAAAGAATATTCCGAGACCGGCGGTGACCCTAACATGCTTACAGTTGCGCACAAAAATTTTATGAAAAGAGCGGTTTTACTGTTTTATCAGGCAGGCCATATAGATAAGGCTCTGAAAATATACAATACACTCAGAAAGGAATATCCAGACAGTGAGGTACAGGTCTCTTTGACAGAGTATGCCAGAACCAGGCTGCTTCATGAACTCCAGGGTATCGGCATGGGCGATGCTACGCAAATTGTTACGCTTATGCTCCATGAGGCATATTATCGATATGCCGTAGGCGATGACGATGAGGCGTTCGGCAGAGAAAAAATGGCTAAGGAAGTATATGATTCCTATCAGAAAAGTGCCGATAGCGAGGCAAGCGACAGGGCAGCTTTGCCTGATTTTAATATTATGCGGTATATTGGACTGTCCAGTTTTCTCAACGATGTCAGGTACCCCAATGATTTGAAGCAATCGTTAATGAATCGGATTCGCATTGAAAGACCCGACCTTTATAAAAAATTGGAGGAGCAGGAATCTACTATTATCCAGCAAATGCAGCAACAACAAAGCCAGCAGCAAGATGAGCAGCAGCCAAGCGAACAGCAGGCCCAGCCGCAGGGCGAACAGAAATGAGCTCGCTGGTTTCAATTGCGGAAAATTTAACTTGTGCGCAGAAACAGGCCGTCTTTCATAAAGACGGCCCTTTACTTGTTATTGCAGGACCCGGCAGCGGTAAAACACGCGTTATTACTCATAGGATAGCCGCCCTGGTTAAACAGGACGTTTTGCCTTCTAATATCTGCGCGGTTACTTTTACAAACAAAGCCGCCGATGAAATGCGGCAAAGAGTTCTGGCGATGAATGTCCCGCAGGGTGTGCATTTAAGCACTTTTCATTCGCTCTGCGTCAGGATTCTGCGAAAATTCAACGAGGCTGTGGCCATTGCCCCGGCGTTCAGTATTTATGACGAGTCCGAACAGAAAAAATGTATAAAAGAGGCTGTAAAAGCGGCCCAGCTCGATTCGAAAAATTTCCCGCCCGCTGCTATGCTCGAAACAATATCGCGTCTGAAAAATAATCTCCAGGACGTCGCGACTTTTGAAGCCAATAACGGCGGCGATTACTTTTCGCAGTGTGTCCTGAAGATTTATAAGGGCTACCAAAAGATACTTGAAAAAAATAATGCTCTTGATTTCGACGATTTGCTTCTTAAGACGGCATTTTTACTAAGAAATTTTCCTGATATCAGAAAACAATTAAATGACCGGTTCAAATACCTGATGATTGACGAATATCAGGATACCAATCACGCCCAGTATCAGATTGCAAAAGGCCTGGCAGCCGAACACAACAATATCTGTGTAACCGGCGACCCCGACCAGTCGATTTACGGCTGGCGAGGAGCGGATATCGGCAATATTCTCGCCTTTGAACATGATTGGCCGGATGCTACTGTTGTAAAACTGGAAGAAAACTTCAGAAGTATGCCGGAGATTCTTACGGTCGCAGACAGGCTCATTGTCGCAAACAAAAGCAGAAAACAAAAAAAGCTTTTGCCGGTAAAATCTGCCGGCGGAGAAATTGTCGTCCGCTGCCTCGAGGACGAGCAGGCCGAAGCGGAATTTATTGCTCAATATACAAAGAAGATTCTTGATTCCGGCACCGATGCCAACAAGATAGCGATTTTTTACCGCGTCAACTCTATGAGCAGGGCGATTGAAGAGGCTTTTGTGGTCAATCGCATTCCATATCAGATTATACGCGGCGTTGAATTTTATAACCGAAAGGAAATCAGGGATATCCTGGCGTATCTGAAGCTGATTGTAAATCCCTCCGACGACCATGCTCTTGAAAGGACAATAAATTCTCCTGCAAGAGGTATTGGGCAAACAACTATTTCCAAACTTGCTGAGTATGCCGCGGCGAAAAGTACGAGTATTTATCAGGTTGTCAAAGACTGCTCGGAAATAAATTTGATATCGGCAGCCGTGAAGATTAAACTTAAGGCGTTTGCTGATATGATTGAAAATTTCAAAAATGATTTGGCTCAGCCCGCTGCGGTTTTTATTGAAAATGTTTTCAAGGCAAGCGGATTGTATGAATCTTTAAAGGCCGAAGCTGCCAAAGAAGCTTACAGCAAAGCCCCGCCGATTGACAATGTTTCCGAGCTGATAAATTCCGCAAGGCGATTTGACCAGCAGCAGGGCGGAAACCTTGTTGATTTTCTCCAGCATATTGCCCTGTTCAGCGATACTGATACTTATGACGCCAGAAGCGGTAAGGTTTCGCTGATGACGCTGCATTGTGCAAAGGGTCTTGAATTTGAAAATGTCGTTATCGCCGGCCTTGAGCAGGGAATTTTGCCGCACGAAAGAAGCTCTGATAGTCCTTCTGACCTCGAAGAGGAAAGAAGATTATTTTTTGTGGGTATTACACGGGCAAAAAAACGGCTTGCTGTAACGCGCTGCAGGTATCGAACAATACACGGGCAATTGACAAGGACGATTATGTCGCCGTTCCTTTTCGATGCCGCTCTTGAATCGCAGGAAATTATTGAAGAAAAGTCGGATTTGGATTATGATGAAAGCGACAAGCAGGATTCTTATCAGGAACCGGCTCCGAAGGCCGCTGAGGTAAATGTTGCTGGTAATGATTTTGCTGTCGGCCGGCTTGTCTCGCATAAAAAGTTTGGAACCGGCAGAATTAAGGAATTGCACAATCTGGGTGCCGACAGTATTGTTGTTGTAGAATTTAAAAGCGGCACAGTCAAGCCGCTGATGTTGAAATATGCTAATTTAACTATTATTGGGCAAAAGCAGGAGCATTGACAATATGGAAACGCCGCAAGTAAAGTTTTATTACAAAAATACCACGGCCGAAGTTCTCGGCAAAGAGCACGGCATTACTAAACAGCAGTTCAATGAGCTTGCCAAAAAGACAGAGCCTTTAATTAAACAGCTTAATAATGACAGGAAAGCCAAAAAGGTTCGTTACCGCGATTTGCCCTACCAGACTGATACGGTCAAAAGTGTAAAAAAAATAGCCGCCGGGGTTAAAGGCTGCGAAAATTTCGTGGTCCTGGGTATTGGCGGTTCGGCCATGGGAAACATTGCTCTGCAGACGGCGTTGAATCCATATATGTATAACCTCGATGAAAAGCAAAGAAAAGGACCGAGACTTTTTGTGCTCGATAATGTTGACCCGCAGCAGATGAGGTCATTCCTCGACTGGATAGATGGCAGGCTGGATAGAACTATTTTTAACGTTATAAGCAAATCCGGCAGAACGGCCGAGACCGCCGCTCAATTTCTAACCATTTGCAGTCTTCTTGAGAAAAGACTTGGCAAAAATAGTCTTAAAAAACATATTATTGCTACGACTGACGCCAAAGAAGGAACGCTCCGTAAAATTACGGACAATTTCGGATTCAGGAATTTGCCTGTGCCCGATGGCGTCGGCGGCAGGTTCAGCGTTCTTAGTGCGGTAGGGCTTTTGAGTGCCGCCGTCTGCGGTATTGATATTGATAATCTCCTTGCCGGCGCAGAACGGATGGACAAAAAAGTCAGCCAAAAGGATTTTTATCGGAATCCCGCTGCAGTTAATGCCGCGATAAATTATCATTTTTACAAAAGGGGAAAACGCATATCGGTAATGATGCCTTACAGCTATGCACTAAAAGATTTTGCCGACTGGTATAGACAGTTATGGGCAGAGAGTCTCGGCAAGGTAAAAAATCTTTCAGGCAAAGAGGTTTTTGTCGGCCCAACGCCCATCAAAGCGCTTGGTGCGACAGACCAGCACAGCCAGGTTCAGCTTTACCGCCAAGGCCCGAACGACAAACTTTTCACTTTCCTAACCGTGCAGGATTTCGAAAAGGATGTGGAAATCGGCAAAGCCCCGGCTGTCGCGCCGGAACTTAATTTTCTTTCGAGACAGAAATTTAGCAGGCTTTTGAACAATGAAAAAACAGCCACTGAATACGCTCTTTTGGCGAGCAAACGTCCCAATCTCACTATTGCTTTTGACAAAATTAGCCCTTATACTATTGGACAGTTTATATATCTCTTTGAAACGACAACTTCGATTGCGGGATTGCTGTTTGGGATAGATGCGTATGACCAGCCCGCGGTCGAGCTCGGCAAAGATGCGACGCTCGCACTGATGAGCAGCAGTGAATACGCGGACCTTGCTAAAAAAATAAAACCAGTAATGAAAATTGACAAAAATTTTATTATATAATCTCAATGAGGGCCAATTATGAGATTTGCTGTAATTATGGCAGGGGGCACAGGAAGAAGGCTATGGCCTTTAAGCAGAGAAGACAGGCCAAAGCAGGTTCTTAAACTTATCGATGGCGATACTCTGCTGCGAAGATGCTTCCAGAGAATAAGTTCGATGTTCGACCATCGAAATATAATCGTGCTTACCAACAAAGGCTATTCAGACCTTGTGCGCGATAATCTTCCCGAAATTCCGTATGACAATGTTATTTCTGAACCGCAGGTGCGCGATACTGCCGGAGCAATCGGTCTTGCCGCCTCTGTCCTCTCAAGGTTTGACCCCGACGCGACTATGGCCGTCGTTACCGCCGACCAGGTAATAAAGCCGGTAAAGGTTTTTCAGCAGGCATTGGAAGATGGTATGACCTTTGTCGAGAAAAATCCTGATGCCCTGATAACCTTTGGCATTCAGCCTTCATTTCCTAATACGCAGCTCGGCTACATAAAACTTGGCAAAGGCAAAAAATGTCCGCACTGCAGTAATGAAATTTATCAGGTCGAAGAATTTAAGGAAAAACCCGACCTGCAGACCGCAAAAGAGTATCTTTCCACTGGCGAGTATTGCTGGAATTCAGGCCTTTTTGTCTGGAAGGCAAAAAGAATGCTTGATTTGCTCTTTGAAAATCTTCCGCAGGCAAAACAGCCGCTCCAAATGATTCAGGCGGCCTGGGGCGGAGCAACTCAGGAAGATGCATTGGCAGAGTATTTCGGTAAACTGCCCAAGATAAGTATTGATTTTGCGGTTATGGAAAAGGCTCCGAATGTTCACGCCGTCAAGCTGAACTGTCAATGGCTCGATATGGGCTCGTTTTCAGCCCTTGCTGACATTATACAATCGGACAAAAGCGGTAACATCGTTGCCGCCGCGCAGAGCGAAGTCCTCAATTGCAAAAACAATATACTTGTTACCGAAGACAAAGAGCACCTGATAGCTGCGATTGGACTTGAGAATATGGTCGTCGTGCACAGCCCTGATGCGACTTTGGTCTGTCCGATTGGCGAAACGGAAAAACTAAAGGAATTGCTGGAACTTATCAGGCAGCACGACAAAGAGAAATATTTATAAAAAATGCGTTTTCTCTGTATAGATTTAGGTGATAAACGGACAGGCCTTGCTATTTGTGATGGCGATGAAATCCTGGCAAGTCCTTTAGCGGTATTAGAGGGGCAAAAAGAATTACTCGACGAGATAATCAAAATCGCCCAACAGAATCAGGTAGAAGGTCTGGTCTTTGGATTGCCTTTGAATATGGATGACTCCGAAGGCCAAAGAGCGATACAAACAAGAAAATTCGCCGACCAAATTAAAGAAAAGACAAACCTGCCGATTTTCTTTCAGGATGAAAGACTTTCAAGTTTTACCGCTCAAAATCAGCTTTCCCAGACCGGCCTTACGCACAAAAAGAAAAAGAACAGAATAGATGCACTGGCGGCTGCGGAGATACTTAAGACCTTCATCGAAGTGAGAAAGCAAAAACCTTAAACTTTAACTTTGAACTTTTGCGATGATATCGTCCGGTATGTCAAAGTTAGCATAAACGTTTTGTATGTCGTCGTGCTCTTCCAGTTCTTCCATAAGTGAAAGAATTTTTCTGGCCGATTCCGCATCCGTTATCGGTATGGTATTTTGCGGAATCATTGATATTTCCGCGACCTGGATAGGTATATTTTTCACCTCTATTGCTTTTTTAAGTTTTTCGTAAGCCGATTGTTCGCAGGTAATCTCGTAAATTGAGCCTGTGTTTTGAAAATCTTCAGCCCCGTTTGCCAAGGCAATTTCCATCAAGTCGTTTTCATCGGCGGCATTGGCAGCAACTGTGATAAGTCCTTTTTTATGGAACGAATACATTACGCAGCCTGTTGAACCCAGCGACCCGCCGTGACGGTCAAAAATTTTCCTTACTTCCGGCCCCGTTCTGTTTCGATTGTCTGTTAGCGCCTCAGCCAATATAGCAATTCCGCCGTGAGCGTAGCCTTCATACATTACAGGCTCAAACGAAATGGAATCGCCTCCGCCGGCTCCTTTTTTGACGGCCTTTTCTATGGTGTCTTTCGGCATATTGGCTTGTTTTGCCTTATCGATAGCGTATCTCAAAGCGAGATTTTGTGCAGGGTCGGGGCCGCCGTTTTTAGCGGCAACGATAATAATTCTGGCGATTTTGCTCCAGACTTTGCCGCGTTTTGCGTCGTTTGCCGCCTTTTTATGTTTTATTCCTGACCAGTGTGAATGACCTGACATATTTTCCTCAATGAATTACTTTGTTCAAAGGATAAGTTATGATTCCCGAAGCGCCAGCTCGTTTGAGTTTTGGCACAATAACTCTTTCCACTGATGTATCGACGACAACCTCAACCGCCGCGAAATCGCTGTCGGCAAGAGTTGATACGGTAGGACTTTTTTCGGCAGGCAGAATCTTAATGATTTCAGCCAGTTTATTTTTGGGAACGTTCATTTTCAGTCCGACTGTAGTTTTCGCGTCTATCGCCGCGTTTAATAAGATAGATATATTTTCGATTTTTTCACGTTTGAATTTATCTTTCCACGCTTCCTTGTTGGCGATAAATCTCGTTGTTGACGAAAGCAGGGTGTCAATGATTCGCAGGTTATTAGCCTTAAGGCTGGAGCCTGTTTCGGTAAGTTCGACAATCGCGTTGACTAATCTTGCCTTTACTTCCGTTGCTCCCCAGCTGAACTCCACCTTTACATTAATTCCCTTTTCCTTGAAGTATTCTTTTGTTACGCCGACCAGTTCAGTTGCGATAATGCCGCCTTCGAGGTCTTCTGTTTTTTTAATCTTCGATTCGTTCGGCACCGCCAGAACCCACTTGGCTGGGTTTGATGTTGCTTTGCTGTAAAGCAATTCACATACTTCGTAAACCTTTGATTTGTTTTCGAGTATCCAGTCCTGTCCGGTGAAACCTGCGTCGAGTACTCCGTCTTCGACATATCTGCTCATTTCCTGGGCGCGCATCATTATAAGCTGAATCTGTTCATCGTTGATTCTTGGAAAATAGCTTCTTTCGTAACCGGTTATAGTGAAGCCCGCTTTTTCAAAAAGGTCGAACGTTGCCTTTTCAAGGCTTCCCTTTGGAATGCCGAGTTTTAGAATTTGTTCTGCCATAACAACTCCTTACTTTTCTGATTTTGGCTTCTTTTGCGCCACTGGTTTTTTGCCGTCTGAAAGTATCGCAGCCGCTTTGGGGCTCGCCAGTTCGCCGTCATGCCGGATAAGAGCGTAAAATGTATAAGCGTCGGAAGCCGGAATCTGTTTTTCGACAAATGAAATTATCTGGGCATTGTCCCACTGCGGTTCCACCAGTTCATAGGCCTTGAGATATTCAATCATTTTGTCGGTAAGCGGCACGCAATGTGCGTTCATAGCGGTAAGCATTACATAGTCGCAGATAAACGGCGTCATTCCGTTGAATTTTTCAAGAATTTCCCTGGTATTTTTTTTGCCTGTTCCGTTAAAATCTTCCGGCGACAGGCTGTCATATTTCTGGAATATGGCGTTAAGCAGAGAAAGAACCGCAGTTGCGGTTTTTTGAATATCTGTTAAGTCGCCGCCGGATATTTCCGCTATCTCTTCTATTCGCGCGACGCGCAAATCGTTATAGTCAACAAAATGAGCCTGAATTTTCTTCATCACCGCTCTCGCCGCCGACTCAGTGGAACTCTGACACAGCGCGGCAAAAATAATCGCCTCAACAGCGTCCTGATAATCGGGCTTTTTGGGCTTTTCTGCGCCTTTTTTGAGAGCGTTGAATAATTTCTTAATCTTCTGAGAATATATTATGTTTTTCATTTTTCTTCTTCGTTTTCTGTGTCAGTTTTAAATTCTTTCGAAACTTCATCGATAAGCTTCAGGGTTTCCATTGTTTTTTTCAACCTGTCGTCCTGATGAAAATAAAGATGCGGGCAGAATCTTGCCTTGACATAATCGCCCAAAAGCGACTGTATACGGCCTGCGGCGTGCTGGATTGCGCTAAAGGCTAATCGCTGTTTCTTTTCGTCCTGACCCATAATGCTTAAATAAACTTCCGCTCTTTTAAGGTCTGGTTCGGTGTTTACTTCAGTTACGCTGATAAAACCTTCTATTCGCGGGTCCTGCAGGTGATTATTAATTATATCACTTACCGCCTCTTTTATTACTCGCGCCATTCTTTCTTGTCTTCGGCTTGGCATAACTTTTTCCGCTTAAATAGTCCTCTGAACTTTGACTATTTCATATACCTCAAAAATATCGCCTGTTTTTATGTCGTCGAAACCGGCAATTTTTATGCCGCATTCAAGCCCCGCGCGAACTTGTCTCGCGTCGTCTTTGAAATGCTTGAGAGATTCAATCTGGCAGTTATCCCGAAGTATGACGTTGTCGCGAATGAGCCTGACTCGGGCGTTACGGGCGACTTCGCCTTGTTCCACCATACAGCCGGCAATTGTGCCGACGTTTGAAACTTTGAATGTATCACGAACCACAGCTTTGCCGATGCTGTTGATTTTTTCTTCCGGTTCGAGCATTCCGCTCATCGCCTTTTTAAGGTCGTCCGTTATCTTGTATATAATGCTGTATAAGCGGATATCTATGCCTTTACCCTCGGCAAGTTTTCCCGCCTTGTCTTCAGGCACAACATTAAAACCTATAATCAGCGCCTTTGATGCCTCTGCAAGTATGACATCGCCTTCCGAAATCCCGCCGACTGCCGCGTGAAGAATCTTGACCTGCACTTCTGATGTGCTCAGGTCGGTCAGATATTTTGTTAATACATCGACAGACCCCTGAACGTCGGCTCGTATAATTATATTAACATCTTTTGTCTTGCCCGCTTCAATCTGGCTGAAGAGATTTTCCATTGTTACAAGCGAACGTGTGCTCAGTGCCGCCTTGCGGGCAAGAGATTTTTTCTCTTCCGCTGCCGCTTTAGCCTTATTTATATCGCTCAGACAGTAAAATCTGTCGCCTGCCTGCGGAACATCGTTAAGCCCGGAAACTTCAACCGGCATCGCGCTTATGGCCTGAGGGATTGACCTTCCGGTGCTGTCTTTTAATGTTCTTATTCTGCCATAGCCTCCGCCGGCAAGAATGATATCGCCTTTTTTGAGTTTTCCTTCCTGTATAAGCAGTGTCGCCATAGGACCTTTACTCGGATTAATTTTCGCCTCGACTACCCAGCCGACAGCCGGTATTGTCGGGTCCGCCTTCAAATCAAGAAGTTCAGTTGCGTAATCCAAATGCTCCAATAGCTCTTCGATTCCTATGCCTTTGGTTGCGCTGGTTTTGACGACATCAGTTTTTCCGCCCCATTCGGTAGGGACAAGTTCGTGTTCGGCCAATTGTCCGTAAATTCTGTTTGTGTCCACGCCCGGCAGGTCGATTTTATTCAGGGCAACAATTATATGAACGCCTGCGGCCTTGGCATGGCTAATCGCTTCAATTGTCTGCGGCATTATGCCGTCATCAGCGGCAACGACAAGCACGACTATATCAGTCATATTTGCGCCGCGTGCCCGCATCGCCGTGAATGCTTCGTGGCCGGGAGTGTCTAAGAACGTAACTTTTTTTGGACTATCTTTATCGCCCCACATTACCTGGTAGGCGCCGATATGCTGTGTTATGCCGCCTGCCTCGCCCGCCGCGACCTTTGCCGAGCGGATTCTGTCAAGCAGGCTGGTCTTGCCGTGGTCAACGTGACCCAGCATTGTAACAATCGCCGAACGCTTTTGAAGATTGTCCTTCGGTCTGTTTGCGAACTCTTCTGCTATTGTTTGTTCCAGAGACAATCTTTGCTGAACAACAAGCTCAGTCCCAAAATCAAGGGCGATAAGTTCGGCAGTTTCGGCAGGGATAACCTGATTGGCAACGGCCATAATTCCATGAGAAATAAGTTTTTCTACTATTTCAGCGGTTTTTACTATTAGTGCCGCTGCTAAATCTTTTACCGTTATCGGCTCGAATACAACCGCTGTCTCAGGTTTTACTTTTAAAGCTTCTTCAGCTTGTGCTTTTTTGGTCTCGAGTTTCCGGACCGGCCGCAGACGCATTCCTTCGCCGCCGGCTGCTTCAAGTCTGGCCCGTCTTTCTTCAAGGTCTCGTGACCGAAGTTTGCGAGCCGTCTTTTGATATCGCAATGGTTCTTCGGCAACCGGAGCTTCGCCATGCTTTCGCCCATGCGTTTTTTTCTTACCTTTTACGGTTTTGTCTTGATCTGCTATTTCTGGTGCGCTTGCAAGCAGCGGCTCGGAGGCCTGTTGCTTATATGCTGGTTTTGAGGGCCATGTTTTTGGTCTGGGCCGTCCCATTTCTTCAGGTTTTTCGACCCTGATAATCCGCGGCCCGGAAAGTTTAGCAGGCTTTGGTTTTTCCTGTCGCGGGCCCGCAGGCATTACCGGTGCCGGTGGTTTAGGCGGCTCAATTATGATTTCCGGACCCTTAGTCTTGGCCTTGGCAGCAGGCGGCGACTGTATTTGACTGATTTGAGTCTCTGTTTGGGGCTGTTCGGTTTCTAATACTGCCGTCTGAACAGTCTCTGTTTCCTCAGTTCCGGCAGGTTTCTCTTCGGTTGCCGCTGCAGGCTCTTCCTGGGGTTTCTCGATTTTTTTCTTTTTCTTGACGCGAGCCTTGGTTAGGTCAACCACTGCGGCTGTTTCTACCGCCGTTGTATGCGTTCCTTCGCTGAACCATTCGCGTATTGTCGCTGCCAACCCTGCCGATATCGTTGACATATGATTTTTTATATCAAGACCTTCGGCCTGGCATTTATCAATTATTGCTTTGCTGTTAACTCCAAGCTCTTTAGCTAATAGATGAACTCGTGTGATTGCCAACCTGATTGGGCTCCAAAAAATATATTTTTACCTATTGAGGACTTTCCTCTTTAGGTTCTTCTATTACCTTGATTTCTTCTTCAAGAATCACTTGCGCTATTGTCGGCGGGGCTTCTGCCGTCTGTTTCTTGGCAAGGTCTTCGGCAAGACGTGTTACCTTTACGGCCATTTCCGGGGTAATTCCTATTTCTTTTACCAGCGGATCGGCTCCAATCTCCGCCAGGTCAAGCACTGATATTATGCCGAGCGCGATTAGTTTATCGATGAACGTATCGTCCAGACCTTCAATATCTTTAAGGCCGTTTGTAAGCCTTTCTAATTCCTGGTTATATTCATCCGGCGTTAGTATATCGATGTCCCAGTCTGTAAGCCTTGCCGCAAGTCTGACATTTTGCCCGTGTTTGCCGATTGCAAGACTCAACTGGTCTTCGGGAACTACGACCGTTGCTCCGCCCAGTTCGAAGCACAACGCCACCTGAGAGCATTTTGCCGGCATAAGAGAATTGGCGATTAACTCGTGAGATGATTCGTTCCATCTGACGATATCTATTTTTTCTCCGCCGAGCTCATCGACGATATTTCTTATTCTGCTGCCGCGAACGCCCACGCATGCGCCGACCGCGTCAACCTTTGGGTCGTTCGACAGAACCGCTATCTTGGTCCTGTATCCGGCTTCGCGGGCCAGTGCCTTGATTTCAATTATGCCTTCGGCTACTTCCGGAACTTCAAGCTCGAAAAGCCTGCGGATAAAATCAGGATGTGTTCGCGAGAGAACTATTTTTACCTGGCTGGCGTTCTCTCGAACATCGAGTATCAGGCTGCGGACTCTTTCGGCGACATGATGGCTCTGGCCGCTGATTTGCTCGCTTTTGGGCAATACGGCTTCTGTTCTGTTGTTAATATTTATTATCAGAGACCCGCCTTCATAGCGTATTACTGTGCCGCTGACGATTTCGCCTTTTCGTTCGACAAATTCGTCATATACGCTTTGCCGTTCGTCGGCCTTTATTTTTTGAATCATTACCTGTTTTGCCGTTTGAGCAGGTATTCTGCCGAGCCGTTTAATGTCTATTAGCTCGCCGTCCTTGTAGGCTATCATATCGCCGGTTTGGCGGTCGATTGTAACCTTAATATCCGCCTCTACATCGGTTTTTCCGAAGTATTTTTTCGCGGCAGATATCATTGCAGACTCCAGGTCCTGGAATATGGACTCGCGGTCGATATTCTTATCGCGTGCGATATTGTCTACTATTCTTACCAGTTCCTGATTCATTATGAGCCTTCCATAAATCAAAAAAAATGGAAACTTCCACAATTAGAACGTTTCCACATCAAAAGCTACCATTTCTGTCCTCTGCCGGTTTACATCCGAACACCCTCCGCGACAGATTCAGCAAAAATTGCCTTCAAAACAAAAGCGTTCCCAAGCCGCGCATAAGTCCCGTGCGGCCAATTAATTGTAGCCGCCCGGCTACACACGTCTGTATAATCCAATAAATATCATAGCTTCCCTTAGTTCTATTTCTACTCAAACAGTTAAGTAACGGGCAATTATACTTTCACATTATTCTTTGTCAAACAATTAAAAAGCGAAATATAGTCGCTAGTTGATAGTTCATAGTTGATAGTCGCTGGTCATAAATCGTTTATTTGCGTTGTTGGAAATGATGTAAGTGCTTATTTTGAAAAATAAATAAAGGAGTTATGGAATTTTTTTTTAAAAAAAGCGCAAGTTTCTTTGCAAAACGCGCAAGTTTAATTGTTTTGCTCCTCGAAAAGCTAAAAAGCGCAAAAAAATTTGCTGTAAGTGCAGTAAAAATGCGCGAAATGAACTAAAAATAAAAAAAGTTAGAGGAAAATGAGGGGAAAATGATGAAAAATGACACTAAAAAGGCAATTTTTGAAAGGTTTTTAGGAAAAAAATTGATTAATCTTTAATATCCAGAATTACGGTAGCCATCCCGATGCGTTGGGACTTCCGTTGCACTTCAGCTAAGGCACTAAGACACTAAGATAAAAAGATATATTTTTACTTTTGTTGAAATAGGAATGAGGGATATAATACTAAGCTGAATCGAGGTAAAAAATTATGGATGATGACAACTATAAAATTTGAACTCATTCAAAAATTTCTAAAGAGATGATTTATAATCTTATCGGTTAAGGAGTAAAAAATGGAAAATTCAAACGTAAAAAATACATCTCAATCTGACAAAGAAGAAGAAATTAAAAAAGTAAAAAAAACTTTTGAGGAAATTGCTACCCAAGAGAAAGGCCCAAAAAAAGAAAACGAAAAAGACGATTTATATAGAAAAAAATAAAATCATTTCGCAAAAGGTGTCCGAGGGGAAAAATTATGGATGATGACAACGTCATAAAAACAGAGATAACATGAAAGGATGAAAATTCAGGAACGCCGGAGAGTTTCAAAAAACAATATGGCCAAATCATCATCAAACAAAAACCTGCATTCTGCTAAAAATTCCAAGAAGGACGAGTTTTACACTCAACTTGTTGATACCGATATACCATGTGACTATGCTGGCGCAATGGGTGTTCCTATAACTTTCGTAGATAAATATAATCCAGATTAATTCGAGATTATAGGCCTTGGCATTTCTAATTCTGGTATAGAGATAGGAGTTAAACCATACAAACAAAAACACAAAAAATATAGAAAAGAAGTTCAAAAAAGAGGCGCAGTTGATGGCGATTTATATATGATTACAAATGGTGTTGTTGACGTCCCTTATGCTCGAATTATTATAAGAAATAAGAAAGGTAAAAAAATAATATGAAAGGAATTATTTACATAATGACAACGGCTGTTTCTGGTTTGATAAAAATAGGACAAACTGGCACGAATAATTATCAGGGGCGAATGCGAACCCTTGAAGCAAACGGTTATTATAATGTAGTCGGATTGAAAATATTTTTTGCAATTGAACTTGAAGATTACGAAGACAAAGAAAATCTTTTGAAGGAAATTTTTAGCAAACATGAAGTCGGGAATAGTGAGTTGTTTGCTTTGGACTATGAACTGGTCAAGCAACTTCTTTTATCATTTGACGGCAAAATTATTTTTCCAAAAGATATAAACAAAGAAAAAGAGTTCAACAATGTTTCAAAAGTTAGAAAGCAGGGCGAGCGATTTAGTTTTTACAAAAAGGGCCTGAAAAATGGCGATGAAATTGTATTTTGTGATGATAAAGAAATAACCGCAAAAGTTTGTGGCGAGCGAGAGGTTGAATATGGCGGGCAGATTTGGAAATTATCACCTCTGACTTATAAAATATACGAACAAAAAGGCAAGTTGAACACAAGTGGGGCTTATCAAGGTGCGGCTTATTTTGAATATAAGGGTAAAAAGTTAAAAGATTTGCCCGATATTGTCAATTAAAAAAAAGACATAAAAATGAAAATTGATTTACATAGAATTCCAATTCGTGAGGTGATTGTTGGCTACAAAGACAGCGCCGAGGAGGGTGTGGTGGCTTATGGTGGTAAGCTGGATATTCGCCCTAAATATCAGCGTGAGTTTGTGTACAAGGAAAAGCAGCGCAATGCCGTGATAGAAACTATCAAAAACACTTTTCCGTTGAATGTGATGTATTGGATGATTAGGGCGGCATAAAAATCAGGATTGAAGTTCCGGATTTACCCCGCACCAATTCATTTTACCGTAGGGATAGAGGAATGAACCCCACACTTATTTTTTTCAATTAATATAATAGTGAATGAATAAGAATATTTGATAAGTGCGGGATAAATGTTAAATAGGTGCGGGACTGCGAATTTCAAGTTTGAAATTCTGGGTTGACGGGGTGTTAAAGGTTTCTTATAATCCCTCTTCCTTTTTTAAATGAAATGAAGGTCAGGTATAATAATGGCTAAGAAAAAGAAAGCAAAGACGAATTCGTGCGTAAAATGCAGCGGACTGTGCTGTCGGTATGTGGCACTGGCAATCGACCCGCCGGAGGATAGAGGCGATTTTGACGATATACGCTGGTACCTGGTACATAAAGGCGTTTCGGTTTTCGTAGATAAGAAAAAATGGTATTTATGCGTTGATAAGAAATGCAAATATTTGTCCGGCAAAGATTATCGCTGCAAAATATATGCAAAAAGGCCGAGGATATGCCGAGGACACAGCAGCATTGATTGCGAATTAGACAAAAATGATTACGATTACGACCTGCATTTTACTAATGATAAACAGATGGAAGAATATATGAAAGTCAAATTCGACAATAACAAAAGAAGCAAACTGACCCCGCCCCTGCAGTTTCCTTCGCTGCGGCAAGAAAACTAAGCGCTGGGGTCTACGCGCGGCTCCGACGCTAACGCTCAGGGCTTGGAGTGTTGCGGGGCGGTGTTATTAAACTTTTTTGTCGGCGGCGGGAATCGAAGATAAGAAGTCCTGAATTTGCTTTGCCAAATCGACAATGGCCTGAAAAGTTATGGGCTTTACCAAATATAGACAACGCTTGGGGTCCAGGCCGTCAAGCACATCACGTTCAGAACGGGAAGTAGTCAAAACAACTAAAGGTATCTTTATTAAATCCGGGTCGGTTTTGATTTCATCGATGACTTCCCGGCCGCTCTTTTTGGGCAGATTCAAATCGAGAATAATAAGGTCGGGACGCGAGGTGCGGGAAAACTTGTAACGGCGGAAAAGATAATCCGTCGCCTGCACGCCATCATTGACCACACTGAGATGATGAGTGAGGCCGGCTTGTTCGAAGGCTTCGTTAATGAGAAGAATATCCCCGATGTTGTCTTCCACCCATAAGACCTTTAGCGATTTAGGCATTTAAGATTTATTCCTAATTAAAAGGTATTACAATTTAACTACCATAATGCTATATGGAACTACAGAATAAGTCAACCATAGAATATGAGAATTAAAAATCAAAAATTAAAATGCAAAATGACAAATAAAAATGTAAAATGAATTTAAATAGACCCCGCCGAAAGCGGGATTAACGGATTGCGGAGAAACGATGAAACGGGAATACTGGAACGGATTGGCGAATCGATACGAGACGGAAGTCTTCGATGTGCTGGGCAACGACAAAAAACACCTGATTTTGGGTCTGGTTAAGAAATACGGGAGTTCGGGGAAAACGGCAAGCGATTACGGGTGCGGGCCGGGAAAGTTTCTGCCGATATTATCAAAAAATTTCGGGCAGGTAAACGCAATAGATATATCCTATAAGTTCATAGAACAAACGAAAAAGAAATACAAACATCTATCAAATATCAAATACCAAACGGCTGATTTGGCAAAGGCGGGGTTAAAACTTGAAAAAACGCATTTCGCGCTGAGCGTAAATATGCTCATAATGCCGGCACTGGCGTGCAGGGTGCGGATACTCGATGTTATGACCAAACACCTTTTGAAAAACGGACACCTTGTGCTCGTTGTGCCTTCGCTTGAGTCGGCGGAACTTGCCAATTTTAGGCTAATCGAGTGGAACCTTCGGATTGGGGTAAAGCCGTCATATGCTGTTCGTGAGGTATTCGGCGATGCGAAAAGGCCGGACTACCTGAACTTGTGCCAGGGGGTTGTGCCTGTAGATGGAGTGCCGACGAAACATTACCTGAAAGAAGAGCTTGCGGCGGAGCTTTCGAGCAGGGGAATGCGGGTTGTAGATATTCGCAAAATCGAATACCTTTGGGATACAGAGTTTGAACGACCGCCTAAATGGATGAAAGAGCCATATCCGTGGGACTGGTTGGTTGTCGCAAGGAAGAAGTGAAAAGTTAAAAGTGAAAAATGAAAAATTGAGGAACCGCCGGAGGCGGAATTTGGGATTTGAAATCTGCAAAAAAAGGGATATGATAATAATATATGAAAGAGCTCATATCAGACCCTTTGAAATTTGCGTCTCTTGTAGCGCATCAGCTTAAAGGGCCTGTTGCATCAATTAGTACAATTCTTCAGACACTTCTTGGCGAATTTGCCGGGCCGATTACGCCAAAACAGAAAGACCTTCTGCAGCGGGCCATCGGACGATGCGATGAGACTTTGCTGGCAGTTCAACGACTGATTTCGATATCGAGATCGCTGGCCGACCCGACACTATTCAAGGGGCAGGTTGAGCTTTCATCGATTGTCCGCAAAGCAGCGGTAACATATATCGAATTATCGCGGGTGCATAATATCGCGCTGACGACGAAAATAGAAATCGAGCCGGCCTGGGCGATAACACACGAGGCGGCGATAACAGAAGTTCTCGAAGCACTGCTTTCAAATGCGATAAAATACACGCCAGATAACGGCAGAATTGAAATACGCTTGTTGTTTAACAAGCCGGGAGATGTTTACCAGATAAGGATTGGCGATTCGGGGATTGGAATATCACAAGAGAATATCGAAAAAGTATTTCAGCCGTTTTACAGGACGGCTGGGGCGCACGAATCGTCGCGGCCGGGGACGGGACTGGGACTGGCGTTTGTAAGAGCGGTAGTTGACGCGGCGGGCGGGAATGTGCACGTAGAAAAATCGAATCTTGGCGGAGCGGAACTTGTAGTAAATCTTGCGGCTGCGAAAAAAATCGCGGCTGAAAAAGTTTCTGGAGATAAAAAAATGAAAAGGCCAATGAAAGTAGTGATAATTGGCGGAGTGGCGGCTGGGCCGAAAGTTGCCGCGAAAATAATGCGTCTTGACCCTGACGCAGATGTAACGATTGTCGAAAAGGGCAGGCTGCTGTCTTACGCGGGCTGCGGACTGCCTTATTATATCGGCGGAACGGTCAAGGAGCAGAGCGAACTGATGAGCTCGCCGGCGGGAGTCGTGCGCGACCCGATATTCTTCCAGCAGGTAAAGAACATTCATCTTATGAATCAGACGGAGGCGATAGAAATAGACCGTAAAAATAAACAGGTGCTTGTAAAACATCTTGTAGATAATACCGAAGAACTTCTCGAATATGATAAACTTGTTCTGGCGACCGGGTCGGTGCCGGTTATACCGAAAATCGAAGGAATAAAACTTGGGAATATATTTACGCTTTATGGCGTAACGGACGCGGAGGGCATAAAGGCTGCACTTGAAAGAGGCAAGGCACGCGATGTTGTGATTGTCGGCGGGGGACTTATCGGAATCGAAATAACCGAGGCGCTGGTGAAGCGGGGCTGCCGGGTGACGATTATTGAAAGACTGCCGCATATTCTGCGAATCGTCGATACGGAAATGGCGATGCTGATTACAAATCATCTGGAGGCAAACGGAGTGCGGGTGCTGACAGAGACTGAGGCGATAAAGTTCGAGGGAAAGGAAAATGTAGAATCTGTGCAGACCAGCAAAGGCGTGTATCCGGCGGACCTTGTGATTATCGCGTCGGGGCATGTGCCGAATATAGCTTTGGCTAAAAGAGCGGGAATTGAAATCGGGCCAATCGGCGGCGTGAAAGTCAATGCGAAGATGCAGACGTCGGACGCGGATATTTACGCGGCGGGCGATTGCGTTGAGAATACAGAGATGATTACGCAAAAGCCGATTTATATGCCGCTCGGTTCGACGGCCAATAAGCAGGGCAGAGTCGTGGCGGTGAATATCTGCGGCGGGAATGATTTGTTCGGGCCGATACTGGGGACGGTGGCGTGCAAGATTTTCGATTATAACGTCGCGATTACGGGCCTGAACGAGCAGAGAGCGAAACAGGCGGGATTCGATGTTGCAACGGTTCTTGTGCCGGCGCCGGACAGGGAACATTTTGTGCCGGGAGCGAATGTGATAATGCTGAAACTTGTGGTTGATAAAAAGAGCCGCAGACTGCTGGGCGCTCAGGCGGTGGGGCCGGGCAATGGCGATAAACGAATCGATGTCGCGGCGACGGCGATTACGGCGGGGATGACAGTTGAGCAGATTGCGGGACTTGATTTGTGCTATGCGCCGGCTTATGCACCGGTGATTGATAATATTATTACGGCGGCGAATGTCGCGCGGAATAAACTCGACGGGCTGATGGAAGGTGTCGGGCCAATGGATGTCTGGCGGATGATGCAGGAAAAGAAAGATTTTGTGCTGCTTGATGTGCGGACGCCGGCGGAGTATCAGCAGAAGCGGATGAGCGGGTCGACGTTTATACCGCTTGCGTCGCTGCGGTCGCGACATGCGGAGCTTGATAAGAATAAGCCGATTGTGGCGTTTTGCAATTATTCGCTACGGGGATATGAGGCGGCGATAATTTTAAAACATCAGGGCTTTAAAGATGTAAAGGTGCTCGACGGCGGACTGGAGATGTGGCCGTATGAGAAATTGCAATAGCTATTTGGCTTTGTCCATCAGTTCGGTAAATTCGTCGAACAGGTAGTTCGAGTCGTGGGGGCCGGGCGAGGCTTCGGGGTGATACTGAACTGCAAATGCTGGGACGTTTTTGCAGCGGAAACCTTCGAGCGTGTTATCATTCAAATTCATATGAGTAATTTGCACATCTTTGTCGAGGAGAGAATCGGGGTCGACGCAGAAGCCGTGGTTCTGGCTGGTAATTTCGATTTTTTCCGTGAGCAAATTTTTGACAGGATGGTTTGCGCCGTGATGACCGAATTTTAATTTAAAAGTTTTTCCGCCGACTGCGAGGCCCAGGAGCTGATGGCCAAGACAAATGCCGAATATCGGGACTTTGCCGAGAAGTTTACGGATTGTATCGATGGCGTAACTTATTGGTTCGGGGTCGCCGGGGCCGTTGCTGAGGAATAAGCCGTCGGGTTTGAGTTTTAGGATGTCCTGGGCGGTTGCTGAAGCGGGCACGACGGTTACTTTGCAGCCGTGCGAGACGAGCAGGCGAAGAATGTTCTGTTTTATGCCGCAGTCGAAGGCGACGACGTTGTATTTCGGCGGGGTTTTATGTAATTGTCCGAATTCGTTTTCGACGGGCTTGTCCCAGGTGTAGGTTTTTTTTGCGCAGACGTTTTTCACAATGTCGCGATTGAGAAGGCCGGGATATTCGTCGAGCTCTTTTTTAAGGGATTTTAGATTTGTGCCGTCGGTGCAGACGATTCCTTTTAATGCGCCTGCGCTGCGGAGGAGCATAACCAATGCGCGTGTGTCGATATCCTCGATGGCGGGAATGTTATTTTTTTTCAGATATTCATCAAGCGAAAGACCATTTCGCCAATTGCTCGGAAATTGGCAGTTTTCCTTTACGACAAAACCGCTAAGATAAGGTTTGCCGGATTCGACATCGAGGGCGTTTGTGCCGTAATTGCCGATAAGGGGGTAAGTCATTGTGACAATTTGCTCGTGATATGACGGGTCGGTAAGGATTTCCTGATAGCCGCTCATCGCGGTATTGAAAACGACCTCTCCGCACTTTCGGCCTTCGGCGCCGAAAGCAATGCCTTGAAAGCAGGTTCCATCTTCGAGCAGTAATATACCTTTCACATTTATTTCCTTACTTGTAATAAAGCTGTATCGGTTTTACTTCTATTTTTTTCTGTTTCATAGATTCAATGGCTTTTGTAACGGCCGCGGCGCCGCGAATTGTCGTAACGTAAGGGACGTTGCGGTCGAGGGCGCTTCTTCTTATCAGGAACGAATCCTTTATCGTCTGTTTGCCGATGGTCGTGTTTATAATCATCGCGACCTGGTTATTTATAATCAAATCTACAATGTTTGGACGGCCTTCATTCATTTTCAATACGAATTCCGAAGGAATGTTGTTCTTAATCAGCTCAATGCAGGTGCCTTTTGTCGCGAAAAGTTTAAAACCCAACTGGTGGAGCTTTTTGGCGATTTCGACGGCCTTGGACTTGTCAGTGTCTCTAACGCTGATAAAGATATTTCCTTTTGTCGGAAGAGAATTACCTGCGGCAATCTGAGATTTGGCGTAAGCGATGCCGAAATCATCTGAAAGGCCCATTACTTCGCCGGTCGAGAGCATTTCCGGGCCGAGCAGAGTATCGCAGCCGGGGAATTTCAAAAATGGGAAGACGGCTTCCTTGACGGAGAAATGATTGCGATGCATCTCTTCGGTAAAGCCAAGCTCCTGCAAAGTTTTACCAGCCATTACCTTTGCGGCAAGTTTGGCAAGCGGAACGCCAATTGCCTTGCTGACAAACGGAACCGTTCTTGAAGCTCGCGGATTGACTTCGAGGATGTAAATTTTGTCGTCCTTTACAGCGAACTGGACGTTCATCAGGCCTTTTACTTTTAATTCGAGCGCCAGCATTTTTGTCTGACGTTTCACTTCTTCGATTAATTTGGCGCTGAGCGAAAACGGCGGCAAAGAGCAGGCGCTGTCGCCGGAATGAATGCCGGCTTCTTCAATGTGCTCCATAATTCCGCCGATGACGACGATTTTGCCGTCGCTAATTGCATCAACATCAAGCTCCATCGCGTCGCCGAGGAATTTATCAATCAATATCGGATGATGCTCCGAAACGGCGATAGCGTTTTCGACACAGGTTTTCAATTCTGATTCGTCGTGAACGATTTGCATCGCTCTTCCGCCGAGAACAAACGACGGCCGAACAAGCAGAGGATAGCCGAGCTTTTTGGCGATTTTCACGGTCTGCTCGTAATTCATCGCGGTTCCGCTGGGCGGCTGATTGAGTTTAAGCTTTTCAACTATTTTATTAAACCGCTTGCGGTCTTCAGCGGCGTCGATGCTGTCGGGACTTGTGCCAATGATTTTAACGCCGGCCTCTTCGAGGGCATTTGCGAGCTTCAAAGGTGTTTGGCCGCCGAACTGAACGATAACGCCGTCAGGTTTTTCCTTATCGACGATGTTCATTACGTCTTCGAAAGTCAACGGCTCAAAATATAATCTGTCGGACGTATCGTAATCGGTACTGACCGTTTCGGGATTGCAGTTTACCATTATGGATTCGATGCCGATTTCCTTCAGCGCGAAAGCGGCGTGGCAGCAGCAGTAGTCGAATTCAATTCCCTGGCCGATACGGTTCGGTCCGCCGCCGAGGATGATGACTTTTTTTCTATTTGTGGGGTTCGCTTCGCACTGCTGTTCGTAAGTGGAGTACAAATATGGCGTGTTGGCTTCGAATTCGGCGCCGCAGGTATCGACAATCTTGAAAACTGCGGAAATGCCGTCGGCAAGTCTTTGTTTTCTAAGCTGGGGCTCTGTAATATTTAATTTTGACGCGATATATTTATCGCTGAAGCCCAGTTTTTTCGCCTGCTTGAGATTTTTTACGCTCAATTTGCTTTCAAACTGAACGATTTGATTAATATTGTTCAAAAACCATGGGTCGATTTTCGTAAGGTCGTAAATTTCGTCGATAGAAAATTTTCTTCTCAGGGCCTCGGCGATATACCAGATTTTATCCCAGCGGCTTTTGCGAAGAATCTGTTTTAGTTTTTCATCGTCAATTGACGAGTCGATGTGCTTTCTGTCGAGCGAATAGCGGTCGATTTCAAGAGAACGAATCGCCTTTTGAAAGGCCTCCTTGAAAGTTCTGCCGATTGCCATTGCTTCGCCGACGCTTTTCATCTGGACAGTAAGTTCCGAATTAGTAGCAGGAAATTTTTCAAATGTAAAACGCGGCCATTTGACGACGCAATAATCTATCGTCGGCTCAAAACAGGCAGGCGTCTTTTTTGTTATATCGTTCGGTATTTCGTCAAGTGTGTATCCGACGGCAAGCAGCGAAGCTATCTTGGCAATCGGAAAACCAGTTGCCTTTGAAGCAAGAGCCGAGCTTCGCGATACCCGCGGGTTCATTTCGATAACATACATTTTGCCGTTTTGCGGATTAATGGCGAACTGAATATTCGAGCCGCCGGTCTCAACGCCGATTGCTCTGATAATTTTCAGTGCCGCGTCGCGCATCGTCTGGTATTCTTTGTCGGTGAGTGTTTGAGCGGGGGCGACGGTAATGCTGTCGCCGGTGTGGATTCCCATCGGGTCGAGATTTTCTATCGAGCAGACAATCACGACATTGTCTTTTCTGTCGCGCATCACTTCCAGTTCGTATTCTTTCCAGCCGATAACCGATTCTTCGACCAGCACCTGACCTTTTGGACTAAGGCTCAGACCCCAGTGGATGAATTCCTTATATTCTTCGGCGTTATAGGCGATGTTTCCGCCGGTTCCGCCGAGTGTGTAAGAGGGACGGATAATGGCGGGGAAGCCGATTTGCTCGACTATTTTCTGCGCCTGCTCCCAGGTCTGAGCGTAACCGCTTTTCGGCACGTCGAGACCGATATCAAGGATAATCTTTTTGAATCTGTCGCGCTCTTCAGCCTTTTTTATCGTGATGAGGTCTGCGCCGATGAGTTTGACATTATATTTTTTCAGGATGCCGCTTTCAGCGAGGTCAACAGCGGCATTGAGGCCGGTTTGTCCGCCGAGAGTCGGGAGAAGGCAATCTGGTTTTTCCTTCTGAATGATTTTTTCAATAATCTCGGTCGTAATCGGCTCGATGTATGTCCGGTCGGCAAGCTCGGGGTCGGTCATAATCGTCGCGGGGTTGCTGTTTACGAGCACAACCTCGAAGCCTTCCTTTTTCAGGGCTTTGCAGGCCTGTGCGCCGGAATAATCGAACTCACAGCCCTGGCCTATCACGATAGGGCCGGAGCCTATTATCATTATTTTATGGATATCTGTACGTTTGGGCATTTTACATCCATGCTGCTGATTAATTATTTTTTTTCGTTAATCTGCTGTCGATAAAGGTTAGTAATCGGCATTCTTCTGTCTCTTCCAAAGGCTTTTGGCGTAATTTTGACCCCAGGCGGACACTGACGCCGTTTATACTCGTTTTTGTCAACCATTTCAATAACTTTTACTACCGTTTTAGCATCAAAACCCCGGGTAATAATTTCCGGCAGAGATTTTTCTTCTTCTATGTAGGCTTTTAAGATGCCGTCGAGAATCTCATACTCAGGCAGCGAATCGCTGTCCTTTTGCCCGAAGCGAAGCTCGGCGGTGGGAATTCTTTTGATAACGCTTTGCGGAATAACGTCTTTGCCGCGCACTTTGTTAAAATAATCGCACAAATGATAGACGATGGTCTTCGGCACATCTTTTATGACCGCAAATCCGCCGGCGGTATCGCCATAAAGCGTGGAATATCCGACAGCGGTTTCGCTCTTGTTGCCGGTTGTTAAGACAAGGTATCCGAACTGATTACTCATCGACATCAGGATAGTGCCGCGGATTCGGGCCTGGAGGTTTTCAAAGGCAAGGCCTTTATCGCTCCAGCCGGAGATTTTGCCAAGCTCCTGATTAAATCTCTGCAATACCTGCTCAACCGGTATGGTATGAAATTCAATGCCGAGATTTTTAGCGACAAGCTCGGCATCGTTTATCGTTTCAGACGAATTAAATTTTGTCGGCATCGTAACGCCGACGACGTTTTCCCTGCCGAGTGCATCTACGGCAATCGCTGCGGTCAGAGCCGAATCAATCCCGCCGCTTAAACCGATGAGGGTCTTTTTAAAACCGTTCTTTTTAATATAATCTCTTGTCCCCAGCACAAGGGCTTGATAGATTTCTTCGGTATCGTTGGTTTTAATCTCAAGAGGCTTTGCATTTTTCAGTCCATTGCCGTCAATATCCGCGATTAATAAATCCTCATCGAATGCTTTTGCGCAGGCGATGGGATTGCCATCGGAGTTTACGAACATACTTCTGCCGTCGAAGACAAGTTCGTCCTGTCCGCCGACGATGTTGCAGTAAGCGACGGGGCAGGCGAAGGTTTTGGCGCAGGTTTCGAGGATGGTGAGCTTTTGATTAATTTTTCCTGCGTGGAAAGGCGAAGCGGAAATATTAACGATAAGATTTTTTTCGGCAACAGAAAAGAGAAAATCCTTAAGCCATTGCAAATCCCAAATGTCTTCGCAAATTGTGCATACTACGGAGAGGTTATTAATTTTAATTACGGCCGGCTCGGAACCTGCGGAGAAATATCTTTTTTCATCAAAGACGCCATAATTCGGCAGCAGGGACTTTTGGTAGGTTTTAATGATTCTGCCGGACTGAAGAATCGCCATCGAATTGAAGCAGTGGCCATTGTGGAACTCCGCGAAACCTATCATAATTGTAATATCAGGACAATCTTTAGCGATTTGTTCTACAGCTTTTTTATTTTCGGCAAGGAAATGCTTTTTCAGCAGCAAATCTTCGGGCGGATAGCCGCAGACGCACAGTTCCGGAAAGATAAGCAGGTCGATTTTTGCCTGTTTTGCCAGTGAATACATCCGCGTGATTTTTTGGATATTTCCCGCAAAATCGCCGACTGTCGCGTTAATTTGTGCTAAACCTGTTTTCAACCCTAATTATTCTTTCAGTTTCGGGACATTCTACAGATTATTTACTTTTTGTCCATAAGCCATTTATCAATTCTGTCGGCAGCTTTTCTGCCGGTGTCGATGGCCTTTACAACCAGCGAAGCCCCCAGCGTAGAATCACCGGCGACAAATATATCTGGGACGCTGGTCTGGAAGTCATTGGCCGCGATATTGCCGTTGTCATCGAGTCTCAGCTTGAGGCTTTGAACCAGGCCATCATATTTAACGTGCAAAAAGCCCAATGCCAGGATTACAAGGTCAGTTTTTATCGAAAACTCCGTGCCCGGGAGTTCTTTGATGTTCCAGCCGCGGGATGTTTTCACCCATTCGACCTGGCAGCCGTGCAATTCGCTTACGTTCGTTTCAGTGCCTGAAATTTTAGTCGTTTTGACCGCCCACATTCTCTCGCATCCTTCTTCGTGCGATGAAGAAGTTCTCATAGTGCGGGGCCAGGTCGGCCAGGGAGTATCGTCGGGCCTTGTATCGGGAGGTTTGGGGAGAATTTCAAGCTGATAGATTTTTTTGGCGCCCTGTCTTCGAGCGGTGCCGACGCAATCGCTTCCGGTATCTCCGCCGCCGATTACGATAACGGTTTTATCCTGAGCGGTGATAGTTTTGCCGCTGATTTGCTCGCCGCTGCAGATTTTATTCTGGCGGGCAAGATAATCCAGGGCAAAAATCACATTTTCATAACCTCTTCCGGTAACGGCAAGGTCTCGCGGCTCGCCTGCACCCATCGTGATGCAGATACAATCGAACATTTTTTTAAGGTAATGCGCAGATATATCTTTTTCGACCTCAACGCCGGTTCGAAATTCAACGCCTTCAGCGACAAGCTGGGCCAGTCTTCGGTCGATGATATGTTTTTCGAGTTTAAAATCAGGAATGCCGTATCGCAAAAGTCCGCCGATTTTTTCATTTTTCTCGAAAACGACAACGCTGTGCCCTGCGCGAGCAAGCTGCTGTGCTGTGGCCAGGCCGGCCGGTCCTGAACCGATAATAGCGATTTTTTTGCCGGTCTTCTGCTTTGCGATAACCGGTTTTATCCAGCCATTTTCGAAGCCTCGCTCGACAATCTGAAATTCTATTTGTCTGATGAATACCGGCTCATCGTTTATCGCCAGCGTGCAGGCCGTTTCGCACGGAGCGGGACAGACGCGAGCGGTAATTTCCGGGAAATTATTAGTCGAATGCAAAAGCTGGCAGGCCTTTTGCCACCGGCCTTTGTAAATCATATCGTTGAATTCTGGAATATTATTTCCCAAAGGACAACCGACGCCGTGACAAAACGGAATTCCGCAATCTATGCACCTTGCCGCCTGCTGAATGATGTCGTCCGGCGTGAGAGCAAGCTCGACTTCCTTATAATCGAGGATTCTCTTTTCAATCGGTCGATAGCCGGTTTTTTTTCGTTTATATTTTAAAAAGCCTTTTATTTCAGCCATTAAAACACCTCTTCGGTCGCAGGCGTAGTCTCGGTATGCCGACGTTCGGCAGCCCGCATCTTTTCCAGTGCCTTTCGATAATCAATCGGCACAACTTTAACGAATCTGCCGAGCATATCCGCCCATGAATTTAAAATTCTTTCCGCCTGTTTGCTTTGCGTCCATTTATAATGATTTTCGATAAGCTGTTTGAGAAGTTTTTTATCCTCTTCGAGCCGCATACTTTCAAGCTCAACCATATCGAGATTGCAGAGCGTATCGAATAGCTGCATTTCGTCGAGAACATAAGCAATACCGCCGCTCATACCCGCGCCGAAATTACAGCCGGTTTTGCCGAGAACAACGATTGTTCCACCCGTCATATATTCGCAGCCGTGGTCGCCCAGTCCTTCTACGACAGCGATGGCTCCGCTGTTCCGCACGGCAAAGCGTTCGCCGGCCATTCCATTGATAAAAATTTCGCCTTTTGTAGCGCCATAAAGCAGCGTATTGCCGACGATGATGTTTTCGTGAGCCATAAAAGGTGATTTTTCAGGAGTTTTTACGACAATTCTGCCGCCCGAAAGACCTTTGCCCAAATAATCATTGCTCTGGCCGATAAGTCTAAGCGTAATTCCCGGCGCAAGAAAGGCACCGAAGCTTTGGCCGGCCGAACCGTTGAATTCCAGTTCGATAGTGCTGTCCGGCAGGCCTGCGGGACCGTATTTTTTAACAATATAGTTGCTGATTATTGTGCCGACAGTTCTGTTGACATTACGAATCGGCATTTCAATTTTTATTTTTTTCCTGCCATCGATAGCGGATTTTATTTTTTCGAGAATCTGCCAATCGAGATGGTCGGCCAGTTTATCGGGCTGAGGATGGATGTTTCTTATGGCTCTGCCGTCCGAATTATCCGGCTTATAGAATATAGCTGAAAAGTCCAGGCCTTTAGCCTTGTAATGGTCAATTGCTTTTTTCGTGGAGAGATAATCGACTCTTCCAATCATATCGTCAAATTTTCTAAAGCCTAATTGAGCCATAATCTGTCTGACTTCTTCGGCGACGAAAAACATAAATCTTTCGAGATATTCCGGTTTGCCGGCAAATCTGGCTCTTAGTTCCTTGTCCTGTGTGCATATGCCGAATGTGCAGGCGCCTTCGTGGCATTTGCGAAGCAGCGTGCAGCCGAGAGTAACGAGAGCCGAAGTGCCAAAGCCGAATCTTTCGGCGCCGAGCAGGGCGGCGATGACGACGTCTCGTCCGGTTTTAATCTGGCCGTCAGTCTGAATGGCAATTCTGCCGCGGAGGTTATTGTTTACGAGCACCTGCTGCGTTTCGGCAAGCCCCAGTTCCCAGGGGCAGCCGGTATGTTTTATAGAGCTAAGGGGGCTTGCGCCGGTTCCACCATCGTGGCCGCTGATAAGAACTTCATCGGCATTGCCTTTCGCGACGCCGGCGGCGATAGTTCCAACGCCGATTTCCGCGACGAGTTTGACCGAGACTTTCACGCCCGGATTGCTGCATTTAAGGTCGTAAATAAGCTGTGCCAAATCCTCGATAGAATAAATGTCGTGATGCGGCGGGGGCGAAATCAATGTAACGCCGGGCGTCGAATAGCGGAGCCGGGCGATTTCTTCGGTGACTTTGTGGCCGGGCAGCTGGCCGCCTTCGCCGGGTTTTGCGCCCTGTGCCATTTTTATCTGCAATTCTTTTGCGTGAGAAAGATAATTAATCGTTACGCCGAATCTGCCGCTTGCGATTTGTTTAATGCCGCAGTTTCTTGAGACTTCACCCGGTTTTTCGATATATCTTGCTTCGTCTTCGCCGCCTTCGCCGGTATTGCTCATAGCGCCGATAGTATTCATCGCAATCGCCAGGCATTCGTGGGCCTCTTTACTAAGCGAGCCGTGACTCATCGCGCCGGTGCAGAATCTTTTTACAATTTCAGCGGCAGGTTCAACCTCTTCAATCGGAACAGGCTGACCTTGTTTGAATTCAAAAAGACCCCGCAGCGTGCAAAGTTTCGTTCCCTGCTGGTTAACGGCATCGGCATAATCGTCATAGGCTTTCTGGTCGTTGTTTCTTACAGCATGCTGAAGTCTTGATATAGTTGTGGGGTTCCACAGGTGCGCCTCACCGGTGGTTCGGTAGTGGTATTCGCCGCCGTATTCGAGTTCAAGCTGGCCGCTTTTTCTGGCTTCAAAGGCGGCCTGGTGGCGGGCAAGAGTTTCTCTTGCGATTTCTTCAAGTCCGATTCCCTGGACTCGCGAGCTGGTATTTGTGAAAAATTCATTTATAACCTCTTTATTAAGTCCTATTGCTTCAAATAATTGAGCGGAATGGTAGCTTCTCAAAGTGGAAATTCCCATTTTGCTCATTGTTTTAAGAATACCTTTTTTAATCGCGGCGATGTAATTATCCGCAATCTGCACCGGCTCCATAGTTGCCGGCAAATCGCCTTGTATGTGGAGTTCGTCAAGACATTCAAAGGCCAGATACGGATTTACCGCATTAGCGCCGTAACCGCACAGCAGGCAGAAGTGCATTACTTCCCTCGGTTCGCCGCTCTCGACGATGATGCCCGCGTCTGCTCTGAGACCTGCATTAAGCAAACCTGTATGAATTGCGGCGGTTGCCAGCAGCGAAGGAATCGGCACAAGGTTTTGCGATGAATCTCTGTCGCTGATAATTATCAGGCATGCGCCGTTTCTTACCGCGGTTTGAGCGTCATTTACAAGTCTGTCGATACCGCTGCGCAGCGATGCGCCGGGGTCGCCGGTTTGCGCATCGAAAACCGCTGAGACGGTTGCAATCTTAAAGTCGTTTCTCTTTACCGATCGCAGCCGTTCGATGTCCTCATTTGTCAGAATGGGATGAGGCAGCTTTAACTGTCTGCAATGCTGCGGCGTTTCGGAAAGAATATTCGGCTTTTTCCCGGTAAAGCCCATCAGGCTCATTACCAGTCCTTCACGAAGCGGGTCAATCGGCGGATTAGTTACCTGCGCGAAAAGCTGTTTAAAATAATTAAACAATAATTTAGGTTTATTGCTCAGCACCGCCAGCGCCGCGTCGTTGCCCATTGAGCCGATTGGTTCCTGACCGTTTACGGCCATAGGAGTCATAATCATTTTTAATTCTTCGCGTGTGAAGCCGAAGGCGCGGAGTCTCTGGAAAATAGTTTCTGAATCGCTGGTTACGAGTTTGGGACTGTCGAAAAGGCCTCGCAGTTCAATGCGGTTTTCCTCGAGCCAGCGGCGATAAGGTTTTTGGCGTGAAATTTTGCTTTTGATTTCATTATCGGTAACTATCCGACCTTCGAGGGTATCAACGAGGAACATATGCCCGGGGCGGAGCCGGCCTTTTCTCTGGATTTTTTCAGGCGGAAATTCCACTACGCCGACTTCACTTGCCAGAATCGCAAGGCCGTCAGTTGTTACGATGTATCGGCAGGGACGCAAGCCGTTTCTGTCGAGCATTCCGCCGATTATCTGCCCGTCGGTGAAGACCATCGCGGCAGGGCCGTCCCATGGCTCCATCACAGAAGAATGATATTCATAGAAGGCACGCTTGTCAGTGCTGATGTGATATTTTTGACCGAACGCTTCGGGAATCATCATCATCATAGCATGCGGCAGGGAGCGTCCTGCGCGAATCAGCAATTCAAGCGTGTTGTCAAAACAGGCCGAATCGCTGCCGCCCGGGACAAGGACCGGTAGGCAATCGCCCATATAATCGCCGAATTTTTCGCAGGCCATTTTATATTCTTTTGCCGCCATACTGCTTTTGTTTCCGCTTAACGTGTTGATTTCACCGTTGTGCGCGATGCAGCGGAACGGCTGAGCCAGCCGCCAGTTTGGAAATGTATTAGTGCTGTATCTTTGATGGACGATTGCAAGAGCGGATTTGAGATTTTCGTCTGCAAGGTCGGGATAATACGCGAACAACTGCCAGTCCATAAACATTCCTTTGTAGCAGATAGTTCTGGCGCTTAGCGAACAGATATAAAAATCGCTGCCGGAAGAACCGAATTGTTCGCGGATTTGTTTTTCGGCACGTTTACGGGCAAGGAATAATTTTATTTCAAGCTCATCGCCTGCAAGGCCGCAGGCATCGACAAAAACCTGGCTGATATGCGGCTCGGCCTGGAGCGCGATTTTGCCAAGGCAGTCTGGTTTTACCGGAACAATTCTTTGTCCCAGAATCTTCATCCCGTGCAGTTCGATAGCCTGGTTGAAAATAGAGAAGCATTTTTCGCGAAGTGCGCCATCTTTTGGGGCGAATATCATCGCAACGGCGTATTGGCCGGGATTTGGCAGGTTTATATTAAGCTTTTTGGAATATGCAAAAAAAAACTCGTGCGGAATCTGGGAAAGTATCCCCGCACCGTCGCCGGTAAATTCGTCTGCGCCTGCTGCCCCCCGGTGATGGAGATTTACAAGGATTTCTTTACCGTATTCGATTATGGAATGGTCGCTTTTGCCTGAAATATTTACAACGGCACCGATACCGCAGGCATCGCGCTCAGTGCGTACTTCGTACAGACCACAATCTTTTTGTTTTTTTATCATTTGTTGCTTGGGTTCCCCACCATATTCCGGTACTTTATAATAGATTATACGGCTTAAGTCAATGAATTGTTGAGCCATTTAGACACAAAAAACCTGCCGGTTTTTGAGGCCGGCAGGGGTTTTGTGTATCAAAATATCGTTACTATGCTAACAGATATTAGCAATCGTAATACAGATGGAACTCATGCGGATGCGGCCGCAGAGATATTTCATCTATTTCTTTTTCCTGTTTCCAGGTAACCCATGTCTCAATGAGGTCCTTTGTGAATACATCGCCTTCGAGCAGGAATTTATGGTCTTTTTCAAGAGCCGCAATCGCTTCTGACAGTGAGCCTGGCGCCTGTTTTGTGTTGGCCAGCTCTTTAGCTGAAAGCTCATACACATCCACGTCCATCGGCTTGCCCGGGTCGAGCTTGCGATTGATACCGTCGTTGGCAGCCATAAGCATTGCTGCGAAAGTCAGATAGCCGTTGCAGCTTGGGTCTGGGCAGCGGAATTCGACGCGTTTGGCTTTCTCGCTCGGAGAATACATCGGAATTCTGCAGGCAGCCGAACGATTACGAGCTGACATACAAAGATTTACCGGTGCCTCAAAGCCTGGAACAAGCCTGCGATATGAGTTCGTTGTCGGAGCTGCAAAAGCAAGGATTGCTGGTGCGTGAGCGATAAGCCCGGCGATTGCGTGCAATCCGAGATCGGATAATCCTGCATAACCTTTTCCAGCGAACAGATTTTTGCTACCCTTCCAGAGAGAGAAGTGTGTATGCATACCAGAACCGTTGTCCTGGAATATCGGCTTGGGCATAAATGTTGCCGTTTTGCCGTGGCGTTTGGCTACATTCTTAACGATGTATTTATACCACATAAGCTTGTCGGCCTGTTCGACTAACGGCGCGAAAAGCATATCGATTTCGGCCTGACCGCCGGTGGCGACCTCGTGATGATGTTTCTCGACCACGATTCCGACCTTCTGCATTTCCTCGACCATTTCAGTTCGAATATCCTGCTGTGTGTCGGTAGGACTTACAGGGAAATAACCGCCTTTGTACGATGGCTTATATCCGAGGTTTGGTTCCTCGAAACGTGCGGTGTTCCATGACCCTTCCGAAGAATCGATTGAATACATACCGGTATGCTGGTTCTGCTCATAGCGAACTTCGTCGAAGATGAAGAATTCCGGCTCCGGGCCGTAATATGCGGTATCGGCCAACCCGGAATTTTTCGCGAATTGGGCTGCCTTCTTAGCGATATTGCGCGGGTCACGATTGTAATCTTCGCGTGTAATAGGATCGAGGACGTCCGCCAGAACGCTAACTGTCGGCTTGGCGAAAAACGCATCCATAACGGTCGTAGCCAGGTCCGGCACCGCCATCATATCGGACTGGTGAATCGGCTTCCAGCCGCGGATTGAAGAGCCATCGAAACCGAGACCTTCCTTCAGCGACTTTTCGTCCAAAAATTCCACCGGGAATGTACAGTGCTGCCATGTACCAAGAAGGTCAACGAATTTCAAATCGACCATATTGGCGTTATTTTTCTTACAAAAATCAAAAAATTCTTTCGCGGTCATTTCCTATTTCCTTTCACTTGTGTTTTTTTACTGATATTAATTTGTGTTTTTCATATACGGACAGATTTATACAGTCGTCTGATATCTTTCAATTATATGCAATAACTGTACCAACTCACCGTTTAGTCTAAAAAATCACGTAGCATCTTATTGTTAAAGATATTACATAAAATTTTAAATTCAACATAATTTTCTTTTACCTACAATTTTGTGGATATTTCTGAATAAATATACAAAATTGCATATATTACACTATTGTTTTTATTTTTATATTCCCTTGCCAATCCAGCACTTGTCGAATGGTTTTTTTAGCCTATAGCTTCACTGCCCCGTTCGCCGGTCCTTATTCTTACGCATTCGGGCAGATCAAGAACGAAGATTTTGCCGTCGCCGGTCTTGCCGGTTCTTGCGCCGGTGGTTATCGCTTTTATTGTCCGTTCGACATAATTTTCATTCACCGCTATTTCAAGTCGAACCTTCCGCAGCAGATTTCCTGTTTCTCTAACGCCGCGATAGACTTCTGTTACACCTTTTTGTCTGCCGTGTCCGAGCACTTCGCTAACTGTGATTAGATTTACTTCTGCTTTATAAAGTTCTTCTTTCACTTGTTCGAGTCTGTGCGGCTGAATTATGGCTATTATCAATTTCATATTCTATCCTTTCTTTTATTCCAACATCGTGTAAGCACGCTCGTTGTGCTCGGTCAGGTCAAGTCCGATTGCTTCCTGTTCTTCGGATGCTCTTACGCCGATAACGACATCGACTAATTTGAAGATAATGAACGTGCCAACAAACGCGTAAGCTACAGTTACTGCCACTGCGATGAGCTGAACGAAAAATTGTTTACTGTTTCCCGCAAGCAGACCATCGGCACCGGTCGGGTTAATGAGTTTCGATGCGAACAGTCCCGTCGCAATCGTTCCCCAAATACCGCTTATTCCGTGTACGCCGAAAGCGTCCAGCGAATCGTCATAATGGAAAGCACGTTTCACGAAACTTACGGCGATGTAGCAAAAGACGCTGGCCGCGATGCCGATTACCAATGCCGCTCCTACACCGACAAATCCTGCCGCCGGCGTAATAGCTGCCAATCCCGCGATTGCGCCGGATATGGTTCCGAGCATTGTAGGATTGCCTGTAAGCTTCCAGTCGATCAATGCCCAGGTCAGTGCCGCTACGGCTCCTGTGGTATTTGTAACGACAAATGCGTTAACAGCCGTGCCATTTGCGGCCAATGCGCTGCCGGCGTTGAAACCGAACCAGCCGAACCACAGTAAGCCGGCTCCTAAAACGCTAAATGGCAGATTGTGCGGTGCGACGGTGTATTTATTGTAGCAGGACCTCTTGCCTATTACTAACGCGGTAACTAATGCCGCGATACCGGCGTTAATATGAACTACAGTGCCGCCGGCGAAATCCATAACGCCCATATTTTTTAACCAGCCGCCGCTGCCCCAGACCCAGTGTGCCATCGGGTCATACACAAATGTCGCCCACAGCAGCGTGAAAAGCAGATATGCAGAAAATTTCATTCGCTCAGCGAACGCGCCGATGATTAGCGCGGGTGTGATTATCGCGAACATCGCTTGGAAAATCATAAACGCCTGATGAGGAATAGTAGAACTATATGCTGCGTAAGGTTCGAGTCCGACTCCTTTGAGGCCGAACCATTGCAGGCCGCCCCAAAATCCATTACCCGGTGCGAACGCAAGGCTGTATCCGAATAACACCCATTGAACACTGAGTAAGGCCAGTGCAATGAAGCATTGCATAAGCACGCTGAGGTAATTTTTTCGTCTGACAAGCCCGCCGTAGAAAAACGCCAGCCCCGGCGTCATCAGCATAACAAGCGCCGCCGACGTCAGCACCCATGCGGTATCGGCGCCGTCTATTTTGAGTTTGTTTGTTGTGTCCTCGGCGAGGCATAGATTGGCGGCGATACACAAAAACGCCGCGCAAACGATAAATTTGCGTAAACTAACCTTCATTGGCACCACTTCCTTTCATATTTCATGCAAATGTATTAGTTAGTAATTCAGATTTTAAATATATTAGGAGCAATAAGTGTGCCAATTTGCTAATATTTATGTAACTGATGTTATATGCTATGGTTAAATAATACTTTGATTTAGTATGCACACCCTAATTTAATACATTTTTGTAATTTAATCGATGAAAAATTACAAAAATGTATTTTTAATGGTTTAATAGAGAATTAGGGACTCGATAAATCGGGCCCCTAATCTCTTTGGCACTTTTGGAAGTGGTGCCTTGTATTTGGACGACTGTTTAGGTCAGAATTATCCTATAGCTTCACTGCCTCGTTCATCGGTTCTGATTCTTATACATTCAGGCAGGTCAAGTACGAAGATTTTGCCGTCGCCGGTTTTACCGGTTTTAGCGCCTTTCGTAATGGCATTTATAGTTCGTTCGACGTAATTTTCATTTACCGCTATTTCAAGACGGACTTTTCGCAGCAGGTTTCCTGTTTCTCTAACGCCTCGATAAACTTCCGTAACGCCTTTTTGTCTGCCGTGGCCGAGCACTTCGCTTACAGTGATAAGATTTACATCTGCCTTGTAAAGTTCATCTTTTACCTGTTCGAGTCTGTGTGGCTGAATTATTGCTATTACCAATTTCATATTGAAATTCCTTTCTTCATTTATTCGAGCATCGTATATGCACGTTCATTATGTTGAGTCAGGTCGAGACCTATAGCCTCTTGCTCTTCATTGACTCTCACTCCGACAATTGCATCTACTATTTTATAGATAACCAACGTTCCAACAAACGCATACACTATCGTTACAGCTACTGCGGCAAGTTGTATTAGAAATTGATGTCCGTTTCCTGAAACAAACAGACCATCGGCACCGGCCGGATTGACTGTCTTGGATGCGAATAAACCAGTCGCCAAAGCGCCCCATATACCGCCGATACCGTGAACACCAAAGGCGTCCAAAGAATCGTCATAACCGAGTTTATGTTTTACGACGCTTACTGCTATAAAGCAGAATACGCTAACGAGTAGGCCGATTGCTATAGCCCCCGTTACACCGACGAATCCTGCCGCAGGTGTAATTGCAACCAATCCTGCGACTGCTCCAGAAATAGTTCCGAGCATTGTCGGCTTGCCGTTGAATATCCAGTCAAGCAGTGCCCAGCTTAGTGCCGCAGCCGCTGCCGCGGTATTGGTAACGACAAAAGCATTTACCGCCAGGCCGTTTGCGCCAAGTGCGCTGCCGGCGTTAAAACCGAACCAGCCGAACCAAAGTAATGCCGCGCCCAAAACGCTGAACGGCAGATTATGCGGCGCGACGGCGTATTTATCGTAGCAGGTTCTTTTGCCTATAACTAATGCGGTAACTAATGCCGCGATGCCGGCGTTGATATGAACGACTGTTCCGCCGGCGAAATCAAGTGCGCCAAGATTTTTCAGCCATCCGCCGCTGCCCCATACCCAATGCGCGACAGGGTCATAAACAAATGTCGCCCAAAGCAGCGTAAAAATTAGGAACGCCGAAAATTTCATTCTTTCCGCGAATGCGCCTATTATAAGAGCAGGTGTGATTATCGCGAACATCGCCTGGAATATCATAAACGCTTGATGAGGGATAGTTGGCGCATAGTCAGTATATGGTGCATAGATGCTGACGCCATTGAGTCCGAACCATTTCAGTCCGCCCCAAAATCCGCTGGATGGTGCAAATGCAAGACTGTAGCCGATTAACACCCATTGAATACTCAATGCCGCGAGTATAACCAGGCATTGCATCAGGACGCCGAGCATATTTTTGCGTCTGACAAGACCTCCATAGAAAAATGCCAGGCCCGGCGTCATTAACATTACAAGAGCCGCGCTGATTAATACCCATGCGGTATCACCGCTATCAATTTTTGGAGGCGCAGAAATATCCCCGGCAAAGCAGAATGCAGCCGTTGCAAACAAAAATCCCATACATACAATTAATTTGGATGCGCTAATCTTCATGAGCACCACTTCCTTTCGTTTTAAATTTGAATTCGTCTGTATAAATTCATAATTTCTGTAATTATTATATGCAAGAATTGTGCCAACTTACATTAATCTTTGTAAGTACTGTAAATTAAAGACGTTATAAAATATTATATTTTTTGTGATAGTTTTTGTATATACGTTTTTGTAGCTTAATTATGATATGCATACATTTATGTAGTTTATTTGGATTGATAGAGAATTAGGGGCTCGAAAATGCGAGTCCCTAATCTCTTGGCACTTTTTTTGGAAGTGGTGCCTTTTATACAGACGACTGTTTAAGGTCAGTAAATTGTTCCGGTTATACTAATGCGGCCTCACATCGCTCATTGGTGCGTATTCTTACCACGTTTTCGACTGGATAGACGAAAATTTTTCCGTCGCCGAATTTGCCGGTGAATGCTGCTTTTTGTATGGCATTGATTACCTCGTCGACATCGGAGTCTTTGACCACTATTTCAATTCTTGCCTTGGTCAGCAATCCCACCTTGTAAGTCTTGCCTCGCACCAGCTGCTCCATGCCATTTTGCGTTCCATGGCCTTCAACTTCGGTGATTGTCAGACCCGGGTTGTCAATCGTTTTAAAAGCGGCACATACATCGGCAACTTTGCTGGGTCGTACGATAGCTTCAATTTTTTTCATTTTTATTTCCTTTCATGGTTCTTTCCGGATTTAGATAGCGGCAACGCCTTTTTCTCCGGTGCGTATTCGCATTGCTTCTGACGCGTCAACTACGAAAATCTTTCCATCTCCGGCCTCGCCGGTAAACAGGACTTCTCTCATAATGCCCATTATATACGGGACATCCCAATCTTTAACCAGTACGTCAATTCTTACTTTCGGAATAAAATACGTTGACTCGGCGGATTCGGATGTTGGGTTGTCCGTGTCCAAATGGCCTCTTTGTCTGCCGAATCCTTTGACTTTTGTTACGGTCATTCCCATAAGAAGCGATTCATCTTTAAGCACCTCGGCAAGGATATTAAGTCTTTCAGGCCGAATAATGACCGAAATCATTTTTAAATCATAAGTTTTGCTTACGGTGCTGGTCGCGACATAGAAAAAGCTCATAATTGCCCATCCGCCGCAGATGTAGAAGCAAATTCTCGCTTCCGATTTCGAATCTGCGTTTCCGATAGCATACAAATATATAATCGCTATGAGCATAATCACATTAGTAACGACTCCAAGCACCGGAATAATTCCGTGTTTGAAGAGATTGTAATCGGCACGTTTCCTGAATGCTATGATGGTCCACACGCAGGTCAGGCCGTAGAGCACAAATGTTCCGAAGTTCGATGCCAGCGTAATGCCGGTAAGACCTACGACTGATTGCACGCCTATTGCGCCGATTATAGAGGTAACAATTACCAGCGTCCATAATGCAGTATGAGGTGTGCTGTGTTTGCTTATGAAGCTGAGATATTTCGGCAGTTCGAGGTCTTCAGCCATACCGCAGGTTACTCGCACGGCAGTGTTCATACAGCTTAATGTTGTACCTATTATGGCGATTGCAACAGTGATCGCCATAGAAATCATCAGTGCGAAGCCCAGACCCGGTATGAGGCTGTTGCCGATAATTTTTACCAGGTCTCCGATAGGAGCGCCCGATGCGGCGGCTGCAGCAATACCGGTTACAGCTTGAGTACCTGCTGTTCCAGTCAGTTTTTCGTTAATCATATATCCTGCGCCGAAGTATTCGAGCAGGTATGCGAACAATCCTTGAATCACCAGCGATAAAATGATGGCTTTGGGAATTGTTGTTTTTGGTTCTTTTGTTTCAGCGGCAAGGGCAGTGCAGCTTTCAAAACCGACCAGAATCAAAATCGCCAGGGTCGATTGAATCAGAACGCCGTTGAGCGAATGCGGCCGGATAACGTCCCAACCGCTGCTGAACGCCCAGGTTGTCGCAACTTGAGGATTATAGATACGATACCAGACGGCCAGTACTGTGAAAACAACAAGCGTTACAAGTTGTATCACGTTAATCCAGATTGAAGTTTTTGTTGAGCCGGTTACGCCGCGGTAAGCTATGAATCCCGTGATGAATGCGAACACAGTGCTGATTCCTACCAATGCCTCGGTCGATAACGTATTTCCGCCGAATGCCGAGTAAAGATAGCTAATAAGGTTTGCCATCATAGCCACCATGACTCCGGGATATACCCAGTAGAAAAGGTGTGCGGCCCATCCGGTAACTATTTTTGCCATACGCGCTAAAGATGTTGGCGTTCCTCTTTTCAGACCATTGCTGTCAAGAAACGCTTTTTCGGCAAAGTAGGTAACGCTTGCAAAGCCCGCTTGCGGATATAATTTCGCCAGCTCCGAGTAGGAGATGGCAGTAAGAAAACATATAGCCAGTGCAACGACGATTCCCGCCCAGATATCGTTCGATACCGAAGCGCCGCTTGGCGATGTAGCCGCGGCTTGCAGCTGATAGGTAATCCACAAAAACGCTCCCGGAGCAATCAACGCCATAGCGTTTGCAGTTGCGCCGAACAGACCCATTGTTGCTTTTATTTTCGGTTCCATCATTTTGTTTTCAGTTGACACGGAGTATCTCCTTAATATTAAATTTTTTTGTTTAAAATTGTTTTTACCTGTTACTTTTTAAAAAATCTTAGAATGTTTTCGTTATATTTATACCCGTAAATAGATAGTCGCTTGACCTGGCATAAAGATCTGAACTTCTTATCGCGCCGTCAACCAGCGTTACGTAGTTAATGTTTGGTCTTACTGTCCATCCGCCAGGGAAACATATAGGCAGGCCAAGGGTGAATGCCAAATCATTCAGATGGGACCCATTTACATTCCAATAATCCCTATTATATGTCCCATTAGCCCAGCCGAGAGATGCGCCCCATTGCAAGTTGCAATAACATTTATCGGTAAAAGTCATAACTTTTTCATACGTATGTCCGATGCTGGCATTTACATAAGTTCCATTTTCATTACCGAGGCCGTGATATACTTTAATAGCCGGGCTAAACGGAACATCGAAGTTGAATCCCCAGTAAATCTCGGTCGTATCAGAATTATTTGCCAAAGAGCCTGGAAAGTGATAATGTATCGTTCCAATAGAATAGCCGACTTTACTCTCTTCACTGAATTTGTTGCTGTAATCGAGTGTCAGATCATATTCAGTAACTTTGCCGCTTCGGTCGCGATAATCTGTCATATCTGCATTCATCCATACATTGGCAGTCCATTTTCCGTATGTTGCGGTAACGCTCGGCTGAAAAGCAGCGCCATTAGTAATCACTTGTCCTCGCCAGACATACTTGGTGAAAAAATCGCTGCTGATGGCAAATCCAAGCTTGTCCGCGGCTTGGGCCGGGGCGGCTGAATTGGCGTCATAGGCCAAGACGGTTGAGCAAGTTATCAAAGAGCACATCACAACAGCAGTCCATTTTTTCATCATATTTCCTTTCATAAATATTTCTGGTTTTAATCAAAATACAAAAACCGTATATCTTAATATTAAGCAATTGCTGTGCCAGAGTTTAAATAAAATTATATAATTATTTAAGTCCTTGTTTTGTATGGACTTGAGACGATATTGCGAAAATATATTTGTATTTGATATGTATACAAAAACGTATAAGTGTTATTTTTGTAGTACATTATTGTATTTATGGCTATGAAAGCATTTTTGGGAAGATGCCGTATTTTTTGATTTTGTATCCGAGAATTCGCTCTGTCAAACCCAATTCTTTTGCCGCGTTTCTTTGCTGGCCGCTGAATTTTTTGAGAGAGTCGATAATAAGTTCTTTTTCCTTGTTTTCGATAATTTCCGTAAGCGACCGTCCCTGCGAGGTATCGCCTTTTTTAATCATTTGCAGCGATGGCGGCAAATGCTCAGAGCGTATGACATCTTCGTTGCATAGTAATACCGCCCGTTCGACGCAGTTTTCAAGTTCCCTAATATTGCCCGGCCAGTGGTAGCTTGTGAGCATTTCAATGGCGGGCGTTGATATCCTTGTAATTCGTTTGTTGTTTTCTTTTGAGAGCTTCTCGAGAAAGTAATCCGCCAGGAGCATTATATCGTCTTTGCGTTCCCGCAGCGGCGGAAGAAAAATCGGAAAAACGTTAATCCTGTAATAAAGGTCTTCCCTGAAAAGCCTTTCCTTGATTTGTTCTTCGAGATTCTTATTGGTTGCGACGATAATTCTGACATTTGCTTTAATGGTTTCAGTGCCGCCGACGCGTTCAAATTCCCTGAATTGTATAATTCGAAGCAATTTGACCTGAAGATTTATCGAGAAGTCGCCAATTTCGTCGAGGAAAATCGTTCCGCCGTTAGCTCTTTCGAATCTGCCTATTTTTCTTTCCGTTGCGCCGGTAAAAGAACCTTTTTCGTGTCCGAACAGTTCGCTTTCCAGCAGCGTTTCCGGCAGGGCGGTGCAGTTTACCTTCACGAAAGGCTTTGTCGCTCTGCTGCTGTTATAATGTATAGCGTGGGCTACGAGATCTTTACCGGTCCCGCTTTCGCCTCGAATCAAAACGGTTGCGGTGCTGTCGGCCACCTGCTCGATAAGCCGGTAAACCTGTTTCATCGCGTTGCTTGTGCCGACCATATTATCGATATTGAAATGGCTTTTTAATTCCTGTCTGAGCCGCAGGTTTTCTTCTGAAAGCTGTCTGCGGTCGGATTCAACAAGCTTATTCAGTTTTACGGCCTGGGCGACCATAGTCGCTATGATATTTAAGAGGTTCAGATTTGCATCGACATCATCGTTTTTCTGAACGTGCTTATCTACGCTCAACGCCCCGATAGTTTTGCCTTCAAGTTTAATCGGCACACAGTAGAATGCGACCTGTTTGCCCTGTATTTCTTTTCTTGAGCGGGTCTTGTGCAGAAATCGGCTGTCTTTTGAGATGTCAGGAACAACGATTTCTTTGCCTGTCTGAACGACTGTGCCTGTGATACCTTCGCCAATTTTGTAACTGCCTAATTGTTTTGATTCCTCGCTCAGGCCGTGCGCCACTTTTATTTTTATCGTTTCGGTTTCCGCTTCCAGAAGGGTGATAGTGCCTCGCTGCAGTTTCAAATGCGTATCGAGCGATTTTAAAATTGCTTTAAATGTCTGTTCGAGGTCCAGCGACTCAGCGAAGACTTTTGCCATATCGCCCAATAACTGAACTTCTTTGGATAGGGTTATAGTCATATTTCTTTATCCTATATAGTATACAAAATTGTAGGCAAATTACAATAAATTACAATATTGTTTTTATAGGCGATATGCAAGGAGTTTTTTTGAGAATTGCTAAAAGATTCTAATTGCCTGTTAAAACAGGAGTTATAATCTGAATTTATAAAACATCAGATGCCTCTTAATAAGATGTTGCGGGTCTTGTGCAAATCTTCCTGTTTAGCCAAAACCAACAGGGTGTCGTGGGCCTGGAGTTTAGTATTACCTTTGGGGACAATGAACCTTTTTTCCCTGCGGATTAATAATATAAGCGTTTCGCGCGGCAATCCTATTTCAGAAATATCCTTGCCGACTATCGAAGACTCAGGCGGAATGTCGTATTCGCGTGATTGCGTATCAATATCCTCAGTTTTATCAAACTCCAGCGGATAGCGAGGTCTGTGCTTTATGGGATAATAAACTTTTAACCATCGCGCCAGCGGCAGAAGCAATTTGCCCTGCAGCAATACGGATGTAAGAACGATGAAAAATACTATGTTGAAAATTTTATTCGAACCCGGATAGCCGACCATTAAAGGGAATGTCGCCAATATAATCGGCACGGCGCCTCTCAATCCAGCCCAGGATGCCAGAATTTTTTCATTGAAAGTAAAACTGCTTCTAAACAGGCAAATAAAAACTGCAATCGGCCGGGCAATCAGCATAAGAAAAACTGAAATCATAAGTCCCGGCCCAATGATGCCTACCAGTTGCGAAGGAATAACAAGAAGGCCAAGAACAATGAACATTGCAATCTGTGCCAGCCAGGCAAGGCCGTTATGGAAACGTGTTAAACTGCGTTTATATGGGAAATCGCTATTGCCCAGCACTATGCCGAAAATATAAACCGCCAGAAATCCGTTTCCTCTTAAAATTTCGGTAAGACTGTAAACCAGCATTACTATCGTTATACTTAAAACCGGATACAGGCCTTCATAATCGAGATGTATCCTGTTAAAAACTAAAGAGGAAATTTTTCCTATGCCCAGCCCCAATGCCGCGCCGCAGGACATACTAATGACAAAGCTTAAAACCATTTGGCTGGCTTTTAAATCGGCACCCATAAACTGAATAAGAGTTACCGTTAAAAAGACAGCCATAGGGTCATTACTTCCGCTTTCGAACTCAAGCAATTGCTTGAGATTTCCTTTAAGGCCGATATTTCGTGAGCGAAGCACAGTAAAAACCGCAGCAGCGTCGGTTGACGAAACGATAGCTCCCAACAGCATACCTTCTTTAAGCGAAAAATGTAAAATTATACGGGCGAATAATCCTACGGCAATCGCGGTGATAAATACGCCGACAGACGACAGCAGGATTCCCCTTGCCAGCACAGGACGCACGCTTACCCAGTCAGTTTCCATCGCGCCTGAGAAAAGAATGTAAACAAGAGCGATTGTGCCGAACAGTTTCGCAAGACCCGCGTTGTTAAAGTAGAGTCCTCCCGGCCCATCGGAGCCTGCCAGCATTCCAATCCCCAAAAACAGAATCAGCGCAGGAATACCGAATTTTTCGGATAACTTACTCGAGAAAATACCCATCAGCAGTAACGTTGCGGCAATCAGAAGGTAATATGTTGCCATCTTTGCAGAATCCTTTCTATGCGATTTCCCTATAATTTTAAGATTATCCTAAAGAGCCGTCAATAGAAACTATTGTTTGCTTTGATATATTCAGCAGGCACAAACAGAGTATTGGTAAAATCTACTTGCTAATCGCCTTTTTCTTACATATCCTTATATAGACAAAAATATGAAAATAACTATATCGACATTATGTGACGCCAAAAAGCAGGGACGGAAATTTTCCGCTGTTAGCTGTTATGATTATACAAGTGCGAAGCTTGTTGCCGCTGCCGGTGTGGAGGTTCTGTTTATAGGCGACTCTGCTGCACAGTTGATGCTCGGCTTCGACTCAACTTTGCCGGCAACGATGGACTTTATGGTTGCAATAACCGCGGCAGTTAAAAAGGCTGCTCCTGATAGGCTTATTGTCGCAGATTTACCTTATGAATCCTTTCAGGCCGGCACAGAGCGGATAATAAAAGATTCGCAAAGATTTGTTAAAGAAGGCAATGCTGACATTGTAAAGATTGAGGCAAATGACATACAGATTGAGACAATAAAAGCGATTGTAAATACAGGAATTGCTATAATGCCTCATTTGGGTATAAGGCCGCAGACACTTCAATACAAGGCAAGAGGTACGACTGCTGATGATGCTGCGGAACTTATAAAATTTGCCGAGCGAATGTGCGAAGCTGGTGCGTCTATGCTTTTGCTGGAAGGCACCGCAAGAGAAGCGGCTAAAATTATTACAGAAAAATTACCAATACCGATTATTAGCTGCGGGTCAGGGCCGGACTGCGACGGGCAGGTGCTGGTTCTGCCGGATATATTAAACCTTAGCGATAGTCATAAGCCGAAATTTTCGAAAAGTTTCGCGGATATCGGCAAAGCGAGTATCGACGCGATATCATTATACGACAGGCAGATTAAGCAGGGAGTTTTCCCTGACGATTCGCACAGTTATCATATGAAGAACGGCGAATACGAAAAACTTAAAAATTTGATTAGATGAACTATGCTGCAAAATGAAATGATAATGGAAAATATGGGGCAAACGGGAATTATCCGGCCGCTGATTATGACAGATGCCGAGACAGTTCAGGATTTCTGTTCGTCTTTGCGTCATTTGATGTTCGGTTTTGAAGCACAAGGCATAACTTCGGCAATGGTAGTCCCGCCGGCCAGCGGCATAGAATCATTTCTTTTTCCAGGCGCCGGCATAGTAGAGCATCCGGCCCTGCGATTTCCATTGTTTTATTTTCAGAACCGCAAACTGCTGATTTCGCGCATTGAAGAAATCAAGCCCACTCTGATTCATTGTTACGGCACGGCAAAAGCGCTGTCGGCAGGGCGGCTTGCGGAATATTTCGGAATCCCGGCGATTGTTACCATAAATTCCGGCCGAATCAGCACTGTTTCTAAAATGATTATCAATAAATATTTTCAGCGGATTATCGTTCCTTCCGGCCGTATCGGCGAGATGCTGAAGCAAAAGGGCCTTGAGCCTGAAAAAATTTCGAAGGTAAATGTCGGCACCTTTACAGATGAGAGCTGCGCCTGTTTCGCATGGCCGGACAGGATGACGAGCATAATAGTTCCCGGCTATTTCGATAACTTTTCTAATTACGAGCCGCTGCTGGGCGCTATCAGGCATTTGTCGGTTGACGGTTATGAATTTGTAGTTGTTTTTATGGGCTCCGGCCCCGCGGAAAAACAGATTCGCGAATTCATAAAGGCCACGGGTCTTGTTCAAACCGTAACTATCGCGCCGCAGATAAGGCCGCTGCGTGCTGTTTTCCGCGGCTGCGATATGCTGATTCATCCTCATTGCTTTGACAAATTCGATTCAGCGGTTGTCGAAGCGGCAGGGGCGGGCCTTGTGATTGTCGCGGGCAAAGAAAATGTCGAGGAATTTCTGCAGGATGAGTCCACCGCTGTTTTGTTCGACAGCAGCGATGAGTTGAGCATTTATTCTTCGCTTCAAAAAATTCTCGATGATAAAGAATCGGCAAAATCAATCGCGTTGAATGCGCAAAATATCCTTCGCAGCGATTATTCCGTAAGCACAATGGTCGGCGATTTGCTGAAAATCTATTCAGAAACAGCCAAACTATAAGAGAATAACCGATATAAATGTAGGAGAAATGCCTAATATAGGCGAGTAACGATATTTTAGGGTTGTTTTAGCATTCAGGCCAAGATATAATTAAGCTAAAGGTAATTTAAAAACCAGATAGGGGTTCAGGAAGAAAAGAAAGTGACACGCGAAAGTTCACATATTATCCTATCAGCAATTATTCTGATAGTTCTTGCTGCCGGAGTTGTCGCAGCGGTATCTCAAAGCGGTTGCGACTGCAACACAGCAAAGACTGTTTCCCCAGAGAATAAGCTTGTTAAGCCTCTTGAGATTATGAAAGGCTTTGAAGAGGGAAATGAAAAAGTCAAGGTCATCGTCAATCTGGTCAAACCCGAGCAGTTACTGGAAACCGTCAACTGGCGGTCGAAAAGTTCATTGGAAAATCTTCGCAGCGAAATAAAATCCAGGCAGGAGCGGACATTAGCGACTCTGGCGCCGAGCGAATATAAGCTGCGACACAAATTTGAAAATCAGGCGGGGTTTTCCGCGGAGGTTACGCTGGATTGCCTGAGCAAATTAATGGACGACGCCAACGTCGTATCGATTGAGCCGGTTTACCAATTGCAGAAACATCTGGCGCAGGGCATACCTCTGATAAACGGTATGGTATACCGTTCGACTTATAATGGGCAGGGCGTTTCAATCGCTATCTGCGATACCGGCGTTGATTATACTCATCCGATGCTCGGCGGCGGGGGCTTTCCAAACAGCAAGGTCATCGGCGGCTACGATTTCGGTGACAAAGATTCAGACCCGATGCCGACAGAAGCCCACGGCACCTGCTGCGCCGGTATTGCCGCAGGAAATCTCGGCACTGTAGGCGATTATATCGGCGGTGTTGCTTACGGCGCAAAAATTTATGCTCTGAAAGTCGAAAACAGCGCCGGCTATATTTACGATGATTCTATAATTGCCGCGTGGAACTGGTGCATTACCCACAAAAACGATAATTCAGCGTATCCGATTCTTGTCATCAGCAATAGTCTGGGAGCCAGCAGGTACTACAGCGCCTGCGACAGTTCAGAAACTGCATTCGCAACCGCCGCAAACAACACTGTTGCAGCGGGAATTACGATTTTGGCATCATCGGGAAACGATGGATACTGCGATTCGATAGCCACACCGGCCTGTCTGAGCAATATCATTTCAGTTGGAGCCGTTTATGACGCGGCTTTCGGAACATTTTATCCCTGTGTCGATGCGGCTTCGTGTGCAGCCAAACAATCGACGACTGGCTGCACCACCGGTTATTATGCCACCGACATATCAGCAGCGGACAAGGTAACATCTTATTCGAATACTGCCTCATTTTTGAATATGCTTGCTCCTTCTAATCAGGCTTACACTACCGACATTGTCGGTTCAGCGGGTTATTCAACCGGCGATTATTATTCGGAATTCGGCGGAACTTCGGCGGCAAGTCCTTACGCCGCTGGAGCCGTTGCCTGTCTGCAATCGGCGGCAAAGGAAATTACTGGAAATTATCTTTCACCCGCTCAGGTTAAATCTATCCTGATTTCAACAGGCAATAATATAACCGACACAAAGGTTTCAATTACAAAGCCTCGAATCAATCTGGGTAACGCCATTGAAACCCTGGAGCCGAATTCGAATCCCTGCACGGATGTTACGATAGGAACCGGAACTTCGAGTTGGAACTATCCGATGCATACAAAAAATGATGACAGCAGGACACAGGTCATATATCTGGCTTCTGAAATTGGTACTTCCGGCATTATCAATAGCCTTTCACTTAATGTAACAACTATACCTGGCCAGATAATGCATAACTGGACGATTCGAATAAAGTACACAACCCTGAGCGCCTATAGCACTTGCTCGCTTGATTCGACCGGCTGGACAACTGTTTATCAGGCCACTGAGCCTCGCGGCAGTACAGGATGGCGGACTTTTACGTTTTCAACGCCTTTTCTATACAGCGGTACTTCTAATTTGCTTATTGATTTCAGCTATAACAATAGTTCCAAAACATCTAATGGTGCGTGCGCATATTCGACGCCTGGAAACTACAGAAGCGTTTACGCCTATTCAAACAGTACTAACGGCGACCCGCTTAGCTGGTCAGGAACCACATTTCCATCAACGACCTGCAGTACCAATGTGCCTAATATACGCTTAACGGTTTGCCAGCCACAGGAGCCGAACGCTCCGTTTTTACACGCCGAATCTGCTTTTACTTCGGGACTGTGCAATACGATTTTCTGGGGCACGGTTACGGATGCCAATCAATATTATGCTCAATGTTCTGCCGACCCGAATTTTTCTGTTATCGACAGCAACAGCGGCTGGATTACCGATGCGAATTACCAGTTCTGCGGATTGGTTAGCGGCCAGACTTATTATTATAGAGTAAAAGCGAGAAGTCAGTATCTTGTGGAAAGCGGCTGGTCGAATGTCGTCTCGTCGCGGCAGTGCAATATACCCGGAGATTTTCAGCCGGACTGTGCTGTTGACTTAAACGATTTAATGATAATGGCCAACCAGTGGCTGCAATCTTCCGGCACACTTTCAGCGGATATCAATCAGGATGGGATAGTAAACTTTATCGATTTTGCCGAATTGGCAAATCACTGGCTACAGGGCACTCAATAGTTGTTAAACGTTCAGGCCGTAATCTTTCAGCAGTTTGCGCAGCGTTTCTTTCTGCGAATCTTCCAGCGGCGTCATCGGCAGACGCATTTCCTCCGAAGACATACCGAGCATCGCCATCGCGGCTTTGATAGGTATCGGATTTGTAGCCATACTCAACATCGTTTTCGACAGTTTGAACAGTTTGTTATGCCATTTCCTGGCCGAGACGAAATCTCCTTCGAGAATCAAATCGGTCATCTCTTTCACATCGCCCGGCACAATGTTTGCCATAACACTGATAACGCCTTTTCCGCCGACCGAACAAATCGGCAGCGTCAGCGAATCGTCGCCGGACAGAATTGTTATATCGCAGAGGTTGGCAATCTCGCTTGAAAAATCCAATTGACCTGTCGACTCTTTTACCGCGACGATATTTTCAATTTTCGAAAGCCTGGCTATAGTTTGCGGCGTCATTCCGGCTCCGCATCTGCCGGGAATATTATAGAGCACTATCGGCAAATCGACTTCCTCTGCAATCGCCGAAAAGTGCTGGAAGAAACCTTCCTGTGTCGGTTTGTTGTAGTAGGGCGTTACCTGCAGAGAAGCGTCAGCTCCGACTTTTTTCGCAAATGCAGTAAGCTCAATCGCCTCGGCAGTGCTGTTTGAGCCGGTGCCTGCGATTACAGGTACTTTGCCGCCGACGGTTTTTACGACGCGTTCGATAACCTGTTTATGTTCAGTATGACTGAGCGTTGGCGATTCGCCTGTTGTGCCGCAGGGGACTATGCCGTCGGTTCCGCTTTTAAGATGAAACTGCACGAGCTCATCGAGCGTCCTAAAATCGACTTCGCCGTTATTAAACGGCGTTATTAAAGCTACCATTGCTCCGCTATACATTTTTAACTCCTGTATATACTATTTAATTGATTCCAAAATTTTACAATACGCCTTAACAGCGTTGGCCAATCCCATATCAATCGCATCTGAAATCAAGGCGTGTCCGATAGAGACTTCCATTACAGGCTTCACATTCTCGCAGAAAAACGCCAGATTATCAAGGTTTAAATCGTGCCCTGCGTTTACGCCAAGGCCGATCTCATCGGCTCTTTTTGCGGCAGCAGCGAATTTGGCGGTAAGAGCTTCGAGATTTTTTTTCTTTGCAAAAGCCCTTGCGAAAGGCTCGGTATAAAGTTCGATGCGGTCTGCTCCGATTTGCTTTGCCTTTTCCACCGTTTCAATCACAGGGTCAACGAAAAGACTTACCCTTATTCCAAGGTTCTTTAGTTTGTCTATTATGGGCGTAAGTTTCCTTATATTTTCTTTATTTAAATCCCAGCCGTGGTCGGAAGTTACCGCGCCGATTACATCCGGCACGAGAGTCGCCTGCGTCGGTTTGATATCAGGCATTATTTCCATATACCTGCCTTCGAGCGGATTGCCTTCGATGTTGAACTCAACTTTGGCGCCGTTAGGCGTACTGCGTATGACGATTGGTTTGAGTTCGTAAACATCGGAGTATCTTATATGCCGTTCATCCGGCCGGGGATGGACGGTTATTCCATACGCGCCAGCCGCGATGCAGGTTCTTGCCGCCTTTGTAACGCTCGGTATTCCCAGCGAGCGGGCATTGCGAACAAGGGCGATTTTATTAAGGTTTACGCTTAAATGTGTCATATTTCGGATTATACTCGACCTGTTTTACTCATCAAGCGAAAAACCCACTTATACGAGGAGATCGACGTTTCGTCTTTCATAACGACTTCACCTGCCATATATTACGCTTTATCTGACTTAGATCACGCTTACTTTACCACGGAGCAATTGCATCGGGAAAATCTTAAAAAATTTCAAATAATCATAAATTTTTGCTTGACATTATGGGGGGCGAATGGGACAATCTGAGAAAGTCCGAGTAAGACCATAGGTTTGCTAGGAAATATAAATCCGCTCAAGGTTAGTCGAGGCTAAAAGGCGTATATCTGGACTTGGAAAAAAGAAGAAGCAAGGTGAGAGTGATGAGAAGTAAGGAAAGAAAACGTTGGTTTTGTACTCATAGTCAAAATGAGTATTTCGCTTTTATTTCCCTCAACATCAGCCCTCATTGCTTAAAATCTATGTTGTTTAAATTTTTGGAGGGAAGAGTATGAAAAAGTTAGTAACAATTTGTGCAGTAGCAGTAACTATTTTAGCAATTAGCAGTGCGGCGCAGGCCATCATCTCAGGCATCGGTACCCCCACCAGCTCCTTCGCCAGTATCAATTTCGATGACACCACTTCGTTGAACCCTTCAGCAGTGCCCGGCATCACAAATTATACTACCAGCGCGAGCACGTGGAACGGATCGGCCCTCACCATGCTAACGCAGACCGATGGCACCACGCTCGACCAAGCCAAGGGCGAACTCCGCGGGGACATCTTCACTCCGACGAGCTATACCGTCAGTTTGAACAGCGTCACGCTCACCCAGTCAGCCGGAAACACCGGCTATGCCCACCTTAATCTCAGTTTCAACATCCAGTACCTGTTGGATAGTGGTGGGCTGGCCAGCCAGGCCACGCTCTTCCCGACCTTCGCCGTGAATGGCACCGTCCAGCCCGGAGGCATAGGCTCCAGCTTCGGCGGCAACATCCAATACTGGGGCATGGACTCCAGCTATAACCCATATTTGCTTGATACCGTGACTTACACCCCCGCCATCTGGACCACGCCTGGCCCCTTCAACAGCACCATCTCTGGCGTATCGGCCAACATCTTTACACCTCTGCTGCCGGGCACGGTGGGAGGGAATATTTCCACGCTTACCCTGATCGGCAACTTCAGCTTCATGGTGGACCCTGCCACGATAAGCCTCGAAACCATTCCCGAACCGGCAACAATGGCGTTGCTTGGTTTAGGCGTCTTGGGTTTGCTAAAAAAACGCAGGGCATAAACACAAAAATAAAACTTTAACGCAATTACAAATCAAAGGGCTGTGTTCAAAAAACACGGCCCTTTTTTTATTATTTCATTTTCTTTAATCAGTGATTTATTGATAATCGCCAGATTTGATTTAAGAACGCTATCATGTTTTATGCGAGAGATTTTATAAATTGAACTGCCTGTTTAGTAAAAGCGCCGTCAACCCATCGCGTTGGGCTGCGTTGAATGCTTAGTTTCCCCCCAAAATTCCCAAAGATTTTTCGCATTTCAGGTGACAAAATCTTTAAAGGTTTGCCTGCTCGGTCCTGCCCCATCGTGCTGATTAAAACCGCTTTACTCAACATGTGGCTGTTACGAGAACCCTTGACCAAAACAAGATTATTTTTTTGTTGCTCGTATATGCTTCTATGACGCACATGGAAATTATCGCCAAATAATTCCTGTATTTGAACAGGCGTAAATCCACTCGCGTATCCAGCAGCAGAGATTTCAAAATACCCCATTAGATATAATGCTGGTTCAGACTTGTAATCCCATCCTTCCAAACCACAATAGAAAATCAAATAATCGCCTTGTTGCAAATGTCGCAAACCAGCTTTAGGCGAGGTCGGGTCCCCATATGTGAAAGTGACAAATTCCGGGTCAAAGTGTATGGATTGATTGGTTACTTTAGCCTTGCGGGTTTCTGGAAAATAATCTACCAGCTTTTTGCCATGTTTGCCTGTTGTGTTGCCATAAGTGCGTTCATCTTTTCTAAGGCCGTCAGGTATCGGGATGTACTCAAATGTACCATCCTGAAATAATGGCCCGTGTATGCCTCCTGAACCGGTATCAATTCCTATTCTGACCAATGCGACTTTCATAATTTATCTTTCTTCCAGAATCGAATAGAGCAATAAATTGAGATCATATTTCCTTTGTCCGCGATGAAGTGGACACGAATGAAACAATTTCGGTTCATCCCACAGGAAGCTGTATTGCGTGTCCCCTATTAATAGTGCCGCCTTACGACCACTTACACCCTTTTCATAATTTATATCCTTATGCCAATTGTTTGGATTCTTTGGATTGGCGTGAACATGATTCTGAATAGGCGGTCGGTAGTTATGAGGATTAAAGACATTTTTGTTAATCAGCTTGCTCTTAGGTTTAAATATGTCTCCAAACTTATCTTTATGGGCTAATTTGGCCTTTTTTACGGCATCAGGCAAATTCTCGGAAAACCAAAGGTCGCAATAAGATTTGAAAGCAATTTTGACTTTCATGAGATAAATTAAAGCGTTTTTTCCTTTTCCTTCCTTTTTTCCAGTAAATCCTGCAATCCAAATATTATCGCACCACTTATCTATAGTCCGAAATGTACGCATATAATGTTTACACGTGCAAAGCGATATAACATCGCCTTGAAAGTTAGGGGCACTTCCTTTTTGAACGAAATCGCCTTCATGATTTTTGACAGTATCAACGATGTAACTATACACAGTTGCCGGAGTTTTACCTATCTTTCGTCGCAAGTCCTTAAGCGAGAGTTTTAGGTTTTTTGCCAGGCGCCCAGTTTGAGGAAAGGGCTGGTGGGAAAAGTCGGATATACAACTCATGGTCAAATTCCTTTTGATAAAAGGCGTCTAACAATGATTATACAATCTGTATAAAACGCCAAATACAGACTGTTTCTGCCAGTATAACAAGTTCCTGTTGCAATTCCTCGTTGCTTCGCCAAAATTATATCTCTTTTTATTTTCAAACTCAACTGATTTTATATACTTAAATATATCCGCGAAAATCCACGTAATCCGCGGTTAAAAAACCTTTTAATTGCCTCAAATTGCGGTTAATATATATAAAGATGAATATTAAAGGCAGAACAGCGATAATCACCGGCGCAACCGGCAAACTTACGAGCCAAATCGTTCTTTCGATGGCAAAGGCAGGCGCAAACTGCATCTGCATATATAACAGCAATACCGAAAAGGCGAAAAAACTTGCCGCTGACTTGCGAAAGCTTAAAACAAAGATACTTTTCCTCCAGGCCGACCTTACGACAGAAGAAAACATCGAAAAAGTATTTGCTGAAATTGAAAAATTTGCGAAACCACAAATTTTAATCAACGCCGCTTCGGTTTTTGAAAAAAAACCTATCGAAAATGTGACTTTCGAATATATCAGACAAACCTTCGATATAAATTTTGCCGCGTCGATGATAATTACACAAAAATTTGTCGAACTTGTCCGGCGAAAAGTAAAAGGCAAACAAAAACCTGTCGCAAAGATTATAAACATTACTGATATAACTGCTTTAAGGCCGCCGGCCGGATTCAGTATTTACTGTGCTTCCAAAGCGGCTCTTGTCAGTGCGACAAAATCATTGGCCAAAGAATTGGCTCCCGATTTTACAGTTAATGCTGTTTCGCCGGGTATAATAAGTTGGCAAAAAGGTATAACTGCCGAACAGAAGGAAAAAATGCTTGCGCAGGTTCCCGCCGGCCGCGCAGGAGCGCCCGATGAGGTTGCCGACGCGGTGAAATTTCTTATCGAGAACGACTATGTCACAGGACAGGTAATCGACGTTGACGGGGGCCGCGGCTTATGACACTAAATTCCGCTAACAGGATAACGATTTTGCGCATTCTACTGATTATTCCTTTTGTTATCTGTATGCTCAAGGACAACGACCCTTCGTGGGGCAAGACTTTGAGATATGTCGCTCTGGTGCTGTTTTTTGTTATGGCGTTCAGCGACGCTTACGACGGCTATGTCGCAAGAAAGAAAAAGCAGGTAACAAAACTCGGTTCTTTTCTGGACCCGATGGCAGACAAACTTTTAATGGCCTGTGCCTGCGTGCTGCTGTCAATTGAAAAAACCGATGTGCACGGCTTTCAGCTTCCGCCGACCGTTGTTGTTCTTATTATCGGTAAAGATATGTTTTTACTGCTCGGTTTTTTGATACTTTATTTCCTGACCCTTCAGGTAAAAATTTTTCCAGCTTACATAGGAAGAATCGCTACGGTTTTGCAGCTATCGATGGTTGCCGCGATTTTGATGGCCCCTGAAGTCTCGAAAGCCTTGCCCGGCTGGATATGGTTTGTAAAATTCCTTTGGTGGTCATCGGCCGCAACAGCAATTATTGCAACGCTTATTTACATTCGAGCCGGAACAAGATATATTGAACAGTTTGAGAATAACAAATAGACGGAAAATCATGACAAAATTCAGCGAAATTCTGGAAATACTCGACGACCTCAAAAAAGGCAAAATGATTGTCCTTGTCGATGATGAAGACAGGGAGAATGAGGGTGATTTAGTATGCGCAGCCGAGATTGTTACGCCTGAAATCATAAATTTTATGGCGACGCACGGCAGGGGGTTAATTTGTCTGCCTTTGACAAGTGAAAAATGCGATTCGCTGAATCTTCATCCGCAGACGAGCGAAAACACCGCCAGACTCGGCACTGCGTTTACCGTCAGTATCGACGCCGCGCAGAATATCACGACCGGTATTAGCGCAGCCGACCGCGCTCATACAATCAAAACTGTAATCGCCGATAATGTAAAGCCGTCCGACCTTGTTCGGCCCGGACATATCTTTCCGCTGCACGCCCAGGCCGGCGGCGTTCTGACCCGCGCAGGCCAGACCGAAGGCGCAGTCGATTTAATGAGGCTTGCGGGAATGAAACCGGCAGGGGTTATCTGCGAAATTATGAACGAAGACGGCACAATGGCCCGCGTTCCGCAGCTTCTGGAATTCTGCGATAAGCATAATTTTAAAATCACTACCATCGCCAAGCTCATCGAGTATCGTCTGCAGCGAGAAAGCCAGGTAAAGCGAATACAATCCGTTTTTCTGCCGACCGATTACGGCGAGTTTCAACTTATCGCCTATAAATGCATTACCGACGCCGAACCGCATCTTGCCCTGTGCAAAGGCGATATCGGCAAGCTCGACGAAAAAGGAAATCCCGTTGTTACAACCGAGCCTGTGCTCGTTCGCGTTCATTCCGAATGTCTTACCGGCGATTTGTTCCATTCGCAAAGATGCGAGTGCGGCTATCAACTCGTTGCCGCGATGCAAATGATTGAAAAAGCCGGCCGCGGCGCGGTAATTTACCTGCGCCAGGAAGGCAGGGGCATCGGACTTGCAAACAAACTTCACGCTTACAAGCTCCAGGAGCAGGGACTTGACACCGTAGATGCCAATCTTAAGCTCGGCTTCCGCGCCGACCGCCGCGATTACGGTATAGGAGCTCAGATAATTCGAGACCTGGGCCTTAAACAGATTAAAATTTTGACGAATAACCCGAAGAAAATTTCACGCCTCGAAGTTTATGGAATCAAAATTGTCGAACAGGTGCCGTTAATCGCACCGGTCGGCCCGTATAATAAAAGTTATCTCAAGACCAAAAAATATCGGCTCGGTCACAAACTTAATGAGGATTTATGATGCGATTTATAATTTCACTTTTAACTGTCATTTCAATATTGCCTTTTATCGGCTGCGAACAGATTCAGAACCAGCCTTCGGACGCTTATTCGGGAAAATTTCAGAGGACCTGCCTTTTCTCTCCGGAAAAGATTCAGTTTAATCAACTTACCGAATCCACTAAGCCCGGCCAGATTACAGCTTATATTGACGTATTCGACCAGTTTGGCTCCCGTATCAAGGCCGCCGGCGTCTGGCGGTTTGAGCTTTTCGGATATGTTCCGCGTTCCGCCGACCCGATGGGCTCAAGAGTTAATCTCTGGTCCGACATCGAATTGACCGATCCTGTAATAAATAACAATGCCTGGCAGGAGTATCTCCATTGCTACAAATTTGATTTGGATATCGATACCGACCTGGCCGGCAAAACTTATATCCTTCAGGCCGTCTGTTTCACCGCCGATGGCCGCCGTCTGTCCGATACATTTGAGTTGAAACATTAATCGAAAGAAATGTTATGCGGGGAGGAAAAATTATCGATTTTCATACTCACGCGTTCAGCGACGACTTGGCCCCAAAGGCGATGAAGGCCCTTACAGAGCAGCATCCTGAAATTCCGTATTTTCTCGACGGCACAGTTTCTTCGCTCTTAAAATCAATGGATGCAGCAGGCATAGAAAAGAGCGTTATCTGCTCAATTGCCACAAAGCCCAAGCAGTTCCAGCCGATTCTCGACTGGTCGCTTCAGATTCAATCCGACCGGATTGTTCCTTTCGCTTCCGTTCATCCTGCCGACCCCGAAAGAGACGAACATATAAAACAGGTCAAACAGGCAGGCTTTAAAGGCCTTAAGATGCATCCATATTATCAGGAGTTTTATCTCGATGATGATTCGATGTTCGGATATTACGAACAGGTTTGTAAATATGATTTGATTCTCGTTATGCACACCGGCTTTGATATCGCCTTTGAGCGAGTCAGAAGGGCTGACCCTGCAAGAATTGTAAACGTAATGAAAAGATTACCAGAGCTAAAATTGATTACTACACATCTCGGCGCTTGGCAGCAATGGGACGAGGTTGGAAGTCAGATAGTCGGCAAAAATATTTATATGGAGATTTCTTTTGCGCTGGATTATCTGCCGCCCGACAAGGCAAAACAGCTTTTCGAAAAACATCCCGCCGATTTTTTGCTCTTCGGCACAGACAGTCCCTGGCGAGACCAGCAGGAATCGCTTAATTTGCTCAGGAAATTAAACCTCGATTCAGCAAGAATGGAAAAAATCCTCTACTCCAATGCCCAAAGACTTTTAGATGTCGTTTAGGTTTTATCTTATAAGTCCCTTTATTTTCAGGGAGTTACGTCTGTTTGGATAGATTGAAAACTCTCACGGTATTTTTACCTGCCTGTTTGGCCGCATAGAGAGCTTCATCGCTATGGTGGGTTATTTCTTCAGGGCACATATCACCGTCATATTGACCCACTCCGATACTGATTGACAGTTGAATTTTCTGTCTTTCCCATATTATTGGTGTTTCAGAAACTTCCGTGATCATTCTTTCAGCGACAATAACGGCTTCAGGTATTGTTGTATTTGGTAATATAATTGCGAATTCGTCGCCGCCGTATCGTGCAGCCACATCGATTTGACGGATGCACGCGGCTATTTTTCTGCTGACCCTTTTTATAGCCATATCGCCTGCCCGATGACCACACGAATCGTTGATTGATTTTAAGTTATCAATATCGACCATTATTATAGATATTTGTCCGCCGTAGCGCTGGCATCTGCGGAGTTCCTTTTCAAGCTGTTCATAGAACGTCCTATAATTTACCAGCCCCGTCAATCCATCTGTCTTGGCCAGGTTCTGAGTCTTTTCAAAAAGTTTTATATTGCCGATGGATGCGCCGATGAGATGTCTGAGCAGTTCGACAACAGAGATATCTTCATCGGTAAATTTATCCGCGTTGCATTTGTCGGCAAGATTAAGTACGCCTACTACTCTGTTATGGCAGACAAGCGGGGCGATAATACACGTTTGCGACTGGTAATTTTGGACGAACTTGCGGTTTTGTTTCTCTATGACAGGGGACTTATGGAATTCGATATTCTCGATAACGATAAGTTCTCTGCTGCGAACCGCCTTTATCATTGGCGATAAATTAGCCTGGTTCAGGGAGACTATGTTGTTGATAAGGTAGGGGTGGTTATGGCTTTCAAGGTGCAGCATATCGCTAACTTCATCAAGTATATATAGCGAGGCATAACAGGCGTTGATAAGTTTGGGAATCTCTTCAACGCATATTCTGCTGATTTGATGTAAATCCAGGCAATTTATCTGTTGCACCAACGGTGTGACAGCATCCAGGACACAGGTATGGTTTTTTGTCTGCCCCTGGCGAGGCGGGAAGCTGTTATTTTCTAAGTTGTTTTTCATAAATACCTTAACATAAATTAGTTACAGCAAAAAAGTTAAAGCTGCTATTTCGGCAAATAATCATACATTCCTTTGGTTATCGCAAAGGTCCGAGAAAAAACACTGAATGGATGTTTTCTTTGCCCATAACTCCAAGGGCTACTAAAAGGATATGAAATCTTTCAGCCAAATCCAAACTGCGGCATAAAAAAATAAATAAAAAATTAAATTTTCAGGGAAAATTGTTGACGGTCCGAAAATTATGCGTTATATTTTATAAAACGTAAAAGTTAATTTTCGGGTCTCCCTAAGGGAGATTAAAGGACTAAAAAATCGGTCCTGTATCTGAAAGGTTTCAACAATGTTCGATGGTCTCAATTCAGATTCGCAAAAGAACGAAAAGAAAGGTTTTTCCACACCCGAAAAATTATATCGAATTGGCGAGGTTGTTCGCTGCACTCCGTATTCCAGACAGACCATTCACAACTACACAATTATGGGTCTCATAAAAGAATCTTCCTGGACCGATGGCGGTCATAGATTATATGACGTAAGTGTTTTCGATAAACTTTCTCAAATCGCGGAACTTAGAAAAACTAAAACATTGGGTCAGATAAGAGATCAGCTCAGGAATATCAGTAATTAAATTATAAGACTAAATTTTCAGGGATGACGTTTTGATAGACAACAACAGACAAATGGATTTGCTATCGCTGATACGAGACAACATTGATGAGATACTCGTCAAAGTTATTCAGTTTACCTATGTCCACCATAGTTTCATTTCAAATAACATAAAAAATTGTCGAGTTGCAGGTTTTGTCCCCAGATACATTGATGTTGAAGATTTCGCAAAGGTTATTTCCGTTGCGCTGACGGAGCATCAGGATAGCAAACGTCTTGCTCTGTGCGACAGCCGAACCGTCAGTTTTCTGCCGGGTGGAAATTTTGCTTTAGAATCTCAAATTGATACTCAGGCAGCAAGTCTGATTGAAAACGATTTTGATGCTTATGTGAAACTTCAGAAAGACAGACTGAAAGAAAACGTAATTAATAACAGGACTGCCTGCGCTCTGTTGGAGCACAAATTATACAACTCTGGGGAGCCGATGAATCAATCGAGAGATAATACGGTAAAAAACAAGGTATAACTCTTTGCTAAATAAAGACTTAAATAATATTTAACCGGACTTATTTTTTTCATGGAGGAACAGATGAGCCAGGGAAGCGTTCAGGAGCTGGCTGTGCTTGCCGCCAATAGCGTCAAGAAAGCAATGATACTAACTATAGCCAGCGGTAAGGGTGGAGTAGGCAAGACAAATATCGCTGCGAATCTATCGATATGTCTTGCCGCGGCAGGAAAAAGAGTTGCAATTCTCGATGCGGATTTCGGTCTGGCAAATCTCGATATTGTTCTCGGCATCAACAGCAAATACAATCTGTCTCATTTTATAAAAGGCGTTAAAAAACTGGACGAGATTTCTCAGCCGGTCTGCGAAGGCGTCGATGTTTACTGCGGTTTCTCAGGTGTTGAGCACCTGGCTCATATCACAGATTTTACCAGGGAAAGAATCGTAGCGGCGCTGGATACTCTCGCTGAAAACTACGACATCGTTGTAGTGGATACCGCCGCCGGTATCGGCAAAACCGTGCTGGCGTTTTGTATGGCATCTGACCACACTATTCTTGTAGGTACTCCCGATCCTGCGGCAATAACAGACGTTTATACGCTTTTAAAAGCGATGACAATCAACAAGTATAAAGGCAGATCAAGTCTGCTGGTTAATATGGCACAGGATATCAACCAGGGCAAAAAGATATACAGGCAAATCGCCTCGGCGGCAGCTCAGTTTCTCGATGTTACTCTGAATATGGCGGGAGTTATGTTAAGAGACGATTATGTTGTTACCTCTGTTCGCAAAAGAGAGCCTGTTGTTCTGGCTTATCCGAAAAGCCCGACAGCCAAATCTCTTATGGGCGTTGCCGCAAGAATCAGCAGGGTGCCGTTGTCTGCTTCGGCGGATGAAGGATTTTTCAAAAAAGTTGTTAACTGGTTTTTTTAATAAACCGTCATTTGTTGTTAACTGGTTTTTCTAATAAACCATCGTTTTTAAAGGACCGATATATAAAGATAGCCGTTAAAGCCGTTATATCCTGCTTAAACGATACTTTTTTAAAGGATTGGTTTGTGATTCAGCGGCTTATGGGACTTTGCAGTGATTTGAAATTTTTGGAGGACTTACAATGCCTGCAGTAAAAAAAGCGACAGTGGAAGTGAATATAGATGCGATATGGGTAAAGTTCTTTAAAGAACGGTCTGAAACACTGCGTAATAAGATAATGGAATACTATCTGCCGCTGGTCAAATACACGGCGGAACGCATATATGTCAAATTGCCGGACAAAGTTGAAGTCGACGACCTTACCAGCGCCGGAATATTCGGCCTGATGGACGCGATTGACGCTTTCGACCCGAAACGGGGAGTAAAGTTCGCAACTTATTGCACGCCGCGTATCAGAGGCTCCATTCTCGATGAGCTGCGGAGTATGGACTGGGTTCCGCGTCTTGTCAGGGCAAGAGCGCATCAGCTAGGTAATGCTACAAGAACGCTTGAATCGCATCTCGGCAGAGTTCCTACCGAACAGGAAATCGCCGGCGAACTTGATATGGATATGGAAAATTTTCATCGCCTTCAGCATGACGCCAGCGCTATCGGTCTTGTTTCGCTCAGCAATAATCTCGATTTCGACGGCGATAACGATATTTGCGAAATTGATGTAATCGAGGATAAAAAAAGCGAAGACCCGATGACCGAAGCTCAGAAACGCGACCTCAAAAGCCTTCTGACCAAAGGCCTTAGCAGGGCGGAAAGACTTATTCTTGTCCTTTATTACTACGAGGAAATGACGATGAAGGAAATCGGCGCAACTCTCGATTTGTCCGAGTCGAGAGTATCGCAGATGCATTCTTCCATAGTCGCCAGACTCAAAGCCCAGATGGAAACGCGAAAAAAGGAATTTTCGCCGAAATAAGGCATTGGGCTTAGGGGTTGGAAAAAAATCTTTATCTTTTCCTTTGGTTTTAGTATCATAATATACTGAAACTCTGTCTATATCTGGAAAATAATATGCGTTTTACGAAAATGCACGGCTTGGGTAACGATTACGTCTATGTAAACTGCTTTGAAGAGAAAGTAATCTCGCCCGAAAAACTCGCTATTACAATAAGCGACCGCCATCGCGGCGTTGGCGCAGATGGTCTGATTTTAATTTCGCCTTCAGATATAGCCGATGTGAAAATGAGAATTTTTAACGCCGACGGCTCCGAAGCGCAGATGTGCGGAAACGGTATCCGCTGTGTCGCAAAATACGCTTACGAGCATAATCTTGCCAAAGGCAAAAAACCTTCTATGAGCGTCGAGACCGGCAGGGGCGTGCTTACGCTTGGCCTTGAGATTGACAAAAAAGACAAAGTTCAAAATGTCTGCGTCAATATGGGCCAGCCCGTTCTCGAACCGGCCAAAATTCCTGTTGCCCTCGAAGGCGACAGCATAATTGAAGCGGCTATCGATGTTCGCAATCAGCGAATGCTGATGACTTGCGTTTCGATGGGAAATCCGCACGCGGTATTTTTTACCGACGACCTTTCGGCGATTGAACTTGAAAAAGTCGGGCCGGTAATTGAAAACCACGAGCTTTTTCAGCAGAGAATCAACGCCCATTTTGTCAAAGTCGATTCACCGAACGAATTTACAATGATAACCTGGGAACGCGGCAGCGGCATAACTCTTGCCTGCGGCACCGGCGCCTGCGCTTGTTGCGTCGCCGCTGTTCTTACCGACAGATGCAAAAGAGAAGTTACCGCCCATCTGCCCGGCGGCGATTTGCGAATTAACTGGTCGCAAAAAGACAATTGCGTTTATATGACCGGTCCAGCGACGGAAGTTTTCACGGGCGTCTGGCCGGAAAAATAGTCAGTAATGACAATCGAAGAAGAAATTAAGCAAAAGGCTTTTTCGCTGGGTTTTGACCTGGTGGGCCTCACTTCAGCCGATGATATTGATTCGCTGCAAATCCAAAAATTCAAAAACTGGCTCGACGCAGGCTGTAATGGCCGGATGGATTTTTTGGCCGCCAATATCGAAAAGCGTTTCAGCCCCGTTTCAATTCTTCCTGACGCCAAATCCGTAATTTGTGTTGCACTTAATTATAAATTGCCGCAGCATCCGGAAAAAGATTATCTTAAAATCGCTTCTTATGCACTGTATCCGGACTATCATAAATTCATTAAGGAAAAACTATTTATTCTTGCTGATTTTTTGAAAAGTAAGAATGAAAATTCAAAATTAAAAATTTGTGTCGATTCTTCGCCTATCGCGGAAAAGGCTCTTGCCCTGCGGGCAGGACTTGGATTCATAGGGAAAAATCGTTTGCTTATAAATCCGAAATTCGGTTCTTTTTTATTGCTTGGCGAAATTATTACCAATCTTCCGCTGAAACCGGATAATTCTTTCAATGGGTTTTCCTGTGGAGATTGCCGAAAGTGTATCGAGGCCTGCCCGACCGCGGCTTTATCTGTCGATGGTTTTGATGCCCGCAGATGTATAAGCTATCTTACGATTGAGCACAAAGGAAGAATTTCTACAGAATTGAAAAGCAAAATGGACTCTCATCTTTTCGGCTGTGAAAAATGTCTGCTCGCTTGTCCGTATAATGAAAAATCGCCGGCGTGTGAAAAGCAAAATTACGATTTTACCCCTAAGGGGGTTGAACTTGGGCCTGATGCTGTGCTTGGCTGGTCAAAAACTGATTTTGAAACCTTCGCTGCAAATTCGGCAATGAAACGTACCGGTCTTCGTCGAATAAAACGCAATGCCCTTATCTGCAAAAAAAATCAGCAATAATTTTTACTGCCCTAATACTTCTAACGCGTCCATAACTTCCATAACGTGCATATATGCAGGTCCGCCGCCCATTACTACCGCAACCGATACCGCTTCGAGTATTTGTGCTTTAGTTGAGCCGGTTTCGAGGCATTTTTTTGTGTGTGCCATAATGCAGGGATGGCAATTAGCCGCAACGGCTATGCTTAGCGCGATTAGTTCTTTTTCGCGAAGACTTATAGCGCCATCGGTCATAACCTTAGAGAATAGTCCCCCGAATCCTGCCACCATTGCCGGAGCGTCTTTTTTCATTTTTTCCATTTTCCCGCTGACTTCTGTGTAAAATTCTTTTGCTCTTGACATAGTAACCTCCCATTATCACATTCTTGCTAACATATCTCTAATATAACGTTCGAGAACTTTTTTCGGTATATCCTGCAATTGCGGCTCGGGTTGTTTTGACTTTAATATATTGCCGAGAATAGTCCTGGCAGTTGCCTTATAGGCCGCAATTTTTCCCGCAATACTATTAGCCTCGTCGAGCGAGCCGTCGGCCATTAATCTCAGGTACTTGATTACCAGTGCCATAAGCTCTGTTTCACTGGTTTTCCCCGGGGTCGCTTCCGCAGGCTCTTCTGTCACGTGCAGAAGATTTTCGGTAATATTAAATGTCTCTTTCATCATCTGATTATATTGTTTCTCTTCGCTTTCGTCTATCGGCGACAGTTTCAATTCTTCTTCCTCTTCGGTTTCAGGCATTGGTATATAGCAGCGATGATTGCAAAATGGGCATTTGCCCCATTTGCCGCCCGCGTTGTCGGGTGCGATAATTTTCTTTTTGCAGCTCTCACAGTGTAATGTTATTGGCATTTATTGTCTCCTTCTTTAATGAGGATATTGTGCGACAACTTCTGTTGTGATTCCGCCTCGCGGAGTAAATTTTGCAGTTACCTTCATACGTTTCGGACTGCAAACCGCCGCAAGCTCGTCGAGTATCTGGTTTGTCAGGGCCTCGTAAAAAATCCCTTTGTTCCTGAAGTTTTGCATATAAAGTTTTAAACTTTTCAGCTCGATACAGCTTTTATCGGGGCAGTAATCGATAATAATTTCGCCGAAGTCCGGCTGGCCTGTCTTGGGACAAAGGCTGGTGAATTCCGGACAGTGAATGGTAATCGTATATTCACGGCCTGACCGCGGATTATCGAAAAGTTCAATTTTTGGCTCGCTCATTGGGTTACCTTTATGTATATTATTTAGCGGTAATACTATAATATAATTTTGCGATTTTGCAAGTGGAGTAATCCTGATTTATGGCAAAAAAAGTTAAAAAGGCCGTTATTTTGCTCAGCGGAGGACTTGATTCGGCTACAACTCTGGCAATTGCCAGGGAGTTTAAATTTGCTTGTTTCGCCCTTACGTTCCGCTATGGCCAAAAGCACAGCGTCGAGGTCAAATCCGCCTATGCTGTCGCAAAGGCTTTGGGAGCGGCAGGGCACAAAATAATTGACATTGCCCCCGGCGCCTTTAGCGGCTCGGCCCTGACGGATTCATTGATTAAAGTTCCGCTCGACAGGAAAATCGACTCTTCGAAAATTCCGATAACTTACGTCCCGGCCAGAAATACGATTTTTTTAAGTTATGCTCTTGCCTTTGCCGAGTCCATTGGAGCATTCGATATTTTCATTGGCGTAAACGCCACCGACTACAGCGGGTATCCGGATTGCAGACCTGAGTATATCAAAGCCTTTGAAAAAATGGCGAATCTCGCCACTGCCGCTGCCGTTCAGAAAAAAGGCAAATTTAAAATCAATACTCCGATTATAAAAATGTCCAAGGCTCAGATTATTAAAATCGGCATCTGGCTTGGCGTTGATTATTCCCTGACTCATAGCTGTTATAATCCCGCCAAAACCGGCAGACCTTGCGGCAGATGTGATTCCTGCCGCCTGCGGCTCAAAGGTTTCGCCCAGGCCGGATTTGAAGACCCGCTCAATTATGCAAAACGCTGAAATAAAAATTTCTGAAATTTTTTATTCAATCCAGGGCGAAGGCCTTCTCGCTGGCAGACCCAGTGTGTTTATCAGACTCGCCGGCTGTCCGCTACGATGCAAATTCTGCGATACTAATTACGCTCTCGATTCATCGGCCGGTAAAAAGATGACAATCGCTGAAATAAAAGAGCAGGTAAAAAAATATAAGCCCAAATATATTGTCATCACCGGCGGCGAGCCGATGATTAGTCCTGATTTGCCTCTGCTTTGCAAATCATTGAAAAATTTTCACATTACAATTGAAACATCTGGAATAAAATTTCTCCCGCGCCTCAAATGCAATCTTATGAGTATTGGCCCCAAACTTTCCAATGCGTATTTGAAAAAATCAGACAAAAAAAGATACCTGAAAATCGACCATCTGAAAAAACTGATAAAAGAATATGATTATCAGTTAAAATTCGTTGTCGAAAAGGCAAAAGATATCGCCGAAGTTAAGCAAATTATCGAGGAAATTAAAACTGTTGACTGCTCAAAGGTTTTATTAATGCCTCAGGCCAAAAATCTTTCCCAGTATCTGAACAGAAGTCCGCTCGTAGCCAGACTTTGCAAAGAAAATGGTTTTACATTCAGCCCCCGTTTGCAGCTTGTTTTCGGTGAAATAAAGCCTGTATAAATTTTATTCAGGACGCAGCTTGAAATATTCTTGATTTTTCTCCTGCGGCGCCGTAGCCTGTTTTCAGGTATTAAACAACCGGGGCCTGATTTAATCAGAAAGTACATATAAAGGTTTTATTATGTTTGATTCTTCAAAGCACAGATATAGATTTAGAATAATCATACCGGGTTATCCGGCCTTTAATATTTATTCGCACATTGCCGTAAAGACGACGGCACTGGGGCCCGTTTGCGTTGCCAGCGCCGCTAACAAGATGGCGAAATGGGATGTTGAGGTTATAGACGAAAACAATCTCGGCAAATTCGGCCCTGTATCCGAAACCGGCGGAGCCGACCACGAATTTTTGCAGCAGCAGAGGCCTGCCGATATAATTGGTTTGTATGGCGGCCTTACCAGTACCATACCGAGGCTTTATCAGATAGCGCAGTTCTACAAAAAAAAGGGAATCATCACGATTGCAGGCGGTCAGCATTTCGTCGAAGATAACACATCCGACGCTCTTTCTTCCGGCATCGACTACGTTGTTTTCGGAGAGGCCGAGGAAACAATTACCGAACTGTTGGATGCGATACAAAACGGCACCGACGCGAACGATATAAAAGGAATTGCGTTTCTCAGGAACGGCAAAATTGTTTTCACTGAAAAAAGAGAGCAGCTGACCAACTTTGACAAACTGCCTTTGCCCGATTTTTCTCTGGTTCGCTACGCGACTATGAAAATTTATCCTGTCGAAAGAATACGCGGCTGCGGTATGGATTGTGAGTTCTGCACAGTCAAGGGCAAGCCGAGACATGCCGAGCCGGAAAGGCTGCTCGAGCACATCAGTTCTCTTGTTGAGACGAGAAACGCCAAACATTTTTTCGTAGTTGACGACCTTTTCAGTCAGCAGCGTGACGAAACGCTAAGGCTCTGCAATATGCTTGCCGCTTACCAGAAACGCATAGGCCGAAGGCTGGACATAACCGTTCAGATAAGGCTGGACAAAGCTCGCGATACCGAGTTGCTTTCCGCGATGTGGCAGGCAGGCGTTCAAACTGTTGCCATTGGTTTTGAATCGCCCATCGATACAGAATTAAAAGCGATGAATAAGCATATGAGTTCTGCCGATATGGTTTCCTGGGCAAGAACATTTCACAAATTCGGATTTTTGGTCCACGGTATGTTTATCTTTGGTTATCCGCTCAAGGACACCACTGGTCTCGATATCCCCGTTGAGCAGCGTGTCAAATATTACAAGGATTTTATTAGTGAAGCCCAAATCGACACAGTCCAGGTTATGCTTCCTGTTCCTCTTCCCGGCACCGAATTGAGTCAAAGATTGGCCAGGCAGAACCGTATTTATCCGCTCGATGATATCGGCTGGCAATATTATGACGGCAATTTTCCGTTATTTGAGCCCGACGAGCCGATGACTGCCGAACAGATGCATCTCTGCGCTAAAAAAATTATGGGCAGGTTATATCGCTTCAAATATATGTTTCTCATAGTCCTGCATACCTTTTCATTTCCCGCCATAATTTTCTTTTTACATAACTTTCAGCTTGGCTGGCAAAAGTGGTATCGTCCGTGGCGCAACAGTCTGATTCGTTTTGGCGGCTGGATGATTTTGAAGAAATGGAACACAGCGTTTAGGCAGAACAAATTTTCGCAGAAATTGCAGTCTGCTCATCAGCACCTGCTGCATGCCCGGTAGCGTCGAATCCGTTTTTTATCGGTAAAATACCCTTGATTCTCCCGCTCTTTCAGGTAACATAGCGTTTCAGCTTTGCCCAGGTGGCGGAATTGGCAGACGCGCCAGCTTGAGGGGCTGGTGGGCTTCGGCTCATGGAGGTTCAAGTCCTCTCCTGGGCATTTTTTCCTTTTAACAATAAACCTGTCATAAAGTGCAAAAAAAAAATAAAAAACCTGTAATCGGCCTTCTCGGCGCCATAGCCTCCGGCAAAAGCACTGTCGCAAAAGAGCTCCAAACGCGAGGCTGTGCCGTGATAGATGCCGACACTATCGCCAAAGACTTCCTTAAGCTCGAAGAAATCAAACGGCAAATCCGTTCCCGCTTTGGCGATGCTGTTTTCGACGATTCCGGCGCCGTAAACAGGGCAAAACTTGCCGATGTGGTTTTTGACGACCCAAAGGCCGTCCAGGCTATTAACGCTATTATCCATCCGCCCGTTATGTATAAAGTCCTGGAGCTGATGGAGCAGTATCAGGACGACCCCGGCGTCAAAGCCGTAGTGCTCGACGTGCCGTTATTGCTCGAAGTCGGATGGGAAAAAAGGTGTGATAAACTGATTTTTGTCCGCTGCGATGAGCAAAAAAGATGGCGAAGAATAGAAAAAAGGGGCTTTTTTGACAAAAATCAGCTAAAAAAACGAGAAATTTTCCAAATTTCTCTGGACAAAAAAGAAAAAATATCTCATTATATACTTAACAATAATGATGACCTTTCAGAGCTGACAAGACAGATCGGCGAGATTTTTCCCGCTTTAATCAATAAAGAGTAGGCTTTTAAAATTGTTTCGTTTTGTACATCGGCGGGATTGTATAAAATCACATTTGATTTTTACATAATAATGGCAAATCAATCAGTTTGTTCCAAAAATTATGATTTTGCCTGCAAGAGTTTTTCTATAATTTGAACGTAGAGAGAAAAAATAATTAAAATTTTCAATTATTAACTAATAACAAGGGAGTTAAGATGGCAAAAGTGTTCGCAAAAACTGACGATAAAGCGCCGAAAAAACGAAAATATACGCGTAAGGAAGAAGAGACTGCTCAGCCGGTAGAATCACAGCAGACTCAGCCCCCGGTAGCACAGGCCCAGCCGCCTCAGGCTCCGGTAGTAGTCGTTCAGCCGCCGCCGGTTGCTCAGCAGCCTCCGGTCGTAAAACCGCCAGTCGCCAACGGCACTAGCAATGGCCAGACTCATCCTCCTGTCCCGGCGCCAAACCTTTCCAAAGCCGAGCAGGACAAGAAGAACGAATACGAGTCCACTCACGCCAAATATGAGCGAATCAAACGCGGAAATCTGCACATCACAGACCTGCAAAAAATGACCGTTTCCGAGCTCCACGAAGTCTGCAAAAAAGAAGGCGTCATCGAATATACCGGTATGAAAAAACAGGAGTTGATTTTCAAAGTCCTCAAGGAAAGAGTCCAGCAGGACGGCCTTATGTATGGCGAAGGCGTTCTCGAAGTCCTGCCAGACGGCTACGGCTTTTTGCGAAACCCGGATTACAATTATCTTTCCAGCCCCGACGACATTTACGTTTCGCCTTCCCAGATAAAGCGTTTCGGTATCCGCACCGGCACCGTCGTCAGCGGCCAGATTCGCCCGCCCAAGGAATCCGAAAAATATTTCGCGCTTCTCCGCGTCGAGGCGATAAATTACGAAGAGCCCGACAAACTTGCCGAAAAAGTCAATTTCAGCGACCTTACTCCTCTCCATCCTGAGAAAAGAATAATACTCGAAACCCGCACCGACGAACTCAATATGAGAATCATCGATATGATTACCCCCGTCGGCAAAGGCCAGCGAGGCCTTATCGTCGCTCCGCCCCGAACCGGCAAAACAATACTCCTGCAGAAAATCGCAAATTCCATAAGCACCAATCACCCCGAGGTCAAGCTGATTGTGCTTCTTATAGATGAGCGTCCTGAGGAAGTTACCGAAATGGAGCGCAAAGTCGCCCGCGACGTCGAAGTCATAAGCTCAACATTTGACGAACCCGCTTCAAGACACTGCCAGGTCGCCGAAATGGTTATCGAAAAAGCAAAACGACTCGTCGAATACGGCGTGGACGTTGTAATTCTGCTCGACTCAATCACAAGGCTCGCAAGGGCATATAATACCGAAGTTCCTCATTCCGGCAAAATCCTCACCGGCGGCGTTGACGCAAATGCGATGCAGATGCCCAAAAAATTCTTCGGCGCTGCCCGTAACATCGAAGAGGGCGGCTCGCTTACAATTTTCGCAACGGCTCTGGTTGACACCGGCTCGAAAATGGACGAAGTTATTTTCGAAGAGTTCAAAGCCACCGGCAATATGGAATTGCACCTTGATAGAAAACTTGTCGAGCGAAGAATTTGGCCCGCAATTGACATCAGCAAATCCGGCACACGAAGAGAGGAATTGCTTCTCGACGCAAAAGAGCTCGAGCTTGTTTACAGACTAAGAAGAGTTTTAAGCGAATTGAATCCCGTTGAGGCCGTCGAACTGCTCAAGAGCAGATTAGCAAAATGTAGAACAAATGCGGAATTCTTGATGACAATGAAATTGGATTAAAATCCAATTTCATATTTTCCAAATTCCAAAAGCCCCCAGGTTTACCCTGGGGGTTTTTTAATTGCCTTAAAAAAATTGATTTTTCAAGATAGGCTTGATATTCTACCTGTGGCAGAGCTATTGGAAATGAGGCTTAGTGGTAGATGAGCAGGAATATACAAGGTTTATGAGAAATGTCAGGTTTTAAGGAGCTTAAAAATGAAAAAGTATTCAATCTTATTAAATCTGGTAGCAGCAGTCTTGTTATCTATGGCCGGATTGAGCAATGCTGCCCCGCCAAAAGTTATCAAAATGATTCCCCAGAACGGCAAACAGGATGTTGACCCCGCAATAGAACAAATCCGCATAGAATTCGACCAGGATATGAACAGCGATGGATTCTCAATCTGTGGCGGCGGTCCGAACTTTCCGGAACTTCTCGGCAAACCGCGCTGGCTGGATAAAAGAACGCTCGTGGCAGACGTTAAACTTAAACCAAATTATGAATACCAAATGAGTATTAATTGCCAAAGTTATCAGAATTGTAAAAGTGTCAATGGCGAACCGGCGGAAATTTACCAGGTTAATTTCAAAACCGCCTCGACCGCACTTCAGGAACCAAACGAAATCGGCAATAAAGTAAAAATACTTTCTATTTCACCTGACATTAACACTCCGCTTCAAGTTGGGAATTCCTATGAAATTGCAGTGGAAGTGGAATATTCATTAAAACAGGACAATGGCGTAATAACCTTAGTCTTGCAAAGAGGTGATGTGAACCCATCTGTTTCATCTACTCTCGGTAATGTCACCGAACCAATAAAGAAAGGAAATGGAAAGCTTACTCTCAAAGCAAAAATTATTGTCCCGAACACAAATTCAATCCAGGTTTTCACTCCCTTATCTACCATTGGAGAGTCACAAACTAAGATAGTCGATACGCGAGTTTTTAAAGTTGTCGGAAATAAATAGGGGACAGATTGGTTCATATTGATATTTCAAAAACCCCGGTCGTAACCCCCGGGGTTTTTTTATTGGTTTTATTTATCATTCACAACGCATTTAGCCCCCTTGCCTGCCAGGGGGTTCGTCTCCGGCCTTGCCGGAGGTATTGTCATTCCCGCGAAGTTTGCCCGCCTTCGGTGGGAATCTCGTTTTTTCAATTTTCAATCCCTGCCCTGTGGGATGTTTACCCCGTGAGCCATATCACAACGGCATAGGACTTTTTGTGGACATCGACGCCGACATACAGGCGGTCATCTTTTGTGAGGGTAATCTTGTTGAACCAATTCTGCTTGCTTGATACAATCTTTGCCATAGGTCATTCCTTTCAATTATGGTTATAACTTTCAATTAACGCTTTAAATTATAACCGTTGAAAGAATGACCTGCATATTATCTAACCACGAAATAACGATAGATAAATTCGTTTAAGGATTGTATAATCGCTGTTGATTATAATTCGAATTGGATAAGATATGAGCAGGTTTTGTATTTTTGTTGGGATGACAGTCTTTGGCTGGATTGGATGGTGGATAGGAGCCAGATTTGGATTTACGACCGGCTTTGTGGTCAGCACTATAGCCAGTATGATCGGAGTCTATGCAGGCTGGCGCATCTACAACGATTACTTAAGTTAAAAAGTGAGAAAGGTAAGAAAGGGACGGTATAAAAAAAATACTTTGCCGGACAGGAGAGGGACGTTATAATCTGAAAGTTATTAAAAATCAAAACCATATAAACGAAAGGAAAATGTATGGGCCATAGCCGCGACACAAGGAAAGAAACTAAAAAGAAAGCTCAAAGAACACCAGAAGAGAAACGGCTTGCCAAAAAAGCCAAAAAAGCAGGTCTATAATTTAATTTAACTTACGGCCAGAACATTTCCGTCTGTCGAGTTCAGAAGTTTACAGAAAAACGGCGGGTGCTAAATTCCGGAATGAGCGTGATTCATAGTTTTGTATTTTTGGTCCTTAGGCATCTGGTCGCGATGTATATAGCAGTAAGGCTCATGGTTGTAGATACTTAAGGTATGCTCACAGTTGGGAAATGTACATTTTCTATTTTCCGCCGAGGTTTTCAGCATTTTTGCCATTGTAACTCCTAACATCACCAAACAAAAGAGCTGTAAAGGGCAGGTGGGGTCCTCTGCGGCCATTAAAGATTATCCAATAAGTCGATTATACCACAATATTGAGGCTTGTCAAACAATATCAAACTATTTTGGGGAGGCGGGAGATAATGGGCCGGTGACGAAATCGGCGTCAATCGCGCCTTTATCAACCATTTTCTTCAAAAGTGCAACTATGTCGGAATATGAAACGCCCAGGCCGATGGGCTTCTTTTCCTTTACTTCCCTGACTGCTATCTCGCCAAGATTTCTTATTATGTCTGCGACCCTGAGCGAACATTTGAACGGGCCCATCAGCTCGTTTGTAATCGGATGTTTTCGCATAATCGAGACACCATTGCCGTCCGGCAGAGAATTAATAATAATCTGCGCATCGTCCGATTCGACATAAATATTTTTTCTGCAGTTAAGCGGTGCGCCGAGCAGGACAATGCCGGGCTGGCCGGTCCTTGAGACGTAAATGGTTTTAGGGCCGGTCTGGATGACCTGGTCAATATAAAAATCATTCGCGACGAGAGAATGAATGATGGAAGTATCGTCATATTTTTGCAGAAATTTGTAGGCGTTATAGCGGACGTCGAAATTATCGTCGCGGACGAGTCTTGTCATCAGTGAGATAACATCGCTTTTAGGGGCGTAATTGCCGATGGCCTGGATAGCGGCGATGCGGAAAGTCGAGGTTTTGTCCTGCGCGAAATCCCTGAGCGGTTTGAGGGTGGAGTTGTCGCCGATAACAAGCAGACATTTAGCGGCGGCGAATCTTGTCGAGTCGTCTTTTGAGTTAAGAAGGGGCTGAAGTTTATCGATGGCGTTTTTGCCGATGGCTTCGAGGCCGGTTTGATATTTCGATTTGTCGGAAGCGGTTTTAAGATTTTCAACGAGCCAGTCAATATGTTTTTTTTCATTGGCGGCGGTGTCGGTGATATAAAGCGACCTTACAAGCTCAATGAATCTTTCTTTCTTGTCTTTGTAATCGGCGGGGACAGAGAGATAAATAATCTGCGACGAGGCAGCGGAAGCGATGTCTTTGCCGAAACGCTGATTAATGTGGTTTCTGATAATGGCAGCGATTTCGAAATCGGGTTTTAAAATAGAAAGGGTAAACTGGTAGTTTTCCATAACTCTTCCGCCTCCGAGGACGATGCCTTTGCGAGGGTCGGCATTAGGGTCTGAAAGTTTGTCGATGTAAACCGGGCCTGCGGCAATTGCGAGAGTTTTCGAGGCTTGGAGGGCTTCTTCGATTTGAGCGACGAATTTGAGGTCGGTAGTATAAAGTCTGCCGTTGAGCAGAGAGGTGGTCTGTGTGCCGGGCAGCGCTCTTACGGTAACATCGAAAGACTGATGCTTCGAAGCGCCGGGCGTGATGTCGCCTTCGACAACGACGACAGCGGTGTCGAGACTGCTAATCATCGCATCAGCGCTCACGATGTCTCTGGGGCCGAGCTGTGTAAGGATGTATTGCCGCAAATAATCCCTTATTAGGGGCGGACATTCGGATGAGCCTGTGTTCGACAGGCCGACGACAAGGCCAATGCCTTTAACGGGAATGGGAGAAAAAGCCATAAACTCCGCAAGGTCGCCGATGGTTTTGTCGAGCTGCGGCTGAGAAGCAGTTTCGGTTTTTGGGACCTTCTTTTTGGCGAAGCTGTCGGACTGCGGGAAGCACAGGAGAATGGCAAAAATTAGAAAAACTGAAAAGATTAGTTTTTTTTGGGTGTTTTGATTTTCCATAATCTTATCCCGTAAATAAGAAGTATTGCGTTTTCTGAAATGATATTGCCGAAAGGCGGTATAGTCAAGAAATTAAAAAGCCGGAAGGAGAAAACAAATAAGAGCTTTTTGCATTGATTTGTTTAATTAATTATGGAGTTTTCGACTTTCACGGGTTCGATTAACGGCTTTGAAGCTTTGTATAAATCCAGATGGCTTTTAATCGCCCCAAATATCTGTTTGTTATTTTTATTAACCAGATTCAGGGCTTTTTGCGCGGTTATGACAGCCTCGTCAAATCTGCCCGCTGAAGCGAAAGCGGCGGCGAGAGTATCAAGTATTCCGGGGTCGGCGAAGCCTGTTGCACGGCAGGCCCGCTGAGCAAGGCGGATTGCCTCGGAGGAGTTGCGATAATTAGGGTCGGGGCAGGTTGCGAAAATCCAGGCCAGATTATTCATTGTTACGGAATTGTCCGGTTCCATCTGAAGGGCTTTTTGAAAATAATCAATCGCCTGTTTTAAATCGCCTCGGTTAGTTGAAACGCAGCCGAGGTTAATTATCGCATTAGCATAATTAGGCTTAATTTGAAGGGCTTTGTTAAAATGTTCGGCCGCGAGAACGAGTTTACCCTGTTTATACAAGTCCTGACCGAGACAATTGTGCGCAATGAAATTATTATTTGTTACCTCGAGGGTGTGCGAGAAGAGGGTAGAGCTGTTATTCCAATACATTGTCTGTTTATATGCGGATATTCCGAGAGCTGTCAAGGCGGTCAGCATCAATACAGCGAGGACGATTTTTCGTTGAGGCTTTGCCGAAAGCAATTTGGCAAGAAGTTGGGGCAGAGACCAGGCAATCATTATGAACAGGCCTATATAAGGTATGTATGTGTAACGGTCGGCATAAGACTGGGAGCCAACCTGAACGAGGCCAATGACAGGTATGAGAGTTCCAATAAACCAGAACCAGCCTGTCGGAAGGCAGCCGTAGTTTTTTCTCAGACGAAATACAACGGCTGAAATCGTAAACAGCAATAACGCACAAAGAGCAATCTGCCAAATCGGAAAACGGTGGGCATCAAAAGGATAAAATACGGCAAGATTTGATGGACGAAACAATTTGCCGATATACCTGGCATAAGAAAGGAAGACGTTGGCGACTCTATATTTGTAAGGAAGGGCATTGATATTTGATACCACGCCGCCACTTTTCATAACTAAAAAGGTGATAATGCTTGAGATGACCGAAAGAGCGAAGAAAGGAATTTTTTCCACCGTGAGGTGTCCTGCGGAGATTAGTAACTGAAAGGAAACGGAGCGTTTGCCGGTTTTATGTTCGGGGTTTTTATTCGCAAAACGATTCAGCGGCCAATAATCGAGAAGCAGAAGTACAAACGGTAAAGTAACGAGCATGGGTTTAGTCATAAGACCCATCGCAAAGGCTGCAAGAGCAGCCGAATATCGAAATGCAGACGGGCGTTCGAGGCAGCGGAGCCAGGCGGCCAGTGTGAGCAGCCAGAAAAATGTGCTTAAAACGTCCTTGCGTTCGGCAATCCAGGCAACCGACTCTACGTGCATCGGATGAAGTGCAAATGCCGCGGCGACAAATGCGCTTGGCCACAGTGCGCCTGTCATTTTTTTAAGAACCGCAAAGAGCAGTAAGGTATTTACGAGGTGCAAAAAGACATTTACAAGATGCATCCAGCCGGGACTGGGGCCGAACAATTGACAATCAAGCATAAGCGAAAGCCAGGTCAAAGGGTGCCAATGGGCCGAGAGGTTGGTGGTAAAAGCCCAGTAGACAGCGTCAGCGGTCAGGCCGTTTAGAACGTGGGGATTTTCATATACGTAAAAATTATCATCAAAATTAATAAAGCTGAAATTGCGGACCTGCCAAAAGACGACGATAGTGCTCAACGCAAGGGCAAGATAAATGAGAATGACAAGAGATTTCCTGGCTGATTCCGGCATAGTTTACAATGTATTGGATAGAAAATCCGCAGTCAAGCAATTAACGGGCGACTTTGGGAGCGGATTTGCCGAGGCGGTCGAGGTAGCCGCGTAGAATGCCCAGATGTTTTTTTTCCTCTTCGATAATGGCCTTGAGTACGGGGACGTCCGAGTGGACGGCGGGAGTCATATTAGAATAAAAAGCGACAGAATCGGCTTCCATCTGCATCGCCATCTGCAGGGCTTTGGCAGTATCGCCGCTGAGCGCGACCTGACGAACTTCGTCGGCGGTAGGTAGGATTAATTTGTAAAATTTGCCGGCAGTTGCGGTAATCTGGTCTTCGGTAAGTTTCGGGCCGCACTGCTCAAGGGGCAGAGAATGGAGCATTTTCTCGAAAGTCCATAGGTGATGCTTTTCCTGCTCGGCAAGCATAGTCGCGACGGCGGCTATCTGTGCGTTGCCTGCGCCGGCGGCCATCGACTCGTAAAAGGTTATTCCGAGCCGTTCCATCTGCATCGCAATCTGCAAAGCATAATCCGCTGAATGTGGCATAATTTCAACTCCTAAGTATCGGGAGAATTATAACTTTGAATGAATAAAGAGCAATAGAGGAAAAACCTTGAAATCTTTACGTAATTATGCAAATTTTAATTGAATCGCAGCAGGATAAAAATTATTATAAAGACGAAAGGAGTCAGGCAGGGACGATGAAAGGGATTTTGGCTGATACGATAGTGGTTGGGATTGACGAGGCGGGACTGGGGCCGATCCTTGGGCCGCTGGTAGTCTCGGCGGCGACTTTCAGTGTGCCGGAGGGGAATTCCGATAAATCGCTGGCTGATATGTGGCAGCTTCTCGGCGAGAGCATCGCATCAAACAAAAAACATCTGGCGGGCAGACTGCTCATTTGCGACAGCAAAAAGGCGTATAATCCGACAATCGGCACCGGACATCTGGAAAAAACTGTATTGTCCTGCCTGAAGTGCCTGGGGAAAAGCGCGTTTACGGTGGCGGAGCTTGTCGATTCGCTCGGGCCCGAATGCAAAGTAAAAATTCTCGAAAGCCCATGGTTTAAAAATATCGCCCAGCAAAAAATAAATTTTAACGCTGATGAGATTTCCATCTCGGCCGGGGCGCTGGAGAGAAATCTTGAAAAAAACGGGATGGCGCTAATCGGGCTCAAGAGCTTTTGCCTCGACGCGGGATATTTTAATGAGCTGATTGGAAAAATCAGAAATAAATCGAGCGTTGTATTTCAGATTGTCTGCAGACTTATCAATGAGACAATTAACGGCACGCAGCACCGCAATTATCATTTCAAAATCGACCGCCAGGGCGGCAGGATGCGATATGCTCAGCCGCTGATGACGATGTTCGGCGGAATGGACCTGAAAGTGCTGGAGGAAAACGATAATATAAGCAGCTACCAGCTTAGCACATCGTATAAGATGGTTAAACTGGATTTCGCGGTTGGAGCGGACGATATTTATCTGCCGACGAGCCTTGCCTCGATGACCAGCAAGTATCTGCGCGAACAGTTAATGGCGGCTCTTAACGGATATTTTCTGGAGAGGTGCAGCCAACTGAAACCGACGGCAGGCTATTGGACCGATGGCAAAAGATTTTTGAATGACTTAAAAACAATCGCCCCGCAAATTCAATACGACCCACGACAGCTTATTAGATGCAGATAATTTATAGCCACCAAGGCACAAAGAATTTAAGCAGCTTTATCCGGGCGATTTTTCAGACATTTTTTCGGCCATATCGCCGGCGATTGGGAGCTTAAACATTTCGCCCTGAAAGGCCTTGACCATAAGCAGAATCCAAAGAACCAAACCCACTAAACCTATAAGAGGATAAAGCAAAGTAAAAACAGGAACCAGAACGTATAAGTGTATCGCGACTAATATTCCTGAAAAAATTCCTAACGCAATCTGCAAAACAGTTAACGCTCCGAAAACAACCAAAGACTGGGCGGCATGAAAACGGACGAATTTATTTTCTTTCTCGATGAGAAAGAAAATAAGGCCTGTAATCCAACCTAATACATAGCAGAGCAATCCGGCGACGTTGGGCTGCATACCTGTCGAAGACTTTCCTAAATCCTTTGGTTCCATAGACACTCCTTTCCAATTTAATGTCTATACCGATGGTTAGACAGTATTATTATACCACTGCCGCACGAAAGCAAAAGCGATTTTAAATTTTTCTCATCAGGCCGACGACGATGCCGGCGATGGTGCAGTTTTGTGTGTAAATCGGCTCGTAAGAGGGATTTGAGGGCTCAAGGCGGACTCTGTCGGCCTCTCTGTAAAACCTTTTTACGGTTGCACTGTCGCTGTCAACAATAGCGGCGACGATCTTGCCATTCGGTGCGGTCTGGACTTTTTTGCAGACGACGTAATCGCCGTCGAAAATGCCGTCGCCAGTCATACTATCGCCCTGGACTTTTAAAGCAAATGTGTCTTCGTTCGAACCAAATTCGGATTGCAAAGAGATATGCTCAATATTTTCAATCGCTTCAATCGGCGGACCTGCAGCGATTCTTCCGAGCAGGGGAATACTGTCCTGCTCGTCAGTGTCAATTTGCGATTCAAGCAACTTTTGCGCTTTGGGGGTAAGACTCAAAGAGCGAGCCTTGCCAGGGTGCGCTGAAAGCAGACCTTTTTCTTTTAGACCCGCGACGTGCTCGAATGCCGTCGGCCGGCTTGTGCCCAGCGATTGAGCCAACTCCTGAAGCGTTATCGAATAGCAGCGGTTCCTTCTGTAGCTGTCTATCAGCTTCAAGACCTGCAACTGGCGGGGCGTTAGATTCTGATTTATCGATGTCAATTTCGTTCTCCAAATCTGCGGTTAATTGTGCGCCATTAATGGCGAGATTTATTTTTTCAATTGTGGAATTTTGCAGCAGTTCCTCATTTATCACGACATCAAGCATTTTGGCGATGGCTTTTAAGAGCGAACCAATCGGCCGGCGAGGAACTTTTGATTCTGTTTTGTCGGGCCAATAATCCTCAATAAAATCTCCGCCTGGACCGAATCTGCAAACAGGAAAATTTTTGTCATTATTAAATCTTTTGTTTTTGTCCATTTTTCACTTCCTTTTTTTTAGCAAGAGTCATATCGACAGAGGGGTCCGAAGAACCCTAACAAAAACCGAACAAAATTAAGAAATTTTAAAAAAATTTTAAAATCGCAATTCTGTGCCAGCCAAATCGGGTTATATGGGACCAAAGAACTGAAAATTTAAGATTTAAGATTGAAGATTTAAAAGAGGGAGAAATTCTAAAGTGAGTTTATTATCAAATGCTGAATAAAAATTATTTATTTTAAAACATATAAGAACAAAGAAACGTACTGTTAATAGAAGCAAGAGATGAGAAGCAAAGAGAACCGGAAACGGGACTCAAAGCTTCCCATCCTTACTTCTCTTTTTATGCGCATTTTGTGCGCAAAACAAAAAAGCAGAGGAAGAAATTGTCAATATTTTATCATTCGACCAGATGTCTGATTGATATCAAACCCCCATTAGTGGTGCTGTAAAGAGGGGTTATGGGAACTACTTGACTTTGGGGGTGTTTCATACCTATTGTTATTGTCTTTTGTTTTAATTCCACTCCTAAGGCAGGACGGGAAAATCTTTTATAACTTATTCAAGGGATTGTGTCTTTAAATGAAATTGGACCATAGCCAAATCAGCCGAATACAACAGGCTAATGATATCATTGATGTAATCTCAGAACATGTCAAACTGACCCGCAAGGGCAGGGAAATGGTGGGTCTCTGTCCGTTCCACGATGACCACAAGCCGAGTATGAATGTCAATCCGGACAAGCAAATCTTCAAGTGCTTCGCGTGCAGCGCAGGCGGAGATGTAATCAAATTCATCCAGATGCGCGAGGGACTGACCTTTATGCGGGCAATAGAAAGACTTGCCGAGCGGGCAGGGATAAAACTTACACTGCCGAAAAGAACCCCCGGCGAGCAATCAGATGCCGACCCGACTGATATAGAAAAAGTCAACCGCTGGGCGTTGAAATACTGGCAGAAAAATCTGCTCGATAAGACAATCGGAGAAAAATGCAGAGAGTATGTCAAACAGCGGCAGATGACGGAACAAACGGCCCAGGAATATTCGCTGGGGTTCGCTACTGAAAAATGGGATGATTTTTTAAACGCAGCGAAAAAGAAAATACCTGAAAAATTGCTGCTTGCGGCTGGACTGATTGTTACCAACGAGCAGAATCATCTTTACGACAAGTTTCGCAACCGTCTTATGTTTCCGATAATCGACGCATCATCGAGAGTTGTCGGATTCGGCGGAAGGACGCTTGGCGACGACCCGGCGAAATATATGAATTCGCCGACGACTTTAATTTTCGATAAGAGCAACTGCGTTTACGGTCTTGATAAAGCGAGGCACGAAATCGTATCGAGTGGGACGGTGGCGGTTGTGGAAGGTTATACAGATGTGATTATGACTCACCAGGCGGGCTGCAAAAATGTCGTCGCGACGCTTGGAACGAGTTTTACGTCGGGGCACGCGAGGCTGCTGAGACGATACGCGAAAAATATAGTTTTGATTTTCGACAGCGATACGGCCGGCGCAGCGGCGGCGGAAAGAGCGCTGGAAATTTGCCTTGCTGAGAGAATAGATATTAAACTTGCTTCTGTGCCGCAGGGAAAAGACCCGTGCGATTTTGTGCTGGCAAAGGGCGGCGAAGAGTTTAAGAAAATAATTAATACGGCGACGGATGTAATGAAATATCGCTGGGACAGGATGACGGAAAAATTCGGCAGCAGCGATAATATGACCGACAGGCGGGCGGCAACGGAAGAATTTCTGCGGACTGTGGCCACGGCTTCCAGGGGCGGAACGCTGGACACTATAACTTTTGGGTTAATAATAAATAGATTAAGCAAAATATTACAAATACCGTCTGAAGATATCAGAAAAGAACTGACCCGCCGGGGCGGACAATCGGGACAAGCGGTGATAAATACAATTGAAAACGCGAAAGTCTCGAGTGTTGAACTTGAAGGGTTCGGAGAAAAGGCACAGGCTGAAATAATCGAGGTTCTGCTTAACGAGCCGCGGCTGTTTGAATCGGCGGCAAAGAGAATCAAGGCAGAAGATTTCGATGTGCCGATTTTAAAGGATATCTGGACTCTCATCGAACAAACATTGGCCGGCGGTGTAGAATTTTCGTTGACTAATCTGCTTGCAAAGACTGAATCCGAGCAGGTTTCCGGGCTCTTGGTCAAATTGAGCGATAACGGACAGGACGGCGATACGCTTAGGAACCGTCTTAAAGGTGCGATAAACGCGATGGAGGAGTATAAACAAAAAAAGAGTCGAAACAATAAAAAAACAGGTGACGATGAAATTCTGCGTAAGATTTCAGCGGTAAAATCAAAGCCGGACAGAAGAAATCCGGGATTGATGCCAATATAAAAATTAATAATCATTAAATCTCAGGAAAAAAATAGTGGCAAAGAAAAAAACGGAAGGCAAAGTAAAAAAGAGTCAAAAACCTTTGGAAAAAGCGGTTGAAAAGAAACCTGAAGCGGCGACGGTCGCGCAGGACGTGAAAAATCAGCCGCCGCAGCAAGGGCAGGAGCAACCGGCGGGCGAGCAGCCTAAAAAGCCTGAATCACTTGAAGATAAAATCAAGCTTATCATCGAAAAGGCCAAGAAGAAAGGTTACATAACCTACGAAGAGATGAATAACGAGCTGCCTGATGAGTCGATATCCGCGGCAAGACTCGAAAGTCTGATTATGACTCTGGATGAAATGGGGATAAGCCTGCTCGATGAGTCCGAGATGGAAAAACAGGCCGACGATGAAGACGGATTCGAGGTTGACGACGAGGCCCTTGTCGATGAGGAAATTGAAGCAGAAGAGAGCGAAGATGCACTGCTTGAGACCGAACTGGTAGAGGGCAGCGTCGGAAGGATTGATGACCCTGTGAGGATGTATCTTACGCAGATGGGCGAGATACCGCTGCTTACGCGCGACCAGGAAATATCGCTGGCCCGCAAAATAGAGCTGACACGAATGGCGTTTCGGCGAAAGGTCCTGGAAAGCGATTACAGCGCAAGAGCCGCGATAGATATTCTGCAGCAGGTAAGCGATGGGTCGCTGCCGTTCGACAGGACGATGAAGATGAGCACGGCGGAAAATCTTATTCGTTCCGTTGTCAGGACGAGACTGCCGGAAAATATAAGAACTGCCAATAAACTGCTCGATAAGAATAGAAAACTATTCGCACAGTTTATTGGGACGCAGGACGAGACAGAAAAGAAAAAAGCAGCAAAACAGCTGAAGCGCAACCGCATCAAAATCGCAAGTCTTCTCGAGGAATTGAGCCTGCGGACAAGCAGGATACAGCCGATGATGAAAAAACTGGAAGGCATTTTGTCCAAGATACACCAGCTCCTCCAGTATATATCCTCAGGGCCGAACGCAGAGATTATCGAGGAAGATATCGACGCGATGAAGCAGGAATTCAATGGAATGCAGGATATGGTTCTGGAGACGCCGGAGCAGCTTGAAAAACGGCTCAAAGCGGTGCGTGCGGTTTTTGCGCAGTACGAGCTTGCCAAGAGACTGCTTTCGAGTGGCAATTTAAGACTTGTTGTGTCAATCGCCAAAAAGTACCGCAACAGAGGCCTGAGTTTTCTGGATATTATCCAGGAAGGCAATACTGGCCTGATGCGCGCGGTCGATAAATACGAATACCGCAGAGGATATAAGTTCAGCACATACGCAACGTGGTGGATTCGACAGGCTATCACCAGAGCAATCGCAGACCACGCGCGAACAATCAGAATTCCTGTTCATATGATTGAGACGATGAGCAGGCTGCGGACTGTCAGCAAAGAGCTTCTGCAAAAGCTGGGAAGAGAGCCAACAATAGAGGAAATCGCAACCGAAACAGCTTTGACCGTTTCAGAGGCCAGACGTGTTCTGAAAATTTCGAAGCATCCGATAAGTCTCGACAGGCCGATAGGCGAAAGCGAAGACAGCTATTTCGGCGATTTTATCGAAGACGAATCGGCTGAGTCGCCGGTGCAGTCGGCAGCGCATGAAATGCTGAAAGAGAGAATCGATGAAATATTAAAGACGCTGACCTATCGCGAACGTGAGATTATCAAACTGCGTTACGGCCTGGGCGACGGATATACATATACGCTCGAAGAGGTCGGCAGAATATTTAAAGTAACACGCGAGCGAGTCCGGCAGGTCGAAGCAAAGGCGATACGAAAACTTCAGCACCCTGTAAGAAGCAGAAGACTGGAAGGTTTTGTCGACCAGAATAGCGCTACAGTATAAAAAAAGAGATTATTCTGCTAACGGCTCGTAGAATTTTTCCGGTTTATCGCCGAGCGTGTTAATGAGTGTGCCGATTTTTTCGATTTCACATTCTATTTTGTCACCGGCCTTTAGATAATTTCCGGTTGCCATCGCCACACCTTCTGGAGTTCCTGTAGCGATAATATCGCCCGGCTGCAATGTCATCATATAACTTAAAAAAGATACGATTTCGTAAACGTTAAAAATCATATCGGAAGTGTTTGCGTTTTGGCGGGTTTCGCCGTTGACCTTCAGGGTCATTTGCAAATCCTGCGGATTTTCGATTTCATCGACTGTAACGATGCAGGGGCCAAGCGGCAGGAAACCATCTGCCCATTTACCGTTGAGCCAATCGTAAAATTCATCCCACGGTCTTTTTTCTCTGGCCTCTTTAAAAGTTACACTGCGGGCGGAAACATCGTTTGCGATTGTGTAGCCTGCGATATAATTTTTGGCCGTTTGGGGGCTGACGCATTTTGCCTCTTTGCCGATAACAATAGCAAGTTCGATTTCATAATCGATTTCTCTGCTGTATGCCGGCCAGGGGATTACGCAGTTGGGGTGATTAATCACGGTGTTTGGTTTGATAAACGGCCGGGGGACGGTTGTTTTTCGCGGCGAAGCGGTCAGGCCGAGTTTCAGGCCCGCTTCGATAATATGTTTTGCGTAATTGCCGGCAAGGGCGAGAATTTTGCCGGGCTCTGGAATCGGAGCCAAAATCTCGACTCCGGCAGGGTTAAGAAAAATAGTGCTTTTATTGGCAATAGTTTTAATTTTTTCTAGGTAATCCGGAACTTCGGTAAAAATCTGTTTGATGCTTAACGGCTTATTCGGCTGCTGCAGCGAGGTTAAGTTCACAATCCCGTTTTTGGTTAAGACACCGCAGGAAATATAAGCGTTTTTTCTAAATGTGACCAGTTTCATCTAAAATTCGCCTTAAATTAACGATTTTTTCTTGCTTTTATGGGACTTTGACTACATTATACTTATATATATCTATAAATCAAAGGATTGAAAGTTTTATAGATTCCCGCTTTCGCGGGAATGACAGGGAATCAGTTATGGCAATAAAGGAGTTGATAACAAGGACGGGCCGATGGCTTTCTGGCAGAAGAGATAGCCTGTATGAGCCATTGAGGAAAAGCCCGCTACGCGAAGAAACGAACGGCGAACTGGCACGAAAAAATGGTTCACCTGCCGATCGCACAGAAGCGCTGCAAATGATTCAGAGTTCATTCGAGCAGCTTGTCGAAAAACTGGGCGGGATAAATGACAACATCGGGCGGCAGATAAAACAGCACGAGGAACTTATAAAGCGGATTGACGAGATACCGCAGCTTCTGCAGCATTTTCCGGAAAGTATGAAAAACCAGAGAATTGTAGTTGATTCGCTGGTTGAGCAATTGAAAACGCAATCGCTGAAGAATCAGCAGTTTACGCAGGCGGTAGAAAAAATTCCTGTCGCAACCGAGAAACAGACCAACGCGATTTCAGATATGTCTGTTCAGCTTGCCGCATCTGCATCGGTCGATGCTCAGCTTACGGAGAATTTCAGGAAATTTAACAGCATAATTGATATATTAAAAGATAATGTCGAAGAGCAGGGCGACAGCATAAATCAGTTGAACAGGTCATTTTCCGCCAGCGACAGATATATGAAATATATTCTGAATACGCAGCATAAGCGGTTTATGTGGGTTTTTGTCCTGGCTTTGAGTGTTAGCGTCTTTGCGATTATGGCAATGCTTGTTGTAATCTTACTGCTGAAATAATTTTTTAAATTTTTCTATTGCATTCATTTTTTGGCGATGGTATTTTTTGTTTGTTCTTTTGAAATGAAATATTGATTGCAGAATAGGGAACACGGTGAAAAGCCGTGACGGTCGCGCCGCTGTAAGCGTTTGTACCTGATTAATCAGGAGACCGAAAGAAGTTGTACCACTGTCCAAAGTGGACGGGAAGGGTTCTTTCGGTGGACGCAAGTCAGAAAACCTGCCTGTAATCTAATTATTGTTGAGAGTTCTCGCGTAAGGAACACCGACAAACGCACTCTGTATGGGTGTTTTTGCTTTGGATATTGAAGCCGCCGTTCCCGCAAAAGGAACGGCGGTTTTTTTTATTGGCTCTTTAATTATTTTTGCAATTCCACAAAAGCAAAATGCTTTTGGTCTGCCGGTTTGCGGCCGCCTACGGGCGGCCGCAGCGAGACCCTTGTGTGAAAATTTAGAAATGGAGAAGAAGATGAAGTTTAAAAATTTGGTAGCTTTGATTATTGTTTTTGGGATTGCAGGCGTGGTCAATGCAGGTATTGCAAATTTTGACGACTTAAGTTTGAGTGCAAATTCCTATTGGAACGGTTCAGCCGGTACAGGTGGTTTTACCAGCGGCTCGGCTGTGTTTAATAATAACTATGATTCTATCTATCACAGTTGGGACGGCTGGGCGTATTCAAATAAGTCGGACACAACAACGCCGGGATATGCAAATCAATACAGCGCCATCACAGGTTCGGCTCAAAGCGGTTCAAACTATGGTGTTGCTTATGTCGGCTGGAATGCACCACCTTCGATAACATTAAACAGCGCCTGCATTGTGGACGGTATTTATGTAACCAATACCACTTATGCTTATCTTGCAATGAAAGATGGCCAAGGCCCTGCTAATAAATTTAGTGACCAGGACTGGTTCAAGTTAAGCATTACAGGCAAAGATGAATCAGGTACATCAACCGGTACTATTAATTTCTTTCTTGCTGATGCCGGCCATATAGTCAATACGTGGGAATACGTCGATCTCCGTACGCTGGGAGCGATTAAGAGCCTTGAGTTTAGTCTCAGTTCGAGCGATAACGACCCGGTTTTTGGAATGAACACGCCGGCGTATTTTGCGATGGATACGGTTGTGCCTGAGCCGGCTACGGTGATTTTGTTAAGTTTCGGCGGATTATTGCTTCGCAGGAGAAGGAAATAAATTGCGAAATGGAATAATTATTTTATTGCCGCTGTTTATTGCTGCTTTATCTTTTGGCGGTCCTTATGCGCCGCCTGTAGGTCAGAGTGGCTCAACAGCAGTTTATATGAATGACTCCAGTATTGTTGCCTGGGCGACAAGTGCTGTTATCGAGCGAGGGTTTATTGATATCAGCAAACCTGAATTGGGATATGTCAGTTTTGGCGATGTCTCAAATTGTCTCGGGCATGCTCAAGGGGACATTTATAACGTGGTAAGTCTCGGCGATGGGGGAATCGCCACGCTTGGTTTTCCCAAGCCTATTAAAAATGGACCCGGCTATGATTTTGTAGTTTTTGAAAACAGCTATGGCGATACTTTTTTGGAGCTTGCCTTTGTCGAGGTCAGCAGCGACGGCAATAATTTCTTTCGTTTCAATGCAGTTTCACTGACAGACCCTAATATACAGGTCGGCACTTACGGTGAGGTGGATGCGACCAATATCAATAATCTTGCTGGTAAGTATAGACGTGGTTACGGCACACCGTTTGACCTGCAGGAACTTGCCGGTATTGAAGGACTAGATATTAATTCGGTTAAGTATGTGAGGATAATAGATGTAGTCGGCTGCATTCAGTCGGCTGATTTTAATAATGACGGATTGGTAAATTTTTCCGATTATGCCATCCTTGCAGCGGCGTATTTGAGCCGAACAAATGGGCCTCGATGGAATGCACGGTGCGATATTGCCGCCCCTTATGGGGTTATTGATATGGCTGATATCAAAGAGTTTGTGTCTCGATGGCTTACTGAATGGTCAAGTATGGACTCTGCCGGCCATAAGATAAATGACCCATGGCCGACCCCTTTCGATACGGGCGGGTTTGATTTAGATGCGGTAGGTGTAATTCATCAGCAGCCATAGATTATGAGTAATTTATGATTATGTCAAAAAAAGCATTTACACTTGTAGAACTGCTGGTTGTTATGGCGGTAATAGCTTTGCTTTTGGGTATATTGATACCTGCTTTGGGCGCAGCACGTTCGCAAGGTAAAACGATTGTCTGCAAAAACAACCTTCGACAGCTTGTACTGGCGAATAGCGGTTATGCAGTAGAAAACGACGGCTGTTATGTTTTGGCGGCGTCGGATATTTGGACCACGAACAATCAGCGATGGCATGGAGTACGTGAGGATAATTACAGTCCATTTGATTGGCACAAAAGTCCTCTTGTTTCTTATTTTTCCGGCGGGGGTGTCAAAGAATGTCCTCAAATGGTTAATTTCAGAAAAGGCGAACCTTCGGATTTTGACTATGAAGATGGCTGCGGCGGATATGGTTATAATATGACCTATATAGGCTCAAGAATATGGGAGCGCAATGCTGCCGAAAATTGCAAAAGGCCGACTAAAAATACTGAAATAGCTGTATCGGGGCAGACAGTAATGTTTGCTGATTGTGCAATGGCAAGAAAAGATGGCGGCAGTATATATTTTATTGAATACTCGTTTGCAGAACCGCCGTTTAATGGATTGGATTATGCCTGGCCTTCAATACATTTCAGACATAGAGGCAAAGCAAATGTTGGATGGGCGGATGGACATATAAGTTCGGAAAAAATGACGAAATTCAGCATGTTGATTGACAACTCCAGAATAAATTCGGCAGATGTGATGTTGGGTTGGTTTGGACCTATAGATAACAGTTTGTTCGATTTAAAATAAAACAGTCTAAATCTTCTTTATTTTTCGATACTGCCTTTTATAATTACTTATGTGAAGACTTTTTTACAGGCAACAGGAAGTTATCTTAAAAACTTGCAGCAGCTTTTCTGGCAGAATTACTGCCGTTGCTGTAATGTGGTTATCGCTGAGGACGATAAATATTTCTGCTCCGACTGCTGGTCGCAGCTTGGTTATTGCTTCGTTGATAGTTTCTGCCGGCGATGCGGCAGAGAAATCAGTGCGTTCGGACAGCTGCCCGACGGCTGCGCTCACTGCCAAAATGAAAATTTTCATTTCGATTCAATCGCCTGTGCGGGGATATATAAAGAGCCTTTGAGCAATCTGATTGTAAAATTCAAACTTGCCGACCGGACATATCTTTTGCCTGCGCTGGAGGATTTTGCGAGGAGCGCTGTTTACAAAGCTGATTTTTTCAATTCGGTCGATTTTGTCGTGCCTATGCCGCTGCACTGGCGAAGAAGATTTCAGCGAGGTTTTAATCAGTCGGCATTTATCGCAAAAAGTATAAAAATTCCTAATGCCGGTTTCAATACAGACCTTGTTAAAATTCGTCATACTCAGGACCAAACGGCAGTTACATTTGCGGAAAGGAAAAAGAATCTGCAAGGGGCGTTTGCGGTCAGAAATGGACATAATTTCGAAGGCAAAAATGTCTGTCTTATCGATGATGTAAAGACAACTGGTGCGACACTTAACGAATGCGCGAAGGTATTAAAAGAAGCCGGAGCCCAAAAGGTTTTTGCGTTTGTATTGGCAGTTGCAGGGCAAAAAGATAAAGATAATTAGCAATCGATGCGAATAAGGGTTGAACTATCAATCGAAACCAATCGTAAGTTGCTTAATTAAAACAAGTTAAGGCAAAGGGGTTTGTCAGGGGATTTTGGCGAGCGTCTTTGTAGCATAAATACTTAATTTATAGGCAGTTATAGCCGATATAAGATATAAGAGTAATTGCGCTAAGAGTCTATATATATGGATGGAATGTTGAGTAAAAAAACTAAAAATCTGATAATTTTAGCTATTTTAGGAGCGGTAAATATCTGTTTTGCCGAGCCGAACGCCGCACCTCCGCCCGCCGCAGCCGAGCCCAATGTGGCCAAACAGGATCAGTATCAGTCATCTCTGGCGGCAAAGTCATTTTACGATATTGGTTATGAACTTTACAACAGCAAGGATGCCGGTTTTCCTCAGGCCAAGCAGGCGATAATTTTTCTCAATACCGCTCTTAATCTCGACAGCAGGGCGAGTTATGTTTTGCCTGATATTATTAATATAGCATGGAAATATCCTGAAGAAAATTTTTCAAATGCCGTAAAAATCTCTCTTGATGAGTATGTGGACCGCCCAAGCGACCTTGAAATTACGTCAAGAGCGGTTCAATATCTTCTCGAAAGGCTCAGCAGCAGGGAAGATAGAGAGCAGCTTTTGCAGACGATGCTGAATAGATATGAGGATAAAAACCTGTTTTTCGCGTCGGACCTTGCGGCTCAAATAGGTTTTCTAAAAGCTGAAACTGTCGATACAGCCGAAGCTCAAAAATATCTTATACGGGCTTATCTCGACAATAAATATAACAGTCTTGCATTCGACAAACTTGCCGAACTTGCCGAGGCAGACAGCAATAGCGGGCTGCCGGTCATAAATTATCTGGAAAATTACCGTTATGAGGTAAGGGTTAATCCGCTCAATTTTAAGGCGGTTATAGATTTTGCCAGGTTAGCCGAGTCGCTTGGTATGTATGAAGCTGCAGCGGCGGGTTATAAATACTGCGAGCAGTTGCATAAATATCTGAATCCCCGCAAACTGATGCCTGCGGAACTGTACCGGCCGTGGATGCTGAGCAGTTTTAATGCGCGGGATTACGGAATGTGCCAGCAGATTTTAGAGCGGGTCCGTGGTTACGACGTGTTTGATGTGATGGTTGAGGCAATCGCTGCCGCTTCGGCAAAGCAGAGCGGCGACGAAAAAAATTATCAGGTTATTCGTGACGGAATCAAAAGACGAGCAACAAAGATTCTTTCAGGCGAACTTAAGGCATCAGCGGGAGAGTATGATGATTATGCGTGGTTCTTCTGCTTCGCAAACGATATTAATGATGTTAATTCGCAGGATGCGCTTACCTGGGCGACAAAGGCTTATGATGCCGATAGTAATTCGAACAGCGCAGCTTCGTTTTTTGCCTATGCTCTGATAAAAAATAACCAGATTGACCTGGCCAAACCTGTGCTCGAAAAAGTCGGCACAAGCACTCAGGCTTCGGCAATCGCAAAAGCGGAAATTATAGCAGGAAAAGACGCCAATACTGCAGTCAGAGATATTCTCAAATCAGCAGTGTCGGCTGACCCCGGCACATTCGAGGCACAAAGAGCAAAGGCTATGCTCAAAAAACTTGGTTCGGAATATGTGCCCGTCGTCGACCCTGATATACTTCTAACGGTGTTAAAGAATGATTTCGGCCCGACGATATTTAGCGAATTTGTTCCGCCGGAAAAAATGATAACGGCAGAACTTCATACAGGAGGTTCCGCTATTTCATACGGAAACGAGACAAAAGCCGAGCTTGCGGTAGTAAATAATTATTCCGAGCCGATGATAGTCTGTCCGGACGCCTTATTTAAAGGCAATATTCGCGTTGATGCCCGCATAAGCGGAGATTTGTCCGAACAAATTGACAATCTTATCGTCAAGACGGTTCGGCCGTCGCACGAAATAAGGCATGGAGATGCATTATTTATTCCCCTGCAGATTGTAACCGGTAAATTAAAGAGCATTATGGAAAGTCATCCGCAGGCGGAATTGAATCTTGAAGTTACGGTGTATTTGGACCCGCGAGTCGATCCGAACGGACAGATACAAAACTTTTATGGATTAAAACCTGCAAAGGCGATTTTAAAACTGAGAAAGCTTGACCTGAATACACAGTATTTGCAGCAGAGACTTGATGCGCTCAAAAAAGGTCATCCGGGACAGAAAATCAAGTCGGCTCAGCTTTTTGCCGGGCTTCTTGCCGAACAGCAGAGCTTTGCTCAGATAGGAACTAAATACAGGTTTATATATGCCGAACCGGAATTGCTTAGTTCCGCTCTTGCCAGATGTCTTGCTGAAGATAATTGGGTTCTGAAAGTGCAAACTATAGCCGCGCTGCTGAAACTGAAACTTGATTATAGGCTTACAGATGCTGTTTCTACGGAACTGCATAATAAATATTGGCCTGTCAGGCTGATGGCTGTTTTCATTCTTGCACAAAATCAGGGTAAAGATTTTCTGCCGGTCTTGAAATGGACTGCAAGTAATGATGGCGACCCGGTGGTGAGGGATATGGCCGCGGCACTGGCAGCAGAGATGACAAATGACGAAAAAACCGCAGCCGGCAATCCCGCGGCTCCTGCAGTAAAGCCTCAAAAACCGCCCCAGCAAAAATAAATTTTAAAAAATAAATCAGGCATTTTGGCATCCAGTATACATCTCAATATAAAATGTTTATTTTAAGCCTTTGTATTAAAAGAGGTTATAAGCGGCGGATTTTTAATTTTAGTCTGTTAATTTAATAATAATTTTGTTGTCAAACCGAGTTTACTTTTGTATGATTTCCGCCTCTAACTTAGTAAAATGTAAATCTTTACGGTTTCAATAGTTTTGAAAGGGTTTTTTATGCCGGCAAAAGTTAATGAAGAAAAGTGCACAGGCTGTGAAGCATGCGTAGATGCCTGCCCGGCTGAAGCGATAAAGATGGTCGATGGCAAGGCAGTTGTTGATGCCGACACTTGCGTGGACTGCGGTGTTTGTGTTGACGAGTGTCCTGTCGAAGCTATAGAGATGGTATAGTCGTTTCGCCATAATGGCAGGAAAAAAATTAAGAAAGGAATAATTTGATTTTTGGCCCCATCGTCTAGGCCGGTCCAGGACACCGGGTTTTCAACCCGGCGACAGGGGTTCAAATCCCCTTGGGGCTATTTTTTGCCGAAGTCAAAAAATAGAGCATTTGAGCAGGTGAACAGGAGAGCAGTTGAAAAGAAATACACGCTCAAATGCGGTCAACTGTTCAAAATTCCTTGTATTTACTTAGGCCAGAATCGATCAAAGAATGCATCGCAAAAACTTTTCGCGAGTATTTGAAGGATTTTTTCAGGTATATTTTCAAGCCAGTTTATGATTTTCACAAAAGACCTTTTTTTTGCCATGTTTTATAGCTCCAAAAAAATAAATTTATTCCTTTGAAGTTATAGGATATACAAACAGGGGAGGTGTGTGCAAAACGTAAGAGAACGTAATTGCCATTTACGTTTACGTTCGTGGAATGTGATTATAAATGCTTATTTTACCAGAACTAAGGTTGTGTGTTTGAAAAAGTGTTTATTTATTTTTTTTGTTGCGTGGTTTATATGTTTGAATTTTTTTATCAAACCATTTTCTAAGATACAGATTTTCCTGTGTCTGGGGGTCTTTCTTTGGTGTTATACTGTCTTTTTCCTGCCAAGCTTGGAGGGTGGTACGTGGAACTTTATGGCCGTTTACTATTTCTTTACTACCGATAAGGTTCCTTGGGCGTACATACTTCTTTTTTCTCTTTTCCCCCGCCTCGCCACCGTTTTGCTCTGTATCGGTCGAATCAGCAGTATCCACTTTTTGCTCTCTTTCAAGAGCATACTGAACCTTGTCGAGTATTTCGATAACTTCTGAAATTTCACCAACAAACCAGCTTTTATTAATACTCTTATAATTCTTACTGAAGTATTCAAAATTTCCAGCTAACAATGTATCTTTAGTCCAGGGATAAACCTGAAAAGCCTCATAGAGGGAGTAATGGCATTTCTCAATTTCAGACAAAAGGCTTTTAATTTCCGCCCGTTGCCCATCTACTGCTTTTGTGTAAACAGGGTCTTTGCTTCTATATATCAGTTCTGCTTGTCTCAACTGCTCATCTTCTATCCATTTGCGGCGTTCATCGGTTGTATATAAAGGGTCTCTATGCAGGAGTATGCTGCCACGTCCTATACATTGTTCGCCCCTGTTAAGTAAACGTTTGTGAACAACATCACAAGCTTTATGGAAAGCTTCAAGCGATAACGCTTTGTCCATCATCTTAATAGGGTCATTCAGCAGTTTAATCACTTTCTGATAAAGCCCTTTGAGTTTTTCTACCTCTCTGATTTTTATGGTCATACTTTGTTGACTATCCATAGTTCACACAAAAAAAGCCGGCTTTTGGTAGTGGTGCTATTTAACTCTCGTTAAGCTGTGCGGTCCTTACGGATTCGCAACACCACAGCCGAAAACCAACTGGTGATTCATCGTATTGTCAACGAGATTTAACATTGCAGAAAATATCGACAGTTCAGCTATTTGTCAATCAATGGGATTGGAAATTTAATGAATTTTGTATATGCCAATGCGTCCCCATTGTGTCCCATATTGGCAATTTATCCCCAGAGTAGCCTCATTGAATTAGAACAGACTGCAAATTTCTTGTGGGATTCAGTGATTGCCTTGTCTTGACGTACCTTTTCACCCATTTTCATCTTTCATATCTGCTATTGCAGACTGTGCTTGTCCTGTGCTACAATCTCTTCGATATGAGAATAGGTTTGAAAATTGCAGCATGGGTATACGGAGTTCAGGCGTTCTTTGTCGTACCTTGGTTCCTGGGAGCTATTTATAGACATGAAATGTCGCTTTGGGCTGGGGAGCAGTATGCATCAGAATTGCACCGGCATGGTCAAGGTGATGCCCTGTTAGGACTTTATCTCTATGTAATATTCTATGCGATATTTGTAGTGGTTCCATATGCAACCTTGAGTCTGCGGTTTCCATTACGCACACCGGAGTTAAAGCGTTCATTTCGTATTGGACGGATAATTCTTTCAGTCTGGTTTGCCGGAACGCTCTTGCTGTTTCTGAATCCTCTTTTTGAGTTTATCCGGCAGCAGGAAGATGTCTTGAACGGATGGCTTTTGATTTTATGGGGAGGAGCAACGGTTTTCTGCTTTTGCATATGGAGGGATTTAGAGAAAACACGTATCAAAAATAAAGAATGAAAAAATAGATTGCATTTTTTAAAATCAAGATTTATTTTTTAAGGAGTAAATGATTTGACAACTTTTATAGAAAAATACTTTAAGGTATTGATGATTTTATTGCTTTTAATCCTATGCCTTTTATTGTACGCCAGACAGAGTATCGGCAGGTATATGCTATGTCCAATAGGAGACAGAGACAGTACTGTTCGTGATGTTTTTGTGCTTGATACTAAAACAGGGCAATTATGGTATCGGCATTTCGAGGGTAGTGTAGATTTGGGAACTTGCCAAAGCCCAATTCATAACTATACTAAAACGCCTAATAAGCAATAACGATTTTCGCCGATAATCTTCCCACACTGATAAAAAAGGCTGGACACATCCAGTATTTTGAAATTTAGTATGGCGTCTTTTCAGGTAGCTATGGGAGTCCCAGGCAAACAGGGGTGGGGGGTGTGGTAAAGATTCTGGCGGCGGCAAAGCATTCTTTTTTTTAATCATTCTTTTAGTTTTTAATGAGTTCAAATATTTTAGATTTTGTTTGTTCAGGCAGGTTCGGCCAAGCAGTTATTATCTGCTCCCCTTGGGGCTATGAAAATAAAGCAGGCGTCTAAGATTAGACGCCTGCTTTTTGTTTAATGGGGCGATTATCTGCTAAACAAGAGTAACAGCGGATTTTTCGGCTTCTATGAGATTGTGAACTTTCAGAAAAGCATCGTATCCGGCATCAAAGGCATCGACGATTACAGGGTCAAATTGTCTGCCGCGTTCTTCCTTAATCATCAGGCGTGCCACTTCCGAGCGAAACGCCGGCTTATAAACTCTCGAGCTTGTCAGTGCATCGTAAACATCGGCAAGCGCGACTATCCTTGCCGCCAACGGGATTTCCTGTCCCTTTAAGCCGTCCGGATAACCTGTGCCGTCAAATCTTTCGTGATGATAACGTGCGACATCGGCTGCCATTTGCAGAAAACTTGAGCTGGTTGCTGATTTTATTGTGCTGCCCAGCGCTTCGGCGCCGATGAGGGAGTGCTGTTTCATTATGTCGAATTCCTCGTCCGTCAGCGAGCCGGGCTTGAGCAGAATACTGTCGGGGATTCCGACTTTTCCGATGTCGTGCAGCGGGCTTGAACGATAAAGGTCTTCGATGAAAACATTGTCAATAAAGTCCGAATAGGAGCTGTTTTTCTTCAACTCTTCGGCGAGTATATGACTATAACTGCGTATTCTTTCGAGATGTTCGCCGGTTTCAGGGTCTCTGGATTCCGCCAGCGAGGCAAGAACAAATACCGCTATATCGCGTGTTTCGGCAATCTGAAGGGTTCTTTCCTGAACGAGATTGTCGAACCGATTTAAGAGCTCCCACTTTTCTGTCAGCGAGCAGGCCATCTGACGGATTTCCATATTGTCGAACGGCTTTTTAAGAATTAAAAATCTCTCGGTTTCGCCGAGCCTCTTGATAATTTCCTGCCAGGAGTAGTCCGAGTATGCGGTGCAGATTACAACCTGAAGATCAGGCTGAACCTTCCATAGTCTTTCGATTGTTTCCAGTCCGTCCCAATCGGAGTCCATCCTCATATCGACAAAAGCCATGGCATAAGGTATTCCCTGCCGGTTGGCTTCGGTGAGTTTTTCAAGCCCTTCGTGACCGTTGAATGCGCAATCGACATCGAACGAAATGGCAGAACTGCCGCCGGTGTTCTGACCGAAGACTGCTGCGCGAGCACGTTCGAGAGGAACGTTTTGTGTAACCTCTGAAAGAATCTGTTTGAAATCTTCATGAATTGATTCTTTGTCATCGATTACAAGAATTCTTCGATTTTCAAATTCAGTTATATTTTTCATTTTTCACCTCTATTTTTTTTAGCGGAATTTCCAAAGTAAATGTTGTGCCTTGGCCTGGGCCGGGACTGTTTACAGTTATATTGCCCTGCATATCCTTTGCGGCTTTCTGGCATCCGTGCAATCCGAACCCGTGCCCGGAGGATTTTGTTGTAAAGCCTTTGCTGAATATTTTATTTAAATCTTCCGGCCTGATGCCGATACCATTGTCAGAGATTTCTATTTTCACTTTATTGTTATCAGCTTTTGTGACTCGGATTTTGAGTTGTTTGGGCTCATTAGTGCTTTCCGTAAGGGCGTGTTCGGCGTTGTCAATCAGGCTTACAAGAACCTGTATGGTTCGGTGTTTGTCGATGAAGATATTGCCGAAATCTTCGTATTCGCGGATAACTTCTATTTTGTTTCGCTCCAGACCAGCGTTATTTATTGCAATTGCGTTTTCGATAAGCTCCGGCAGAGACACGCAATCCTGCTGTTTTCCGGTGCCCGCGTAAAACTGCTGCATTTGTATAATTTCCTTGATGTGGTCGACATTTTTTATCAGCGAGCTTAAGTTTTCGAGAATTTCGTTTTTCTGCTGCACAAGATGATTGCCTGCTTCGAAAATATATGTCGGGATAAATTTACCCTGCGGGTCATTTATCAGGAAATCGGCGAGGTTGTCGCTGTGTTCTTTTAGAATATCCGCCAATTTCAGCAGGTTCGGGATTTCCGATTTGGCCAGTTTTTCGATGATAATATTTGCCGATACGTTAACGCTGTTTAAGGCGTTGCCGACATTGTGAAGAACATTTGACGCGACTTCCGCCATCCCGGCACTGTGTGCCGCTTCCATTAGTTTTTTATAAGTCAACTCGAGCTGCAGATTAAGTTTTTCAAGTTTAGCCTTGGCGTCTTCTGCGTTTTGCCTGGCGATTCTCATTTCGTTTTCGTAGCTGATTATTCTTGCCCCGGCCGCCATTTTACCGCGAAGGACATTTTTATCGAAAGGTTTGCTTATAAAATCGTCGGCTCCGTTGTCCAGAGCCGTTACCATATCATCGATTTCATTTTTGGATGTCAGGAATATTGTGTAGATATAATTTTTATCGGATTGAGAGCGCACTTTTTTGCACAGTTCAATGCCGTCTATACCGGGCATTATCCAGTCGATAAGGATAATTTCCGGCCGGCTGGTCTGGATTACGTTCCAGGCCTGGTAGCCATCCTCTGCCGCAATTACCTCATACCCCCAGTTTTGGAGGTGGTTTTGCAGGACAATCCTTGAGGCGTTGTCGTCTTCTGCTATTAGTACTTTCATTTTAGTTAGGAAATTTAACTTTTTACCCTATAAGGTCTTTCGTCTTTTTTATCGACACGATAGGCAGGGGACTTGTTTTCAAAGCCGTATTTCGCAATTCAGGCGGAAAAACACATTTTTTTAGCGTAATTAAGCGGTTTTATCGGAGCAAGAAGCTCTTTTTTTGCTTTATGAGTTGTTTTGGGACTCGATTTTTATAAAAACTATTAAAATTAAATAAGGGCGACGTTTTTAAATCTCTATAAATTCAAGAATTTACGCAAAAAGTCCGAAAATATAGGTAGTTTAATTCTCTTTTTATGGGAAAAATCTATGTCCGCACCTAACGAAAAAAGTTCTTTTAACGGGCCGATTTTCAGCAGAAAAAAATCACTTTTGACAATGCAGCAATACGCCGCAGATCAGGGCGTATCAGCGGGGGTTGTGCAGGAATGCGCAAAACTCGGAGTGGTGCAGGTCAGAAAACATAAAGACAAAACATTCGTAGTGGATTTGCCGCTGGATGCCTACAAAAATCTGAGTCAGTTGACAAATGACCAGAAGTCTGAACCGATAGACACTTCGGCCCCGGCTCAAAAAATTACCGGCCTGATTAACAAAATTTTACAGCCCCCGCGAAATGCAAATCCTTTGTCTGCCAAAACAGACCGGCAGGATAATATTTCCGCGGTGCCGGATTTAAATCTTTTTGCGCAGGAAGAAAACATCGCCGCCGCAGGCAGAATTGGAGAATCGGATACCGAATTCAGTTATTTCAAAACACCAGCTTCCAGAAAGGTTATGGATGCGGTAAAGGTTACGTCCGCATGGAAGATTGTGTCGGTGGTTGTAACTATTGCGATGCTGGTAAGTATCGTCGCATATTCAAAGGTAAGTGCGGATAGAAGGCTTCAGCAGCAAAAGCTCCAGCAGGCCTATGAAGATATACAAAGAATTATGAAAGAATATAAGGATACCGCCCAAAAGGCGAAAATGTATGAAGTTGATATGACAAACTGGCAGTCTGAGGCGGTGAAAAATCAGAGTGCCGTTGCGGATATGCAGAGAGAGCTTATACTGACAAAAGACAAACTCTTCCAGGCCCAAAAAGACCTCTCGGCGACACAGCAGTATAATGTGAACACATTAAAACAGCTTAACGACCAGATAAACGATATTACTTCGCGAATCGGCCAGGGCGGCACAGGCGGAAAATAACCGTAGGCGGCTTTCATATCGAAAAAGTATGCTTTGAAAATAAAAGGTCGGTAAAAATTACCGGCCTTTTTTATTTTTTTATTGTTGATATTGAATAAAATCGTATGTTAAATTGTAAACTTATGTTATTTTTTATAATCGGATTATGACGTTAGAACAATTAGTAAAACTTGTTGAGACAAAACCGCTGGTCTGGCGGCCAAAGGTATGCAGCGACTCCCGGAACATCCGGCAGGGCGATATCTTCGTGGCTGTTAAGGGCACTCGCATTGACGGTCATAACTTTATCGGCCAGGCCGCTGTATCGGGAGCCAGGTATATCGTTACGCAGCAACTCACGCAGGTCGCCTCGGCGGAGGTTATCCAGACTGAAGATACGACAAAGGCTCTGGGCCTTCTTTCTCAGGCATATTATAACTATCCCAACAGTAAACTTGTGAATCTTGCCGTTACCGGCACCAATGGGAAAACGACAACGACCTATCTGGTTCGTTCAATTATCGTTAATGCCGGCAAAAAGTGCGGCCTTATAGGCACAATAACAATCGATTTGGGCAGCGGAGAGGATAATATCGAATCCTCGATGACTACGCCTGACGCTCTTGAACTGGCCGCCCTTGCCGAGAAAATGGCAGGCGCAGGCTCTCAATATATGGTTATGGAGGCCAGCTCCCACGCTATCGAGCAGAACCGCTTGGCTGGGATTGATTTCAATGTTGCGGCGTTTACGAATTTCACCGGCGACCATCTTGATTATCACAAGACAATGGAGGCATATCTTGCGGCAAAGTTGAGATTATTCGAGAGTCTCTCGGCCGACGCGACAGCGATAATAAATAAAGACGACCCTGTTTTCCAGCAAGTCGCTGTGGTAACAAAGGCCAACAGAATCTTCTATTCGCTCGAAACGGATGCCGATTTGACCGTCAAAGTTATCTCAATGGACATTAACGGCACAGTTTTCGATATTTTATTCAAAGGCGAAAAAGCCCGCGTCAAATCTCCTCTTATTGGCAAACATAATCTCAGCAATCACCTGGCCGCGGCAGGTTTGGCCATTGGCGCAGGATTCGACCTTAAAACAATCGCCGCAGGTCTTTCAAAGCTTGCCGTTGTCCCCGGAAGGCTACATAAAGTGCCTTCAAAAAAGGACTTTACGGTTCTTGTCGATTATGCTCATACCGACGATGCCTTGAAAAATGTCCTTTCGACTTTAAAGCCCCTGTGCAAAGGACAGCTGATTGCGATTTTCGGCTGCGGCGGCGACCGCGACAAAACTAAAAGACCGCGAATGGCTCAGGCTGTCCAGCAGTTTGCGGATAAAATTTATGTTACAAGCGACAACCCAAGGACGGAAAAACCAGCCGCGATTATCGAGGACATCCTCGAAGGTTTTCCAAATCGCCTGGCTGATAATATTTTCATCCAGCCGGACAGAAAAATTGCGATTGAAGAAGCGATAAAAAATGCTAAATCCGGCGATATAGTTCTTATCGCAGGCAAAGGCCACGAAAATTATCAGATTATCGGCGCAGAAAAGCAGCATTTCAGCGATATAGAGACGGCCGCAGAATTTTTAAAGTGACACCTCTAAATATTATAAAACTTGCTGAAATTATCAAATCCAAAAACATTCCCGCTAATAAAATCTCCGTAAGCAGCACAAGTATAGACTCCCGCAAGAAATCCCCCGGCTGCGTTTTCTTTGCGATTAAAGGGGCAAACCACGACGGCCACGATTATGTCAGCCAAGCCTTTGAAAATGGTGCATCTTGCGCAGTCGTGCAAAAAAAAATCGATTCAGATAAACCGGTATTGCTCGTCGATGATACAATTCAGGCTCTTGGCCGGCTTGCGCAGTATGTAAGGAACAATTCATCGTATAAAGTTGTCGCGATTACCGGCTCTGCAGGAAAAACAACCACAAAAAACATAATCAATCACATATTAAAAAGTCATTTTAAATGTTTTTCATCGCCCAAAAGCTACAACAACAATATTGGTGTCCCTTTAACAATATTAGAAGCTCCGCCCGACAGCCAAATTCTGATTTCGGAGCTCGGCAGCAATCACATCGGAGAAATTCGTCCGCTGGCAGAGATAATTGGGCCCGATATCGCCGTCATTATCACGGTTTGCCCTGCTCATCTGGAAGGTTTCGGCGACCTCGACGCGATAATAAAGGAAAAAGTCTCTATCACAGCCGGTTTAAAAACCGGCGGGAAATTTTTTATTAACGGCTCGATAAAAAAACTTGTCGATTATTGCCGAAACCAGAAAATTAAATTTGAAGCCTTTGAAATGCCGCAAAATATTAAACTGTCCGGCGACAAAAGCACTTTTGTTATCGATAATATCGCGGTGACTTTGCCGCTCGTTGGCAGGGCGAATGTTGAAAATACCGCCGCTGCCTGGGCGGTCTGTAAAAGTCTCGGCCTTTCCGCTGCCCAGTTCGCGAAGGCTGTTGCATCGATAAAACCTGTCGATATGAGGCTTGAGCCTTTGAGGATTGGCCGCTGCCTTGTGCTTGCCGATTGTTACAACGCAAATCCCGGCTCTATGGAAAATGCCCTGGAAACTTTGGCTTTGCTGGCGGCCGGGGAAAAGCAGAGGGCAGTTTTTATCTTCGGCCGGATGGGTGAGCTCGGCAGCCAAAGCGAAAAACTTCATGCTCAGCTCGGCAAAGCAATCGCTCATTACAAAATCCCCGTAGCACTGACAATAAAAGGTGATTGTTCGATAACCGCGCAAACAGCCCAAAAAAGTGCCGATCACAAAATTTCTGCAAACATATTTGAAAATACTCAGCAACTTTGTGATAATCTGCATAAATTTATTAAACCTGACGATATAATACTGGTCAAAGCTTCACGAAGTGAGCGTTTTGAGGCGGTTATTGACAGGTTAAAGACGCTTTTATCGGACAATAGCTAAAAAATATGATATATCATTTGCTTTCATTGTTGGAAGATTTCACTACCCGTTCGCTGGGTTTTTATGCCTGGCAGGATGTATTGTTTCGCTGCATAATGGCCGCTCTTACGAGTCTGGCCGTTGCATGGTTTACCGGCCCTAAAATTATTCGCTGGCTGATGCGAAAAAAAATCGGCGATCGCCCGGAATTTCATAACGACAAATTAAATGCTCTCAATAAGGAAAAAGAAAATACTCCCACGATGGGCGGCCTTATTATTCTCATTGCCGTTATGGCGGGAACTCTTCTTTGGGCAAAGCTCAACAATCCGTTTATTCAAAAGGCGATAATCCTGATGATATGGTTCGGTGCAATCGGCGCTGTTGACGACTGGCTGAAATTGACCAGCAAAATTCGCCAGCGCAGCCGCAACGGTCTTAAGCCCTGGGAAAAACTTGCCTTTCAGTTTGGCGGCGCCGTTCTTATCGCGACTTTTTTATATTTTGATGTTCAGAATATCCCCGATGCCATGCGTTTCTGGCTTCCATTTTACAAATACGGCATACCCATTACCGGCTGGCTTTTCGTTATTATCGCGGTTCTTTATATCTCAGCGACCAGCAATGCCGTTAACTTTACCGATGGAATGGACGGCCTTGCCGCAGGCTGCGTTGCCATTGCCAGTGTGACGCTTGCGATTCTCTGTTATATGGCTTCCGAGTCGATGACGAGAACATCGACGATGACCTGGGCCGGCTATCTTCTTTTGCCGCACATCCCGCAGTCAGGCGAACTCAGCATTTTCTATTCGTCTATTCTCGGCGCGATGATGGGTTTTCTGTGGTTCAATTGTCATCCTGCCCAGACATTTATGGGCGATGTCGGTTCGCTGCCGCTGGGCGCCGCGATGGGCTATGGCGCATTGGTTACCCGAAATGAAATTCTGCTGCTGATTATCGGCGGCGTGTTTGTTATCGAACTTGGCAGCGTTATTTTGCAGGTCTCGTATTTCAAATATACCGGCGGCAAAAGGCTTTTCCGCTGTGCTCCGATTCATCATCATTTTCATCTTGGCGGCTGGTCTGAACCGCAGGTAGTGGTGCGTTTCTGGCTCCTCGCCGCTGCCTTTGCAGCCCTTGCCCTTGCTACTATTAAAATCCGCTGACGGTTTCTTTATCGCCGTTCGACTAAGGCCGCTCCTCAAATCTGAAAACCTGCTTTGCATTTTCCCCGGAATAGATTATAATAATCGCTGCCGGTTAGTTTAGTTGGCCGGATATTAGACTTTAGTTGCATTCACAGCCGTTTCTTTGCTGAATCTGGGGCGACTATCGAAATAACAGGGTGATAAATGCCGGTAGTGACATTTTATTTTCAATTGCATCAGCCGTTTCGTTTGCATCCGGCCAGGGATAAATTTCTCTGGGAACAGATGAACAAAGAGGTATTCGAAAAGGTCTCGCAAAAATGTTATTTGCCTGCTACGAGATTATTTACCCAGCTTATCGCGGAAAATCCCGGCTTTAAAATTACTCTCAGTATGTCCGGCACATTTCTCCAGCAGGCGCAGATGTACAAGCCGCAGGTTATCAAGTATCTGCAGGAGCTGTTCGAGGCCGGCAAACCGAAAAACCAGGTTGAGTTTCTGCAGGAAACGTATTATCACTCGTTAACCGGTTTATTCGGCGACCCGCGCAGACAGGAATTCAGAGAACAGGTCTTGCTGCACGGCTCAAGGATGGAGGAAATTTTCGGTTATAAACCTACCTCTTTCAGAAACACCGAGCTGATGTTCAACAATGAAATTGCAAACGTCGTCGCGGATATGGGTTTCAAATCGATATTATGCGAGAAAAGAAACGATATGTTTGGTCTCCAAAACGGTAAACTCGTTTCTCCCAATGCCGTTTTCAGAGCAAAGGATAATAATTTAATCGTTATTCCCCGCAACAGGGAACTCAGCGATGATATCGCGTTCAGATTTCCTCACACTCCTATTTCCGCCGAGCAATATGCCGCCAGCATTGCCAAAATTGACGGCGAAGCGGTCCTGCTTGGTTACGATTTTGAGCATCTCGGCGAGCATATTTGGGAGGATAAAGGAATATTCGAATTTTGGAATTCGCTGCCGAAAATGCTCGCAAAGCACGGCAGCATTAGGATGGCAAATCCCACCGAAGTGGCCGATTTGTTTAAGGATGCCGATTGTCCCGTCGCGGATATTCACGGCCTGTCAACCTCTTCCTGGGCCGATGCCGCAAGGGACACCTTTGGCTGGCTGGGAAACAAAACGCAGCAGGAGATTTTTTCCCGGATTCAAAACCTCGAGAAAAAAGCAAAAGCCTCCGGTCCGGATATTTTGACCGAATGGCGGCATTTGACAACCTCAGACCATCTCTATTTCCTGCACGAAAGCACCGGCTCGGATCAGCAGGTGCATACTTATTTCAGCCCTTACGGTTCGATTGGCGAAACCGTCAGAACCGTCACAGACAAGATATGGAATCTTGAGAGATCGGTCGAAAAATTTTATATACTGAAAAAAACCGCAAGGATTCCGGTCATAATTATCAGCCCCGAAACAGACCGCCTCCCGACCAAAGGAATGGGAGATTTCGCGCAATATGTCTCCGGCAAAAGCGGCGGTATGGGCGAGGTCGTCTCCGCCTTATGCAGAGGTCTTTCTAACAGGAACATACTCACCTACGTCATCACGCTTAATCTTGAAAGAGCTTTCGTCGAAAGATCGGGCATCAGCAAGGCAGATTATATGCAGAAATTATATCATCTCGACCGCGACAGAATCAAAATGGTCGATTCGCCTTTATTCGAAAATTACAGAAGCGCTTATGATGGCGACCCTCGCGCTACCGCTGCCGAGTTTCAAAGGCAGATTAGGCGTTTGTTAATTGCGGTAATTATTTCCAAACACGAAGGCAGAGGTATTATCCATTCCCACGACTGGATGGCCGGCGGAATCATTACCGCTTTCGCCAAATCTTTGAATATCCCTTCGCTTCACACTGTTCATAATACTCATACAGGCCACGTGCCTATGGATATGTATTACGGCGTTGACCTCAACGAACTCTGGGGCAACTTATTCATTTCAAACGACCTTGGCAGAGATTGTGTCGATTGCCAGGCTACCGCTATTAAAAACGCAACGCTGGTTAACTATGTCGGCCAAAGATTCCTCGATGAGACCACCCAGGACTATTTTCTCGACAGGCACTTCATCCCCGCAAGCGTCCGGCAGGAAACCAAAGTCAAGCACCGCTACGGAAGCGTCCTTGCGATTCCAAACGGTATTTCGCCTTCGGTCTATCCCGAGTACCAGCTTGAAAATCCTGATACTGACAAGCCCGGCCTTGCTATGAAATATGGAGTTGACGACAAGGTGATAGAGGCCAAAAAAATAAATTTAATCAAGTTTCAGAAAAAAACCGGCCTCCGCGTCGATCCCGACGCGATACTCCTATATTGGCCTTCGCGCCTCGACCGTATGCAAAAGGGCGTCGAGCTTCTCGAGGATATTGCGATGAAATTTGTCATTGAGCATCCCGATGTCCAGATTGCTATTATCGGAAATCCTGTCGGAGATGACCATACCGACTCTGATATTCTCGGCCGAATCTCCGTTGCTTCAGCGGGCAAAATTGCCTACCGCGTTTTCAGTGACGACCTCAGCACTCTCGGATACGCCGCCGCAAGCGATGTTTTCGGCGCTTCGCTGTATGAACCTTTCGGCCAGATTGACCTGGTTGGAAATCTTTATGGCGCAACAGCAACAAACCGTGACACTGGCGGATTTCACGATAAAATTATCCCACTGAAGCTTAAAAAACTCGGCGCACAGGAAGATGTCGGCAATGGTGTATTGTTCAGGGATTATAACTCCACCGGCCTGTGGCAGGGTCTGCACGAGACTGTTGCTATTCATAGATTTTTCAGAAAAAATCCCAGCCAGTGGGAAAAGCAGGCAAAAAGAATAATGAAAGAATCACGCGATAATTGGGGCCTGAAAAAAATGGTTACAGGCTATATGTCAGCCTACGAAAGAATCCTGGGTTTCCCACTCATATAAAAAAACAGGCGGCCGAAGTCGCCTGCTTAGTTCTTCTATCAACTAACTATTACTCAAACAAAAACGAGCCATACTGTGCCGCGTCGCCTAATTCTTCGTTAATCCTGAGCAGTTGATTATACTTGCAGATTCTGTCTGTCCTGCAGGCTGAGCCGGTCTTAATTTGGCCCATACCTGTCGCGACCGCTAAATCCGCGATTGTAGAATCTTCAGTTTCGCCGCTGCGATGGCTTATAACTGCCGTCCAGCCTGCTCTCTTGGCCATATTAATCGCTTCAAGCGTTTCGGTCAGCGTGCCGATTTGGTTTAACTTGATGAGAATTGAATTTGCCGCGCCCAGTTTGATGCCTTTTGCAAGACGCTCTGTGTTTGTAACGAACAAATCATCGCCGACAATCTGAGTTTTATCGCCTAATGTTTTTGTTAAGTTTGTCCAGCCTGCCCAGTCGTCCTCTGCAAGCCCGTCTTCCAGGCTGACGATTGGATATTTATTTACCCAGCCCGCCCAGTGCTTGACCAGTTCTTCTGATGTAATTTTTTTATTCGGTGCCGATTTAAAGAATTTATATTTCTTTGCTCCCTCGTCCCACAATTCGTTTGCCGCAGGGTCAAGTGCGATTGCGATTTGCTTGCCTGCCTTGTATCCTGCCTTCTTGATTGCGTCGAGAATTACCTCGATGGCCTCGCTATTACTCTTTAGCGATGGTGCGAACCCGCCTTCATCGCCGACCGAGGTGTTATAGCCTTTATCTTTCAAAACTTTCTTTAGCGTATGGAATACTTCCGCTCCCATTCTCAATGCCTCCGGGAAATTCGGTGCGCCAATCGGCATAACCATAAATTCCTGGAAATCGACGTTGTTGTCGGCATGCTTTCCGCCGTTGAGGATATTCATCATCGGCACAGGCAGAATATTTGCGTTGCATCCGCCAATATACTTATACAAAGGCAGTCCAACGGCATCTGCCGCCGCTTTTGCGACAGCCAGTGAAACGCCGAGGATTGCATTTGCTCCTAATTTGCCTTTATTTTTTGTGCCGTCAAGGTCGATCATCAGCCTGTCGATTTCTTCCTGAGCCAGGGCGTCCATTCCGATAACTTCCCGCGCGATTTTTTCATTAACGTTTTTCACAGCCGTTAGAGTGCCTTTGCCCATATATCTTTTGGATTTGGTATCGCGGAGTTCGACTGCCTCGTGAGCGCCTGTACTTGCACCGGACGGAACGGCCGCTCTGCCGAACGCCCCGTCGTCGAGCCGGACGTCAACTTCCACTGTCGGATTGCCGCGCGAATCGAGTATCTCTCTTGCCTTAATGTCAACTATTGTCGTATACATTTTATTATTCCTTTCTTAAAATTTAGCCTTGTCATTGCGACCCCTTAGTCCCTTGGGGACACCATAGGCGGGGGTGGCAATCTCAATCTTTTTGGAATGAAAAGGTTAACTATTTCGCCCCAATTAGTCAAGTCCTAAACAGAAACGTCTTTTTCCGTGCCCTCAACGCCCAGTTTCTTTTCGAGCTGTTTTATTCCCTGCAAAATGACATAAGTCTCATCATTCGTTTTTATGTCGCTCGCGATACCGGCTTTCTTAAGCAATTCCGTTATCCTTTTTGATAAGTAGGATATTGTATTGGAAATATAAAACGGGAAATACCAGAAATAACCGAAGGCCAGTATAATGCACAATGTTACTGTTACGCCCATATAGGTTATTATATGAGCCGACTGGTCTTTTGTTGCCTGACTTTTTCGCACAACTGCCTGCATATTAAGGTCGTTGATATTGAAAATAGAATGTTTAAGCCTTTCATAGCACGGCAGAACGTTGTTAAAATACATTGAACTGTTTACCGTCTCTTTCTTTATCTGTTCGCAGAGATTCAGATAAATATTATAATCGCTGCTGAGTACCTCAACATATTCCTTTTCATGAATCTCTGTTATATTGTTTTTTTCCGCTTTAAGGTTTTTATCGAATTCAATTTTGCCGGCTTCCAAAAGCTGTGAATAATAGTCGGTTAATTTTTTGCTGTCTGAATTTAGGATACTGCTGCCGATGGAAGTTTCCATATCGTCCAGGGCGGTCATCATATTTCTTGTATATACAATGGAGTCGTAATTATTTCTCAGGATGCCCTCTGCTTCAGCGGATAGTTTATCAACATAATAGCTGCAGAAAAGTGCCAGGGTAAAAATGATTAGGAACAGAACCCCTAGGCCCATCGAAAGTTTTGTTTTAAGTATCATAACGCCTCCAAAATAAAATCTGATTGCGCCTTAATAGCCGAATAACCATTATACAGCCTGTATAAAACGCTAATCAAGACTAAAATTGTTCTAAAAAAAACGTGAAACTTGCCCGCCATAGTCCCTTAAGGACGGCGGCGGGTCTGTGTAATCTTCAACTGGACTTAGGACTGATCTGCGGTTAATATAACTTGCTTATGAGAATTCCAATAACAAAATATGGTATGCCTCAGGTTGTGGTTTATCCCGGCCTGTGTGTTCTGGCGATGGCAATAATCGACTTTTTAGTGCCGATTAGTTTGCTGTTTTGGCTCATTGAATCGGTTTTGGCGGTTGTGTTAATCTGGATGTTATCGTTTTTCCGCGACCCGTATCGCCAAATCCCGGCAGGGGACAATTTAATTCTTTCGCCGGCCGATGGCACAATAAGCGATATCGAAATCGTTGATGAGCCGAGCGTTATAGACGGCCCGGCGACTCGAATCGGCATATTTTTAAGTATTTTCAGCGTTCATATTAATAGAACGCCTTGCGCTGTAAAAATAGAAAAAATCACATATCGCAAAGGTCTTTTTATAAACGCCCTCGACAGGGATTGCGGTAACGTCAATGAGAGCAATAACATAGGGATGGTTCGTCTGAAAAAGCCTTATGATAAAATGCTCGTTCGCCAGATAAGCGGCGCTATTGCCAGAAGAATTGTCTGCGATGCCGAGCAGGGTCAGGAATTTACTGGCGGCAGCATCTTCGGAATGATAAAATTTGGGTCGAGGACCGAGCTTTACCTGCCCGCCGGTTGCGGCGCGAAAATCGCCGTTAAAGTTGGCGACAAGGTTAACGCCGGTCTTACGATACTTGCGAAATATGACAGAACCGATTAATAAATCTGAGCGGGCAAAGCGAAGTCTTCTGCGGAACGTCCGCAGGCAAAGGCTGAAATATATCACCATCCTTCCTTCGTTGATTACGCTGCTCAACGGCATTTGCGGTTTCGCATCGATTGTTTTCGCCGCCCGCGCCGGCCAATCGGATGTTACGAGTTTTAACATTTACAATCATCAGTTCCCGTTCTTTTCGATGTCCTGCTATATGATTTTTTTCGCGATGCTCGCCGATATGCTCGACGGCCACGTCGCAAGGATTAGCCAGAGCACCAGCAGTTTCGGCGGCCAGCTCGACAGTCTTTGCGATGTAATCAGTTTCGGCATTGCACCTGCGTTTCTTATGCTGCAGGTTGTCGAGAACAGGGTCTCTTTCGTTAATCCCGCTTTTGATGTTTTTGTGTATCGCTTCTTATGGCTCACAGCAGCTATTTATCTGGGCTGTGCGGCGATAAGACTCGCAAGGTTTAACGTTGAAAACGAAGAGGACGAGGCCAGCCATATGAGTTTTTGGGGCTTGCCGACTCCCGCCGCGGCCGGTGTGATTGCAAGTCTTGTCATTCTAAATCAGGACATTATCAAAAATCTCAGCGGCAGCAGCTATTCGTTCCTTTCTCACCTTGAATACAATATTATCCTCGCCGTACTTCCGTTTGTTACGCTGGGCGTTTCGATTCTTATGGTCAGCAGAATTCGCTATCCCCATATTGTTAATCAGTATCTGAAAGGCAAAAAGCCTTTTGCGCATTTTATCAGGGCGATTGCTTTTATTGTGATTATAATCATCAGCATGGAAGTAGCGCTTGTTCTGGTCTTCTGCGGTTTTGCCCTCAGCGGCGTTACTAAGTGGTTCTATTATCGTTTTATTATACATAGAACCCAGGTGGACCAGCCCGAAGAGCCGGTTATTACTATCTCTCATTAACCCCCATACCTATTGTCCTGTTTCTTGAATAGCGGAGTCCTTGTCAAATAGTGTCTGTCGAATTGCCCTTTTTTTGTTTTAATTCTGGAACAATAGGTGTGGGGGTGAATTTCTCTTGCGGCTTTTTTTGAAAATGCTATTATCACTCTTTTAATTTAAAGGAATATATTTTGAAGGAAAGCAAAAAGACTGTATCTCGCGAAATCGGCCTCGAAATCGGCCACATCGTCGGCAAAGGTCTGTTTCAGCTCGACCATTTGCATTACGGCCTGTGGAAAAAAGGTCTTGAGCCCAGCATTTTGAATCTTCACATCGCCCAGGATGAATACTGCAAGTTTATCATTTCGCACATTCCCGCCGAGGTAAAGTCTATTCTCGACGTCGGCTGCGGCGCAGGAGCTTTTTCAAAAAGGCTCGTCGATTTAGGCTACAAAGTTGATTGCGTCTGTCCGACCGAGTATCAGAACAAGATAGTCGAGAAATTACTCGGCGAAACAAGCGAAATTTTCAAATGCAAATTCGAGGATATCCAGACCTCCAAAAAATATGATATGATTCAGTTCTGCGAAAGTTTTCAGTACATCGACCTTGACAGGGTTCTTGACATAGCCGCTTCGCTTTTAAATCCTGGCGGATACATGCTCATTTGCGACTTTTTCAAAAAATGTTCTGATGCCTGCGCTATTAAAGGCGGCCAAAAGCTCGACAAGTTTTTGGATTTGCTTGGCAAGTCGTCATTTAAAATTATTGAGGATATAGACATCACCGCCGAAACCGCTCCGAATATCGACTTAGTGGACAGAACGACAAAAGAAGTAATCGTTCCTCTCGCCGGCGCAGTCGAACGGTTTTTCCAGAGTCAGCATCCAATCGTCCTCAAGCTTATTAAATGGAAATACAGAAAGAAGATTGCAAAAGTCGAGAAGAAATATCTTACGGACGAAAAAAGCGGAAAAAACTTCACCCAGTACAAGACTTACAGGCTTTTCGTTTGCCGTAAAGTGAAATAAATCCGCCTTTTGGCAATTTCCTGCCTTTAGGTGCTTAAATACTTATTTTGACAATCCCTGTTTTTTTGTTATAATCCGCTTATACGTTCAAAAAACTCTTTGTAATCATATTATAAGGTATATAAATGCGTCTGGCCGCAAGGATGCAGAAGAAACAATGGCACATCTTGCCTGCCGACCCGATAGCAGGTCAGCTTGTTGAGGCGTTGAAAATTCCGCCTATCCTCGCTCAGGTTCTCGTCAATCGCCAGATTAAAACCGTCGAATCGGCAAAATCTTTTCTCAATCCCAAGCTCAACGACCTTATCGAACCAGAACGTATGCCCGGCATGATTCCCGCCGTTGACAGGATTGAAAAAGCCGTCCGGGAAAAACAGAAGATTACCATTTATGGCGATTACGACGTTGACGGCATTACCGCCGTTGCGATTCTCGATGGTCTTTTCAAACTTCTCGGTGCGCAGGTCGATTATTACATTCCGCACCGCGTTGACGAAGGCTACGGCCTGAACATCGAAGCCATCGAGCAGATTAGTCATACAGGAACAAAGTTGCTTATCAGTGTCGATTGCGGCATAACCGCTTTTGATTCCGCCCTGGCCGCAAAGGATAAAGGCATTGATTTAATCATCACCGACCATCACCGTCCTTCGCCCGATGGCAAACTTCCCCACGCAGTCGCGATAGTTCATCCCAATCTCGATAAAAATTATCCTGCGCAGTCAAGTTCCGGCGCGACAGTTGCCTTCAAACTCGCATGGGCAGTCGTCAACCGCATCAAAGGCTCCGCCGCCACTCCGCAGCATTTGAAGCAGTTTCTCGTCAACGCGACAGTCTTCGCTGCGATGGGCACAATTGCCGATGTCGTTGAACTTCGCGATGAGAACAGAATCATCAGCAGTTTCGGCCTGCGTGCGATATCCGAATCGACTCTGCCCGGCATAGAAGCCCTCATCGGCGTCGCGGGCATAAAAGGCAAGACAATCGACAGTATTCATATGGGTTATTGCCTCGCTCCGGTCCTCAACGCCGCCGGCAGAATGGGCCACGCACGCCTCGCCGTTGAATTACTCACAAGCGACAACGCATTAAAGGCTCTTCGAATCGCAGAATATCTCAAGGAGCAGAACAAGCAGCGTCAGGTCCTCGAAAAGAAAATCTTCAAACACGCCTGCACGATAATCGCCGAAAAAAGCCTCGACCATCCCGACCACAAAACAATCGTTCTTGCCAGCAACGAGTGGCACACTGGCGTAATCGGCATCGTCGCTTCAAGAGTTATAGATAAATATTACCGGCCTACGATTCTTTTCAATATTACAAACGATAAAGCGCAGGGCTCTGCTCGTTCAATCGAAGGCTTCGACATATTGGCGGCTATCACAGCCTGCGGCGAACATTTAAACACCTTTGGCGGCCACGCGATGGCTGCCGGCCTGACCATTGACGTCGCCAAAATAGACGATTTCACCCAGGCCTTCGAAAATTACGCCGCCGCTAACTGGAACGAATCTGAATTTACCAGCAAATTTGAAATCGACGCCGTCTGTTCGTTAAAGGATTTGTCTGTCCCGACCGTCAGATTGCTTTCAACGCTTGGCCCGTTCGGTCGCGGCAATCCCGCTCCTATTTTTGCGGCAAAAGCCGTTCGTCTTACCGCTTCGCCGCGAGCAGTTGGAATCAACAGTGAACATCTCCAGTTGGCTGTCTGCGATAATTCCGCGACTGTCCGGTGTATCGGCTTTAATATGGCTCATCTCGAAAAAAAATTACTGGAAAACGAATTTTTCAGTATTGCCTTTGAGCCGCAGGTCGATACCTTTTATGGCGACCCTTCCGTCCAATTGGTTTTAAGCGACATCCAATTCGAATAAAATCTGTCCCACACCTGCTTGTGCGGGGTCATTCCCGCGAAAGTGGGAATGACCCTTTTTAGATTGCCGAATTGGAATTAGGGGTTAATATATTTTAAATGAATATGTTATCGAATACAGAAATTAATATTGTTTATGTGAAATCGGTCAGGGCCAGGAGGCTGTCTGTAACTGTCGGGCCGTTTAAGCCGGTGAGAGTTACTTTCCCTGTCAGAGTTACGCTGAGAAAAGCACAGGAATTTTTGGAATCCAAACTCGAATGGGTCAAAAAAGCAGTTAAGCAAATGAAAGAAGTTGAACTGCAAACAGCCAATCGTCCGGCCTTGCCTAAAATAAATAAAAATAACGCCAGGGTGGTCCTTAAATCGCAACTGAAATTTCTGGCTGATAAACATAATTTCTCCTATAACAGAGTTTTTATCAGGAATCAAAAAACCAGATGGGGAAGCTGCAGCAGTAAAAATAATATTAATCTGAATATAAATCTTGTCCGGCTTCCGCAGGAATTTCAGGATTATGTAATACTGCACGAGTTGGTCCATACCAGGATTAAAAACCATAGCAGGAAATTCTGGAGCGAACTCGATAAATATGTAGGCCAATCAAAGAAAATCGCTAAAAAGCTGAGAAATCATACTTTGAATATGTTTCATTGTGCCGCGTAGAGGGGCAAATCTAAAGTTGTTGACGGAAACGGGGGAGTATTCTATAATCATAAGTCTTTGCAGGTAAAATATATGGAAATACAATCGGTAAAAGGGACGCGAGATTTTTATCCTGAGGATATGGCGAAGCGCAATTTTATCGCCGACCTCTGGAAAGAGGTGTCGCTGCGCAATGGATTCGCTGAGTTCGACGGGCCGATTTTCGAATACCTTGCAATGTATCAACAGAAAAGCGGAGAGGAGATCTCATCGCAGCTCTTTGCGTTCGAAGACAGGGGCGGAAGAATGCTCGCGATTCGGCCGGAGATTACGCCGACACTTGCGCGAATGGTCAATCAAAGAATTAATACTCTGCCGCGGCCGATAAAATGGTTTTCCGTGCCGCGATTGTGCAGGGCGGAGCGGCCGCAAAAGGGCAGGCTGCGGGAATTTTTCCAGTGGAATATCGATATCATCGGCGTTGACGATTGTCTTGCGGACGCGGAAGTGATTTTCTGCGCGGTCGATTATCTTATGCAGGCAGGTCTGACGAGCGACGATGTTGTTGTGAGAATATCGAGCAGAAGACTTATCGCGGCGCTTTTGGAATATTTCGGGATAGAAAAAGAGGGACTTGAAAAAGTTTACTCAGCTTTAGATAAAAAGAGCAAGGTGCCGGCGGAAGTATTTGAAAAAATGCTCGCAGAGGCAATCGGCGATGCGAATAAACGGCAAAAAGTTTTGGAACTTATGTCTGTCGGGTCGCTGACACAGCTTGAAAGTTTTGCCGGCGAGGACAAAAACGCAAAAGACGCGATTGAAGAGCTGAAGCGATTATTCAATTATCTGAATATAATGGGCATTACTGAATTTTGCAGGTTCGATATAAGCATTGTAAGGGGACTTGCGTATTATACGGGCGTGGTTTTCGAGATTTACGACAAGTCGGAGCAATTGCGGGCGATTTGTGGCGGGGGCAGATACGATAATCTGCTTGCGGATTTCGGCGGGCCGAAGATTTCAGCAACGGGAATGGGAATGGGCGATTGCGTGCTCGGGATAGTTCTTGAAGAAAGAGGACTTTTCAAAAATATATCAGAGAAAAATAAAATCGAATACTTTGTGACATATGCCGACGAGGCTTTGAAGAGTGAGGCGCTGAAAATGGTAGCGAGTTTGCGCAGGGTGGGCAAAAGGACAGACTTCAGCTATAAGGGCGGGGCGCTGGGCAAACAATTAAAGCAGGCATCGGCAGTCAATGCAGCGATGTGCATAATTGTCGGGGATGAATTTACGCAGAAAAAACAAATCGTGATAAAGAATATGGGCAGCGGGGAGCAGAGCAGTGTGGATGTCAGCGATTTTTTAGGCCGACTATAGGAAATTTCGATGGCGGATTTGGCCGGTAATCATTATGAAAAGGCGTTTGAAAGCTGGCTGAAAGATAACGGGATTCAATACCTGCTTGTGGACCAGCAAAAAAGGACGGCGTTTTCTAAAAGTAAAATAAAGAGTTTCGATTTTCTTTTTTACACGCCTGATTCGAAGGCGTATATCGCGGAAGTTAAGGGGCGGAAATTTTCGGGCAAGACTTTCACGGCGTTCGGGAGCCTGGCAAACTGGGTTACAATCGACGATGTTAAAGGGCTTGAGAACTGGGTAAAAATTTTCGGGGGAAATTACAGTGGACTGTTTATTTTCGTGTATAATCCTGAGAATATCGATATTGACAGCGACGGCAGAGAAATTTATGAATGCCGGGATAAAAGATATGTTTTTGCGGCGGTAACGCTCGACGATTATAAAAAAGGCGCAGGCATTCGCAGTGAAAAATGGGAAACAGTGCATTTGAGCGCGGAATATTATAAAAACTGCGCAATAAGGCCGGAAGAATTGATTTGCAGAAGGGCTGGATTGTGAATAATAGAGTCGCAAAACTCGCAGAAGAAATTTTGAATGGGAAAATCATCGACAGGGGCGAAATTGAATTTTTGTTTTTGCTCGGAGATGAGAATTTTGATGATTTGCTTTATTGGGCCAATCAGATACGTCAAAAATTTTTCGGCAGGAAAATAAAAGTCTGCTCGATAGTGCCGGGCAGGCTGGGCGGATGCACGCAGGACTGTAAATTCTGCGCGCAATCGGCAGGGCATGAGACGGCCTATAAAGACGTCAAAATTTTGACAGATGAAGAAATTGTAAGTGCCGCAAGAAAAGCGAAACAAAACGGCGTGCCGAACTTCGGAATAGTTTACAGCGGCAAGACTATCAGCGAAAAAGAACTGCAGAGGCTTGAAAAGCTGATTCCCAAAATAAAGACGGAAGTGGGGATTGGAGTTTGCGGAGGATTTGGAATAATTAATTATGAGCAGGCGCTACGATTGAAAAAAGCGGGGCTTGCGAGATATAATCATAATCTGGAAACGTCGAGAAAACATTTTGCCAATATTGTAACGACGCACGATTATGAATCGCGGATAGAAACTGTAAGGGCGGCTAAAAAAGCGGGACTGGGATTATGCACCGGCGGAATATTCGGAATCGGCGAGGCTGATGCAGACAGAATAGATATGGCATTGCTGATAAGAGAACTTGAGGTTGATATGGTGCCGATGAATTTTTTGTCGCCGATAGAGGGGACGCCGCTGGCTGATACGCCGACGATGCGGCCGCGTGAGATTCTGCGATTGATTGCGTTGTATCGTTTTATTCTGCCGAAAGTGCAGATTAAAGCGGCGGGCGGGCGAAAGCTTAATCTGCGCGATTTGCAGAGCTGGATTTTTTACGCGGGAGCGACGTCGATAATCAGCGGAGATTATCTGACGACGGCAGGCAGAGCGGTTGAAGAAGATTTAAAGATGATTTCAGATTTGGGATTAGAAGCAGACAGAACATGCGCATAATTTCAGGCACAAAAAAAGGAATGAATATTTTACCGCCAAAGGGCAGCGATACCCGGCCGATAACAGACCGCGTAAAAGAATCCATATTCGATGTGCTGTATAAATATAATCTTATAGAGGATAGAATCGTTGCCGACATTTTTTGCGGGACTGGGTCATTCGGGCTTGAGGCGATAAGCAGGGGAGCGAAAGAAGCAATCTTTGTCGATTCAGATAGAAGGGCGATTGAGATTCTCAGAATGAATATCGCCAAGGCAGGATTTGGCGAGCAATCACGGGTGGTTTGTGCGAACGCGTTTAAAGTCGGGGCGCCGCCGGCGGTGGGCGGAGAAAAATGTTCGCTGGTTTTTGTCGACCCGCCATACAAAATGAGCAGAGAAATGGGCGGCAAGTGGCGTTTGGTGGAACTTTTGAAATTATTGCCCGAGCAGATAACCAAAGACGGGCTGGTAGTCGTAAGGACAGAAGAAAAAGTAAATCTTCTCGACAGTTATGGACAATTGAAGATAATTGATAAAAGAGTATGGAGCTCAATGACGGTAGCTTTTCTGGCGATGAAAAATGACGAACAAACAAGCGGCAATACAGATAATTCACAGTCCTGCAAGCCAATTATCGCATAAAATACTTAGATCCGCGTTATTTACGTTGCCGTTACGGTCGAAATCGGCATTATTACACCAGTTGTTCAGGCTATTACAATCCGTCCTTTTCCAGTTCGAACTGAAAATTACATAATCGAAATTGTCAACATCGCTGTCGTTATCAAGTCTGCCGAGCGGTGTTAAAAGTACAGCATATTCCAGGCCGTCTAAAAGACCTTTACCCACAATCCGGCCGTTTTTGTTTATCGAGCGTGCTATTGTAATTGTCCAGTTCGGATTAAATAAGAGACCGTTAAAATCGTAAATTTGTCCATCAATCCATATACATCCTCTTGTGGAGTTATCCGGCCATGTTGAAATACCAACAATTATCTCATTGTCATTTATTTGATAAGCTGTTGATTTCACTGCCCCCTGGAGCACTCCAATATCCGTCATAGTATCAGTATTATTATCATAAAAAAATGCATGACGTCCGGCAGATGTATTACTGGAGTAGCCAACAGCCTGAGAATTATTATTAATACTTAATGCACGACTGGTGCTGTAACCGGGCAGAACGCCAATGTCTTTCATCCCATTTACATAGTCATAAATAAAAGCGTGGTCCGAAAAATCTGAAGTAGAGAAATAGCCGACTATCTCGTTATTATCATTTATTGAATATGCGAGACCAAAAGTAGTATTAGGAACTGTCGAAATATCGAAGGCATTATATTCTGGATGCGACCAAAGGCATGCCCGATTTGTACTCATTGCCCCAGAACCCCATCTTTGCGCTCTTCCTACGGCATATCCTTTGTTGTTAATTGAGTGAGCTGAACTTAGCAAATCATCTTCGATTGAGGGTAAAGTTATTAAGGTGCTATTTTCTAAAACAAAACCTTTAAGACTATAGTTTTTGCTGAATTCGCCGGTTATCTGTCCATTGTTATTAATTGCCCGTGCGGTTATATATTCCATCCCGCTGGTTCCTACAGGTTTATTTATAATAGTCAGATTTCCATTATCCCATAGGAAAGAATCATCTCCATAAGTGCCGACAATTTGACTGTTGTCGTTGATGCAATAAGGATACGCTGTTCTATTCGGTTCTAAAATAGTAACTGTATATTTAGATAAATTATCTGCGAAAGATATGTTTATTAAAAAGCTGGATAGAATTACAGTTAAAGCAATTTTTAATGTGTCTCTCTTCATTCCAAACCTCCTTTTGCATAGAACGTCACTAATTTTAATATTATAAAGAAAACAACTCATTATGCTATAATTTTTATAATTTTAAATAATTTTTTTCTTTTCAATTTGTCGTAAGTTATATTATTATGTAGTTTAAATATTGTGCATATAAGAAGTTAAGATGTCTAACAGGCTTTCAAACAAACAGGCGGCAATACAGATAATTCGCAGTCTGCATAAGGCGGGATTCGAGGCTTTATTGGCGGGCGGGTGCGTGCGCGATATGCTCCTTGGCAACAAACCGAAGGACTACGATGTTGTCACCAGCGCGACGCCGCTGGAAATATGCAAAATTTTCAGGCGGACAATCAAAGTAGGCGCAAAGTTCGGCGTAATTATCGTGCTTGTTGACCGTGAGCAAGTTGAAGTCGCGACTTTCAGGGCGGAGGCGGGGTATAGTGACGGCAGACGGCCGGACAAGGTGAGTTTTACGTCCGCAAAAGAAGATTCGCTGCGAAGAGACTTTACGATTAACGGGATGTTTTACGACCCGCTGAAAAAAAAGGTGATAGATTATGTCGGCGGCAGGGAAGATTTAAAAAAGAAAATCATCAGGACGATAGGAAAGCCGCAGGAGAGATTCAGCGAGGATTACCTGCGGATGCTAAGGGCGGTGCGCTTTGCGGCACAGCTTGATTTTGAAATTGAGAAGAACACCTTAAACGCGGTGAAAAAATATTCCGGCAATATTACGAAAATCAGCGGCGAAAGAATAGCGATGGAGCTGGAATCGCTCAGTGCGGCGGTAAAGCGGGCAAGGGGAGTAAAATTGCTTTTGTCAACCGGTCTTGCGGAAAGGATTTTCGCGGCGTTTAAAAATAAATCGACAGGAGAATTTGCGAAAAAGATTTTTGAAATTCTGCCGAAGGAAATAACTTTCGAACTTGCGGCAGCGGCGATTTTCGCGGGTTGTGCGACCGACGAGGCGATGGAAAATCTGGAAATACTCAAGCTGAGCAGAAATCAGCTAAAACATATAAACTTTTTGCTCGTGAAAAGAGACTATTTACTCGGTGAATTGACTCTTGCGCAATTAAAGATGATTGTGGCGGAGCCGTATTTTGAGGATTTGTGTTTGCTGCAAAAGGCGATTCAAAAGGCCAAAGGTAGAAGTATGTCGGCGGTTTTGGCGGTTCGCAAAAGAGTAAAAGAGCTTGCGGGCAAAGAATTAAAGCCCAAGCCGCTGCTGAACGGGCATGAAATTATTGGACTTGGGGTTAAACCGGGGCCGCAGGTGGGGATTGTGTCAAAAGAGCTTTATGTTCGGCAACTTTGCGAAGATGTTACAGTGCGGCAGGAGGCGGTAAACTGGGTCAAAGACTGGCTGAAAAGGCATAACGGATAGGACTTGCAAAAGCGGGGAGATTTTGATATTATTGAATCAAACGGGGCCATAGCTCAGTTGGGAGAGCGCTTGCATGGCATGCAAGAGGTTGCAGGTTCGATCCCTGTTGGCTCCATTGTTGTAAGTTACGCTGAATTTGAGACTTACGAATACCTACCATGCGGTAGCGCGGCTGTAACTCTTATTAAAAAAGCAGTAGTACTACTCTTTTTGAAAGGAGCTAACAGTGAGAACCGTAGAATCCACCAAAATTCAGACCCCAAAACTCCGTCACCACAAGGCAACCGGCCAGGCTTATGTTGTTCTCAATGGTCATGCCATTTACTTTGGCAGGTACGGCACCGAAGAGGTGATGGAGAATTATCACAAGACCGTTGCCGAATGGCTATCGTGCGGTAAGCAAGTTGCCGTTGAAGGTGCTGATATTACACTCAATGAGATACTTGCCCGCTTTTGGGTTCACGCCGAAAACTACTACCGCGGCCCGGATGGCAAGCCTACCACCGAGCTGGATGGCCTGCGATACGCATTTCGACCTTTATCAAAGTTATATGCCAATACCGCAGCCGCCTCGTTTGGTCCTCGCTGTTTGCGAGCTGTTCAGCAGAACATGGTTGAAATCGGCTGGTGCCGTAATAACGTCAATCGGTCTCTAAGCCGCATCAAGATGCTATTCAAATGGGCAGTCTCTCAAGAGCTTTTGCAAAGCTCAGTTTATCATGCTCTTTCGACTGTTCCCGGCCTTCGCATGGGACGCAGCGATGCTCGTGAAACCGAACCAACCAAACCAGCGCTGCAGGAGTATATCGATGCGACCAAGCCGTATGTGAGCCGTCACATGTGGACAATAATCCAATTACAGCTTCTAACAGCTGCAAGACCAAGTGAGATATTAAAGATGCGACCATGCGATATAGACCGCAGCGGTAAAATCTGGGTCTGCTCTCCTGCCGCACATAAGACCGCCCATCACGGTCATGACCGCAAAATATATCTTGGGCCAAGGTCGCAGGAAATATTAATGCCGTTTTTATTCCGGGAACCCGAAGCATATTGTTTCTCACCTATTGAGGCAAATACCGAGCGGATGGCCAAACTTCGTGCTGAGCGTGTAACGCCTTTAAACAAACCCGGCAGGTTCAAGAAAGATAATCCCAAATGGAAGCTGGGAGCCTGTTACGATGTGGCAGCGTATCGTCTTGCAATAACACGGGCTATTGAGCGAGCATTTCCGGCCCCGGAGCATCTGCGGCAGGGGAGTGGCGAGACAAAAAGAGAGTGGCGTAAACGCCTATCCAAAAAGGAAAAAGCCGAACTCAAGGCATGGTACAAGCAATATCATTGGCATCCTCACCAGCTTCGCCACAACGCCGCCACGTTCCTGCGTAAAGAGTTCGGGTTGGAAACGGCCAGAATAATATTGGGGCATCGGTCAGCGGCGATTACTGAAGTCTACGCCGAGCTTGATCAGCAGAAGGCGATGGAGGCGGTGGTAAAAGTAGGTTGATAACTACCATTTCCGCCGGTATGGTGTCCCCAGATTTAACACACGGCCTTGTTCAACGGCCCCGTTGTTCCTATTTACTGTCTTTTGGTAACGGCCTTTCTTGCTCAGTCTTTTCGATCTGCTTGAGTGCCCACTGGGCTGTTAGCTTACACCGTTCACTTTCATCATTGATTAAAGGTTTCAGGTGTTCTATCGCCGTTCTGTTGCCTATTCTGCCAAGTGACTCACATGATCCTCTTCGTACGTCAGGATCATTATCCTGCAACGCTTTGACAAGTAACGGTAGTACTTGATTCCTTTCTTTATCGGTCTTTGCCAACCATCCAAGAGCTTGAGCCGCACCTTCACGGACAATCGCATTTGATGATGTCGTACGAGAAAGCCACATGTTGGCTGTATCGTTTTGACCGAGTTCGTGACTCTTACCATCTGGGGTTCTTACTGTACCACGACCACATATATAAGTACAACCTACACCTTTCACAAGTTTGAAGACAAGAGGATATTCAGATTGAGAGTCAAACGTAGCAAGACCAAACTTCGTACCTTTCTGAACAAAAATGAGTTCTGCGTTGGGATTGAACATGCTACTTGTACCAGAACCGAAGTCGTGAAGGCAACCCGGAGCGTCTGTCCCATACAGATTGACATTAAGTTGCGGATCAGTTTTCACTACTAAACGGGTTTTCGTTTCAGGGTCATTCCCTGGATCCATTTCCTTAATTACAAATGGTACGTAACCTCCAGGTTCTTCTTGTTCACCAGCAATTGCCCACCGACTCCCGTCATAAACGGCCGTTGTACCATCTGTACGCAAATTTTCCGTACCCGTCTGGAATATCACGGACTCGGCTGTTATGGCAACTCCACCTTTTCTGTATTTACTCTCCATGAAATCAATCCAATTTTTGTTGTCGAACCTTATAGATGATCCAACCCCTAGACATGAGAGGATGTCACCCATTATGCCACCGCTTCCATCATCGAACCTCGAAGCAAATAGCCTTCCCGGCTTCTGGTCGTCACCTTTTATAAATACAAAACCATTGGCGTGTACCTTTTCCACGAGATTTTCTCCTTGAAGCATGGATTGCGGATCCAAAGCTTTATCACCGAATCTAATCTCTGATCCTGTTGCCTTTCCAATTGCTGCGCCCTCTTTTGCAGCTGGGATGCGCTCAACTTTATCATTGCTATCTTGCAATATGAAAACCCATATTTTTTGTCCCCCAGATTCTTGCATTGACAGCATGGCTCTTGTTTCACACCGCTTTCTCATGAGCAGACTTATTTGCTCAGGATTCAAGTTTTGCGCTCTCGATGCTGCGCCAGCTTTGCTGATGTTCGCCCAATGGAAATACCGTCCGGAATCGATCACATCAACACTACTCCCCTTTGGCACACCAAACTGACGAGCGATCTCCTCGTCAGAAAGGGGCAAATTCACGTCCTTCAAGAATTCGTACTTACCAGAACCCTTGTTGAGGTACGCACCACCGACTTTGAGCCCAAGAGCTTTCGCTTTCTCAACATCGTCAGCCACGACCTCACAAATGACTATGATATTAGGGTTGGCAGGTTCAGCCGGTCCTGGGCCACTACTTGTGATAGCGTAGCTCATCTGACCGTGACAACTTGCCCACCCTCCTCGAATAATGGACACCGATTTAGCCTTGAAACTTGTATTCTCAGATGAACCTACTTGGTCTGTTGTGGTGACTGGTGTGTCCGTCACGAACTGGAGTGAGCCATCTTTCCCTGCGACCACAGTATGGGATGACACGTCAATTGCCTTTTCCGCATTCGGTTTTTCAGCGGCCTTTGCTTGCTCCGATTTTTGCTGTGCATTTTCTCCTGTGGCTGTTTGCGAATTTGCATCATTGGCATCTTTGCCAAACAACCTTGTACCAAAAATGACCAATAGTACCAGACTGAGCACAATTAACTTTTTCATAAACATATCTCCTTTTTTAAATTGGTATTTCCCATATTAAACGCTTGGCTCCGCAACCAAGCCCTCCAATTCAGGTACAATATCAAAATTTTCATCGGATTACAATAATCTGAGGTCTTTTCCACGATAGTTTTTGTCGTCTGCGTAAAGAGTTCGGATTGGAAACAGCACGTATAATCCTTGGCCACAGGTCGGCGGCGATAGGGGAACACCAACTGCCCTATTGCAACTCTTGCATTAGGGATCGTTCTTGGGATTAAGCCTTCTATAGCCTCAACGATATTTTGGGGTATTATTATGATAGTTTGTATTTTAGTATGTATTTTTACATGATTTAATTGGTCAGGGGAGATAGGGAAATAGAAGATTTAAGTCTTTTTTTTCTTGATTTTTAGCAGGAAATGTCTATAATAGTAAACTACTTTTGGAGGCAGGTAGAAAATGCAGTTTTTACGGAGGATTTCCCATTCGTTCACAATCCAGCGGTATTTCTATGCATATTATTTGAGAAGGAAAAAAGATAAACAATTTTTTTTAAGGAGAAGAGTTATGAAAAATGCAAGAGTTTTGATAGTTTTCGTATGTGTAATGGCAGCGGTTAATTTTGCCTCGGCCGACAGCATACGCGGAATTAACATGGATTTTGTAACTATTGGCCATCCGGGTAATTCTGCTGATATTACCGGCTACGGTGCAGTTAGTTACAATTACCGTATCGGCAAATACGAGGTTATCAATGCTCAGTGGAATACTTTTACAACCGCTGCCGGTGCCCCTACCGGCACTGACGGCGGTTATAACACCGATGCATATTTCACCGGTACCAATCAGCCTACTAATGAAGTGAGCTGGTATGAAGCGGCTCAGTTCTGCAACTGGCTGACCAGCGGCGACAAAAGTAAAGGTGCATATCAGTTCAGCGGCAATAACACCAATCCCGGCAGCTTTCTCGGTATCAATCGCATAGCTGCCCAAACGACTTATGGTACGATTTATGTCATACCTACTGAAGATGAATGGTATAAGGCAGCTTATTTCAAGTCCGACGGCAGCGGCTATTCGCTCTATGCCAACGGAACAAATACCGCACCATCAACAAGCCAAACCCGCTATAGCATCTATTCATCACCTTGGAATGTCGGCACTGGCACGATGGAGCAGAACGGCACTTTTGATAT
>PLMU01000018.1 GCA_003142595.1 Phycisphaerales bacterium
TAAAAAAATTTAGAACAAACAAAATTTGGAGAATAATTATGAAAAAGTTAATTACAATTTGTTTAGTGGCAGTAGTGGTTTTGGTTGGTATTGTACTAACTTCGACAGCAAGTGCGACGATTCTTGGTACTGTAGACATCGAAAATCACAATAATAATCTTTCAGATTCCGCCAATCTGTGGGGTGGTGGCTTTAGCGGTTCAAGCGCCCGCACCGGCATCTATTCGTGGACCAACGAAGGTGGTACCGGTTTGGGTACGCAGGTTCCCAATTGGGGTTTCTGTATAGAATTGCCTCAACGTCCCTATAACGGCGGGCAGGATGTTATCCCCCTGGAAGAAGGACCTCTGCCGGCTCTGTATGGCACACCTATGGGTATTACCAAAGCCAATTACATTCGTGAGCTTTGGGGCAGAGATTTTGACCAAAATTGGATAACCAACCCAACTACAGCAAATAAACAAATGGCCGAAGCCTTCGGTGCCTGTTTATGGGAGATTATTTACGAAACCAATGGCAGCCCTGCCACCTGGAATGTTTCCAACGGCACAGGTTTTTATGCTACTGGAATCGAACAGGCCGCTACAGCCAATAGCTGGCTTAGCCAGTTGGATGGCAACACAGCGTATTTTGCACAAGGTTTGGTCGCAACCAGTTACTCTGATGGTCAGGACTTCTTAGTACAGGTTCCCGAACCGGCCACGATTTGTCTGCTTGGCCTTGGCGCTTTGAGTCTGATTCGAAGAAAAAAATAATATAAGTAGCGTGTGCTACATCGTTCGGCAAAAAGCCATCCTAAAATAGGGATGGCTTTTTTTATTTTCCTAAATCCCAGCAAAATCATTTTATCTTTCTGAATTTTCTCAGTTCTTCAAGTATCAATCGCATATCTTCCGGCACAGGTGCCTCAAATGTCATCTGCTTATTCGTCGCTGGATGCGTAATCTCAATCTGCCAGGCGTGAAGAGCAGGTCTCGCTATCAGCGGCTCCTGCGGCTGGGACGGCTTGTCCTCTAATTGCCAGGGATAAACAAATCTTCCGCCGTACATTTCATCGCCGATTATCGGATGCTTGATATATGACATATGAACGCGTATCTGATGTGTCCTGCCGGTTTTTATATTCACTTTTAAAAGTGAATACCCACGGAACTTTTCAATCACCTCATAAAATGTTATCGCTTCCTTGCCGATTAGAGGCAGAACTGCAAATCTTTCACGTATCAGCGGATGAACCGCCAGCGGTTTATTGATGCAGTCTGCGTCTGGTTCCGGTATGCCGTGCACAATTGCCAGATAATATTTTTTAGTCTTCCTTTGTTCGAACTGTCTTGCCAGCCGCCAGTGTGCCGTCTCGTTCTTGGCGATTACAAGAACGCCCGTCGTATTGCGGTCGAGCCTGTGAACTATTCCCGGCCGAAAGTCCTCGCTCCCTTTTGAAAGCTGCTTGGCGTGAAATGCAAGAGCGTTAATCAGCGTTCCTTTTTTATATCCTCTTGCCGGATGAACGATAAGATTGGCCTGCTTGTTAATGACCAGCATATCGTCGTCTTCGTAAATTATATTCAGCGGGATATCTTCCGGGATAAACTCCTTGGCCGGCGGTGGAGGAAGAATCAAATCTATTGTATCGCCCGGCGTTATCTTCGTGCTCGGCTTGGCGGATTTGCCGTTGATTGTTACCGCCTCTTCGACAATTAGTTTTTGAAGCATCGTCCTGCTGAAATTGCTTAATCTCCCGCCCAGGTATTTATCGAGTCTGCGCTGTGTTATATTGCTGCCGACACGAAGTGAAAGATGTTCCGCCCCTTCAGTTTCGATTACTTCCTGATTATTCTGCTCGTTTTCACTCTTGATGAGATTTTCTTCATCCATTATAAATTATTTAGGCAGATTAACCTCAGGCTTTGAAACCGGCTCTTCCAGTCTCAGGGGGCCGAGAGGTTTTATTTGGGTTTGACCTGCCGGCGATTCCGGCAGTTTTTCCGACTTGGCAAAAACAACTTTACTTTCATTATCGCTTAATGTCTGGGCCCGAAGTTTTGCTCTTGCGGGATATAGAGTGCCTCTGTATTCCGGATTTTCTGTTATCTTATTGAAAAGTGTTTTGGCGCCTGCGAAATCTCCCATATCTTCAAGACATAGAGCTATTCCATATTCAGCCATTGCCGCTACGGTCGGGTCTCCCTTTGCCTTGACCAATGCCTCTTCATATATTTTCTTTGCCTGCTCATCCTGATATTTCAGGACATCCGGCTCAGCCATTTGCGGCCGATATTGCAGTTCCGTTCGAAGCGCCTCCGCCCTTTTAATCATTGCAAGGGCCGACAGTATTGGATTTTCTGTCTCGTTGGCTGCGGTTTGAAAGGCACTGGCAGTATTTAGAAACAAATCGGATACTCCCAATCCCTGTTGTTTTCCCTGCATTGCAGTCTGTTTTTGCATGCTTAGCTGGTCAAGCATTGAAGCCGTCTGTGCATCTTTTTCATTCCAGATGCGGTTTTCTCTATGGTAATAGAATATCGTGTATACGATTAGACCTGCCGCTATTACCGCCCCTATTATTATTGTCGTTAGATTTTCCTGGAACCACTGTGGAAAATTCGCTATCCACTCTGCCAGCTCATTTGTCTTCAATTCATGGCGATGTTCTGCTTTCATCGTTTTACCTCATAAAATTAGCTAATACTTAAAATTATTAAAGATTAGGTATTATATCATTTACCTTTTGACTTGCAATATCTGTTTTGCACCACTAAAATTATCCCTGTTTATAAGATTATATTTAAAAACAGGATAAATACTAATGTTTCGAAAAAGCTTTTTTTTATTACTTACTTACTTTGTTATTTCTCTGCTTTCCTGCTCCTGTTTTGCCGACCATTCGGCCTCGTCCACTACGGGCATTGACAAAACAAAATACATTACCATTGACGAAATTACACCCGGAATGGACGCCTATTGTCTTACTGTTTATCAGGGCGTCGAGCCAAACAAATTCAATCTTAAGGTTGTCGCCGTTATTAAAGACGTTGCCCCTAACAGAAACGCCATTCTCGTTATGGGAAAAGACGAATCTTTTATTCACACCGGTCCTGTTGCCGGCTGCAGCGGTTCGCCGGTTTATATTAACGGCCGCCTTGCCGGTGCCCTTTCTTTCGGCTGGATTTTCAGCAAAGACCCGCTTTACGGTGTAACTCCCATCGAAGAAATGCTCAAGGCCGGCTCTTCCTCTCCTGCACAAAATCAGCAGCTTGGTTTTTCTGTGGCTCTGGATTTTTCAAAACCCATCGACCTTAAATCTGCTTACAGGCAGACGATTGATTTTAAAATCGGCAAATCTTCCGCCGGCCAGATGAACCTGCTTCCCTGTCCGATTGCAACCACTCTGCCGCAATCTGCGTTTGACGGTTTTTCCGACTCTTATGAATCCGCCGGTTTCATGCCCGTTTCGGGCGGTTCTTCCGGCAAACTTTCCGAATTTGCCGATATGCCGATGAAGCCGGGCGGAATTCTCGCCCTGCCGCTGGTCTACGGCGATATTGAATTATCCGCTATCGGCACTGTCACTGAAGTCGCTGGCGATAAAGTCTATGCCTTTGGCCATAATCTCCTCGGCGAAGGTCCGATTGATGTTCCTATGGCAACAGGTTACGTCCATACTGTCGTTGCCAGCGTTTTAAGGTCGTTTAAATTCGGCCAGCCGATTGATATTAAGGGCGCCCTTTTCGCCGACCAGTCAACCGCCGTTGTCGGCACTCTCGGAAAAAAGGCCGCCGTAATCCCGATGAATATTAAGGTCCAGCGTTTCAACGATGACAACATTCGCACATATAACTGCCAGGTCGCTTCACATCACTATTTTACTCCCCTTCTGGTTGGAACCTGCCTTTCCGGTGCGGCTACGATGCTCGGCCCTTTGCCCAGAGAACATACTATCTTATACAAAACTCGCATCGGCATTGAAGGTTACAAACCAATTTATATGGAAAATTTCTCAAGTTCTGCCGACCTTGAAGAATTTCTCTCCGATACTCTCGGAGCGATCACTTTAATTATGAACAATCCTTACGACAGGCCGGCCATAACATCGCTTGACTTTGAGATTAATATCCTGCCTAAAACCCAGGTTTCGCATTTTTGGAATTTTGAAATTTCAAACACCACCGTAAAGCCGGGACAATCTATCACCGCAAAGATTACGCTCGAATCTTTCCTGGCAGGAAATAATAAAACATATACTACGGAAATTAAAATTCCCGAAGATACCCCTCCGGGCGAATATGCACTCTCAGCTATGGGCCATACCGAATACAGGCAATTCGTCACAAGGCTTGCTCCTTATAGATACACGCCTGAAAATATGCCGGACCTGATTAATATCATAAATGATATTGGCAACATTAAGCGAAATGATCTTTATATTACACTGACTCTTCCGGCCGGCGGCATTACTATTGATAAGTCTGAATTACCTCAACTGCCGCTGACCAAGACCCTGTTGTTGAACAATGATAAACGTTCGTCTTCTGCCCAGCCCGCTTCAGATTGGCTCCAGCAGACAATACCTGTCGGCTCTGTTGTGCTCGACAGCAGAAGTTTTACTATTACCGTAGAAAAAAAAGGCTCCTGACACCTTTTATATCCTTTATTAATAAAGACTTATAACCTAAAATTGAATTATACGGAGATGCCAATGAATAAATATTTGTATCCTGTTTTTGTTATTCTCGCTGCCGCCTGCACCTGCTCGGCTGTTACCAGCAAGATTATCAGACACAAAACTTTCGACGATTTCTCGAAAGGAAAATTGCAGGACACCATCATTAGTTCTCGCGGCACAATTTCGCTCGCAGCGGCTTCTCAAGTTCTCGCGCAGGATTTCAACGATGTCTGGTCTATTAATTCCATTGCCTGCAAAGATGATGACTCTGTTTATATCGGCACAAGTCCCAACGGCAGAATCTATAAATATAAAGACGGCAAAACTGTTTGCATTTATCCGCCCGACCTCGGCAAATCAGAAAAAAAACAGTTAAAAGAACCTAACGAACCTAACGAGCCCAATGATCCTAATAAACCTCATAAAATCGCCGTAAGAAAACACATTGCCAACGAGCATGTTTTCAAGCTCGCTTTCGATTCTCACGGCAACCTCCTGGCGGCAATCAGCGGCGCAAATTGCCGTTTGATTCGCTATGACGGCAAAAAATTTGAAACCGTTTTTGAGCCAAATAAAACCTCTTATATTTTCGCCATTGCTCTCGACAAGGCCGGCAATGTCTTTCTCGGAACCGGCCCCAAAGGTCACATCTGGCGGCTTGACAACAAATGCCGAAATCCACAGCTCGTTTACACTTGTCAGGACAAAAACATAATGTGCCTCATTGTCGGCAAAGACGGCTTCCTCTACGCCGGCACTGATACAAGAGGTCTCGTTTATAAAATCAATCTTGAAAACAAAACCGCTTCAATTCTCTATGACAGCGGACAAAATGAAATCACCGACCTGCTTTTCGGCAGCGATGGCTTTTTATATGCCGCCGCCACTTCCTATAAATCTATAAAAGCCCAGCTCAAAGGTGGTCCCGAACCAACCCGCCCGCTCATCCTTGGAAAGCCGGAAGCTCCTGAGGAGAAAGAGGCTGACGACTCCGCCGAAGCCAAAGAAGAGGGCCTTTCTCTCAAAACTGCAAACTCTCCGCATGATAGTTTGCCGCCTCCCAGTCCGGTACCTCCGGAACTTGAAAGAGGCCGCCCCGCCGGTTCTGAAAGTCACATTTATAGAATCGACCCTAATGGTTTTGTTATCGATATCTTCAGCGAAACCGCTGTTTTTTTCACGATGTATATGCAAAAAGACCAGATTCTCCTTGGCACTGGAAACAAAGCGCAAATGTTCGCTGTTAATCCCAAAACCGAAACTGATACGATGATTTATGAGGACAAAATTTCTTCGCAGATAACCGATATCAAAAAATTCGGCAACGATGTTGTCTTTGCCACCGCCAATCCTCCGAAGCTTATTAAACTAAAATCTGCTTTCGCTCCGACCGGCGACTTTCAATCCGCACTCATTGACGCCGGCCAGCCGGCTCAGTGGGGCAAGCTCCAGATTGAGGCCGACATCCCAGCCAATACCAAAATATCAGTAAGCGCAAGAACAGGAAACGTTGACGATATTAACGACCCGACTTTTTCTTCCTGGACGCAGCCGGTAAAGATTACCGAACCTGTCGGCCTTGCCGTCCCCCCTGGCAGGTTCCTCCAGTATAAATTGATTCTTGACGGCACAAATACCGCCGCTCCAGTCATTCGCGAAGTTGCGGTTGCTTACGTCATTCCAAACCTTGCTCCGAGAGTTACGGATATTACTGTTGGCAAAGCCGAGAAAAATGCTTCTCCCGGCACACGCAAAATAGACTTCAAGGCCGAAGACGAAAACGGCGACAAGCTCATATATCAAATCGATTTCAGGAAAAAAGGCCGTACCGGCTGGATTAAGCTGATAGACGACCTTGAAAAAACTTCCTTCGACTGGGACACAAAAACCGTTGAGGATGGCATCTACGAACTGAAAGTCACCGCCTCAGACAAACCGAGCAATCCTATAACCTCCGCCCTTACAGGTTCGAGAATCAGCGAACCGCTTACAATTGATAATACTCCACCTGCAATCGAAAAGCATGAGCTTAAGATAACGGGCCATTCGGCGGTTTTGACTCTTACTGTAACAGATGAATTCAGCATTATCTCCGCCTTTAGTTATACTGTTGACAGCAATGCTGATTGGATTTCCGTCTTGCCTGATGATAACGTCTTCGATACTATTACCGAAAACTTCACGATAAAACTCCAGGACCTTAAGCCCGGCCAGCACGTCCTGGCGATTCAAACTTCCGATGCTGAAGGCAATATAAGATACAAAACTTTTGAAATTGATATAAAATGAGAACTATACAATTTGATAAAATCGTCTCGGAAGTTGAAAAACTCTGCACAACCGCAGGCACTCAGTTGCCGCAGGACGTTTTGACCGCGCTGCAGCAGGCTGAAAAAAAAGAGTCAAACGCTTCAGCAAAAAAAATCTTAAACCAGCTTATCGAAAACGCTAAATTAGCCAAACTGCAAAATATCCCCATTTGCCAGGACACAGGCCTTGCCGTCGTGTTTGTTCAGTTAGGTTCGATGGTTTCAATCCAGCCGGAAAGCAAAACTATTATTGACGCTGTAAACGCCGGCGTATCGAGCGGCTACGAAAAGGGATACCTGCGGAAAAGCGTCGTTGCGCAGCCCTTGAACAATCGAAAAAACACCGGCACAAACACCCCCGCCGTCATTCACACTCAAATCGTCGGCGGCGACAAAATAAAAATTACTTTACTTGCCAAAGGCGGCGGCTGCGAAAACAAAAGTCAGTTCAAAATGTTTTTGCCCACCGACAGCGCCGAAAAAATATCCGATTGGATTGTTAATGTTGTCGCCTCTGCCGGTGCCGATGCCTGCCCGCCGTTTATCGTTGGTGTCGGGCTCGGCGGCGATTTCGAGCAGTGCTGCCTCTTGAGCAAAATCGCTCTTACAAGAAATCTCGATTCTAAAAATTCAGACCCCTTTTACGCACAGATGGAAAAACAGCTCCTGCAGAAAATTAATTCTCTGAACATCGGTCCTGCCGGTATGGGCGGCGATACTACCGCTCTTGGCTGTTTAATTGAAACCGCCCCCTGCCATATCGCTTCGCTTCCCGTTGCCGTCAATATCGAGTGCCACGCCCACCGCCACGCCTGGGTGGAAATTTAGCCCAGCGTTTTATTGCATATATTTGCGATTGCGACATAATCTACTGCGCTCAATTCCTCCGGTCTGCGATGCGGCTCGACAAACGCCCTTGTGAAAATATCCTCCCAGTTGTGAATCTGGGCCAGTCTTCCTTCGGCGGATTTTACGCACGCCCGCATCATCTTCCGCCTATGCCCCATAAAAAGGTCAACAACCCGTTTGAACAATTCGACATTATGAATCTCTGCCGCTTTTTTTTCGTCTCTGTCGAATCGCACCATCGCCGAATCAACCTGCGGCACTGGCCAAAACACTTTTGGTGTAAGTTTTCTCAAAACCTTGCACTGCCCCATCGCCGAAAGGAATATGCTCAATATTCCGTAATCTTCTCCGCCGGGCGCCGCCGCCATTCTCATCGCCACTTCTTTTTGCACCGTTACAATCATCGCGTCCGCGACAACATCGCCCGCCAGAAGATTCAGCATTACGCTCGACGCAACATTATAAGGCAGATTCGCCACAAGCAAAACTCTGCCGAAAATTTCCTGCTGTGCCTGTTTCAATTTTTCTATAACTTCATGATTGATTGTATTTTTACTTTCAAGCACATCCGCTATTATAATCTCAAAATTTTCCGCGTTGCGAAGATGCTGCGATGTTATCCCTGCCAGCACGTCGTCGCATTCGACCGCGATGACTTTTCCAGCTTTTTTAACAAGTTCTCCCGTCAGCGACCCCGTGCCCGTCCCGACTTCAAGAACAATATCATTTCCCGTTATCGCCGCGTTGGACAGCAAAAACTCCATAAGATTAAGGTCTATAAGGAAATGCTGTCCCAGCCGTTTATTCGGCTCAACGCCTGCTCCTGCCAATAACCTTTGTATATCTGTCTTCGTCTGCATATAAAAACCTGCTTCTTACTGCTGTCTGCTGACTACTGAATTCTGCCTTCTGGTTTTCACCATTTCTATCGCAAGTTTAACTGCCGCTTTAAAGCTTGACTCGTCCGCAACGCCTCTGCCCGCGATATCGAACGCCGTTCCGTGTGCAGGCGAGGTCCGTATAATCGGCAGCCCTATTGTAACATTTACCGCGTCTTTAAACGCTAATAATTTTACAGGTATCATTCCCTGGTCGTGATACATCGCCACAACGCCGTCGAACTGGCCCGCCGCCGCTTTTACAAAAAGCGAATCCGCAGGATAAGGCCCGGAGCATTTGATTCCCATTTCCTGTGCAATCAGAATCGCGGGACTGATTATTCGCTGCTCTTCATCACCGAACTGCCCCTCTTCGCCGGCGTGCGGATTCAATGCCGCAACCGCTATATGCGGATTTTTAATCCCAAAAAATTCCTGCAATGCCGTATTGAGCAAATCTATCGGCTCATAAACCCGTCCGATTGTAAATACGTTTCGTAAATCAAACAGCGCTTCGTGTATCGTCGCAAGTGCGATTTTCAGCGGCCCTGCGACAAACATCATCGCCTTGTGCGGCGACTTGCACCTGGCCGCCAAAAGTTCCGTATGTCCCGGCCATTCCGCCTCAGCTAATTTCCAGCTCACCTTGCTTATCGGCGCCGTAACAATTGCGTCAACGATGCCAGCCTTTGCCGCATCGATAGCATCGACGCAAAATCGCAGTGACGCCTCGCCTCCCGCCCTGCTCGGCCCTTTCGCAAGTAACGGCACTACATAATCGTCATAATCCGCCACGACTATATGATGCGGAAAATCTCTGCTGATTTTTTCATGTTGGCATCGTCCCCAGAAAGGCGATATTTCCGCTGTATCGGCCGCGTATCCGAGGAATTCATCCATCCCGAATATAATGAACTTTACGCCTCGCCGCAAAAACGGGTCGTACAAAGCCTTGACGATAACCTCCGGCCCGATACCCAGCGGCTCGCCCATCGTTATCCCGATTACCATCGGCTCTTCATTATTTTTTTTGTTATTTTCCATTATCGGTTAAACTTTAAAATCCCATTTCTTTGAGTTTTCCAATCGCAAGGTTTTGTTTTTTAGGCAAAATATTTCCCAGTTGTTTTTTCACAATTCTGCAGAGAATATCCGTTTCGATATTAACCGAATCTCCGACCTTATAATTCCTGAAAATCGTTTTTTCAAAAGTCGTAGGTATTATGGAAACAGAAAAATTTTGTCTTTGTATATCGGCTATTGTCAGACTTACCCCGTCAATTGCAATTGAACCTTTAGATATGATGTAATCTGAAATTTTATCCGCAGAGGCGGACTCTTTTGGTGTCTCGAAAGTAAACATCCAGAAGTCGCCTTTTTTTTCTATTTTTTTGACTTTTCCAATTGCGTCAATATGACCTTGCACAAAATGTCCGCCGAACCGCTCGCCCGCAGTCATAGCTCTTTCAATATTTACTGATGAGCCGATTTTAAGACTTTTAAGAGTGGTTTTTGATAGTGTTTCGCCGCTCACATCGAATTGGGCGATATTTCCTTTTATGCCGGCAACGGTCAGGCATACCCCGTTGATAGAGACGCTCTCGCCGATTTTCACAGCTTGGCCGAGGTTTATTTGGAGTACCAAACTGCCCTTTTGGCCGGTGGCAGAGACCACCTTATAAACCGATTCAATTAATCCTGTAAACATAGAACCCTCAACAAATTACGGACATTATGGGTTATGTAATTCAGATTGTCAAATACCTTTTTTATATGGATTTTTTAACTTTTCAGAAATCAAAACAATTGGTAATATGGTATAATGTGTTGTTATTATTTTAAGGAAAATTCGGACAAATTATGAAAAATTTAAGCAATTTTTTACTTATCTCTATTATTTTTGCGTTCCCATTTAACCTTTTAGCTGCACCAGAGCAATCATATCAGAAGCCGAAAGCTGCTGGCGCAGCAAAACCGCAATCATATCAGACACAGCAAAAGACCACCGGAACAAAAACAGCACAGACTCCGCAGGAGAAAAGAGAACAGTTTGAAAAAGAAGCTACGGAAGCCATACCTGACATTGAGGCTGAAAACGCAAAAGTCCTCTCCTGGATAAACTCCAATCAAATTCCCGATGACGCAAACCGTAACACAGCTCTCAAAAATGTTGCAAAAAACAGAAAGTATGTATCCATATTAAACAAACAGCAAAAAGGCTTCGAATATTATACGCTTTCCGCATGGGTTTATTATTTCGACGACAAACCGGACAAGGCATTGAAACAGGCGGTCGCGGGTCAGAAACTTGCTCCGCAAAATCCGAACGTCGCCAAAACCTGCCTCGCTCTTTCCCTGATTTACAAAGATTACGCAGCGGCATCTGAAGTATGCGCAAATAAAGGGGAATCCTCACAGGCAGCCGAATCCGCCTCCTCATCGACTCAGAAATTTTCATCAAATTCGCAATTATCCAACATTGAATTGAATCTCGACGTCAACAGCATCCGTCCGGAACTGCTCGGCAAAGTATTTGATGTTCGACCACAGACAGCAAGTCCGACTCAAAAAAATCTTCTGTGTGTGTTTTTATGGAAAATCGATTCTAATGAACTTAATCGTTTTTCAGTCGCGGATACTAACGCGCCTGCCAAGGAACCAAACGCTCCTGCCCAGCCTGCTGCTGCAAATCCTAAACCTTCCATTAGCAAGAAATCATCTTCGCTGGCAATTGCACAGCAGACAGCAATATCTCCCTTTGAGGCGTTTTCGAAATTACAAAACCATTTCGCAAAAGATTCGAAAGCTGTCTTTATGGGAATCAATCTGAACGAGCCTTCAAAGGCAAATAACGTCAAAAATTGGCTGGGAAAAAATTCGCAGACCTGGCAAACCTCAATGCCTTCGGCAGACCTGCAGCAGAAAGTAACTTCGCTTTTTGCTTCCAGCCCCGCCAAACCGACTCTTATGGTTATCGGCCCGGATTCCACAATCAGATATACCGGAGATGTAAATGGTTTTCTGCCTCAAATGATAATTCAACAAATTTTGGGAAATCCCCGGGAGTTCGAAGAACCCAATAAACCCAATGATGCTAATCAACCGCCTGCCGCTCCTAAAAATCCTATTGTGGTTACACCTGTTAAAGTTCCTCCGCAGGCCGCAGAGCCTAATAAACCACCGCATCAAGCGGCGCCTGTCAATGAAGCAAATGTAAATCAAAAATCTTCACAGGCTGTGCCAGCCGTAAAAGCCGCACCTGCCGTCGCTGCAAATCAACAACAACAGGAGGGGGATTTTACCGCCGAAGATTATGAGGCACAAAAACTTCTCTCAAATGCCAGTGCATTTCTTAAAATAGGCAATAGACTTCCATCTCATATGTATCGGGACCCTATCGAATGGTGCAGAACGGTGATGAAAGACTATCCTAACACAAAATATGCTCAGCAGGCGCAGATGCTTCTTCGCAATGTGCCTCAAGAACACCGCCAACAGTATAATCTCACCGACCAGGAATTAGGTTTGTAATCATCATTATTTGACAAGGAGGTTGGAAGAATGGAAAACATACCTGTAATTACCATAGAGGCCGGCTGTCTGCCTGAAGCATGGGAAGCTGCCGTTTTGGCTGTATGGGATAACGGCCTTGAAATTAAAACTCAGTATGACAAACCCACAGACCCGCCCAGCAAAGATGCCACCGTGATGATTACCGTTTCAGATCCTTTTGCCGAGCCGAGAATACATAAAAATTTCCCAGGCGGGCCTGAAGAACTCGAAGCTTACAGGCAGGAAGTCGTTGACGGTATTCACGACCACTGGATTGACGCTGCCGCCGGAAAATGGACTTATACCTATCATGAAAGACTTTTTGCATACAGCCCCGTCGAGGACATCAGGAACCCTAAATCTCCAAAACCTTTCGCCAAGGTTAACCAGATTCAGTATATAATCGATTCTCTTGCGGCAACAGCTTATACAAGGCGTGCCCAGGCTATTACCTGGATGCCTACAGCCGATGTCAAAACCGACGACCCGCCCTGCCTCCAGCGGATATGGTGCCGGCTTATTGAAACTGGCGATGGAAATTTCTGTCTGAATATGAACACTCATTGGCGAAGCAGGGACCTCTACAAGGCCTGGTATATGAATGTTTATGCGCTTACCTACCTTCAGCGAACCATAGCTGAGAAAATCTCCCAAAAAATCCGCAAACCCGTTAAAGTCGGCAGATACGTTGATATCACCGATTCACTTCATATTTACGGCAGCTATTTCAGAGACGCCATAGCCGAAGTGGAAAAAATGAGGGATGGCGATTTTAAAAAACGCTCCTGGGAATCCTCACACCCGGCCTTTGCGATGATGACCGCTGAAGCGAAAGAAAAGCTTTCCCGCGACCCAGACTGGTATGCCCGCGCAAAAGGTTGAGTTTAAGTCTGTAAAAGTCCCATAATCACATATTTATCTGTATCATTCCAAGATTTATAAAAAATCTTATTGTCTGCTTTGTACCTCTGTAATTTATTTCTTATATTTTTACCGGATGAGTAAGAAACAATATTTTGCATGGACTCCTTTTCTCCTTCTGCTATTTGTGCTTCCTGCCTTGGGGGGACAACCAGGGCAGGCGACTTTAAAAGCTCACAGCAGAGCTTAAAAAATAAAATTGCTCCCCGATTTGCATCTGTCGACTTTATTTCTTATAGTTTTATTGGAAGTGATAAGAAAAGAATCGCTAAATATAAAAATGACTTCTTCTCTCCTCCTTTAACTTGTGCTTCCTGCCTTGGGGGGAATTAACCAAGGCAGGCGGGAATTTGAGAGCTCAAAAGAGCTTTAAACGATAAAAATACTGTGTTCGCTGCTGTTTTACAAATAGTTGTGTACCTGGGCGCATTTAAATGAGGCAAGACCTTTGCGGTTTGCATCGGCTGTCTAAAAAACTGATATCGCGTCAGGATTGTTAAAAGTGTTTGGGGGGATGTAAATATTTTCAAGAGGTGGGGCCTCTGCCGTTAGGGGACGCAGAGGCCTTTTCTTTGCGCCTGGTTTTATATTTTATTTGAACATATTCTCGATAAATTATCCTGTGAATTCTTCATTTCACCGCTCGTTACCTCATTAAATCCCAGACTTTGTGAAAAAGAAAAAGAACTATTAACAGCCCTTTTTACCTGTGAGTAAAATTTCTAATCATTTTTGTTTGACATACTATATATAGATATTAAAATGGCTTCCGTTCAAAATATTGTAGTTTTTCCGGTAGAAAAAGCTCGTGAAATGCCCCTATTGCAAGGAAAACAAGGATAAGGTAATTGATTCACGTTCCAGTGAAGCTGGACGCGTGATACGGCGTCGCCGGCATTGTCTCGTCTGCAAAAGACGTTTTACAACTTACGAAAAAGTCGGCGAAAGTTTTAAGCTCAGTGTCATTAAGAAAGATAATTCAAGAGTGCCCTACGACAGAGAGAGGGTTATCGCAGGGCTTCAGAAAGCCTGTTATAAAAGGCCCGTTTCCGCTGAACAGATTCAGGAGATGGCCGATAGGATTGAGGAAGACATTTTCAGGCATTCTGACAAGGAAGTAAATTCGAAATTTATCGGTGAAAGCGCTATGAAGCATCTTAGAAACGTGGACAAGGTTGCTTATATCCGATTCGCAAGCGTTTATCGTCAATTTGATGATGCCGGCGATTTACTTGAGGAAGTAACCCAGGCCATTGCAGAGCCGAATGATTCCGAGCAGCCAAAGCTTTTCACCGACTGATAATTTTATTTGAGATAGGTTTGGAATGCAGCTTAGGGTAATAAAAGCGGACGATACAGAAGAAGAATACCTGCACACCAAGGTTATCGCTACATTTATCAACGCCTTTGGTGCTCCTTCCGAAAAAAATACCGCAACTGCCCAGCAGCTTGCCGAAGCCGTTACCTTCTATTTGTATAATAAGCACGGCTCACATAAAATTACCAGCAGTGAAATATCGTCGATAATCAAAGCTGTTCTCACTTCGACAGGTTTCGATAACGCTGCTGACTTCCTCTCCGAACATCATCAACGCCGAAATCTGCTCAGGGCAAGGGTGCAGGTCATAAAAGTAGATATGGAAAAAATATCGCCTGACACTCCCCTGCGGCAAATCGACCGCTGCGGCCCTGCTGACCCCTGGAATAAATCTAAAATTATCCATAATTTGGTTAACAAATATAATCTCCAGCCTGCTATGGCCAGGACCGTAGCCTCGCTGGTCGAAGAAAAAATTCTTAATTCCGGTTTCCGTCTTGTGCCAACTGGTTTTATCAGGTTTTTGGTTCTCTGGCAGATGCAAACGATTCTTTCTGCTCAGCAGCAGATTATAACTTGTAAGGATGATAAAGAAATCGAGTTAGCAGAAGTGTTCAATGCGGTCACGGAGGACCGCCTCAGGCAGCCGCAAAATGGACTTTGCCCCGTCGAAGCTTAAAGGTTCGGATAGAAGAAATGAAATCCATTACCGGCTTAGATAACGCTGCCTGATTTTTTTTGAATGTTTGGTTTGTTTGAAAGTATAAATATGAAAAAGATTCTTGTTCAGGCGTTTTGTTTTTCAATAATTGTATCCACCTGTGCAATCGCCGCAAAAAATCCATGTGATATAAAACCCGATTCCAATGCCGTTGTCCCGATTCCAAAGCTCGATAAGGAATCGTGGGCATCACGCCACAATGATATTCTCAAAAGAATTAAGCAAGGCAACGTGGATATTATAATGGTTGGCGATTCTATCACGCATTTTTGGGAAAAGGATGGCAAAGGGGTTTGGGACAAGTATTATGCTAATCGTAACGTGGTGAATATGGGTATTAGCGGCGATAAAACTCAAAATGTTATCTGGCGTCTCGAGCACGGCGAGGTAAATAATATCAATCCTAAATTAGCCATTTTAATGATTGGAACGAACAATTCCAAGAATAACGATTACACTTCAGAGCAAATTGCCGATGGCGTCAAGGCCGTTGTTTGCCAGTTGAGAACCAGGCTTCCGCAAACTAAAATCCTTATACTCGCTATTTTCCCCCGCGGCTCTGATGAACAGAGAAAAGACAAAACTCAGGATGGAAAATTTAACCCTCAATGGGATAAAAATGAAAAGGCCAATAAGATTGTGTCAAAAATAGCTGATAACAAAATGATTTATTATCTCGATATAAATAAAAAGTTTCTGAATAAAAAAGGCGTGCTTACAAGAGATATTATGCCTGATTTGCTCCATCCAGGCGATAAAGGCTATATGATATGGGCACAGGCTATGGAGCCAACGATTGTAAAATTAATGGGTGAGAAAAAGTAGAATTTAATTATCTGATTGAAAACAAAAAAGGCCGGTGATTTGCCGGCCTTTCTAATGAATTATTCTTCTTTCCAGCTTTTTTTCACACCGCCTATCCTTATTTTGATTTTTGCAACGTCGTTATTAAGAGTCATACCCACTCGGCTTTTCCCCAGTGTAGGATGATCAAACTCAAAGCCGTTAGGTTCATCGAATTTTGCCGCCAGCGTCGGTGACTCTTTCAGCACATAAATTATTCTTTCCATCATCTGATTCGTCATCATCGCGCCTTCATTCAGGACCCTGTTGTCCTGATGGACCTGTGCGAAATCATCACGCGTATTTTCAACCGTTTTCTTGAAGATTGCGATTCGCTTTTCATTTTCGCCCGGATAAGGCTCTGTCAAAGTCGCTTCATCTATCGTCACTTCGCTGTCGAATCGTAAGGCTTGTCCAATAGCGCCTAAATGCCATGGTTTTTCATCGATGGTCAGAAAATATTTCCGCGTTACAGTAAAATCTTCTTCATTAAACGCCGCCATAGTCAGCCATAACTGGGAGGTTTCTTTCTTTTCTCCCCAACTGGCTACAACGCTTTTGCTTTGAGTGACCATCTCGGATTTATACTGTTTTATAACCGCAAGAACATCGGCGCTGGTGCTTTGTTTAATATGGATTTTGTGATAAGCCGCCGGAAGCTGCTTATTGTAAGGCTTCGGTTCTTTCGTTACTCTTTCAATTGGCTCTTCTATCCCGCAGCCGGAGTAAAACATAAACGCCGTTGCCATAATCTGAATCAGCAATAAATTAGCAGTCTTCAAGCGAATCCCTTTCATTAATAATACAGCTTATACTTCTTTCGCTTTAATCCATTTCATCATTTTGCGCAGTTTTCTGCCGACGTTTTCAAGCTTGCAGTTATAATCCTTCTTATAAAGCGCGTTGAATTTCTTCATTCCGCCTTTATATTCGCTGACCCACTCTTTTGCGAATTTTCCGCTCGTGATTTCTCCAAGAATCTTTTTCATCTCAGCACGGGTCTTGTCTGTGATAATTCTCGGCCCTCTTGTCAAATCGCCGTATTCGGCGGTATTCGAAATGCTGTATCTCATATAACTCATTCCGCCCTGATACATCAGGTCAACGATGAGTTTTACTTCGTGCATACATTCGAAATATGCAATCTCCGGCTGATAACCTGCCTTAACGAGCGTTTCGAATCCAGCTTTAATCAGCGAAGTCAATCCGCCGCAAAGAACGCATTGTTCGCCGAACAAATCTGTCTCTGTTTCTTCTTTATAGGTGGTCTGAATAATGCCCGCTCTTGCTCCGCCCATTCCGTTACCCCAGGCAAGTGCGATTTTCTTTGCGTCACCAGTTGCATCCTGTTGAACAGCTACGATACAAGGCACTCCGCCGCCCTTTTCGTATTCGCTGCGAACCAGGTGTCCTGGTCCTTTCGGCGCTATCATAACAACATTAACATTCTTCGGCGGCACGATATATTTGAAATGAATATTGAACCCATGACAGAATCCCAGTGTCTGGCCTGCCTTAAGATTCGGCTTAATCTGTGTTTCATATATTTTTGCCTGCATTTCATCCGGCAGCGTTACGATAATCAATGTTGCGCCGTTCATCGCTGTTTTTATATCGCCCGGCTTAAAAAAGTGTTTTTGTGCCAGCTTATAATTATCTGTGCCTTTCAATTCCGCTACAGCTACTTTAATCCCGCTGTCGCGCAGGTTGAGGCTGTGTGCGTGCCCCTGGCTGCCATAGCCGATTACCGCCACTTTTTTACCCTTCAGCGGCCCAATTGGTGCGTCCTTTTGATAATATATCTTAGCCATTTCAAAAATCTCCTAACATCTTAAAAATAAAGCATTTATTATTCTTCGCCGCCCGTCGCCTGGCTCAATCTGGCCATCGCGACCGTGCCGGTTCTTACCATATTTTTTATTCCATAAGGTCTGCACGCGTCGATAAACGATTCGATTTTATCTTCGCTTGCCGAAAACTCAACCATAACAAATTTTTGCCCGATGTCCACAACTTTCGCCTTGAACATTTCGACCAGCGCAAGCACTTCTGCCCGCTTTTCCGGCGGTGTGCAGACGTTCATCAGCATCAAATCGCGAGCTATGACTTCCTTGCCGGAAAAATCCTGAATCTTGACGACATCTATAATCTTGGCAAGCTGCTTACGGACCTGCTCGACGACCTTATCGTCTCCGATAACGACGATTGTCATTCTGCTCAGCATCGGGTCATCCGTTCTTCCGACCGCCAGCGAATCAATATTGAATGCTCTGGCCGCGAACATTCCTGCAACATGCGCCAGAACACCCGGCTTATTCTGAACTAACGTGCTTATTATATGTTTCATGGTTTTACCCTTTATTCTTTCTATGCCATACTATCGAATATATCCAGACCGTCCATTTCATGCAGACTCTTTCCGGTAGCGACCATCGGCCAGACATTTTCTTCGCGTTCGACTTTGAAATCAACCAGGCATGGCCGTTTCTCCGCCAGCATTTTCGCGATAGCCGATTTCACTTCGCTTTTTTTATCGACTGTGATACCGACCGCGCCAAACGCCTGGGCCACCGCCGCGAACTCCGGATTTCGCAGCGAGCTCTTCGAATATCTCTTGCCGTAAAACAATTGCTGCCATTGACGAACCATTCCCATATGTCCGTTGTTGATAATGCAGACTTTTATCGGCAGCTCATACTGAACAGCGGTGCAAAGTTCGTTCATCGTCATATTAAAACTGCTGTCGCCGTCAATATCTATAACCGTCGCGCCAGGCATCGCAATCTGTGCGCCTATCGCGGCAGGCAGACCGTAGCCCATTGTGCCAAGACCGCCCGAAGTAATAAAATGCCGCGGCTTTATATGCTTATAAAACTGTGCCGTCCACATCTGGTGCTGACCGACACCCGTAACAATTATCGCCTCGCTCTTCGTTGCTTCGCAAATTTGCTCAATTACATATTGAGGCTTTATATTCGTGCTCTTGGCGTCATATCTCAGCGGATAGCGTTTCTTCCAGTCCGCGATTTTATCGAACCACGCTTTTCTTTCCTTGAATTCGACTTCTTTTGTCAGTTCGCCAAGTGTATATTTCGCGCTTCCGACAACCGGAATATTAACATTTATATTCTTGCTGATACTGCTCGGGTCAATATCTATATGAATAAACTTCGCGTTCGGTGCGAAAGTCTTTAATTTTCCTGTAACCCTGTCGTCAAACCGTGCTCCAACCGCAATCATCAAATCGCATTCCTGAACAGCAAAATTCGCATAAGCAGTCCCGTGCATTCCGAGCATATCGAGCGAATGCGGCTCCCTCTGGTCAAAACATCCAAGTCCCAGCAGCGTCATCGTAACAGGCAGGTTCGCCTTTTTCGCAAATTCCCGCAGTTCTTCCGATGCGTTATCCGTGATAACTCCGCCGCCGGCATACAGAACCGGCCTTTCGGATTTATTTATCATTTCCGCTGCCATTTTTATTTGCCTGTGGTGTCCCTTTTCCTGCGGCTTATATCCCGGCAGAGAAATTTCTTCCAGCGGTTGCAGCGGATATTTAGCAACTTCAATATCGACTGGAATATCAATCAGCACCGGCCCCGGCCTTCCGGTACTTGCGATATAAAACGCCTCGCGAATCGACCGCTGTAAATCCTTGATGTCCTTGATAATCATATTATGTTTTGTAACCGGACGGGTTATGCCTGTAGTGTCCGCTTCCTGAAAAGCGTCATTGCCAATCAGGTCTGTGCGAACCTGCGCAGTCAGCGCAACCATCGGCACTGAATCCATCATCGCCGTTGCCAAACCTGTAACCAGGTTGCACGCTCCCGGCCCGCTTGTAGTCAGAATAACGCCCGTTTTCCCGCTCGCCCGTGCGAAGCCATCAGCCATATGGCATCCGCCCTGCTCGTGACGCGGAATTATAAAATTGATTGGCGCATCATAAAGTTTGTCGAACAGCGGAAGCGCTACTCCGCCCGGATATCCGAACATCGTTTCAACGCCTTGCTCAATTAGTGTAGCGACAATAATTTCTGCGCCGCTTTTGATGGGTAAGATGGATGGATTTTGAGTGGAACTGTCACTTGATGAAAGTTTCTTCATTTTTTAACTCCCGATAAACTATTCAGTTATTCCGGCAAACTACGGCTTTTTTGGGCGTTTCTGAAAGGCCGACTATTAAGCAACGAGCTTTAATAGCCTGCAAATTCAGGATTTGCGTCCCGTCGCAGTGCCATAATCACCCCTAAGGGTGTTTCAGGAAACAGCTTACATTATTCTGTAAACCATTAACCTTGTCCCCGCCAAGGCGAGGATGAACTTGATATATTATCAATTATATCGGCCTTTGTCAAGAGGAAGGTTTAATTCCATTCGCCCCTCTGCCGAAAGGAAAATAAGTCTGTTGCATTCATCTGGTCAGAGGATAGAATATAAGTATTGATTTAGGAGAGATTAAAATGAACAAAGGAGACATTAAAAAGGTCGCCAAGTGGGATTACGATGTAAAGAAATTCGATACTGTCGATAAAATTCTGGATTTTGCGATAGGCAGGGAGATTGACGCTCAGTCGTTTTATATGAAACTCTCGAGCATAGTAAAAGACCCCAAACTGGCAAAAACACTTACGGGTTTGGCCGCTGAGGAGTTGGACCACGAGAACGAACTTGAGGCCATCAAATTCGGCAAGATCGCTCTGAGCGATCAGGAAATTGGAAAGCTCAACATCGCCGATTACGCAAAAGATGTCCGGCCGGGTCCGGATATGAGCTATACCGATCTTCTAATTATCGGAATGAAAAAAGAAGAGACCTCGCGTGCGCTTTACGTCAATCTGGCTTCCATCGCCGCCAAACAGGACCTCAAAGATACTTTCCTTAAGTTAGCTCAGAATGAGGCCGAACACAAATTGCGATTTGAGCTTGAATACGACTTGATGATATTTTAAATATTTACATCCCTGGCTTTTGTTTACATTAAATTTTTTACGTTGTATTGGGTCAGAGACTGGCGGTAATTATCAGTAATCTGTTTTATAACGGCAGATTCGTCGCCTGGGGCGGCAAATGAGGCGTTCCTGACCGCATCATAAATTTCAGCAAGATTCAGATTTTCCGCAGTTGTAGCGGGGGCAAAACCGGGGGCAGGTTCAGTTGTTTTTAGTAAAAGATTAGCTTTTACGAGATGGTTTAAAATCTTTTCGGTAAAATCAACTGGCAGATTTAACTGACTGCAAACAAGTTCAGATGGAACAGGTACGTTTTTCTTCTCAAAAGCAATACAGATATATCTCATAATTCCCGCTATCTGCAAATCGGTAGCGATAAAATATTCCTGGCGGAGTTTCGAGGCGGCATTTTCCGCCTCTTCTATAGTTTTTAAATTCTGAGTTGTAAAGGCAAGCTGCAGACCGAAAAGGACGATGAGCCAGGTAATGTAAATCCATAAAACGGCCAGTGGGACAAGGCCAAGTATGCCATAGACCGCGCTTGATGGAATAAATTTTACAATGTAAAGGCCGAAGCCCCATTTTGCGACTGTCCATGCAATAGCGGCGATAAGCGCACCCCACATAGCGGCTTTAGAGTTTACCCTGGCGTTAGGCATAAGCATATAGAGGGCATACAAGCCGATAAAAGCAATTACGAACGGCACGATAGGACCGATGTAAGTAAAGATGCTGTGGGTCAAATGGCCTGCTATGCTGTATTTGGCGTTGACATAAATGGCCACGCCGAGCAGGAGCGGGCCGAGAGTCAGAAATGCCCAGTAATTGGTTATCCTTTGAATCATATTTCTGCGGCTAACGTTCCATATAATATTGAATGAATTTTCAATGTTCATTAACAATGCGATTGCGGCCCAAATAATGAGTGCGCTGCTGATAATGGTAATTGAGCCTTTGTTGAGATTGGCGTAAAAGTTGTTAGTAAATTCATCGATTTTCTGGGAGAGTGTAATTTTCTGGTCCGGATTGTTGGGGTCAACAGGATATTCGACGTTTTTTATGAAAGCCATTTCGTAGAAATAAGTTCTTACCTGCGAGCCGAGGTCTTCAAACGCGCCGAGAGAATGAAAAATCAAAAGCGTTACAATCATAAGCGGCACAATGCCAAAGATTGTATTATACGAAAGCACCGAGGCCTGCTGGTCGGCCCTGTTTTTGAAGAGGAGTTTTATACACTGCGGCCAGAGCCTGATTTGAAAAACTATAAAACGGGCGAATCGGCCGAGTTCTTCGGTTGGAGTGGAAAATAGTTTATTGAACATAACTACTCCTATTTCTTTAACAATTTTTCAAGGCCTTTTTGAATCTGCTGCTGCATCTCCTGTTCAGCCTGCTGCTTGAGAAGTTTATTTACATCGATTTTGGGTTTGTCAATCGTACCTTTCAGCGGCAACATAATTCTCTGGCCGTTATATGTCCATGGCAAAGTAACATTCATTTGCATCGATTTATCCAGGCCGATTTGGCCGCCGAAGTTGATAGCTTTTTGGTCGATGTTCATCTGCATATTATCGTATTTGATGATTCCGTTTGAAACCGTAAACGGAGTCGGCAGAAGAGTTATGTTCGGGTCCGAGGAGCCACCGGTGAGTTGAACAATCTGCGGCAGCAGCGATGAGCCTTTCAAGTGCATATTGTCTATAGAAATTGTGCCGGCTATATCCATAGAATTTTTATAGCCCGACTGAAGAGGGATGGCCATTTTTTGGCAATCGAAATTCAGAATACCTGTAACATTGACGGCACCTGCAAAAACGGGGTTCATATAACCGAGCATCGCATCGGAAGTCTGCTTTGTGATTTGAATTTTGTCGAACATTTTCATCGCGCTGGGAGTTTTGAGCATCGATGGAGTGTCCTTCAGGTTCGCAGAGGCGGCGAAGTTTAGTTTGCCGCTGTTGACGGTGGTAGAAAACGGAGCGATTGTCATAAGGCCATTATCGACTTTGATGTCAAATTCGCTTTTGCCAATATTAAGACCCATATATTCGGCGCTATCGAAACCAAAAGTTGATTTTGCATTAAGATTGCTGGTAAATAGAGCCGGGGTCTGTTTTGGATAAACACTTGAAAATGAGAGAGTATCGTTTCTTTTGCCGGTCGCGGATAAGCCGGACGGTAGAAACGGCGAAACAAGTGCACTTGCAGCCGCCAGATTGTAATCGGCAGTGAATGCACCTTCGCTTTTTACGTTTTGGCCGGACTGGGAATTGGTAAGTTTGCCGATAAGTTTTATTTGCGGACTTGTTAACTGAAGTTTTTCGATAGTATAAATTTTCTGTGCGGTGTCGAACCGACCCGTAAAGGCCATGTCCATATATTCCTGAGAAAAGGTTTGTTTGCCGACAGAAGCGAGACTGAAATTCTTTATGGCAATCTGTTTTATGATCGCATCGATAATATTATCTTTAATGCCAAGTGAGATGTCGCCCTGCGCGGTGCCGGCAAGCCGTGTTTTGGGGTCGAGTTTGCCGAAAGTGTAAAGATATGGCCCGGCTTTAGCAAGGTCAACAACCATATCGGCATTAATTCGCGTCTGATTTTGTGCACCTGAGCCGAAAGGAACCATCGAATCTTTCAGACTTATCTTGCCTGCCGAGGCGGTAATATCGGCGGTTTTAATAGTAATCTGTTTGTTTCCAAAATCAGAAGTGAAATCGTATTTGATATTTGCAGCTGGCTCTGAAATGCCGTTGCTGTCTGGCATCTTAACTATGATATTGTTAAATGTTCCGCTGCCTGTGCTGCTGAGAATTTCTTTTGCGAAAGCCGCTTTTCCCGTGAGATTTGCATCGCCGGCCAGTTTCGGCTTAATCTCGAAAAATTGCCCCACGTCGCTTTGCATCTGGGCAAGGTCAAGCCGGGCGGTATAATTCATATTGTCTGTTGTGCCGCTGAGGCTGCCCTTTAGAAACGAAGAATCGACGGTGAGCTTTTCAACTGTTATCTTGTCCTGCTGCGAAATTATTTTCGCGTCAACTTCAACAGGCTTTGAAAGTATAATGCGTTTTACAGGGAATTTTCCTTCGAGCGCCCAAAGTTTGACTTTACCGGCCAGAGTCCTTTTGCCGTTTTGAGCTTCGGTATTTATAGTTCCGCTCAATCTGCCGTAGTTTATGTCGAAATCCTCTTTGAATTTCGCAATCGTCTTGACCTGCTTGAAAGTTTTTGCGACGTCGCAGTCAAACTGGGCCTGCAGATTATCGGCAGAATCGGCTTTTAGAAAATCCTCAAAACTGCTCATGGTTTTTGGAACGGTTCCTTTCACATCGGCGGTCAAACCATCGGCTGTGATTTTGAGCCGGTCGATATTTATTGTTTTTTCTGTCGTGTTAAGTTTTACATCCGCCTGAAATGCTGATGTCTGGATTCTGTCGCCTTTTATAGCTGAGCCGGATATATCAAGATTGGTTGCGCTGGCAGTGCCCTGGAGATTTTCAAACTGCCCCTTTTGAATCTTGGCCTCCATACTCGCCTTGACTCTGCCGGCGGTCGTCAAATTCACGTCAAACACTTTAAACAGCGGCGAAAGTGCCGAAATGTCAAGGTCGTTGACTTCAAGCGAAACGTCGCCTGTGGTACCGGCAAGCGACCATTCCTTATTGGCCGTTTTTAATTGGCCCGAAGCGCTGATCTGTGAAACCTCATTAGCGGACGCCACTGCCATCGAGACATCGAAAGTACTTTGGCTTCCGAGCGGCCTTAACGCAAGTTTACTGTTTATATCTTTCAACTCCAAAGTTCTAACAATATCGTTCGCATCTGGAGCGATAACTTTGAAATTGCCCTGGTTTATAGTCAGGTCGATATTTTCAATGGCCAATAGAGCGGCGGCTGGCGGTGCTGAAGGTTCTTTTTTAGTTTTGGCTGCCGTTTCCTGCGAGAGCAGAAGTTTTTCGGAAGAGGCAATCTTTTTTTGTGCACATGGGCCGGATACATCTATCAAAACCTGCGGCTGGTCAATAACAGCGGCATCGATTGACAGCTTTCCGCTCAGAAGAGCAAGGTAACTGGGACGTGCTGAAACAGATTTTGCGGTTATTTTTGTGCAGCCGGTATTGTCGGTAAAATCGAACTTTTGCGCTTTTACGCCCTGGAACCAGCCCATCGATAGCGTGTCAATTTTGACTTTGCCGCTAATTAAAGCATTCACCCTCGCCAGTATCATACTTTCCCCGCTGTTGCTGGACAGATAAGCCGGAACGGCAAAGTACAAAATCAAAAAGAACACACATAAAAAAAACAGTGTCCAGATAAAAATCTTTTTTACGGAGATTTTTGAACGTTTTTTTTCCTGATTATTCTTTTCGGACTGCATTTGTGTCCCCTCACAAAAGAAATTTAAAAATCAAAATATCAAAAATTAGGATTGTCTATATCAGCTTTGCATTACTTCATCAGTTTTTGTTTTTACGGCTTTGTCCATTATGTCTGTATATTGTCTTGTAAGCTCGTCGATTTCTTTTTTCCCGTGGTCGCGGTCGTCCAGCGAGATGGATTTTGCCTTTTCTTCATCGTCGAGCTTCTTGTTGGCATCTCTGCGAATGTTTCGAATGCTGACCTTGGCCTGTTCGCCAAGCTGTTTGACCTGGCTGGCAAGCTGTTTCCTTCTTTCCTGAGACAAAGGCGGAACATTGAGCCTGACTACTTTTCCATCGCTGATTGGCGCAATAGAAAGGTCGCTGTTTCTAATCGCCTTTTCGATTTCCTTTATCGAAGCCGGGTCAAAGGGCTTTATGACAATCATATTGGCTTCCGGGGCCGAGAGAGTCGCAAGCTGTTTTAAATGCGTGGGCGTTCCGTAATACTCGACCCTGATATTTTCGACAAGACCGGTTGACGCCCTGCCGGTTCTTACAGATTTGAACTCATTGTGCAGATGTTCATACGCCTTGTCCATAAGTAATTTGTGTTCAGCTACAATTTTCTGAGTCGGCATAGTAACCTCCGGCAACTAACTGACAATAGTTCCTATTTTTTCGCCCAAAAGCGATTTTGTTATAGTGCCCTTCCGAAAGATATTCAGCACAATTATCGGAATTTTATTTTCACTGCATAAACTTATGGCCGAATGGTCCATAACCCGCAGGTTCTTTTTCAATACATCCTGATACCTGAGCTTATCAAAAAGTTTTGCTTTGGGATTTTTAACCGGGTCGTCATCATAAACGCCGTCAACTTTTGTCGCTTTGATAAGCACATCGGCGTCAAGCTCGGAAGCTCTAAGAGCAGCACAGGTATCAGTTGAGAAGAACGGGTTTCCGGTTCCGCCTGCCAGGATGGTAACTCTTCCCATTTCGAGATGCCTTATCGCCCTTCTGCGGATGAAAGGTTCGCAGATAGCGGAAACTTCAATCGCGCTTAATACTCGCGTAGGCTGGCCCATTTTTTCAAGAGTTTCCTGCAAGGCGCAGGCATTAATTACCGTTGCCAGCATTCCCATATAATCAGCGGTATGTCGCGGGATATGACTTGCTTTACTGAAGGTTTCGCCGCGGAGAAAATTGCCGCCTCCGACAACGATGGCGATTTGTGTGCCGAGTTTTTGAATTTGTATAATGCGCTCCGCCAGCGAAGCAAGCTGTTGGCCGTCGATACCGAATCCGCCGGCTTTGCAGAAGCTTTCGCCGCTAAGTTTCAGCAGAATACGCTTGTATTTCAATTTGCCCATCCCTGTTCCTGTCTATTCTATGGTGTATATTATATTAGCCGATTGCGAATCGGACAAATTTAATTATTTTGGCGGTTCCGCCGGCCGCTTTTGCAGCGTCGGCAAGAATTTTCTGCACCTGAACCTTCTCTTCCTTGACAAACCCCTGCTGCAGCAGGCAGTTTTCGGCAAAAAACTTATTCATTTTACCTTCGACAATCTTACCGATGATATTGGCGGGTTTGTCTTTTACCTGGTCAGCGGCAATGGCTTTTTCGCGTTCGATAACATCGGCTGGGATGCCTGATGAATCAAGCGAAATAGGATTTATAGCCGCCACGTGCATCGCGATATCTTTGGCGATGGTTTTAAACTGCTCATTGTCGGCAACAGCCTGTGTGCTGGTCTCGAACTCAATCATAACGCCGATTTTACCGTTAAAGTGGACGTAGGTTGCTATATGTCCTGCGCCTTTAAGCGATAACTTGGCATAATCGCCAACTGTAGTTTTCTCGCCTGTTTTGCTGACGCATTCAGTAATGATATCGGAAAATTTCTTGCCGCCTTTTTCGGTAGCAAGCAGATTGTCAACGCCGTTTTCGGCTTTGCAGGCAAGCAGGAAATCTTTCATTGAATCAGCGGCAGCAATAAAGGCATCGGTCTTGGCGACAAAATCCGTCTCGCAGCAAAGTGTGGCCATCGCAGCCTGCTTTCCGTCAGAACTTGTAACGCATACGACCTTTCCCTCAGTAGTTTCCTTGTCGGCTCTTTTGGTAAGAGTGGCAAGACCTTTTTTCCTGAGTATCGTCATAGCCTCATCGAGGTTTCCGTTGCATTCCTCGAGGGCTTTTTTGCAGTCCATCATTCCCTGACCGCTCATTTTTCGTAATTTCATAACAACTGCAGATGATATTTCCGCCATTTTAAAAAATCTCCTGAATCATAAATAATGAAAATCTGTATTTGCACCAAGGCCGCGCTAAATATTTCTGCACGGCAGGTTTCTTATTGTCTAACTCTGTGCGGGTTCGCCGGCCGGTGAAGCATTATCTGAGCCTGCGGCAACTTCTGATTCGCCGCCCTCGCCTGCCCTTGCAAGAGAACGTCTTCTAACTCGCGGTTTGCGGCCTTCCTCGTCGCGAGGGGCGGCTTTGTAATAAGTTTTGCCTTCCGCAACCGATGATGCAAGCTCAGCTATAATTATATCTATCGCCTTGACTGAATCGTCATTGCCGGGAATCGCTATGTCAACGGTATCCGGATCAGAATCGGTATCGATAATACCTATTGTCGGAACACCGGTCTTTTTGGCTTCACGAAGAGCCAGATGCTCTCTTCTTGCATCGACAACCACAAGAACGCCCGGTATCTGGTTCATTTTGCGGATGCCTTCAAGATTCGACTTGACCTTGCGAAGCTCACGCTTGAGGGTCGAAGCCCGTTTTTTGCTTTCGGACTCAATCGAACCGTCGGCCGCCATAGTCTCAAGCTCGTCAAGTCTCTGAATCCTCGAGTGTATTGTTCTGAAGTTAGTAAGCGTTCCGCCCAGCCAGCGGTTGGTAACATAATGCATACCTGTCGCTTCGGCAGCGGACTTTACCGCTTTTTGTGCTTGTCTTTTAGTTCCAATGAATACAACATCCTTACCGCTGGAGACCATATCCTTTAAAAGTTTTTTCGCAAGGATAATGCCCCTGAGCGTTTCGCGGACATTGATGATATGAATCATACCCCTCCGGGTATAAACATACGGTTTCATTTTGGGATTCCATCGGCTGACGGTATGACCAAAATGCACACCGGCAGTTATCAAATTACGAGCCAAATCATTCGCCACTAAAAATGACCTCCAAAAACATTAACTTTTATTACTATTTCCGCAACATTAGAGAAAGCAACAGTTTACTTTAGCCGGTTTCCACTGTCAAGTTTTTTTGTCCAACCTAATTTGCCCCAAAACACCCGTTTTTCCACCTTTTTGGGGACTTTCAATAAAAAAAAGGTCTCGCAAGAGGTGTATTTGCGGTATTAATTTTCTTGTTGAATACAACTGCAATATGAAATAGAATTTAACTGCTGTCCGCATAATAAGTTACCGTGCTCAAGGGATTGAGATATGGCCAAAGAAAATTCAAAACCGCAGCCAGACCCTCTGGTAATCCTTGCCGCCACGGATAGTTCGGCCTTTATCCTTCTATATGACATATATTACGAAAAAATATATCGCTATTGCGCCAGCCGTCTGCCTTCAAAACAGGTTACCGAAGATATAACCAGTATGGTTTTTATCCGGGCGGCACAGAATATAAGCCGTTTTACCGGCACGACAAGAACGGAATTTTATGACTGGCTTTACGCTATCGCCACAGAAGAGATTAATCGTTGTTTAAAGAAAGAAGAATTTGCCAAACTCGCAACTAAAACTGAACAAGAGCTAATCGAGACTCCTGACGCCGGCCACAAAGAAAAACTCCGCGCAAAAATACTTTCGGTGTTTAATACCGGCCGGGCAGAAATCGGCCGGCTGATTTTATATGGCATCGTTGTTACAACCATTTTAGTAATTGCGGCTTTTTTACTTTTTCAATCCGCCCCGGCAAATCGCCCTGCCCTGCCAAAAAAAATTGCAAGACCGAATGAAACGAATCTTCCTCAAAAAGTAAAACCGATTACTCTGATACCTGCGCCGAGCAAAGAGGTGAGCACAAAGCAACCGCCCGCAGCTAACAAAGAAATTAACGAGCCGCTGACAATCAAAATCGGAGGAATCGTCAAAAACCAGCAGTCGGAACCGATAAAAGGAGTCGCCGTAAGGGTCCTTGTCAAATTCGCCGATATAGAAGAGAAACAAAAGCTCAGTATGCTGGGCACCTTTAAAACTGATGCCAACGGTATCTGGCGATGCGGTAATTTCCCTTTAAACGCGACCGGCGTCTCGATAATGGCAACGCATCCCGACTACCTGCCGGCGGAAAATTACCAGATGGCATCAATCGAACAATTAGAGGATTTTTCTTTTGCAACAATCCTCGAAAAAGGTATTACGGTTACAGGAAGAGTAATCGATTCCCAGCAAAATCCTCTGCAGGCGACAATTACCAAAGGTTCATTACCCAGCGACAGCAATACTATTGTGACCTGCGACGCAAACGGCTGGTTCCATTTCGACAATGTGCCCCAGGGCGTCGAAGTATTTATCGCCCGGTATGGCGGCGGTGCGCCGCAGATGCAGCCGGTTGAAATCAAGCCTGATATGCCGCCGGTTATTTTCACCATTGAACCTCCAAATAATATTCACGGCAAAGTTGTTGATGTCAGCATCGCTCCCGTAAAAGACGCTTCGGTCGCAGTTTCATCGTGGCAGGGAACAAGCTCATTAAGCTTTGAAACAAAAACCGATGCCAACGGATTTTTCCAATGGACAAATGCGCCTGCGGACGAGGCTTCCTTCGACATACAAAAAAATGATTATATGAGTATTCGAAATTATGTTATGAAAAGCGGAAGCGATTATGTAATAACACTGCGGCAGGCGTTTAAGTTCAGCGGAATTGTTACCAGCGAAGTTCCTGATAAGCCGGTGAAAACATTCAAAATAACCATAGGATTCTATTACACCGGCACAAATATTTCCTGGCAGCAGACAGGCACATCGTTTTCCAATGAAAAATTCGAACTGATGATAACTGAACCGTTAGATTTTCAGCTAAGAGCACAGGCCGACGGCTTCGAGTCCGTTGATTCGCCTGTTTTTAACCCCAGCCAGAATGCCGCTGAATACAATTTCATCCTTGTTCCGATAAAAACCACGCCCTGATTAAAAAAATTTCAATACATTATTTTTTTAGGCGGTTTTTTCAGGTATAAAAAGGTCTAAAATAAAATTTTCGCAGTGTTGAAAAAAAATTACAAATATGATGCAATATTCAAAAACCATTAAGCGTCTTTAGTTATGAAAAACTTAACGAAATGAACGACCCCCAGAAAGTCATAGAGATAGTTTCGCTTGCCCGCAGCGGCAGCGAGAAGGCTTTTTCAGAGTTGGTGGATATTTACGCAAGTCGTTTATTTGGCTACTTTTATAGATTAACAGGCAACAGGGACGACTCAAACGAGTTGCTTAGTGAGCTCTTTTTAAAAATGGTTGAGAAAATCGGCTCCTGCCGCCCGGAAACCTTTGAGCCTTGGCTTTTCAGAATAGCTTCGAATCTGTTTACCGATTATTTACGGAGCAAAAAACGCCGTGAAAAGATGCTTTCACGAATAGAAGAGCAGGTTCAATCTGAAACCGAACCGCCCCCAAGGGGCGATTTAATGACGGACAAACTGACTCGCCAAATTCAAAGACTTGAGCCCGAAACTGCCGAAATTATTATTATGCGTTATTATTCGCAGTTAAGTTTTGAAGAACTGGCAAAATTGCGAAATGAGCCTGTTGGCACTGTGCTTTCGAAAGTTCATCGCGGACTTAAAAAACTGCGGCAATTAATGGAAGAATCAGATAATGGAAAATAAAAAAGAAGATATTGATAATTTATTATCACGATTTTATTCGCCTGACCAGGCCGAACAGATAAAGAATGATATCACACAGGGAGAGCAATTATTTGATGGGTATCGTGCGCCCCAGCCTCAAGAGAATATTATAAATCATATTAAACTGAACATCGGCCGCAAACGAAGGCACACCGGTATTTTACACGTTCTTGTAAAAACGATTGCCGTTGCGGCTGTTGTTCTCGTTGCCTCTTACCTGCTCATGGAGAACACCGCCACGCAAAAACCGGCTGTTAATAATGTTCAGAATAGCTATCGGGCCGCTCTGGCACGAACCGATAATAGTATTACCGCTTTGGAAAAGGAAGCCCAACTGCTTGGTAGCGAAGTTATGGCGGTCCGCCTCGGCGAAGATAACGGAACAAACGAACAGCTTTCCGACAGTGTTGGAAATGTTGAAACTGAAATAATAGATACTGAAAACTTTTTTTGGAAAGGATAACAAAAATGAAAACGGCGGTAAAAATCCTCTTATTGTCTCTGCCATTTACACTTCTGGCTGTCTGCTCATTGCAGGCCAAGGAATCTGACCCTAACGCTCCTCCTCCCCCGCCGCCTCAAGCTGTTTCACCCTCACATGAGCACGCAGGTGAACCAGGTCCAGGACCTGAAGGTACCGAACCAAATCGGCTTCGCCCCAGAGCACCAATGGAAGGCAGAGGCGACCAGCCAATGGACTTAATGAACAGAGAAAAGATTCGCGAACATATGCAGGCAAGAGAAAATGAGTTGATAGCATGGCTCGAGAAGAACGAACCGGCAAAGGCAAAGGAACTTGCGGCTCTAAAGGAAAAAGACCCTCCTGCATATATGAGAAGAATGATGCTCGAGATGAAAAATTACCGCCAGATTATGGAAACTGAGCAAACTAATCCTGCGCTTGCCGAGGTGCTCAAGAAGGACCTTGCGCTAAAACAGAAACGGAATGATCTGCTTGAACAAATAAAGGGGACAACTGATGAAGCAAAGAAAAAAGAGCTGACAAACCAGTTAAAGACGGTTGTCGGCGACAGTTTCGACCTGATTGTCCAGAAAAAACAGCTCAAATACGAAGAGCTTAAGAAAAAACTTGAAGAGCTTCAGCAGAATGTAAAAAAGAGCCAGTCTGAGCTCGAGAGTATCAAAAGCAAAAAGACAGAACAAGTCGAACAGCGCCTGAAGGAGTTGCTCAGCCAGTCGGAAAAGATTGACTGGGACTAAAAACTCTTCAAAATAATTGATTCAAAAAGCCCCTTCACCCCAAGGGGCTTTTTTTATGTGTGCAGAAATTATTGCAATTCAAAAAAAGTTTGATAGAATAAAGTATTATTATAAAGGAGTATAATTATGAAAACATCTACAGCCGTCACGGCGATATTTCTGGTAATTGTCTCATTGGTGCATCTGCTGAGGGTGATATTGCAATGGAAAGTAACAGTAAATAACGCCGAGATACCAATATCGGCAAGTGTCGCGGCGTGCATAATTACCGCAGCGCTGGCAATATGGTTATGGCGGGAAAATAAAAAGTAAAGAAGAATAGCTGATTATACGTTTACAATCTGCTTTTCATCTGCTCAAGTTTTGTCGCTTCTTCGAGCGTCTTTTTTTCCTTTTTTGTCAGGCTTGCAATGCCCTGCTCGTTGACTTTGACCAGTATCCTGTCCACTTCTTTTTGCAACTGGCTGTAAGCCTTGAATTTTTTTTCCCAGTCACTGGTATATGTATGCGGAACCGATTTGAATCTGTTTTTTAATTTCGGCCAAAAATATACATAAGCGGCGCCTACCGCCATTCCCGCAAGATGAGCAGTATCCCCGCCAGCGTTGGCTGCTTTGGTAATTATACTGAAGATGAAAATGCCGGTAAAAAGAATCGCGGCTATTCTTATCGGAACAGGGAATATAAAAATGAATACGACAAATTGCGGAAATAGAATTGCACAGGCGGCAAGCATACCGAGTATCGCCCCTGAAGCCCCTATCAGACTTCCGGAGCTAACAATGTGAAGATTAGCCAGCAACAGGTAAAACATTCCGCCTGCCACACCGCAGAGCAGGTAAAAATAAAGAAATTTTTTACTTTGCCAGAACCGCTCAAGGGTTGGACCCAGAAAATAAAGTCCCATCATATTCAAAATAATATGCCAGGGATTCGACGGGTCGTGCAGGAATTGATATCCTATCAGCCGCCAAAGCTGCAAGGAAGTTGTGATACTTGTCGCATCTACACTGAGCCATTCATAAATAAGCAAACCCAACGGCTTAACAGTAACGCAAAGAATATATATGCCGACATTCAAAATCAAAAGCCATTTTACAACCGGCGTCAACTGCGGAAGCCTGAATTGCATCTGCGGACGCTGGGTGTTATCCTCATAGTCCGGCCTGGAATAATCTCTGTCGTAAATACCCATATATTACCCAAAAAATATTGTCTTATTGTATATTCTCTTATAATATCGTGGAAAATATTGTTTTTTCAATAAAAAACTAAAAATGAGCCAATTTGACTTCCTAAAAGACGAACTTAACGGCCTTAAACAAAAAGACCTCCTCAGGAGCCTTATTTGCGTAGAATCCGCAACCGAGCCTGTAATTCGTATCGGAAACGCTGAAAAAGTTCTTTTTTGCAGCAATGATTATCTCAATTTAGCCAATAATTCGCAAATTATCGCAGCAGCCAAAGAGGCTATGGACAAATTTGGCTCCGGCTCGGCTGCTTCAAGACTTATCAGCGGCACTGCAAAGCCGCATATCGAACTGGAAAACGCCCTTGCCAAAATGTTTAAGAAACAGGCCGCTCTTGTTTTCCCATCAGGATATATGACAAACCTTGCCGTTCTGCAGACCATCCCGCAAAAAGGCGATTTGATTCTGCTGGATAAACTCGACCACGCTTCGATAATCGACGCCGCAAAAAGTTCAGAAGCTGAATTTCGGACATATCAGAGAACGCAGTTCGACAGGATTGAAAAATTTCTCGCCAGTGATGAATACAATCGTAAATTCATTGTTACCGAAAGCGTCTTTTCGATGGACGGCGATTTTGCCCAGCTTGCCAAACTCATCGAACTGAAGAAAAAATATAATGCGTATTTAATTGTCGATGAGGCGCACGCCTTCGGCTGTATGGGAGCAACGGGTGCGGGACTTGCCGAAGAACTCGGCCTTCTTGATGAAATCGATATTGTCATTGCAACATTAAGCAAATCCGCAGGATGCAGCGGCGGATTTGTCGCAAGTGATAAATGCGTAATCGATTATCTTATAAATAAGGCAAGGCAGTTTATTTATACGACGGCGCCGGCCCCTGCTAATTCGGCGGCAGCTTTATGCGCTGTTGAAATAATCAAAAACGCAAAAGATAAAAGGGCGAAATTAAAACAGAATGCCGACTATTTGAGAGAGAAACTTAAAAACCTCGGCCTTGATACCGGCGCAAGCACAAGTCATATAATTCCTGTTATCATAGGCGATAATAAAAAAACTTTGGAAATCTCGAAGAGGCTTTTTGAAAAGGGATTTTTTGTTGTAGCAATTCGCCCGCCGACGGTTGCCCCCGGCACAGCAAGACTTAGAATTTCCCTTCAATGCGACCATACAAAAGAACAGATAGATTCCCTATGTCAAACACTTGGAGAAATCAAGTAGAAGTTACTTACTGCTGAATTTATCGGGTTTCATTTTGCCAAACAGCCAGATGAGCAAAAAACCCACGACTTCCATACCGATAGAGAGATTTTGCGAAATTGTAAGCTTATCGGCCCCAAAGGGATTGTCGTCGCGCAAAAATTCCATAAAGAAACGCATAAACCCATAAACTATAAACATCAGGGCGAATGTAACGCCGGAGCGATAAAAAATCGGAAGCACCCCACCCGCTTTGAACAACTGGAAACTCTTTCTGCGATGAAGATATAGCAAGGAACAACCAACAAAAGCCAGAAACGATTCGAAAAGCTCTGTCGGCCAAACAGTCAGAGGGCGATAGGGGTCTGCGGCTACTTCCGTTTTCTCCTGCGGCGCTAACAAATTAAACGGTTTTAAATAATAATCGAATCTGCTCAACGGAGGCGCAACTACCCATTGATTTGCTTCATTGATATATCCGAAAAATTCCGGAGGAAGCTGAATATAAGGTTCGGGCCTGTTCCTGTCTTTGTCGGGGCGGACCTGGCTTTGATATGCCAATGAGCCATAAGGAAAACGAATCGCAACAGGACACGTTGTCGGCCTGCCGAAACAGCAGCCGCTGAAAAAGCAGCCAATCCTTCCAAAGCCCAGCGCCAGCAATAAACCAATCGCAAGAATATCGAGATACCTGCGAATCGGCAGTTTCTGCACATATAAATAAAGAACAATTACGAAAATCGACAGGAATACTCCGCCGAGCAATTCGAGGCCGCCGTCCCAGACTGCAAAAACTGAAAGCAATCCTTTGCCTTGAAAATCCTTCCAATAATGAATGACATAAAAAATTCTTGCGCCAGCCACGCCTGCGATAAGGCTATACAGAGCCGCGGTAGTTATGTGTTCGGCATCCTGCTGGCCCATCTGACGGGAAAGAATGCGGATAATTTTAATGGCCGCGATAAAACCTATGACCATCATCATGCCGTAGGTTTTTACCGTTAAATCGGTAAATGGAATTCTGAAAAGTTCCGGATGCATAATTAGAGCGTCTCTTTAATACCGTTTTTTTCGTCGGCAACGACAACTTTCGGCTTAAAGCCCTTTGCTTCGGCAGGTGTAAGATACGCAAAACCCATTATAATGACTATGTCCCCTTTTTTCATAAGCTGCGCAGCGGCACCGAGAATCGAAACTTTTCCTGAGCCTGCTTTTTGGGGCACAACATACGTTTCAAGCCTGGCGCCGTTGGTTACATCGGCGACCATCACGTTTTCATAAGGCAATATCCCCGCAGCTTCCATCATCGCGGAATCTATTCCTATGCTTCCGGGATAATCGATAAGCGAATCCGTTACTTTAGCACGATGAATTTTACTCTTTAATATTTTTATCATCATATTTTATATCACCAGAAATAAATTAGCAGAAACCGTAGTATTCTAATCAAGGATTATTCAACATCAAGCATAATATTATCAATAAGTCTCGCCGCGCCGAGCTTTACAGCAAGAGCAATAAGAACCTGTCCTTTTACCTCTTTTATTTCGTTAAGCGTTTGTGCATCGACAATACTAATATAATCAACCTTTATCTGTTTACTGATTTTTAAAATTTTCTCCATCTCTTTTTTCAGCTCACTGCTTTTTCTTACGCCTGCTTTGATAAAAAGTTCTGCCTCCTGCAGGGCGGCATACAGCAAAACCGCATCTTTTCTTTCTTTGGCATTAAGATATTTATTTCTGCTGCTCATCGCCAAACCGTCTTTTTCGCGAACCGTCGGACAAACTACAATTTTCAAAGGCATATTCAAATCAGCAACCATTCGCTGCACAATGATTGCCTGTTGAGCGTCCTTTTGGCCGAAGAACGCAAAATCAGGCCGGATAATATTAAAAAGTTTTGCACAGACCGTAGCAACGCCTCTGAAATGGCCGGGCCGGCTTTTGCCGCATAAAGGCTCGCTGAGTTTTTCGACATTTATCCAGGTAAGATTTTTTTCCGGATACATCCCGTTAGAGACAACTACTTTTGACTCTGCCATAGTTGATTTGAGGTCAGACTTACTTGATTTATTGTCTCTAACGGGATACATCTGCTCAACTGTCGGAGCGAAAACAACATTAACGCCTAATTTTTTACACGCCTTGACATCTGCATCGAAAGGACGTGGGTATTTGTCGATATCTTCACCGGGGCCGAATTGCGCAGGATTAACAAAGATACTTACAACTACAAAATCAGTTTGCTTCTTTGCTGCTTTTATAAGTGAAAAATGTCCTTCGTGCAGGGCCCCCATCGTCGGCACAAGACCGATTTTCTTGCCGGCCGCCTTGGCTTTTGCGACAGCTTTCCTTGTTTTTTCTATTATTTCGATAATTTCCATATATCTAATCGTGCCCAATATAATAATTAATTTTTTTGCCGATTGAATCGATTTCTTCTTTTTGTCTGAAATCTATCGTACCGGCATCTATCGTTATAACAGGACAGCGGTTAAACGTCTCGAAAAGTTTTTCATAGCCGATATGAATTTTCTCAAGAAAATTCAAGTCAATGCCCTGCTCGTATGGCCGGCTGCGTTTTTTTATCCGCTCAAGAGCTTTTTGCGGCGGAAGTTTAAGATATATCGCCAATACCGGGTCGGCAACAGTTTTACTCATCACGGCATTGACTTTTCTATACATCTCGAACTGCACCGAGTCGAGCCATAGCCGCGCGTAAATCATTTCCTTGTCCATTATATAATCGCTAACCGCAGCCTCGGAGCCGGCAAAATTCTCCGGCTTTAACTGCTCGCACTGACTTAGTAAAAAAAACATCTGGCTGTCGAGAGCAAGAGACTTTTGACCCGCGTAAACTTTCGGCAAAAACGGATTGGCGTCATAGGCCTCTTTTATCAGTCTAAATCCGAAAATATCTCTTAAGCCTTCGGAAAGAGTAGTTTTTCCTGCGCCGATTACGCCGGCAATCGAAACAAGCTGCGGCCGATGCTCGTCAAAATAAAAATCCTTACCGCTCAATCGGCTGTAAAGAACGGAAACATTTTCCTTAAGAACCGGATGAACAATCTGGCCGCCAAGTTCGCAAAGCCCTTTTAGTACAAACGACCTCAAATGCATCTGCCGATGCGGTAAACACAAGTCTTTCTTCTTAATAGTCTTACCACCGAACAGTAAAATATCGAGGTCGATTGTCCTGCTTGACCATTTTTCACTCGATTTTTTTCTGCCAAGCGCCACTTCTATCTTTTTTAAAACTTTTAAAAGTTTGTCTGCTTTTAAATTTGTCTTAATCTGGGCAACGCAGTTGAGATAGTTTCGCTGCGATTTTTCGGCAAGTGGTTTTGTCTCTATCACTTTGCTTGTGCCGAAAAGTTTTATGTGTTTATCGGCAGAGAGCCGCTCGATGGCTTTTTTGATATTATTTTCCCTGCTGCCGAGATTGCTGCCAAGGCCGATATAAGCTGTTACTTCACCGGGCATTTTTCTTCCTTAAATTTTTTTAATTCGTTCCATCGCTTCTGCCACGTTGACCGGGTCGCCGAACGCGCTTAACCTGACAAAGCCTTCACCTGCCGCGCCGAAACCGCTGCCCGGCGTGCAGACAACATTTGCTTTGTTGAGCAGGTAATCAAAAAATTCCCATGAAGTCATTTTGTTTTTTGTTTTGAGCCAGACATACGGAGCGTTAACGCCTCCGTAAACTTCGAAGCCAAGTTTTTTAAGCGTGCCGACAATTAGCGAAGCGTTGGACATATAAAGTTCAATAATTTTTCGAACCTGTTTTTTGCCGTCGGCACTGTAAACAGCCGCGGCCGCTACCTGCGAGACATAACTTGCGCCGTTGAATTTCGTGCAGTGTCGCCTGTTCCAAATCGGATTAACATCCACAGCTTTGCCGTCAGAAGTCCATGCTTTCAATTCTCGCGGCACGATTGTAAATGCGCATCTTAGTCCGGTAAAACCTGCGGTTTTGCTGAAACTGCGAAACTCGACCGCGACCTCTTTTGCGCCTTCAATCTCGTATATCGAGTGCGGAATAACATTATCGGATATAAAAGCCTCATAAGCGGCATCGAACAAAATTATTGCTTTGTTAGCTTTTGCATAATCGACCCATTTTTTCAACTGCTCTTTTTTCGCGACAGCACCTGTCGGGTTGTTCGGAAAGCAGAGGTAAATCAAATCTACTTTTTCTTTGGGCAGTTCAGGAACAAAATTATTATCGGGCGTGCAGGGCATATAAACAATTCCTGCAAACCGTCCCGATTTGTCGGCTTTACCGGTTCTGCCGGCCATTACATTGGTATCTACATAGACCGGATAGACCGGGTCGGTGACTGCAATCACGTTATCAATACCGAAAATTTCCTGTAAATTTCCGGTATCGCATTTAGCGCCGTCGCTAACAAAAACCTCGGTATTTTCGAGACTTACGCCGCGGCTTTTATAGTCATTGGTTATTATCGCTTCAATCAGAAAATCATAGCCCTGCTCAGGACCATAACCTTTTAAATCTGTCTTGCTGCCCATTTGATTTACTGCATTGTGCATCGCTTCGATAATTGCAGGAGGTAAAGGCTCTGTAACGTCTCCAATTCCAAGTCTGATAATATTTTTATCAGGATTTTTTGTGGAGAACGATTTTACTCTCCGGGAGATTTCCGGGAACAGATAGCCTGAGGCTAATTTAAGGTAGTTTTCGTTGATTTTAATCATAGCTATTCCACTAAAGTCAATAAAAAGAACAGGTTATATTATGGAAAAAACAGGCCGATATACCCTGCGATATCGCAGAAAGTGTAAGCTAAATTACAGATAGTTTCGGCAACTGTCAATAAATAACGGAACTGCTTTTACCAAAAAGGCTTGCCGAAATAGCGGACGTAGCGATTTTTCTTGCATTATGAATAAAAGTATGATAAAATTCGCAGAATATTTGGGGCTCAAGGAGGAAGGGCACTCTGTGGCTATCACCGGCAATCGGGAAGCTGGTGAGGATTGGTTGCAGAGTTATTACAAGGGATTGGCTCATAACAATTCAGCCTGATGACAGTAAGAGATAATGCGCTTAAACTATAACTTTTTTTTATTTTGGAAAATCAAATGTGCGAAATGAAAAAGTACGAAACCAACTCAAATTTGTCAGGATGGAGCAAATTTACCATGAATAAGAAACTTATTTTCAGTTTGGCCTTAACATTTCTTTTAACCTCTATTGCCACAGCAACCACACGGAACGTCCCCGGCACTTACGCGAACATTCAGTTGGCAATCACTGCCGCGGTTTCGGGCGATGACGTCAACGTTGCCGATAGCTCAATAGCTTACGCCGGTGCCGGAAACCGAAACCTCGACTTCGGTGGTAAGGCTATAACTGTCCACAGCGCAAGCAACAACCCTGCGAATTGTACTATCAATATCGGCGGAACTGCCACCAACAGGGCATTCTACTTTCATCACGGTGAAACGCCGGCCTCTGTTGTCCGGGGATTCACAATCACAGGCGGCAACGCAGGCACTCCATCATCAGGAACGTCATTATATTACGGCGGCGCAATAGAATGCGAAGAGGCTTCTCCGACCATCGATAGCTGCATTATCAAAAATAATACTGCACCTTTCGGCGGCGCAATAGACTGCTTTGTCGCATCACCTGTAATCACAAACTGTATTATAATCAATAACAGCTCCGCTTATGACGGCGGCGCTATCGAGTGCGAAAGCGACTCATCGCCCAAAATAACAAACTGTCTTTTCGCCGGCAACACAGCGGGCGAATACGGCACTATAGACTGCTATGATTTTTCGTCACCAGTAATTATAAACTGTACAATCGCAAACAATACCGGCAGTTCTAACTTTGGCGGTGTTTACACTACTTCCTCAACGGCGACAATAAGAAATTCAATCCTGTGGAACAATGGCGACGATATGTACGGCGCAACAGCCACATATTCATGCATCCAGGACGGCGATGCAGGAACAGGTAATATAAAAACCGACCCGATGTTCAGAGCGGGCCCATCAGTAACTTCAGGAAATTATTATTTAAGTCAAACCGCGGCAGGCCAGCTTGCCAACAGTCCTTGCATTAACGGAGGCGGAGAGGCTGTAACTGCTATTTATAATCCATCGACTTCATTCACAACAAGAACCGACTATGTACCTGATGCCGGCCAAGTTGATATGGGATTCCATTATTCAAGCAGCGGAACAGCTGCATCGCGCACATTGATTTCACTGGCTGACCCCAACAGCTCCGGCACAGTAACACCGAGTTATCCGTCTGGTCACAGTTACACACAATTCAGCGAAGTATCTCTGCAGGCAACACCGGCAAGCGGCTGCAAATTTATGCAGTGGAATGACGCTCTTACGGCAACTCCGGGCACATTCCGTGTTACGCCGGGGCCAAATGAAGTATATGTTGTTATAGTTGACGCAAACAGAACAGTTACGGCCAAATTCAGTTCGCTGGCGACATACAAACTCATTACTTATGTCCATGACGGAAATGGTACTATTATCAATGTTGACCCAAATAATTATCCAGACCCGCTTGACCCCAATGCTCATTTTATACCGCAAGGTTCTACGGCAACAATAACTGTAAAGCCAAATACGGGATATGTGGTTAAACAGTGGATTATAGGCAATACGGCGACATTTGCTGATTCAAATACGCACACGACAATTTTGCCATCATCAGACAGCAATAATTTATGTAAAGCAACTATAAACGCAAATACGACTATTACAGTAGAATTTAAGTCCAAGCAATACGTACTGACAACCAATGTTGACGCTACTAACACTGGCGGCATCATCCACGGCACAATCAGTCCCAAACGCGGTCTTTATCCGGTTGGAACAACCGTCGAACTTGTAGCAAATCCCGATAACGGCTACAGAGTCTATAGGTGGTATATAAATAACGTTGACCAAGGCACAAGCTCATGGAATGTTAATACAGAGTCCGTAGTAATGGACGCCAATAAAACCGTTACTGTGAAATTTGTCAGCAGCCAGACCAGATTAATTGTGGTCAGAAGCGGAGATGCTAACGGCATCCAGAACGCGATAGACCAGGCCACGGACGGCGATATTGTACAAATTCCTCCTGGCACTTATGTCGCAACAGGTTTTAAGGTGGTTAATAAATCTATCACAATCTTAGGCGACCCCCAAAATCCTGAAAACGTAGTAATAGATGGCACCAACGAAAACGTCAGTTTTCGTGAACCATTAGGATTCCAATTTAGCGGTTCAGGCAACTGCGTGCTGAATGGGGTAACTATAGCTAATATACTGATACATCACGGTGTGGTCAAAGACAACAAATCACCCGACCAATCAAAAGCATCCTACGGCCCGGACACGGGTCAAGCAATATATATTGATGGCGGTAATCACCAGATTTTGAATTGTATCATACGCAATGTAGTCGTCATAGGCGGTAATGGCGGAAACGGCGTTGACGGAAATACGATTATTCATCGCGGCGGAGATGGCGGCGACGGCGGATCCATAGTGGGCGGAGGCATAGTAGTTTTCGGCGGCAGCCCTGCCTTCAAGAATTGCCTTATCGAAGACTGCTGTGCAGTAGGCGGAAACGGCGCAAACGGCGCAAATGGTTTTGCTTATGGTTCTGATACCGACCCTAATAACGGCGATGCCGGACAAGGCGGTCTGGCAGGTTTTGCATTCGGCGGAGGTATAAGTGTAGTTAACGTTGATACCCTGCCGTCCTACACATACCTATTTTATATTGGTAAAACGCGATTCTCCATACCCGTAACGCCGAGAGCTTGGTATGGCGTTAATCCATCCACTTTGCCAAGCCCAACCTTTGAAAACTGTACTATTAGAAACTGCCATGCAAAAGGCGGCCACGGCGGAAATGGCGGAAATGCCGGGTGGAATTTTAATGACCCATGCGGATACGGCGGTCTTACCTCAGTAACGAAAGCAGGTCAGGGCGATATAGTAAGTAATAACAGCGCTCGCGGCGGAGGTGTTTTCATCGGCCAAAGCTGCAATGCCAAATTTATCAACTGCACAATTTCAGACAGCACAACGGAAGGCAGCATCAGCGGAATAGGCGGTTTAAGCTACTGGAAAGTCCAGCAGCAGCCAAAGAAAAATTACCATCTCCCAACTTTTGGCGCCGGTGCATTTTGCGATAGACTCTCTACTGTAAACTTTTCAAACTGCAATCTGCAGAGCAACAATACGATATCTACGAATGCCGGCGAAACAATACCTTCAGACGATGACGATTTCAGCGGCGGTGCCGGTGTGGCTCTATGGTATGCACGTTCAGCCGAAGTCAACGACTGTAACTTTACCCTTAACTCGGCGCCAATCGGCGGAGGCATATACGGCTTTTGGACAAGCATGGATGTAGTAGACTGCAATATAGCAAATAATAATTCATATTCCGGCGGCGGTATTTATGCTCTGAATAGTAGTGTTGAAATAAGACAATCACTCATAAAAGGCAATAATGCCGGCACTCAGTCAGACTTAACTGCGAACACAGGATATCCCCTGTTCGGCTCCGGCGGCGGCGTATACGCTCTGGCCTCAATGATTGATGTCAACAACACTACCATTACTGAAAACTTTGCCAAGGTATCAGGAGGCGGTCTTTGTATAGACGGATGGTTCACACCGGAACCCCACAGACCTTTAATTAAAAACTGTTTGATTACCGGCAACACCGCAGTCGAATCAGGCGGCGGTATCACTTCAATCACTTTTGCAGATCCGCAAATTCAAAACTGTACTATAGCGAATAATACAGTATCCGACGTAAACAGCAACGGCGGCGGTCTGTACGGCTCTTTAGGAAGCGATATACTCGTAAAAGACACAATTTTCTGGAACAACAGCGGCGTTGACGGCTCGCAAATCGCTTTAAGCGACGGCGGACTGTTCACCGATATGCCGGCAAGCATTACCATTACATACAGCGATATTGATTTGAGAATCAGATCAGGCGCTGACTTATCTGCATCTGATTCGGGCGGCAGTTCCGGTTCCGGGGCTACGCTTGTCAATCAACAAACAATCTATGATGCAATTAACTCTTCCGGCTCGGCAAAGGTTATCGTAAGCCTTGTTGAACCGAGCGAGGCGCAAACAACTGACTGGTCTTCAACTGCCTCAGTCAGCACACTGCAAAGCAAAATCGCGACACAGCAGGCTCAGGTGCTTTCAACACTTAACACAAATGAATTTACACTGCAGCACAGATTGTCAAATGTTGCGGCCTTCAGCGGCACTGTGACAATTGCCGGTCTTAATAAATTACTGTCTAATCCGCTTGTTGCTCACGTCGAAGCGGTCAAAAACATATGTCCGAAACTTGCTCAAGGTATTCCGCTAATGAATGCTCTTACCACAAGGTCGACCTTCAGCGGCCAGGGAGTATCCATCGCCATTTGCGATACCGGAATCGATTACACTCACCCAAGGCTCGGCGGCGGTGGGTTCCCGAACAGTAAGGTCATTGGCGGTTATGATTTCGGCGATATGGACGCTAACCCCATTCCAGGCGGGACTACTACGGCCAGCGGACACGGCACCTGCTGTGCGGGTATTGCCGCAGGTATGCTCGGCACGGTCGGCGATTATATCGGAGGCGTCGCATGTAATGCGAAATTATACGCATTGAAAATATCATCGAATACCGATGATGGATCGGATACCGGTATTATGGCAGCAGCCTGGGACTGGTGCATAAGTCATATGAATGACAATCCATCTTATCCAATAAAAATTATCAGCGTTAGCTTTGGCGGCGGAAAATATGCAACTTCAGCGGCGGCTGAAGCTGACAGCCCTGCCGCGGCAGCTGTGGCAAAAAGGGCTGTAGCAGCAGGGATTACCATACTGGCGTCATCCGGAAATGACGGATACACCGACAGCCTAGCGGCTCCGGCTGCCTTTTCAAGCGTTATAAGCGTTGGTGCAGTTTATGATGCCGCTTTTGTCTCCCCTGCCTGCGGTATTCAAACACAGCCTGATAAGGTGACCTGTTACTCGAACACCGCGAATATACTTACTATTTTGGCTCCATCCGAAAATGCTTATACGACCGATATAGTCGGCGCCAACGGTTTTTCAACAGGCGATTATTATGCGCTCTTTAATGGCACAAGCTCAGCCTGTCCTTACGCAGCAGGCGGTGTAGCGGCTCTGCAAAGCGCATCTAAACAATTAACAGGTGCTTACCTGACTCCTGCTCAGGTTAAAAATCTTCTCGTAATGTCTGGAACGCCTGTAACTGATACAAAAGTCGCAATTACAAAACCAAGAGTAAATCTCGGCGCCGCGATCGCCATGCTTACCCCATCGATACCGGTTTATACTGAACGAAGCTGTACAATTACCGGTCTGCAGAAAGACGTAAACGATAATTGGACAGCCGCCGGCACCAGCAATATCGCCCAGGACCCGAATTTCATACTCGGCTTTTATTTAAGCCATATTGCGACAGGGCAAAAAATAGACAGTGTCTGCATTGACGCCGGCAGCACTACTTCCACAGCGCTCAAACTCAACACATACACAACAAGAATAGACGGCGTAGTGGATACCGGCATAGTTGATATGGGATTCCATTACACTTCCACTATACCGCAGTATACTATAACCATAACAATCCTCCCGGATGTCAACTATCCGGGTATTAACGGCAGAATACTCGCTGACCCAAATAATCTTATTTCTTACAACCCGGCTACTGCAACCTACACTTACAGATTCTATGAAGGAATGACACCAACATTCACAGCCGTGCCAAATACAAATTTCTTCATAAAAGGCTGGTACGATAAAACAGATACAATAATCTCCAGCCAAAACTCGATTACTATCACTGTTAATTCAGACAATACGTACTTTGTCCGCTTCAGGTCGAAAAGTACAATTCCCGTTTCCGGCGGCGGAGATGCGCTGATAACTGCCGTCAATAACGCCGAGAATGGTGATACACTCGTAGTAGCCGCAGGAACGTACAACGGCGGTATTAACTTCGCTGGAAAACAGATTCAATTATATGGTGTCAATCCTGACGACCCGAATATCACCCAAAAAGTCATTATCGACTGCAGCGGCGGTACCAGTGGCTTCATATTTGCCGGCGGCGAAAACAGCAATACTGTGCTAAACGGATTTAAAATCATCAACGGTAATGCTGACAGTTCGCCTGGCAGTGCTATATTTATCGATTCTGACAGCAGTCCAACCATAGCTAATATCGAAATCAGAGATTTCAACGTCGCTAATGTCGATGGCGCGGCCATTTACATAGGCCCTGATTCCGGTCCAAACTTTACCAAGGTACATATCAGCAACTGTCATACAACTTTTGCTGATGGCGGGGCTATATTTATAAACACTGGAGCAAATCCGGTATTTACTGACTGCTCGGTCACACATTGCAGAGCTTCCAGCGGTTCCGGAGGTGCGGCATACTGTGCAGATACAAGTAAACCGACATTTAACAACTGCACATTTACCGGTAACTCCTCAGATACAAGTGCCGGCGCGATATTCTGTAATACAAGCTGTGAATCACGATTCGAAGGATGCAGCTTTGCTAACAATACAATGCTTAGCGGAAGCGGCAGCAGAGGCAATGGCGGCGGTATATTCTACGCATTAAATAACACATTTGAAGTCAACGATTGCAACTTCTCAGGCAACGGCGCCAATTCTGGTGCTGCTGTCTTCGCAAGCGGCAATTGTTCAGGCACTTTCTATAATACGAAGTTCTCTAAGAATGCCGCGGACAACGACGGAGGTGCTGTTTATATAACCGACTCTAATGTAATTCATATCGAAGATTGCAGCATTACCGACAATAACGCCGTTCGCGGCGGCGGTATATTCGCTGTTAATTCGCCGAAAGCTGCTATCGTAGACTGCCAAATCAACTCCAATGGTTACAACCCGCATAGTTCAAGCGGCCTGGTAGGCCAAGGCGGCGGTATTTATTCCTTCAATGGACCGGCACTGATTGAAAGCAGCCAGGTTAACAATAATGCCTCCCTTACATCAGGCGGCGGTATTTATGTTAGCGGCGGGCTTGAACCAAATATGCATAACTGCCTTATTACCAACAACATTACCAGCAGAGACGGCGGCGGCGTATCAGCTAACTGGAACGCACAGCTTACGCTTTCAAACTGCACCATAGCGGACAACAACGTCACAAACGGTAATTCTTACGGCGGCGGTTTGAGCTGTGCTTACGACGCCAATACAACTATTATTAACAGCATACTCTGGAACAATAGTGCTGAGTATGGACCAGAAATATCCATTGGAAGTAATTTTGATGCTGCCATGAAGCAAAAAGCCAGGGTATCGGTTTCATATAGCGATGTAGAAGGCGGTAAGCCAGGTGCATTTGTTGACACTGCACATAGTTGCATACTCAACTGGAACGTAGTCAGCAACCGTCTTGCAAATCCGCTATTCGCAACAGGTTATTGGGGAGATTATTATTTAAGTCAAATCGCGGCTGGACAACCCTCGCCAAACAGTCCATGCCTTGACACAGGTTTAGGCACACCTTACAGTAATAGTTTGTACAAACATACTACAAGAACCGACCACGTCATTGATACAGGCGTTGTCGATATGGGTTATCACTATATGCTGATTGCTGACCCCCTCGGTGATTTCAACTATGACGGGTATGTAGGGTATGTAAACTTTTCAGACCTTGGCCTGTTTATGCTCTACTGGCTTGATGACAACTGTACTTTCCCATACTGGTGCTTCGACAGAGACTTTAACCATGACGGTATAGTGAACTTTACAGATTACGCAATCTTTGCTGAAAATTTCGGTAATATAGAAAAAACCCCGCCAATACCTAACCCAATGACATGGGCTACACCGCCGCGGACGGTAGATTCGAATTCGGTTACAATGACAGCGACTACCGCATTTGATCTGTCATCAGGCTCACAGGTTAAATACTTCTTCGACTGCAATAGCCCCGCCCCTGGCCATAACAGCGGCTGGATAACAAGTTCAACTTATACCGATATAGGTCTTCATACCGGCACTCGATACGGCTATCAGGTCAAAGCAAGGGATGCACATTACAATGAAACCGGATGGAGCGTTATCGGCTATGCAACTCCTAACATCTCAGATACAACTAAGCCGGAACCAAATCAAATGACATGGGCAACGCCGCCTTACGCAACGCCGAGCTCGACTACTTCAATTACTATGGTCGCAACAACAGCTACAGATATCTCCGGCGTCGAATACTATTTCCTGGAAACAAGCGGCCATAACGGCGGAACAAGCAGCGGCTGGCAGGATAGCCCAACTTATGTTGATACCGGTCTTGACCCCTGTACTACATATACTTACGAAGTCAAGGCTCGCGATAAATCGTCTAATCACAATGAAACTGCGTATTCGACACCACCGGCTTCAGCTACTACGGGCCATACCACTAACCCGCCGACAGTTGACGTTAATGCGCCGACTCCTAACCCCAGCACTTGGGCTGCCACGCCTCACTATAGCACCAATGACGGTATTACATTCACCCTTAGTATGACCGCTACTACGGCTACTGATACAGGAACTCCGTTAAGTCCGCCGGTTTGGTATTACTTCGATTGTACTAACGCCGGTTCCAGCTACGACAGTGGCTGGGTTCTCACCCCAACATGGACCAAGGACTTCATCGCCCAAAGTTATTTAGTTTATAGAGTTTACACAAAAGATTCCGCCAGCACCCCTAACTATAGTGGCTTCTCGCCGAAATATGGCACCGATGGGTCCCCGGTACCTTGATTTTAACACAGGAACATATACAAAGCCCCCGTCAAAAACGGGGGCTTTTTTTTAAACAAATTTCTTCCAATTAACATTTTAAAAATTCTAATTCTGCCTTATGCCCTTGTGTTCTTATCCGCCTCCGGCGGCTATTGCCATTTTGCAGCATTTTTATCGCATAAAGTATTTAACATATTGTTAACCCTATAGTTATGACAAAACCGAGCCATTTGTCTCAAATTAACTTATATTGAAATAAAATGAAATATATGGTATAATATGGCACTGAAAAACCTAAACGGGTCAAAATTGCTAAAAAAATGGCTGATTCAATAACACATTCTACATATCATATGATAAAAATCGCGCTGCACGCATTGCGGCGGCACATTATGCGTTCGATTCTTACCTGTTTAGGAATTGTCATTGGCGTAGCTTCTGTAATCGCCGTAATGGAGATTGGAGAAGGAACATCTTATTCAATTCAGAAAACCATCGCATCAGTTGGCGCAGCCGTTGTGCAAATCGACCCAGCCGACAGCGTCAGAGCGGGAGTAAGCACCGGCTCAGGCGGCAGAGTTACACTTACGCCGGCAGATTGTGAAGTGATGCTAAAAGAATGCAGCGCCGTTAAATGTGTCGCTCCGAGCATTGACTGTCATGTGCAAATCGTTTACGGAAATAAAAACTGGTCGCCGAGAAATGTGCTGGGGACGACGCCGGCGTTTCTCAAAATCCGAGACTGGGAAAATCTGACGGAAGGGGAACCCTTTACTGATAAAGACGTAATCAGCGGCGCCAGAGTCTGCCTTGTGGGGCAGACAATCGTTCACGAGCTTTTCGGCGGCGAATCGCCGGTCGGCAAAGAGATTCGCATCAAAAGCGTCGGAGTGAAAGTCGTCGGGGTTTTGAGCGCCAAGGGAATGAATATGATGGGCAGGGACCAGGACGATATAGTCATAGCGCCGTGGACGACGATAAAATACCGGCTATCGAGCATCAGAGAAACGATAGCCCCTACCGCGGACGCTGCGGCATCAACGGTTAATACTCTCAATGGCCTATATCCCTCGCAAAGCGTTCAATTTTATCCACTGCAATCAGCGGCGCAATTGGCAGACTATCCACAGATGACGCGTTTTTGCTCTCTTAACGATATCTTTGTGGCCGCCAATTCCGAGACGGACAAACCTCTGGTAATTCGCGAAATAACCAGTTTGCTTCGGCAACGGCATCGGCTTTTGGCCGGGCAGCCTGACGATTTCAGGATACGGGACCTTGCTGAAATTTCCAAGACTTTGGCAGAGACGCAAAAACTGATGACTAATCTGCTGACGTGCGTGGCGCTGATATCGCTGGTGGTCGGCGGAGTCGGCATTATGAATATTATGCTTGCTTCAGTAACCGAGCGAACCAGAGAAATCGGCGTAAGAATGGCGGTTGGCGCCCGCGGCAAAGATATCCTGAGGCAGTTCCTGACCGAAGCACTGATTCTGAGTTTGCTGGGCGGCGGAGTCGGCATCCTGCTGGGGCACGGGGCGTCGATTGCGGTGAAAATATTCCTAAAATGGCAGACATTGCCGTCAGTGCCTGCGGTTGTCGCGGCGTTCGTTGTTTCTGCCGGCGTGGGGATTATCTTCGGTTTTTACCCGGCATGGAAAGCCTCGCGTATGGACCCGATTAACGCTTTGCAATATCAATAGCCCCAGACTCGATAAGCTTATCGCAGTCAGGTAACACAAAAAATCTATGATAGATAAAAATGTCGATTCATTAAGACAATGTTTTGACCAAATGACAGGGGATATTAACCCTATTACACTGGACCAAAAATTAGAATTTGATAATTCACCTGCCTCTCTATAATTTTTAAGTGTTTTCATAAAAAAACAAGCTATAATGCCCCATATTCATTTTTTCAGGATTGAATTTATAATATTGTAGATTCATATATTAAATGAATTATAATTTCACTTATAGACCAATTTAAATTTTCAGTATTGGCAAAAAATGAACACCGATTCCAAATACACTAAATTTGCTCTTGTTCGTGAAATGATGCAGACGCCTGATATCCTGCGGAGCTTTAAACTTGACAACAGTGAAAAAGTCATCGACACAATCAAACAAAAAGGCAAACTATTTTTTACCGGAGAAGGCTCAAGCAGAATATTTCCTGCAAAAAACGCAATATACAACGCAAGAAGAGCAGGGATAAATCTTAACCTTGCTGCGGAAGGCGGCTTGCAGGCGTGCTGCTACGACCTTTCGGATTTTGTTGTATTCGGCGCATCGAACAGCGGAAAAACAAAAGAGGTTATTCGCCTTTTTGAAAGGCTTAAAAATATCAATCACAAAAATCTCTTTGCCCTGACCGCAAATAAAAATACCAAACTCGAATCACTGGCACAGCAAACTTTTTTTCTGAGCTGCGAAAAAGAGCAGGCTGTTGCCGCCACAAAAAGTGTCGCTGAACAAGCCCTGTTTTATCAATCGCTGCTCTCGGCAATACAAGGAATATCGCTCGACAAAAAACTGACCCAGCTTGCCGACGCATTCGGTGCCGCTTTGACAATGCCGATAGACAAAAAAATCATAAACGCAATAGCATCAGCGGAAAATATTTATTGGGCTGGCAAAAATGACGGCGTCGCGGAAGAACTAACTCTCAAAACATACGAGATTGCCCGTAAGAAAAGCGATTATCTCGAAGGCACTTATGCAGTTCACGGCGTTGAAGAAGTAATGAACGCAAATGATGTTGTTATTCTGATTGACCCCTTCAAGAGCGAACTTGAAAAAATTAAACAGACACTCGTTGACGGCGTGGGATTAACGGTTTTTACCATTTGCGATGAAGAAACAATATTCCCAACAATTCAAATAACTGATATCGGTGAACTTTCTAATTATGTTTACCTGGCGGCAGGCTGGAATATTCTTGTCGAGACTGGCGTGAGCCTGGGTATAAATCTCGATAAAACCCAGCGCGCAAGAAAAGTCGGCAACGAATATATCGGCGGGTAAATCTATTTTCTACTTGTTAGATATATCGCCTGCTCAGCGAAAATATTCGGAGCAAATTTTACAGGGCTTTGGCGATTGCCGATGAGAGGCAATCTAACCTCAACCTTTGCGCCGATTTCCCGGCAGAAATCCTCAAAATCCCTGAGCGAGAGAAAATGTATATTCGGCGTGTCATACCACCTGAAAGGCAACTGTTTAGTGCGAGGAGCCCTGCCGGCGAAAAACAGGCCTGCTCTGCATTTCCAGTACGCAAAATTCGGGAAACTGACAATAACCTTCTCGGCCACCCTCAAAAGCTCGGCAAAAACCAGATGCGGATTCTTAAGAGTCTGCAAAGTCTGAGAAAGCACCGCATAATCAAAACTGCCGTCCGGATAATGCTCAAGGCCTCTCTCTATATCCCTGTGAATTATGTCCAGTCCGCTATCGACAGACTGCAAAACAAGCTCCTGGTCAACCTCAATACCTTCGGCGTCAATATTTTTATCGTGCTGCAGATTGAGCAGAAGCAGTCCGTCGCCGCATCCAACGTCGAGAACCCTGCTATTGGGCCTGATGAGCGATTCGATAAGCTCGTAATCGACTCGCAATCTTATCGCTCTGTCCACGCCTCTTATACTTGAAACCGCTGCCGGCTTATCGAACTTCGGCTTAGCAAAAGTCGTTGAAAGGAATCCGCTAAGCAGCCTGCCGAGCGTTTCGGGTTCGAGCAGAAAAGCATCGTGGCCGTAAGGAGAAAGAATATTGCAGTAGCTGACAGGCTTTCGCTGCGCGACAAGGGCGTTAACCATTTCTTCCGAGTGCGCTGGGGTAAAAAGCCAGTCGCTTGTAAAGCTGACTATTAAAAATCTCGATTTCGTTTTCGCAAATGCCTGCCGGAGCGAGCCATAATCTCTTTCAAGGTCAAAATAATCCATCGCCTTTGTGATGTAGAGATAACAATTGGCGTCGAAACGGTCAACGAAACTCTGTCCCTGATAGTCAAGATATGTTTCAACGGCAAATTCAGCGCTGAAATCATAACTGTATTTTTCCGCGCTCTTAAGCTCCCTGCCGAATTTTTCTCTCATACTTTCTTTTGAAAGATAAGTGATGTGCCCTATCATCCTTGCCGTTGCCAGACCTTTTCGAGTCGGACGGCCGGATTCCATATCGGCTAAGATAGCGTTTCTGCCGACAGCATCAAAAGCAATCGCCTGCGGGCCCAGCCGGGGTGTCGCGGCAATGACTATCGCCGATTTGACAAAGTCAGGATACTCAATCGCCCACTGCAAAACCTGCATTCCGCCCATCGAGCCGCCGATGACGCTTAACAATTGTTTTACCCCGAGTTTATCCAGCAGTAATTTTTGAACCTTCACCATATCTGCTATGGTTATCAAAGGGAAATCAAGATTGTAAGCCTTGCCAGTCTGCGGATTGATGCTCGACGGCCCGGTCGTGCCGCTGCAGCTGCCTAAAAAGTTGGAGCATATAACATAATATTTATTGGTATCAATCGCCTTGCCGGGGCCAATCATAATGTCCCACCAGCCGGGCTTTTTGTCGTCTTCGCTACTGAAACCGGCCGCGTGAGCGCTGCCGCTGAGGGCATGACAAATAAACACAATATTATCGCCGGCGGAATTCAGCGTGCCGTAGGTTTCATAAGTTACGTCTATCGGGGCAAGAGTTTTCCCGCTGACCAGCTTTAACGGATTGTCAACCTCGACAACCCTTACGGTCTTTGCTTCAACAATACCCACTGAATCGGTCTGTTTTTCAACCATAATTTACTTTAACCCTGTATAAGCATTTTTATCTATTATTAGATTATATACAAGGCTTTTTGGGTATGCAATTTTTTCTTTTCCTCATACCTTAATAACTAAATTACTGAAAATCGTTCTTATTGGGCTCTATCGGCTTTTTTATTAGACACTTGCCAGCATAAACACTATACTGTTTTTTTAAATTTTCGGCGGAAAAACATATGGGAGAAGCCTTTAAGGATAGTTGCGAGGTAAGATATGAGCGAAAATCTTCAGGCGGAAATTAAACGGATTTGCCAAAACAGCGGCAATGACCGAACGAAAATGATGGACATTGTCTGCCAGGTTCAGCAAATCTTCGGGCAAGTCAACAGCGAAGCGATGGACCTCATCGCCAAATCAGTCAAATGCCGGCGCGTTGAGGTCGAAAGCGTCGTCTCTTTTTACGCGTTTTTGTCGAAAAAGCCAAAAGGCAAAGTCGTCATTCGTCTTTGCAACGATGTTATCGATAAAATGGCCGGCGTAGAAACAGTTGCCGAAGCGTTTAAAAAAGAACTCGGCATCGATTTCGGACAGACAACGCCGGACGGAAAAATCACCCTCGAATATGCTCCCTGTATCGGAATGTGCGATCAGGCACCGGCGGCGCTAATCAACGATGAAGTCATTACTTATCTTTCCACAGATAAAGTAAAAGAAGTTGTTGCCGATATTAAAAAACACTACGACCCGTCAAAACTTAAACACCGTCTCGGCGACGGCAATAATGCCGATGAGATTGTCCATTCCTGCGTTCATAACGGCATAAGGAAAAAAGGCAAAGTCATCTTTGCCGATTATAAAAGTGAAGCAGGTCTGAAAAATGCTCTCGCAGTAAGTCCGGTCGAAGTCATCAATGTAATAAAAACGGCGAGACTTCGCGGAAGAGGCGGAGCGGGATTCCCTACGGGGATGAAATGGCAGTTTACGCGAGGCGCGGCCGGCGATAAAAAATATATACTCTGTAACGGCGACGAAGGCGAACCGGGCACATTTAAAGACAGGGTAATACTTACTGAAAGAGCTGATATGCTCTTTGAAGGTATGACAATCGCAGGCTACGCAATCGGCGCCGAAGTTGGAATTCTTTACCTGCGAGGCGAATACGCTTACCTGAGAAAACTGCTCGAAAAGATTTTAAAGGAAAGGAGAGACAAAAATCTCCTCGGCAAAAACATACTCGGCAAAACAGGTTTCAACTTTGAAATTACAATCCAGATGGGGGCGGGCGCATATATCTGCGGAGAAGAGACCGCTTTAATTAGCTCCTGCGAAGGCTTAAGAGGCGACCCGAAAACCCGGCCGCCATTCCCGGCACAGAAAGGCTATCTTGACAACCCGACAGCGGTAAACAATGCTGAAACCCTCTGCTGTGTAACAAGAATTCTCGAAATGGGCGGCGCGTGGTTCGCTGAAACAGGCTCCAAAGGCAGCCCTGGCACAAAACTTTTAAGCATTTCCGGCGACTGCAAACTGCCGGGCGTTTATGAGCTTCCATTCGGAATTAAAATGCTGGATTTGCTCAAAGAAGTCGGCGCTGAAGATGCGCAGGCGGTACTGGTCGGCGGACCAAGCGGCCAGATTATCGGCGCAAATGACTATAACAGAACAATCTGCTATGACGATTTGGCAACCGGCGGAGCGATTGTCGTATTCGGCCCTGAAAGAAATATGATTGAAATCGCCGCTGAGTATATGGGATTTTTCGTCGAGGAAAGCTGCGGTTACTGCACACCCTGCCGGGTTGGCAATGTACTGCTGAAAAAATATCTCGATAAAATTCTTGCCGGCGCCGGCGAACCGGAAGACCTCGATATACTTAAGCAGCTCGGCGAAAGCATTAAACTGACCAGCCGATGCGGACTGGGGCAAACCTCGCCGAATCCAGTGCTAACAACATTGAAAAACTTCCGCAAAGATTATGAATCAAAGGTTAAAAAAGCCAAAGATGGTATGCAGCCGACGTTCGATATCAAAAAAGCTCTTGCTGACGCTGAAAACATCGCGCATCGGAAATCTGTAATCTTTACACAATAAAGGGAAAAAAATGAGCGAACAAATAACCTTTACGATGGATGGCGTCCAGATAAAAGGCAAAGCGGGCCAGACTATTTTGGAGGCCGCCGACGAAGCGGGCGTTTATATACCCAGGCTCTGCTATCATCCCGACCTTGCTCCGCACGGAAGCTGCCGGGTTTGCACGGTTCTGGTCAACGGCAAACCACAGGCCGCCTGCACGCAGCCGATTACCGAGGGAATGATTGTCGAAAATGAAACGCCGGAACTAAAAGAGCACAGACGAAACCTTATCGATATGCTCTTTATCGAAGGCAATCATTTCTGTATGTTCTGCGAAAAGAGCGGAAACTGCGAATTGCAGGCGATTGCTTATAGGCTCGGCATATTATCTCCGAAATATCCATACCTTTTCCCCAAGAAAGATGTCGATTCCTCGCACAAGGATATATTCCTCGACTTGAACAGATGTATTTTGTGCGGCAGATGCGTAGAAGCCTCGAGGGATGTCGACGGCAAAGGTGTTTTTGAATTCGTCGGCAGAAGTATCGAAAAGAAACTCGCTGTAAACGCCGAGGCAAATCTGAAAGATACCAACGCTGCCGTAACCGACAAGGCCGCTGATGTATGCCCGGTCGGAACTATAAATAAAAAAGGTACCGCGTTCGCGATTCCAATTGGTCAAAGACTATACGATACCAAGCCAATCGGCTCGGAAATTGAAAATCACAAAAAATAAATTTCTTATAAATTTGTGAGGACATAAAAGATGATGATGAAACCAAAAATCGCGACAGCATCGCTGGCAGGCTGCTTCGGCTGCCATATGTCGTTTCTCGACATTGACGAGCGAATCCTCCAGCTTATCGAACTTGTCGATTTCGATAAATCGCCCATTGACGACATAAAGGAATTCACCGGAAGATGCGCCATCGGGCTGATTGAAGGCGGATGCGCAAACGAAGATAACGTTCACGTGCTGCAGGAATTCCGCAAACATTGCGATATTCTCGTTTCCGTCGGCGATTGTGCTATTACTGGAGATATTCCTGCTTTGAGGAATAATATTCCATTAAAAGAATGCCTCGAAGAGGCTTATCTGAACGGCCCGACTGTCTACAACCCGGAAAAAATCATCCCCAACGACAAGGAACTGCCGCTCTGTCTTGACAGGGTCTATCCGTGCAATGAAGTTGTGAAGATGGATTATTTTCTGCCGGGCTGTCCGCCAAGCGGCGATGCTATCTGGCAGGCGGTTGTCGCGCTTTTGAATAACAAGCCTCTCGATTTGCCTTATGAACTGATTAAATACGATTAATTCGTTTTGGAGTATTAAAAGTGGGTATAACTAAAAGAGTCGTAATAGAACCTGTAACAAGGGTCGAAGGACACGGAAAAGTTTCTCTTCTGCTCGATGAGAATAACAAGGTTACTCAGGCAAGATTTCACGTCGTCGAATTTCGCGGCTTTGAAAGATTCATCCAGGGCAGACCTTACTGGGAAATTCCCGTGCTCGTTCAAAGACTTTGCGGCATTTGCCCGGTAAGTCATCACCTAGCCGCTGCCAAAGCAATGGATAGAATCGTCGGCGCAGATAAACTGACTCCTGCCGCCGAAAAAATCCGCCGCCTGATGCACTACGGCCAGATGTTCCAGTCGCACGCTTTGCACTTTTTTCATCTCTGCTCGCCGGACCTGCTGTTCGGCTTTGACGCAGACCCGAAAACCAGAAACATCATCGGTGTAGCAATAAAATATCCCGAACTTGCCATTCAGGGCGTTATGATGAGAAAATACGGTCAGGAAATTATCAAAGCGACCGCGGGCAAAAAAATCCACGGCACAGGCGCCATCCCCGGCGGAGTTAATAAAAACCTTTCTATCGCCGAAAGAGACATCTTTCTCAAAGACATCAATCAAATGTTTGATTGGGCAAAATCCGCTTTGAATATCGCAAAAGATTATACCCTCAAGAACCTCGACAAACTCAAACCCTTCGCTTCTTTTGACTCGAACCATTTAAGCCTCGTCCGCAGCGACGGTGCTATGGATTTATATCACGGCAATCTGCGGGCAATCACTGCCGACGGCAAAAAAATCTTCGACCAGGTTGATTATTCAAATTATTGTGACTATCTCACTGAGGAAGTGAAGTCCTGGTCTTATATGAAATTCCCGTTTATTAAATCGCTTGGCCCAAAGGACGGTTGGTATCGCGTCGGACCGCTTGCAAGGGTAAATACCTGCGACTTTATCGACACGCCACTGGCAGAAGCAGCAAGAAAGGAATTCAAGGCACTGACCGGCGGAAAACCCAATAATATTACAATGGCTTATCACTGGACAAGAATGATTGAGCTTCTGCATTCGATAGAAAAAATAAATGAGCTTCTGCACGACAAAGACCTGCAAGGCACGGACTTGGTCGTAAAAGGCAAACGCAGAAATGAGGCTGTCGGTCTTATCGAGGCCCCGCGAGGCACACTGTTCCATCATTACAAAGTCGATGACAACGGCCTTATTGTTATGGCAAATCTTATAGTTTCGACAACAAACAACAATGAGGCATTTAACAGGTCGGTACAGAAAGTCGCCGCTGACCATATTGACGGCGTGGCGAAAATTACAGAAGGCCTTTTGAATCACATCGAAGTTGCGATAAGGGCTTACGACCCGTGTCTGTCCTGCGCGACGCACGCGATGGGAAAAATGCCTCTGATTGTTACGCTTTACGACCATAACGGCAATGAAATTGACCGCAAAATAAAAGAATGACCGGCGGAAACACAAAAATCCTGTTAATTGGTTTCGGCAATCCGGCAAGGGCCGATGACGGCCTGGGGCCTGCTCTGGCAGAGGAAATTGAATCGAAAAATATCCCGGATGTTACCGTGGAAACCGATTATCAATTAACAATTGAGGATTCCACTCAGGTCGCACAGCACGATATTGTTATTTTTGCCGATGCTTCGGTAAATTGCGCCGAGCCGTTTACTTTCCAGATAGTTGAAGGAAAACAAACAGATAATTTTTCAACTCATAGCGTTGAACCGGCCGAGGTTATGGCTTTGGCTGAAAATCTTTTTAAGTCGAAGGCAAAAGGATATATTCTCGGTATTCGCGGTTATGAGTTTGAGCAGTTTGAAGAAAAATTGACAAAAAAAGCGAAAATTAATCTTCAGAAAGCTGCCGGTTTTTTGGAAAACTTGTTGAAAACAAAAAATTTTAATAAAATAGAACAAACAGCTGCCTGTTCATAAAGGAGAACAATATGCAGGATGGTAAATATGTAATTATGGTAATTGACGACGACCCTGATTTTCTGACCGCGATGCGCCTGGTTCTTGAGGCCAGCGGCTACATTATGGCTGAGGCAAAAAGTGCCGAGCAGGGTCTGAAGATTTACAAAAAGACAAACCCGGACCTTGTTCTCGTCGATTTGATGATGGAAGAAATCGATTCCGGAACGACTTTTGTTAAGGAACTGCGGCTGGTCGGCAACAAGGCCCCTGTTTATCTCTTAAGCGCGGCTGGAGACGAGATGGCGGATAATATAGATTATGCGCAATTAGGTTTTGCCGGCGTTTTCCAAAAACCGATTGAAAATCAGCGCCTTTTAAGTGTAATAAAAACCAAACTAAAATAGTTTAGTCTGAGGCAATTTCAACTCTGCATTTTTCTATCGCGGCGAAAAATTCTCTGCCGTAATTTTTTTGAATAATCCTGCTGTCCAGCACCACGATTATGCCGGTATCGGTTTTGCTGCGTATCAGTCTGCCGAATCCCTGTTTGAATTTTATTATCGCCTGCGGAAGCTGGTATTTATAAAATGGATTGTGCCCCTGAGCTTTTATATGCTCGATTCTTCCCTCGATAAGCGGATGACTGGGCACAGCAAAGGGAAGCCTGACTATTATTACATTACTCAGTGCCTGGCCCGGAACATCCACCCCCTGCCAGAAACTGTCGGCACCGAACAGGACGCTGCCGGTATCCATTTTAAAGCGTTTTAAAAGCTCCGACCTGTCAACGGAACCGCCGTGCAAAAGCAGTTCAATATTATTTTCGACAAACCAATCCGAAAGCAAACCGGCAATTTCCTGCATCATCTGGTAGCTTGTAAAAAGAACAAATGCCCTGCCGCCCGTCTGCTTTACATATTTTTTTATTTTTTCCGCCGCCGCCTGCGCGAAAGCCGGCTCGTTAGGCTCCGGCATATCAGGCTCGATATACATTGTAACCTGTCTTTGATAGTCGAAAGGAGAGCCGAGCCTTAACGGCTTAAACTTTTCCAGTCCGATTCGCTCTGCAAAAAATTCAAATCCGCTTTTGTCACCTTCATTATCGCAGCACAACGTAGCGCTTGTAAGTATCACAGACTGGAATTTATCGAACAGGCATTTTTTTATCTGCTCGGCTGGATTTACCGGCGCGCTTCGCAGCGATATTGACATTCTTTTCGAGTTGTCCGAGGACTCAATCCAGTAAACATTTCGCTCGTCTCTGCAAGAGAGGAACTTCTGCAAATCATCCTGCAAAGCTTTCAACAAATCGACAAAACGCAAAATCTCAAACTGTTCATCTGTATCGCCGCTTTCCTTTGCAAGAGCCGCCAGGACGAGCCTGAGTTTCTTCAAAGGTTCGCTTATGATATCCGCGACAAATTTTTCTCTGACCCTGCCGTTGCCTCCGTTTGTTTTATACCATTGCCTGACAAGGTCAAAAAACTTTTCCGCTTCTTTTTCGCACAACTTAACAAGCTCAATCGCCTGCGTATATCCGGTACTGACCAGAAGTCCTTTTTTTGTTCTGGTGTTGTAAAGACCATTCAGCAGAAAAACTACTCTGCGATAGCTTATATCAAGTCCAAAATGTTCCTGAGCGACATTTTCTATATTGTGCGCCTCGTCTATAATCACAAACTTATAATCAGGCAAAATCGAAACATTATCCTGCCGCAGCGCAAGGTCGCTGAATAAAAGCGCGTGATTGGCCACAATAATATCGGCCGTTTGAAGCCGGCGGCGGCTTTTCCAGTAAAAACATTTATTATAATTATCGCATTTTCTTCCCTTGCAGTTGCCGTGCTCGCTTTTAACCGCGTTCCATATCTGCGATGAAGGCGTAAAATCAAGTTCGCTGAACAATCCCTCTTTGCTTTGGGATGCCCATTCATTTAAACGTTCAAGTTCCGTGGCGGAGGCATCGAAAAGTCCCTGCTGTTTTCTCCGGGCGTATTGCAGTCTCCTTGAGCATACGAAATTACTGCGTCCCCTTGCCAGTGCCGCCTGAAAATTGCCGCCAAGCGCTTTGCCAAGAAACGGAATATCTTTGTTGATTAGCTGTTCCTGAAGTGTAATTGTATATGTGCTTATAAGAACTTTGCATTTCTGCTGTATGGCTGCCCTGATTGCGCAGGCAAGATATGCAAAGCTTTTACCGATTCCAGTCCCCGCTTCGACCGCCAGATGATAATGATTTTTCAGGGCGTCTTCAATCGCCTCTGCCATTTGCAGCTGCTGAGGTCTCTCTTCAAAACCGGCAAAACAACGTGCTATACCGCCGTCGGGTCCAAAAATCCTTTTTATGCTGAAATCATCATCCAATTAAGCTCACCATCGCTATTTTTTCTCAATCGCCTGCTGAAGAGCTTTTACAGCCTGGTTGAATGGCATTTTTTGTGCCGCGGTGCCTATCGCTTTGGCCGCCAAATCAGTTTTCCCAAGCTGATAATAAATATAGGCAAGCAAAAAATTAAGCTCAGGAGAATTTGTCCTCTCTATCCATGTCTTTACGTCGGCAATTCTGCTCTCGAGCCTGTCTTTGTCAGGTATCATGGCGTTAAGGTCTATTTTAAAATTTACATATTCCGGAAAAATATTTATAGCCATTGTAAGAAAATAGGCACTGCTCATATATTCCCCGCTTGCGAACAAAGCGTGCGATCTGCCGGCATACGCCAGCGGGTCTGAGGGTTTATAAATACTGGCAAGCGTATAAGAATCGGCAGCGCGATAGTACTTTCCCTGCTTCAAAAAATCCTCTGCCGATTTCATATAGTAATTAAACTTGTCATTTGCCTCTATAGCGAATGACTTATGTATATCTTTCATCGCTGCAGCGGTTTCTTTTGATACAGAGGAAAGTTCGCTGCTTTGTCCGCCGGCATTTGGTTCTTCAATTTTTCCAGTTTTATCTTCTCCCTTTATTTTCTCTTTTTTGGCCTCGGCCTCTCTTGCAGCCTTAAGTTCTTCGAGCATTTGTTCATAAACGCTTTTAGATTTCGGAGCTTTTGCAGCTTCTTCGTTTATCTGACCCGGCTGTAAAGGAGTGCCAGGCTCCAGTGTGCGTTCAAGCGGTTTAGCCGGTTCAACTTTCGAAGGGATATTTTGGTTTTCCTGCGGCTGAGTTTCTTTTGTTTTTTCCTGTTCGTTTTCACCGGCCTTTCTCAAAGCAGTGACTAATTCTTTTTGTTCCTTGCTGCGAGTCAGATTATAACTGATAACTCTTTCAAGTTCACTTGCCTTATACGACAGAGGTCTTGTCGAATCGTACTCATAAAGCGGCGAAATCGCCGGTATGCTGCCAACTGGCGCCTGCGCAATCGGAGGAGTAGTAACGTATTCGCCAGTCCCTTTATTCTGGTTTATAGATGTATAAGTAATCAATCCGGAACCTGAGCCGCGGACCATCGAACTTACAGTCTGTGAGGGCAGATAATAAGGCTGCGGTCCGACCTGTCCGGTACTATTATTAATCGGTGCCGAACGCATTAGAAACGATCTTATATCATTGGTTCCTAATTGGCCCTGGAAATCCGTCGGTGCACTATAAGGAACTAAACCGCGAAACTGTGAATTGCCTGACACATTACCTGTCATTAGAAGATTGCCGCTTGTATTTATAGGATTTGGAGACCTCACAAGCCCGCTGCCATTGCTGCTTTGCGGTGTTGTCGGATTGCTTATCGGGCTGGTAAGTGCCAAACAAGCCGCACAGAAAAATGGCATAACCAAAAACATTTTTATTAAATTATATCTTTTCACCTTTTGCCTTTTAGTAATTATTTTCTCTTATATTTCGGCTTCTGTGCCCAGCTTAATTTACCCGCAAGCGTATCCCATTGGGTGCGCAGAGGATTATTAACTACAAGAAATGAACCGCTGTGTCTTTCGACTGTAACAACATCTTCGCTTTTAAGCGAACTTAAAATCTGGCCGTCAAGTATTACCGTCGTTCCCTCGTTAATTCTCTGCGGATATATTTCTATTTTATTGTCGGCGTCTATTACAATCGGCCTGAAGCTCAGCGTATGCGGGGATAGCGGAGTAATTACTATCGCCGAAAGGTTGGCCGATAATATCGGTCCGCCCGCTGATAAATTATACGCCGTAGAGCCTGTCGGGGTAGATATGATAAGTCCGTCACCTATGCAGTCGGCAAGACTTTGCCCGCGAACCGTTATTTTCAAGTCTACCATATTGAAGTTCGGACCGGCTGTTATTACTACGTCGTTAATCGCCGTCGCTACAAGCTTCTCGCTGCCGCGGCTGGTTACGGTACATTTAAGCATCATCCGTTTTTCTATCAGTTTTTTCTCAGTAGTAAGCCTGTCAAAAAGATTTTTGACTTCCTCAAGGCTGAATTCCGCCAGGAACCCGAGTCTGCCGACATTGACGCCGATAACAGGAACATTATTTTCGCTAAGGCTTCTTGCCGCTGACAGTATTGTGCCGTCTCCGCCGAAAACAATTGCGAAATCAGCTCCTTTCAGAACATCAGCGGCACAATCTCCCTTGAAACAGTTCGCAAGTATCTGCGCTTTGCCGTCGGCGAATTTCGTAAAATCCTCTATTGCCTCGGCGACAAATTCACGCCGCTCGTCGCCAAAAATTATCAGCTTCGTTTTTTGGCTTGTTTTAATCATCGCACTTTCCCGAAATTTAATGTGCTTTCTTAATTTTTTTTACAGCCTCAATGATGCCTTGTGCGCCTATTCCACAGCGGACAATCTGGGCATCTCTTTTATCTGTAGCAACAAACTCATCACTCACGCCAAGCACTTGGATTTTCGCTATATCCGCTCCGGCCGCTACTGCTGCTTCAAGAACCGCCGAACCAAATCCGCCTGCCGTGAAATGATCTTCGACAGTAATTATACTATTTCCGCCCGATAATAACGAAATAATTTTTTCATCGAGCGGTTTAACGAATCTGGCGTTTATAACGGTTATATCGATATTATTGGCTTTAAGGGCATCTGCCGCTTTAAAAGCCTCATTTATTACGCTGCCGCAGGCTATAACGGCTATTTTATCCTTCCCGCCCCTGGCCGTTACACTTTTTCCGAGCTCAAAAGGCTGCGAAAAAATTTCAGGACAGAGCCCATCATTTACTTCCTCTTTTGGATATCTTATTGCCACCGGCTGTTTTGACTGGGCGGCGAAATACAGCGCAAGTTCAAGCTCCACACCATTCGCCGGAGCGATAAGAATCATATTCGGCATCATTCTCAAAAAGCCGATATCCATTAATCCATGATGAGTAGGACCGTCCGCGCCGACAAGTCCCGCCCTGTCGATACAGAAAACTACCGGCAGATTCTGCAGCGCCACTTCCTGGAATATCTGGTCGAAGCCTCTTTGGAGAAATGTCGAATAAATACACACAAAAGGTTTTAATCCCATTTTCGCCTGGCCGGCTGCAATATCCACCGCAACTGATTCTGCTATTCCGACATCGTAATAACGATCACTGAATTTCTGTTTGAATTTTGTCAGCCCTGTGCCGTCAGACATCGCGGCAGTGATTGCGATAACTTTTTCGTCTTGTTCGGCAAGTTTTACAATCGCATCAGAAAAAGCAGATGTAAAACTTCTGCCGGTGGGTTTTTCAACTTCAAGTTCGCCGTTGATTTTGAAAGGCCCTGTAGAATGGTATTTTGTCGGGTCGTCGTCGGCCGGAGTAAATCCTTTGCCTTTCTTTGTATAAACATGAAGAACCGCAGGCCTTGGAAGATGAGCCATCGCCGTAAAAATCTGAATAAGCGAAGCAATGTCGTGTCCGTCAACCGGGCCGAAATATGGAATATTAAGACTTTCAAAAAGCCTGTTCGGCGTTATTGCCATACGAAGTGTCCGCTTGAACGACTCCCACGCGTCTTCCATTTTTTTGCCGCCAGGCAAATGTTCAAGAATTCTATTCGTCGTACTTCGCAAATCCTCATAAGTATGACTGAGCCTTACCTTGGCCAGAAATTGTGCGACAGCTCCCTGCGAAACATCAATCGCCATAGAATTATCGTTAAGCACAACCAGAAGCTGTCTTTTGGCAAGCCCAAGATTATTCAACGCCTCGAAATTCAAACCATTGACAATGCTCGCATCGCCGACAAATGCAACTATCTTTTCGGTGGTCTTGAGTTTCTCGCTGGCAAGAGCAAGTCCCAGCGCCGTCGATATTGATGTGCCCGCGTGGCCGACAGAAAACTGGTCATACTTGCTTTCCGCAGGTGCCGGGAAACCGGTTATACCGTCCTTCTGTCGCAGCTTTTTGAATTGCTCTCTTCTGCCGGTTATTATTTTGTGCGCATAACACTGATGGCCGACATCCCAGAGAAGTTTATCTTTGCTGAAGTCGAACACGTAATGCATCGCAATCGTCAGCTCAACCACACCAAGATTGCTTGCCAGATGTCCGCCTGTGCAGCTTACAGACTGAGTAATATAATCACGAATCTCTGCTGCCAGCTTATTTAGCTGCGCAACCGAAAGAATCCTCAGGTCGTTTGGAGAATCTATCTTGTCAAGAAATTCATACTGCATTTTCTTATCTGTTCCTGTCAACAAGGACTAAAGCAAGTTCTTTTAATGTCGCGGCTCTGCCGCCGAAAGGCTCGAGTATTTCCGCGGCCTTGCGGGAAATTTGCTGCGCCTTTTTTCGAGATTCTTCAAGACCAAAAACAGCAGGGTAAGTCAATTTACCCTGTTTGGCGTCTTTGCCTGCCGTTTTGCCCAGTTGCTGGCTGGTTGAACTTACGTCGATTATGTCATCGGCCACCTGAAAACCAAGGCCCAGCGTAAGTCCGAACGAAGCGAGAATCTCTTTTTGTTTTTCATCGGCGCCGGCGGCAATCGCTCCCAAAACAGCCGAAGCCTGAAACATTTTCGCTGTCTTATTAATATGAATAAACTCAAGCATTTGTGCGTCAGGTTTTATATTTTGAGCAAGAATATCGGCTATTTGTCCTGCAATCATTCCGCACGGCCCTGCTCCCTGTGCCAGTTCTTTTGTCATCAAAACAGCTTTATCCGCGCTGCTTATATTTTTGGCGATTAATTCGAAAGCCATTGTCAATAACGCATCACCTGCAAGAATTGCCGTCGCCTCGTCAAAGGCTTTATGGCAGCTCGGCCTGCCCCTGCGAAAATCATCGTCGTCCATCGCCGGCAAATCATCGTGCACCAGCGAATAAGTATGCACCATTTCTATAGCTGCCGCCGCGTTGAGAGCATCTTCATTTTCTCTGCCCGCGACAAGTTCGCAGCACCACAGCACCAGCGCCGCCCTTACCCTTTTGCCCGGCGATGCCAGAACATAATCTATCGCCTCGGCAAGTTTTCCAGGAATGCCCTTCCATTGTTCAAGGACAGTTTTAATCCTGGCGTTTACTATTTCTGCTTTTTCAGTCAGGGCACTTTTTATGTCGATTTTCTGCATCTTAATTACTATAAATCACTTAATATGGCATTTTTCTGCAAACTAATTATTATACAGCTTCTTACTATTTGGATACAATCAAATATATAAGATGAATAACTCAAAAAGGATACTAATTCTTGGCGTAACCGCCGGCGGAAAAGGAAAATTGGCCTTTGAGCTGGCTAAAAAAATCAACGCTGAAATCATCAGCATCGATTCGATGAAAGTCTATAAAAGGATGGACATCGGCACCGCAAAACCGTCAAAAGAAGCCCAAAACCAGATAAAATATCATCTTATTGATGTTGTCGAGCTCAGCGAATCCTTCAGCGTCGATACCTTCTTATCTCTCACCGCCAAGGCCGTAAAAGACATCGAAGCGAAAGGCAAACCCATCGTTGCCGTTGGCGGCACAGCAATGTATATTAAAGCTCTTTTATATGGTATATTTGACGGCCCAAGCACAGATGAAAATATCCGCAACCAATTAAAACAGCAGATTTCTCAAGTCGGTCTTGCCCAGCTTCACAAAAATCTTACCCAAATTGACCCTGCCGCCGCCGAAAGAATTCATCCGAACGATGAGAAAAGGATAATAAGGGCTTTAGAGGTTTACGAACTTACAGGAAAGCCCATTTCCGAATTTCAGCAGCAATTTGCATCTGGGCCGAAAACCGATTGGCTCGTATTAGGCGTGCAAAGAGACAAAACTGATGCATCGCATCGAATTAATGAACGGGTAAAGAAAATGATTGATGCGGGCCTTGTTGACGAAGTGAAAGCTTTGCTCGCAGAACCAAAGCCGCTGAGTATGCAGGCCCGCTGCGCGATTGGCTATGCCGAAATCATCAATTATATAGATGGCAAAGAGACCCTGGATAAAACCATTGAAAACATAAAAATAAATTCCCGCCGATTCGCAAAAGCCCAGCGAACATGGTTTAAAACATTCAGATTTGTCAATTGGCTGGATGCGCAGCAGGATGATTCCGTCCAGCAGGTACTTGAAAGTGCTTTAACATACCTAAAATAAAAATTTATTCTTAACTCCTTATGTATTATATACTTACCTCATTAAACCAAACAAGATTATTTCCATTTCCCAAAAACAATAGTTGTTTTTCATAAGCGAAACGATTATAGTGCTCGGCTTTATTATATTAGGTATTAAGCATTCGCTTACATAATTGTAAACTCTATGGATAATCAATTAATATTACTACTTATCGTTTTAGTCCCAACCGTTGGGTCATTCGTTCTGCCTGTGCTGAATTGTGTTTCGGTTAAGGCAAGGAATCTCTTCGCGTTGCTTTTCGTGCTCACATCCTTTGTATTGACTCTCGCGATTTTACCGGTTGTCTTCAGCGGCCAGACCATAACAGCCAATTTTTACAGTTTAACTCTTCACGCCGACGGACTTGCGATATTTATGGCTTTAGTGTCTTCGTCGCTAAGTGCGATAATCGTCTTTTATTCTTTCGGCTACATCAGTCATTACGAAAACCAGAACGAATATTATCTGATGGTTGTTTTGTTTTTCGGCGCAATGATGGGGTTAGTTTTTGCAGGAAATCTTATATTCCTTTATTTGTTCTGGGAAATCACGGCAATAACAAGCTGGAGATTAATCGGCTTCTTCCGCGAAAAGCAGCACGTTCTGCGTGCCGACAAAGCATTCCTGGTAACCATGTTCGGTTCTGTGATGATGCTTCTGGGCTTTGTAAGCATTTATTACCAAAACGGCACTTACGATTTAGCTGCGTTAAAAGGCAGTCAAATACCAAATATAGCAGTTATATTAATTCTGGCCGGCATTCTTTCCAAATCCGCGACCCTTCCGCTGCACACATGGCTTCCAGACGCCGGCGTCGCTCCATCGCCTGTTACGGCTCTGCTTCACGCTGCACTGCTTGTTAAAATCGGCGTTTATGTTTTCGCCAGATTGTTTATCGCTACCGGTTTTGTAATCGACCCGTCATGGCATACCATTATTCCTATCATCGCCGCGACCAGCGCACTGGTTTCAGCCGGAGCCGCGATGCTCGAAACAGACCTCAAGCGAATTATCGCTTATAGTACAGTAAGCCAGATAGGTTTTATTTTCCTCGGACTATCAATCGGCAACGAAATAGGCGTCGTAGGAGCTATGCTGTATATATTGATGCACGGCATGGCAAAAGGCGGCCTGTTCCTTTGTGCAGGTATAGTTGAGCAAAATACCAAAACCAAAAATATTATGCAGCTCGGCGGCCTGATTAAAACAATGCCGGTAACAGCCGTTTCATTCCTGCTCTGTTCATTCTCCGTTATGGGAATTCCGCCATTCGGAGGATTCTTCAGCAAATATATGGTTATGACAGCCGCGACCCAAAAAGGTCAAGTGTGGATTTCGTTTGTCTTTCTGGCCGGCGCTATTATGACAATCGTATATCTGCTGCGAGTTTTCAACCTCGTATTTATGGGTCAGTCTAAAACTCAGCCCGTCAAAGAAGGTTCGCCTGTAATGATAATCAGCGTTGCCCTTCTGGCCGCTCTTTCATTGGCAGGCGGAATCTTAATTTATTATCCCTCCCACTTTTTACAAATAACCCTTCTGCAATTGCCGGGGATAATCAGATGAACGCAAATATGCTATTACTGCCTGTAATTATACCACTGCTTGCCGGAATTTTAATCCTGCTGGTCAGACGCCTGCGCGGAATCATTTCACTGCTGGCGACTGGCTCGATTCTCATTATCGCAATCGCCCTGTTCAAACAGCAATTGACTTATTCTCTGCCTTGGCTGGGCTTCGGCATAGATTTCAATTTACGTCTCTATCCTTTCAGCGCATTTATACTTTTATCTATAACAGCTTTATCTTTCCTGGTTATGCTTTACAGCTGTTCATTTATGCAGGGCAAAAATTACCTCAACCAGTTCTATGCCTACTTTCTGATTACTATAGGATTGGCCAGCGGCGCGGTTCTGGCCGATAACCTTGTCCTGATGCTTTTCTTCTGGGAAGGCCTGCTGATAACATTATTCGGATTTATCGCCATAGGCGGCAAAGATGCTTTTAAAACTGCAACCAAAATGTTCATCATCGTCGGCGTTTCCGACCTGTGTATGATGATTGGCATCGGAATCGTCTGGTATCTGACAGGCACGATGACGATATCTACTTTAAACGTTCCCCTAAACACTCTTGGCTGTACAGCTTTTGTATTAATGATGATTGGTGCGATTGCAAAAGGCGGCTCGATGCCTTTCCATACCTGGATACCCGACGCTGCGATTGACGCTCCGCTGCCGTTTATGGCCATTCTGCCGGGCTGTCTGGAAAAACTGCTCGGTATTTATCTGCTCGTAAGAATTACAATGGACATGTTCAAGCTTACACCCGGCTCATTGCTGAGCAGTCTGCTTATGATAATCGGAGCGGTTACAATTGTGCTGGCGGTAATGATGGCATTGATTCAGAAAGATTATAAAAAACTGCTTTCATATCACGCAATCAGTCAGGTCGGATATATGATTCTCGGTATCGGCACTTGTCTGCCTGCCGGAATTATTGGCGGCCTGTTCCATATGATTAACAATGCGTTATACAAAAACTGCCTGTTCCTTACCGCAGGTTCGGTAGAAAAGCAGACAGGCACAACAAATCTTAATAAGCTCGGCGGATTATGGTCAAAGATGCCTGTAACCGCCGTTTGTTTTTTAATCACCGCGGCATCCATCAGCGGCGTACCCCCCTTTAACGGCTTTTTCTCGAAGGAAATGATTTACGGCGCCGCACTGGAAAGAGGCACGATATTTTACATCGCCGCACTGCTCGGCTCATTTCTTACCGCTGCCTCGTTTTTGAAACTCGGACATGCCGTATATTTTGGCAAAAGAAATCAGGAAAACGAAAACACCAGAGAATCTTCTCTGCCGATGCTTATACCGATGATTGTTATCGCTGCCGTTTGCGTATTTTTCGGATTATATAATCGTTTCGCGGTAAGTTACTTCCTCGAACCGGTTCTGGCAGGACAGGAATTCACTGAACACACAAGCACATTGCTGATTGCTCTGACTGTGATTGTTCTTATCGTCGCAATATTACATCACATCATCGGTGCAATAGTAAATGGCTCAGGCGTCAAGGCCGCCGACCATATTCATCACGCACCTGTCCTGAGCGGAATTTATGACAGAGCTGAAAAAAGATTCTTCGACCCTTACGAAATTGGTTTGAAGATTGTTAGTATAGCCTCGAATATTCTCTTCTTCCTCGACAGGGCTGTTGACTGGATTTACGACGGTTTTACCGTGAAACTGGCTTACGGATTATCCGGTGCCATAAAAAGACTGAACACCGGCAATTATTCTCTTTATATCATCTGGTCGCTGCTTGGCGGCTTAATAATATTGATTTTGATGTTCAAGGGATTTGGCTCGTAATATGCTTTCATTATTTTTGTTATTACCGTTTCTTGGAATTATAGCCCTCAATCTGCCGGTTAAAGGCAGAAGGGATGCCGCGGCGTTTTTGTACACTTTGTCGCTTTCCATCGGCCAGGCAATTGTCGTTTTGTTTAATCCGGGCGATTTCTGGGCCAAGCCGGACTTCTGGGGAGGGTTCTTCAATCTTGGACTTTACGCCGATAATTTGACTTTCGTGATGCTTCTTTCAATTGGAATTGTAGTTTCCACCGCCGTTTGCGTCGGATGGCAGACAATATCAGATCACAGACAACGGCTGAATTTTTACAACCTCGTATTAATCGCTCTTATCGGAATGAACGGCACAGTTATGCTCACCGATATTTTTTCGCTTTATGTTTTTCTCGAAGTTACAGCAATTTCATCATTTATCCTCATCGCTTTCCATCGGGATTTAAACGCTCTTGAAGGCGCGTTCAAATATATAGTTCTTTCCGCGCTGGCAACCGTGCTGATGCTTACTTCTATCGCAGCATTGCTGCTTTTCTCCGGCGGTACATCTTTTGCTGCTGTCAGCGCTGCGGTTAAAAGCAACAGCGGTAATGTTATTGTTATCATTGCCGTATCGCTGTTTATCTGCGGCTTATTTATAAAAGGCGGTCTTGTTCCGTTCCACGGCTGGCTGCCGGCGGCGTATTCTGCCGCCCCTGCCGCCGTTTCTATTCTTTTGGCCGGAATCGTTACCAAGGTCGCGGGCATATATGTGCTGATTAGACTGGTAAGAGACGTATTTGGACCAATCAGCGAGATTAGCAGCGTCCTTATGCTTGTTGGAACTTTTTCGATAATAGTTGGCGCTCTGGCCGCATTAAAGCAGGATAATTTCAAAAAGATACTGGCTTATTCGAGTATCAGTCAGGTTGGATATATTGTTTTAGGTCTGGGCTGCGGCTCGCCGCTTGGCATTGCCGGCGCCATATTCCATTTATTCAATCATTCGATTTTCAAATCGTTATTATTCGTAAATTCCGCCGCTGTTGAAAAGCAGACAGGCTCGACCGACATAACAAAAATGGGCGGTTTGGGCTCGAGAATGCCTTACAGCAACGCAACCAATTTAATCGCGATATTTTCCACATCGGGCATTCCTCCGATGGCCGGTTTCTGGAGCAAATTGGTTATCATTATGGCTCTTTGGCAGATGGGCCATTTCACTTACGCGGCCATCGCGATACTTGTCAGCGTTATCACTCTGGCATATCTGCTTGCAATACAGCGAAAAGTATTCTTCGGCATTTTGCCCCAGGAATTAAAACATATAAAAGAAGCCGGAATATGGATAGTTATTCCTGCCGTTACTCTTGCTATAATTATCATTGGCACAGGCCTGTGTTTTCCGCTTCTTTTTAAGAGTTTTTTAATGCCCGTTAGCAGTTTTTTTAAATAATTTTAAAGTGTTGATATGGTTATAAACATAATAATTCTTATTGCTTTGGTTACAGCGGCCTTATGGACTGCAATGACAACCCGACTGCTCCGTTCAGCCGTAGGCCTTGCGATTACAAGCGCTATTCTTTCAATTCTTATCTTCCGGCTTGCCTCGCCGATAGCGGCCGTCTTTGAATTGTCGGTTTGTGCAGGCTTGATATTCGCCATATTTATAATCAGTATTACCGTAACCCAGCGAGTTACACCCGAAGCTTTTGAAACCAGAAAAAAAGAGCGGATGACTAAGTTTTGGCCACTGCCCATAATCGTTATCATAGCGGCGGTTGTTCTGACGCAAATTCATTTTCAAACAACATTTAATTTACCCGCACAAACGACGCCAAACGACGTAAAAATTATATTATGGAATCTCAGACATCTTGATTTGCTGGGTCAAATCGTGATTCTGCTTACTGGAGCCTTTGGTGTAGTGATTCTCTTCAAGGAGTGGAAAAATGGTTAACGATATGTCCCAGCTGTTTTGGATGTGCAGTATTGCCGGTTTCCTGGTATTCATCATCGGGATTTACGGCCTGCTGGTTACATTTAACCTGATAAGGGCAATTATAGGGCTGGAACTTTTGACCAAATCGGTAACGCTGTTTTTGATTCTTGCCGGATACGTTACAGGCCAAACAGGTCTTGCCCAGGCTCTTGCCATAACGCTTATAGTAATTGAAGTCGTAGTTATCGCTATTGCCGTCGGTATCGTGCTGTGCGTATTTCGGCACAATAGAACCATCGACGCTCAACTGCTCAGAAATATTAAGGGTTAAGATAAATGACAATAACAAATTTACTGCTTTCGCCTCCGGTGATGTTCATCATTGTTTTAATTATTGTTTTCAGTCTCTCAAAGATTCTGTCGAAGATGGCGCTCAAACCGAAAAAGGTTATTAACGGCCAGGGCGAACCTTATTCCTGCGGAGAAAATATCCCCACTCATATGATTCAGCCGGACTACACGCAGTTTTTTCCGTTCGCCTTTTATTTTACAATCCTGCACGTGGTCGCTCTTATGCTCGCCATTGTGCCGGCAACAACAGTTGATACATTTACTAAAATATTTACTATGGCGGTGATTTATATCTTTGGCGCAATTATCGGATTAGTAGTTTTATACAGGAGATAAACCGAAGTGACTTTAATGAGCAAAATTGTTAATTGGGCGAGAATCAAATCCCCGTGGATTATTCATTTCAATACCGGGGCCTGCAATGCCTGCGATATTGAAATTATCGCTTCGCTCACTCCCACCTACGATATCGAGCGTTTCGGGATTTTACTCAAAGGCACACCGCGGCACGCCGATGTCCTGGTTTGCTCCGGCCCGGTTACCCGCCAGATAAAAGACAGACTTATAAGAATTTATGAACAAATGGCTGAGCCTAAGTTCGTAGTAGCGGTCGGCACTTGTGCCTGCTCGGGCGGTGTTTTTAGAAAATGCTATAATGTCGGCGGCGGAATTGACTCAGCGATACCCGTTTCAGTTTATATTCCCGGCTGCCCGGCAAGTCCAAAAGCGATTATCGATGGCGTGGTAAAACTGCTCACAAGTCTGGAAGAAAAAGAAGCCGCCGCTCCTCCAAAAACTGCCGAAGCAGTGGAAATAAAGGGGTAATAATATGTCAGAAGAAGATAACATAAAACAGCAGTTAATCGAAAAGTTTGCTTTTCTAAGCGACAAAATAATTGTCAAACGTGCAAGACGCATTTTCGCCGAGGTGCCGTTGGCAAACTTTCCTGAAGTTTTCGATTATGCGGTTAAGCAGTTAAAATTTTCTATTCTTTCCGCACTAACCGGCCTCGATGAAGGCGCAACGCTTGGTTTTATTTATCATATAGCCCAGGAAAAAGGCATTGTATTGAATTTACATACCAGCGCCCCGAAGGATAATCTGGTAATTAAAACCGTTACAAAATATTTCCCCGCGGCCGACGCTTACGAAAGAGAACTCGTCGATTTACTTGGCGCCAAGGTCGAAGGCCTGCCTCCGGGCAACAGGTATCCTTTGACCGATAATTGGCCCGCAGGCCAGTATCCCCTCCGAAAAGACTGGAATGTCGAAATGCTCGACAAAAAGGAGGTAAACAAGAATGGATAGATATGATTTTAAAATTCCTATAGGTCCACAGCATCCTGCCTTAAAGGAGCCTGAGAGTTTTCTTCTTACAATGCACGGTGAAAAAATTTCTAGTATGACCGTAAGGCTTGGCTATAATCACCGCGGCATTGAAAAAGCCTGCGAATTGCAGACATACATTCAGGATATGTATCTTATCGAACGGGTCTGCGGCATTTGTTCGCATTCACACGCCACCTGTTTCATTCAGGCCGTTGAAGAAATAGCCGGTCTGCAAGTTCCAAAGCGGGCGCTTTATATTCGCACTCTCGTTGCCGAGCTGGAAAGAGTCCATAGTCATCTACTGTGGCTTGGCGTAGCCGGACACGAAATCGGATTCGATACCCTTTTGATGTATAGCTGGCGAGACCGCGAAGTTGTGATGGATATCCTTGCGATGCTGACCGGCAATCGAGTCAATTACAGCGTAAACACTATCGGCGGCGTTCGTCGCGACATCACCGCAGAACATATACCGCAAATTTTAAAAGCGATAGATACCCTCGAAGAGCGGACAAAATATTATATCCAGATTGCGACCGAGGAAACAACTATCATAAAACGTCTTTCCGGCGTTGGAATGCTGTCTTATGATGATGGCGTGCATTTGGGAGCAGTCGGCCCGACAGCCCGCGCATCCGGCATCGATAGAGATGTAAGACGTGATGACCCTTACGCCTCTTATGAAGATGTTAAGTTTGCCGTAATCACTGATAAGCATTGCGATGTTTACGGCAGAGCTGTTGTGCGAGTCCTGGAACTTATGGAATCCTATAAAATTATTCGCCAAATCCTGGCGAATCTGCCCGACGGCCCGATTGCCGTTAAGGCACCGAGAAAAATTCCCGCAGGCGAGGCTCTCAGCCGTTACGAAGCGCCGCGAGGCGAAGATGTTCATTATGTAAAAGCAAACGGCACAGATAAACCGGAACGCGTAAAAGTTCGTGCTCCGACTCTGGCAAACGTCCAGGTTGTCGCTCATATGTTAAAAGATAGATACCTTGCCGATATGCCGATTGTGATTGCCGCGATTGACCCCTGCTTTTCCTGCACCGACAGATTAATCTCCGTCACTGACGCCGGTAAAGGGACAAAAAATACTATGACCTGGCCGCAACTGCATTCATACAGCATAGAGTGGCATCGAAAGAGCGGCATTGACTTTTCAGAATTAAATAAAAAATTCAAAGTTCCGGGGAATTAACGCGATGATAAACGTATTTTTTAATATTTTGATATTTCCAGGATTAATATTTCTAAGCATATTCGGTCTTGGAGCCGAGTATTTTGACCGCAAGCTCTGCGCAAAACTGCAGAACAGAGTCGGCCCGCCATGGTTTCAGCCTCTGGCCGATTTTATTAAACTTCTGGCCAAGGAAAATGTCATCCCTAACCAGGCCGACCCGACAGTATTTACTCTTATGCCGGTTCTGGCGTTTACAGCAACGCTTACCGCTTTCTTTTACATTCCTCTTTGGCAAACAAAGGCTCTTTCGTCATTCAATGGCGATTTAATTGTCGTGCTTTATCTGCTGACGATTCCTACTCTGACTTTCTTCCTCGGCGGCTGGTATGCAAGAAGCGTTTTTTCGATGATTGGCGCCGCACGTTCAATCATTCAGCTTTTCGCTTATGAAATTCCTTTGTTCCTGGCCATACTTGCCCCGGCGATGATGGCCGGCACTTTGTCGCTCAGTGAAATGACTGTCTTTTACGGCAGCCATCCCTGGTTGGTGCTGCTTAATCTCGTGGACTTTGTGATAGCTCTGGTTGCCCTTTTAGGCAAACTGGAAAAAACACCTTTCGACATACCGGAAGCTGAAACCGAAATTGTCGCAGGCTGCCTTACCGAATACAGCGGAAGATTGCTGGCATTTTTCAGAATTGCAATCGATATGGAAATGGTGGTTGGTTCCTCGCTGCTGGCGGCGGTTTTTCTGCCTTTTGGGTTTAACTTCGGTTTTGCGATAGGATTTATTTTGTATCTGGTGAAAGTCCTGTTTGTTGTGGCTTTGCTTTCTTTAGCACGCACAATTGTTGCCCGCCTGCGTATAGATCAGATGATCAATTTCTGCTGGAAAATTGTCGCCCCGGCGGCTTTTCTCATGCTCGTAGTTGATCTTGTTGTGAAAGGACTTATTTCGCGATGATTAGACCCGGAAGAATGATTAAGCAGGTTTTGCAGTCTTTATTTAAAAAACCCGCGACGAGTCTGTATCCGTTTGTAAAGACTGCGATGCCCGACAAGTTCCGCGGCAGGCTGAAATACTATCCCGAAAGATGTATCGGCTGTATGCTGTGTATGAAGGATTGTCCTTCGGACGCGATTGTCATTAAAAAAATCGGTGATAAAAAATATCAGGCGGAAATCAACCTTGCCAGATGTATATATTGTGCTCAATGCGTTGACTCCTGTCCCAAAGACGCTCTCGAAGCCACAAAGGAATTCGAGCTGGCCAAGTTCAGCCGTGAAAACTTAAAGGTTGTTTGCAATGAAGAAACTTGCCGCAGTTCTGAAACAAAAACTTGATGGCGCCTCCGGAATCGCCGTTCTCGGCATAGGCTCGGACCTTAGAGGCGATGACGCCGCCGGCATTATCGTCGCACAGCAAATAGAAAAAATCAAATTATCCCCCAAAATTAAAATTCTTATCGGCGCTACTGCCCCTGAAAATCTTACCGGTGAAATAAAAAAATTTAAACCTTCTCATCTTCTAATTATCGATTCAGCGGACACAAACGCACAGCCGGGTCAAATCTCGATAATAGACCCCGATAAAGTCGGCGGCACTACCTTCTGCACTCACTGCCTGCCGATTAAGGTAATGATTGATTATCTCATGCAGTCGCTTTGTGACCTTAAAGTTATCACTATCGGTATTCAGCCAAAAAACATTGCTGTAGGATTTGATGTGTCCAAAGAGGTAAAAAAGGCAGCAGAAGAGCTTGCAAAAACAATAGTCAGCTTATTCAAATCTCTTCTGTAATAATAATAAACGGAAGGGAGAGGATTCGAACCCCTGGTGCGTTTCCGCACAACGGTTTTCAAGACCGCCACCTTAAGCCGCTCGGTCACCCTTCCAGGTTAATAGATAATTTACCAAATATTGAAGGGAGATTCAAATACTAATAAATTTGGTCCTGGCACAGACTGAAAACCGTTTTTCGTTAAATTTTATACTACCGACCTATAATATCACTATCTATAATGAAAAAAATACACAATATAATACTGATACCTTAAGAGCACTTCGGATATTGCCGATTTAATACCAATGAGGACAAACAAGTTAAATAGCGATGGAAAAACGTCTCGATATTTCAGTTTGCAGACAAAATTGACGCTCAGTTTTTCGATATTATTAATTACCGCTTCAGCAGTATCAATTTTTGTTCTATATCAGATCGTTCGGAAAGAATCGAGAGAAAGCATCCGTCAGCAAATTTATGATATCGTAAGCATTTCGGCTTTGCAGATTGACGGCGATGCACATTCAACCCTTGTAGACCCAAATCAGGAAAATAACGCTGCTTATACGCAAATCAAAGACCTTCTGCAAAATATCCGCCGGCAGGAAACCGATATCCATTATATTTATACCTGGCGCCGAAACACTGATGGAAAAATCAGCTTTGTCGTAGATGCCGAAACCGACCCGAATAAAATGTCTCATCTGGGTGAGTCCTATGACAGCGCCGATGGCGCCGAACCGTATTTATTGGCGGAACTTGCCGTACTTAACCATCCTATGGTAGACAAAAAGTTCACGAGAGATAAATGGGGTATATGGCTTTCAGGGTATGCTCCTTTTTACAGGTCTGACGGAAAAATGGAAGGAATATTGGGCATTGATATCGCTGCGAAAAATGTGATAGCACGCGAACGGGAATTTTTATATGTCGCACTTGTAGTCTTCGGCATTACTATTCTTATGGCCTCGATGTTAGGAAGATTTCTTGGCAGAAAACTGACTGCCCCGATTATAAAGTTGACTATCGGCAGCGAACAAATTGCCCAAGGCGACCTGAATCACAGGGTCGTTGTTCAAAGCAGCGATGAAGTCGGCAGATTGGCTGAATCCTTCAACAGGATGACCGAGTCTTTGCAGAAAACAATTATGGACCGAAACCAGGAGATTGCCAGTCGAAAGGAAGCTGAAGATATGCTGGAGGCTCTGAACAAAGACTTGGAATCCACCATTCAACAGCTTACACAGGCAAACCGTGAACTAAAAGAGTTTACATATATAGCCGCTCATGATTTAAAGTCGCCAATAAGAGCTATAGGAAGTTTGGCGGGTATTATATCGAACGATTGCCGCCATTTATTAAACGAACAATGCAAAATACATCTCGACATGCTTGTTCAAAGGGCCCAACGTCTGAACGATTTTATTAACGGCATCTTAAAATACTCTAATCTTGAACACTCTGTTCCGCAAAAAGAAAAGGTAGACACAAATAAAATTGCAAAAGATATGATCGACCAGATTGGGATAACGAATAAAACCTTTGAAATTACTGTGGGAAATCAGCTACCTGTAATACTATGCCAAAAGACACATATAACGCAAATCTTTGAAAGCCTTCTTGACAACAGTATTAAATATATGGACAAACCAAACGGCTTAATCAGGATAAACTGCATTGAGCAAAATGATTTTTGGCAGTTCAGTGTCACAGACAATGGACCGGGAATTGATAAAAAATATTTTGACACAATTTTTCAAATTTTTCAAACATTGAACAGGCGTGATACTTCTGAGGCCGCCGGAATCGGATTGTCTTTTGTGAGAAAAATCGTTGAGTTGTATGGCGGTAAGGTATGGGTAGAATCAAAAATAGGCGAAGGAAGCACGTTCTTCTTTACATTACCCCAACAAGAACTGGAATTTAATCATTCAAACCCCCTTTATAGCCCAGCGAAACTTGGCTGATGCACAGCGAGGATTAGACATAATTTCTTTGGTTCGCGGCACAATCGCATTTTGGGATGCTGACTGATATATTCCATTTTCGACGCCATCGCGAAACGATTGTTTAACAAGACGGTCTTCGCCGCTGTGAAAGCTTATTATACCAATTCGCCCACCCGGACGCAGGCAATATGGAGCAATTCTTAAAAGTTCTTTAAGGCAGCTGAGTTCATCATTTACCAGTATGCGTAATGCCTGAAACGTTCGCGCGGCAGGATGCAGCGAACCAAACTTCGAGCTGCGCTGTTGCTTTTTCCAGCTATTGATTGTCAAACCTTTGACTGCAAAAACTAGTCTAACAAGTTGAGAAACCTGCGTAATCGGCTGCACTGCTCGCTGGATAACAATCAGGTGGGCAATTTCTTTATAATCCGGTTCATCGGACAGTTCCCAAAGGGTTTTGGCCAGTTCTTCTTCACTAAGACTATTGAGTAAATCCGCTCCAGTCTGTTTAAGCCGTTCGTCCATTCGCATATCGAGCGGTCCTTCATTTTTATAGCTTATACCGCGCGCGGGATTGTCTATTTGCATACTTGAAACGCCGAGGTCGGCAAAAATAATATCATAACCTTCAAGTTTTTCTTTGCTCATCGCGTTGGCAATCCCGGCAAAATTACTGTGATAGAAACTTATAGACACTTTTTCTTTACTCAACCGCTGACGCGTGCGTTCAAGTTCAGCGCCATCGACATCAAAGGCAATCAATTTGCCGGTAGGTCCTATGCGTTTAATAAATTCTAATGAATGGCCGCCATAGCCAACGGTGCAGTCGGCGATTGTCTGGCCGGCTTTGGGTTTCAGACAACCTATAACTTCCTCTATTAGAACTGGAATATGTGAGCCAGCCGGAGTTTTACCTTTTGCCCGTAAATGTGTTCGTAATTCAGGATGTGCCCCGATGTTATGTTCCTTGTATTTTTGCTGGAAACTCTTTGGATGGGTGCCGCTATATCTGGGGCGTCGATGGTGATTTGATGACGGCTTTTCAACATTATTATCAAATGTATCCATATATTTACTTCGACAAATTCATGTTTTTTTGTGATTATCTTAAAATCTATTACTTGTTTGTTATTAATGACTTATATAAAATTTTAGTTCTATTGTCAAAGACTAAAATTTATGCCGGTTTTTAACCTCTTAAAATATAAATTTTACACAAATATGAATCCACAACATCTTTTATATGAATATTTTATTTAAATGATTTGACTTACCAATGGCAAGATTGGTAATATAGTATATCTGGAAATCATAGGTAAATTAAGTAGAAGGCCAAATGGATTTAGGAGGAGGATAGGATGCCAAAGGACTGTTTGGAATTTATATCGAGCCTTTTCCTTTGCAGTATGGAAAAAGCTGAAAAATGTGGTCTAAATTTAATACACCATAAAGTTCGTAAGTCCTATCCTAACAATCAACTTATAATCTGATAAAGCTCATTAAAACCAAAGTCGATATTGACTTTGGTTTTTTATTTTAATCTTCACGGACGAAACGGCCGGAAAAAACCGATTCCTGCCCTATTTTTCAAACAAGGATGTAAAAATGATGTAAAAAATCTGTTTTTTATTCGGATGTAACGAATGAAATGAAAAATAAGTTATAGGACTTTATAAATAAAAAGTAATTTAGGAGGAAATAAAAATGAGACGGGTATTAACAACAAAAATAAAAACAACAGTTAGCTTACTAATCCTATTCGCCATAGTAATTACTGCTTTAGTTACACCTGCAAGTGCCTACGACTACAAGGCCAAATTTCTGCAGGAAGTTAGATGGCTTGCCACTCAACAGGTGGCCAGCGGCGGAATACAAGAGGGTGAGGATTATTCCAGCGCTGTAGAATCCGACAACACACATGAAGCAATATGGATATGGTCTCGCTATGCTGAATTAACCGGTGATTATACAACCTATCAAACAAGAATAAATAATGCATGGAATTATTTGAACTCAAATCCGGCATGGCTCGAAGGCGGCTCTCTCACAACTCCATTGCCATATTACAGCACGTATAACATTGGTTGGGGTCTGCTTGCAGAGATGAAATACAGACATGTTTATACGGGCAAGACTGGATACGTTGACCGTTCATCCTATGCTACATCATGCGCAAATGCCCTGGTTAACTATACCCCCAGCACCACTGACACTACTGGCGTTTTGTGCACCGGCATTGCCTGCGGTGCCCTCTATCAATATGGTGTAGATATCAGCAACTCTTCATACAAAGCCAGGGCTGTTGTTCTCGGAAATAATGTTAGAACATGGCTTAACGCCGACACATCAAGGTTCGCATCGGAGAGTTGGGCGATTTCAGCCGGCGTTGCCGTCTGGGGCGTTTTGAACTCATACTATCAAGACCCGGCAAATTCCAGCGGAGCGACTACCTGGGCAAACACTGCAAACACATATATGCCTGCAAATGCAATGGACAACGCGACCAACGACTATGAATACGGCATGGATGGATGGTATGCCTGGGGTCATTACGCTATCAGTCAGTACCGAGGCGCTGATTCATTTAACAAATATAATAATGTCATTAATAAAATATTGGATTCCGATAACGATCACGATGGCGGTGTACGTCAGGGTATTACTTATGGGGATACTTCGGATTATGCCTGGGCAACAGATATACCGCAGTTTGCCCTAAACTATGGCCTAATCGGGACAACAAATTATACTATTTCCGGTACGATAACATCGGGCGGTTCGCCGCTGGCCGGAGTAGTAATGAGAGGTCTGCCCGGCACCAGCCTTACCGATGCGAACAGTTGGCCCACCACCGATGCAAGCGGCAATTACACCGCCCAGGTTCCTGCCGGTTTTTACGGCACAGTAACACCAGCAAAGGTCGGATATACGTTCACATCAGCCAACAGGACATACAGCAATTTATCAGCTAATCAAACAGCTCAGAATTATACCGCAGCGACCAGTACCTATGTTCTATTCTTAGATTCATGGGTAACAGGCACAACTCACGCAAAAACAGCAGGCACTAATCGTGCATTGGTCTTTGTCGCACATGCAAAGAGCAGCAGTGCGTCAAGTTTGAACAGCGTGACCTATGGCGGACAAGCAATGACGAAAATCACCGATCAAATCATAGGCTCAGGCTCAACACGAGCATACGTTGCGGCATTTATCCTCAACGATGCAGGCATTACTGCTGCAAGCAACACTACCTTCACTCCATCGTGGACCAACACACCAGGTTCTGTTACATACACCAGTGCAATTCTTCGGAACGTTAACCAAACAACTCTCCTCGGAGCTACTGCCAAAAACGGCTTAACACCTTCTTACTCATTTGCAACAACTCCGATTGCCACGAGCAACGGAGATATCATAATTGAAAGTGCTGCCAGCAGTGTTGCGGGCACATATTTGGTAACAACCGGCTGGACCAATTCTATTGACCTTTCAGTATCCGGCTATGATGGTATGAATGGATATAGATACGCAGCGGGTATCAACGAAACACCGGCCCTCACCCAAGCCTCTGCGAACCATTCAATCATTGGCTATGTGGTTAAGGCTGTACCAGTTTCACTGCCCGGTGCGGCGAGCAGTCCAAGTCCAAATACTGGAGCAACTGGTGTAGGTATAACCACTGATATAAGCTGGTCAGCAGGTTCAGGCGCTACATCTCGCGATGTATATTTTGGAACTGCAAGTACACCGGTAACTAAGGTCATTGCTGATGGGACAGCTTTAACATTCGACACCGGAACAATGGCTACAAGCACTACATATTATTGGCGTGTAGATGAAAAGAACGCCGGCGGTACAACTACAGGCACAGTATGGAGCTTTACTACTGTTCCTCCACTGCCCGGTGCGGCAAGCAGTCCTGTTCCTTCCACTGGCGCTACAAGCATAAGCTTAACTCCTACACTAAGCTGGACTGCCGGAAGCGGCACTGTTACATCTCACAATGTATACTTTGGAACCGCAGCTTCGCCGCCGTCTATCGGCAATCAGGCTGGAACCTCATATGCTCCGGGAACTCTGACTGCCAGCACTACATATTACTGGCGTATAGATGAAGTAGGTCCAGGCGGTACAACTACGGGCACAGTATGGAGTTTTACTACTGTTCCTGCAGCACCAGGTGCAGTAAGCAGTCCTGTTCCATCTACCGGCGCAATAAATATAAGCTTAACTCAAATCTTAAGCTGGACAGCAGGCTCAGGCGCAACATCACACGATGTATATTTCGGAACGGCAGCTTCTCCGCCGTTTATCGCGAATCAGGCAGGTACAACATATGCTCCTGCTCTTTCAGCAAATAAAACATATTATTGGCGTATAGATGAAAAGAACGCAGGCGGTACAACTACGGGCACAGT
>PLMU01000004.1 GCA_003142595.1 Phycisphaerales bacterium
CATCGAGGTAACGCAGAACAATTGGATTGCGTACTATAATCTTGGTGCTGCTTACGACAAGCTTGGCCGTCACACCGAGGCGATAGAGGATTTCAGCCAGGCAGTAAGAAGTAAGCCGAATTTTGAAGAAGCATACAATAATCTTGGCGTGGCTTTCGCCGGCCTTGGCCGCTGGCCCGAGGCGATAGATGCCTATAACCAGGCCATAAAAATCAAGCCGGATTTTGCCGAGGCATACACTAATCTTGGCGTTGCTTATTCCGCCCTTGGCCGCTGGCAGATGGCGATAGATGCCTTTAAGCAGGCAATAAGAATTTCCCCGAATTTTGAAGATGCGCACTATAAGCTTGGCGTTGCTTGTCTGGTAGTAGGCGACAAAAATTCCGCTATAGCAGAATATAATATTCTTAAGTCTTTAAACTCCCAACTCGCAAACGACCTCTTAAGTCAGATTAACAAGTAAAACGCAGGTTCATGTTTAGCCCCCGGACCTGTGCCGGGGAGATTAAAATTGTTTAACCCCTTAACCCCTGAAAAACCTCATTTTTTTTAAAAAAATTCATTTTTTTTCTTGCTTTTTGTTAAAAATATGGTAAAATACCGGTATAGTTATGCGTTTGCATAACTTTTTCGTTTTTTTCAATTTATCACTTTTCACTTACTTAATGTCTTACATCTCCCTTAAAATCCCTATTCCCAATACACTGGCTCTTATTGCGCTTGCGCCGATTCTGCTTTACAGGCGTTTGAAGTTTGGGTTTTCATTTATGCGGATAAAGCTTTCTCGCGGCCTGTTCGCCATTGTCAATGGCCGGGACTTTCTGAAACTCTATATGTTCAAATGGTTTGCCAAAGGGGACGGCGGCACATTTTACGCGATACGCACTTTTTACGAAAACGGCAGAAAAAAGCAGGTATCTATGCATCGCCAGATTATGAATCCAACTGAAGGCTTTTGTATTGACCACAGAAACCACATCGGCCTTGACAACAGAAGGATAAACTTAAGAGAAGCGACACAGACCCAGAACAGTCATAACAGAAGAAAAAGAACCAACTGCTCATCGATATACAAAGGGGTAGTGTGGAAGGAATGTCATAAAAAATGGCGTGCTTCTATTAAGGTCAATGGGCAAACGATATCCCTTGGCTATTTTGACAATGAGATTGACGCTGCAAAAGCTTATGACGCCGCTGCCAAAGAGCATTTTGGCAAATTCGCATCATTAAATTTCGACCCTCTCGCAAACGAAATTTCAGATGAACACAAAAAATTAATCTTTAATCTATAAAAACGCGATTAATCCTTTTTCTTCTTTTTAGCTTGTATTTCTTCGGTCTTTAAATCTTCTGGATCAATAGATTCAATAAAATTGGAAATACTTTTCCCAATAGTATTTATAAAATATATTCGCTTTTTTGCTCTAGTCAGAGCGACAAGCATTTGATAAATCTCACTCTTTGTAGGAGTTGCTTTTTGAGGTAATCTACCTTGATCAAAACCTATTATATCTTTGAATTGAGTACAAAAGCAACTTTTTCCTTATAAAAGAATTTATGAAATACCTTATTTAAACAAACGACCCAATTTTTCCCCCTAAAATACATCTTGTCAATTTCCGTAACACTTTTATCCTCTCCGCCAGATATTCCAACTACTTTTTGGTAATCCTGTAAACTCATATTTTTCGTTGTTTACCTATTTTTTTGCCTTTTTCCTCAAAAATAGCATAAATCTTCGTGCCCCTTCTTTCCTTCGTGGTGAACAAAAATCAATGTAATCAGCGTAATCTGCGTCTAAAATTCGTGTTTATTCGTGGTTAAAAGCAATATTAAGGTTTTTCTTTGTGTCTTAGTGACTTAGTGGCTAAAAAATTTCTCTTGCCATTATTTTTCATTTCTGATATAAATCTATGTTCTAAACTTTGGCAAAGATATAACTTATTTATTTAAAGGCACTTACATGGCACATAAAAAAGGACAAGGTTCGACATCGAACGGACGCGACAGCAATCCGAAAAACCGCGGCGTTAAGCTTTTTGGCGGTCAGGTTGTAAAAACTGGCGGTATTATAGTTCGCCAGAAGGGCACTATATGGAAAGCCGGTTTTAACGTTGGTCTTGGCCGGGACTTCACGCTTTTCGCCTTAAAAGACGGCGTAGTAACGTTTAAGGGCAAAAAAGTTCACGTTGAAGTCTAAATTCTCTTTGTTATTCAATTAAAAATAAGGATGGCGATGTGCCATCCTTTTTTTATATAGTTGTTTTTAAATTCTATACCCTGTACCCTAAACCCTATACCCTATTATGTTTATAGACCAGGCAAAACTTCGAGTCAAAGCCGGCGACGGCGGCGACGGCTGCGTCGCTTTCCGGCGTGAGAAATTTATTCCCAAAGGCGGCCCTAACGGCGGAGATGGCGGGGCGGGCGGGGATGTATATTTTCAGACCGCTGAGGATGTCGATACGCTTTTGGATTTTTCCGGCAGGGCAATTTGGAAGGCACAGAACGGTATGCCGGGCGAAGGGTCAAACTGCAGCGGCCTGGACGGCAAAGACCTTATTCTTAAAGTTCCGGTCGGCACACAGATTTACGATGAAGACCTCGACAGTCTTCTGCTCCAGGATATGGACAAGCCGGGCATGAAAGTTAAAATCTGCCGCGGAGGCAAAGGCGGCAGAGGCAACAAGGCTTTTGCGACATCGACCAGACAAACGCCGCGATTTGCTCAAAGCGGCCAACCCGGCAGAGAAAGAAATCTCAAACTTATCTTAAAACTCATTGCCGATGTCGGTCTTGTAGGTTTACCGAACGCCGGCAAAAGCACAATGCTTTCGCGATGCTCAAAAGCAAGGCCCAAAATAGCCTCTTACCCATTCACCACTCTTGAGCCGGTGCTTGGAATTGTCGAGCTTACCGGGTATCGGCGGTTTGTGATGGCTGATTTGCCGGGCCTGATTGAAGGCGCTCATAAAGGAGCCGGGCTTGGCGTTGATTTCCTGCGGCATATTGAAAGAACCAGAATTATCGTTCATATACTCGATATTATGCCGATGGACGAAAGCGACCCGGTAGATAATTACAAGAAAATACGAAAAGAACTGCTAAGTTACAGCAAAGCACTGGGCAAAAAGAAAGAAGTAATAGTCCTTAATAAATTAGACCTCGACCCGGACGGAGAAATTCTGAAAAAAATAAAAAAGAAATTCAAAAAGAAGATATTTACAATATCAGCAGTAACTGGCAAAGGGATAAGAGAACTCTCCGAGGAGCTGTTTAAGCTTGTGCAGAAAGAAAAAGAGGTTAAAAGCACGAGCAAAATTAAAAAAGATTAAAACGAAAACAAAGGACTTAGGAACAAAAATTTTCATTTGTTAATTTCCCTGAAGAGATTGTCGGCGAACTGTGAATTCATAGACTTAAGAATATTGTATTGTGCGAGTGCGGAATTTTTGTCGCCTATCGCCAAATAAGCAAGACCAAGATTATAGTATGCCTCGGCTAAATCCGGTTTGATTTTTATAGCCTGCTTATAGGCATCTATCGCTTCGGGCCAGCGGTCATTACTGGCGAACATACGGCCAAGATTATTGTGCGCCTCAGCTAAATCCGGTCTGATTTTTATAGCCTGCTTATAAGCATCTATCGCTTCGATGCCGCGACCGAGTTTGACATAAGCACGACCAAGATTATAGTATGCCTCGGCATAACTAGGTTTGATATGGATGGCCTGTTTATAGGCATCTATCGCCTCGGTGAGACGGTCAAGTCTGCTGTAAGTAATGCCGAGATTATTATAGGCCTCGGTATAATCCGGATTGATTTTTATGGCCTGCTTACAGGCTTCTATCGCCTGGGGCCAGCATTCGAGCCTGGCGTAAGCAACGCCAAGATTATTGTACGCCTCGGCGTAATCGGGCTTGATTCTTATTGCTTGTTTACAGACTTTTACGGAATCCTGATAGCGGCCAAGTTTGTTGTAAGCATTGCTAAGGGCAAGGTAAGCATCGGCATAACCGGGCTTTATTCTTATAGCCTGCTTATAGGCCTCTATCGCTTCGGAGAGGCGGCTGAGATTCTCATAATCACGGCCAAGACTAAAATATGCCTCGGCATAACTAGGTTTGATCTGGATGGCCTGTTTATAGGCATCTATCGCTTCGTCGATGCGACCGAGAGAGCCGTAAGCGGCGCCAAGACCATGATAGGCAATATAATTGTTTTGCGTTACCGACAACGCGTGCGAAAAAAGGGTAATACTGTTTTTCCAATAACTTGTCTGCCGATGAGCGCATATTCCTAAGCCCGTCAGCACAATCACCATCGATACGCCGAGAGCGATTTTACGATAAGGCAGTTTCGAAAGAAGCTGCGGCAAACCCCATGCGAGCATTATGAACAGACCTATATATGGGATATAAGTATAACGGTCGGCATAGGCCTGCAAACCAACCTGAATAATACCGATGACGGGTATGAGCGTTCCAAGATACCAGAACCAGCCCGTAACGAGGTATCGGTGATTTTTGGCGAAACGAATTACGAAAATCGTTACAGCCAATAACAGAATGGCTGATATTACAGCGTATAAAACGGATACGTTTCCAACAGGGTGAGGATAAAACGCGGCCATGCCGCCTGGGCGAAACATTTTTTCTATATAAATTAGATAAGAGATAAAGGCATTGCCGATGCGAAACTTTAAAGGGAACGCAGCAAATGACGAAATCGAAATGCTGCTTTGCGTGCCAAGAAAGGCGATGACACTTGATACAATCGAAAGAACAATAAAAGGGATTTTTTCCGCCGTGAGGCGTCCTGCGGACAGAATCAAACGATAGAGTGTTCGCAATTGAAAGCGGCTGATTCGGTCAAGCGGCCAATAGTCCAGCAAAAGCAATACGAATGGTAAAGTAACGAGCATAGGCTTGGCCATAAGACCCAAAGCGAAAATTAATAAGACAAGCAGGTAGCGAGCGGCACTGGGCTGTTTGACATAACGCAGATATGCAGCCATAGTGAGCAGAAAGAAAAAGGTACTTAAAACATCCTTGCGTTCGGCTATCCAGGCAACCGATTCAACATGCATAGGGTGAAGCGCAAAGGCGGCAGCGACAAATGTACTCGACCACAGTGAGCCGGTCATTTTTTTTAGAACCGTAAAGAGCAGCAGAGTATTCGCAAGGTGCCAAAACAGATTTACAAGATGAATCCCGCCTGCATTGGCTCCGAACAACTGGCAATCAAGCATAAGCGAAAGCCAGGTTAAGGCATGCCAGTAGCCGGTGTGAATGGTCGTAAATGCCCAAATGATATTGTCGAAAGTCAGACCGCTTACAACGTGCTGATTTTCTGTAACGTAAGAAGGATCGTCATAATTGACAAAATCGAAATTCCCGACCTGCCAGAAAACCAGCAATGCGCTGACTGTCAGGACGAGATAAATCGAAATGACAAGAGACTTTTTTACCTGTTGGGGCATAAGCAGCAATATATTTTCAGGGATGTTTGCTGTCAAGGAGTAAGTTTTGTGATTGATTCTTCGGCTATTTTGCGATAGTCTTTCGGCGTTTGAAAGGAACATAAGTGAATATAATTGCTATAGATATTGGAAATACCACTATAACAGCAGGGCTTTTCCTCAATGATATTGAAGCGGGGATGGAAAAGGTCAGCGGAGACAATATAGAAGAACTTACAGAAGTTTTAACCAATCACTGGCAAAGAGTTCCAATTGCCAATGCCAGTAAAGATAAGACGAAACGCGATGGAATTATCGTTGTGGCGAGCGTAAAACCGCAGTGGATGGAAATAGTTAAAAAAATAGTAAAGGAGAAATTAGGCGAAAAAATTCTTGAAATCGGAGTCGGTAAAGATATCCCGTTGCCGATGGAGCTTGAGGTTGACCAGCCTGAGCAGGTCGGCGTTGACAGAGTTATGGCGGCTTACGCGGCATACAGCGTCGTTGAAACTGCGGTTATTGTCGCTGATTTCGGCACTGCGGTAACGATTGATTTCGTTGACGAGCGGGGCGTATTTATGGGCGGCACGATTCTGCCGGGCTTCAATATATCGGCAGACGCTTTGAACAGGCATACGGCGAGCCTGCCGAAAATAGGCAAAGTAAAAGCTCCTGAAAAACCGTTCGGAAGGAATACAGAAGAGGCGATTAATAACGGATTGTATTTCGCAGCGTTAGGGGGCCTTGAAATGATTACAAGGCTTTACGCTGAGCATCTTGGCAGATGGCCGCAGACAATTGTGACCGGCGGAAATATGGAAATCATAAAAAGCGGCTGCGACTTTGCCGATACGTTCGTCGAGGACCTTGTAGTCAAAGGAATTGTCCTTACATATAAAAAATACCTTGGTGAAAAAGAATAATTTCCCGATTTATTATGGAAAACAATCGGCAAAATTGTATCGCATCGCTGATGACGGCAAAGACAGCCAGTGCGATATCGAATATCCAGCTTGCTGGCAGCGGGGCAGAGGAAATTTTAAAAAAGATTTTCAAACCATTAAGCCAAAAGTCTCTGGTTTTTTCTGTCGGTTCAATTCTTCACGGCAATATTTTTAACGGCGATACGCTTATTGACGAGGTGATAATCGGCTGCGAAGGCAAAGACCTTTTCAGTATAAACTGCCACGGCAATCCACTTATTGTAGAAAATATACTGGAACTGCTGAAAAAACACGGCGTAAAAATAACTGAACCGCAGGAGATTTTAGTTTTTCTTGGCAAGCAAAAACATGGTGATAATACAATCGCGATTGAAGCTGATATCGTAATGGCACAGTCAGTAACACTTTATGGGGCAAAAATAATCCGCCATCAAACAAAGATGGGACTAATACAAGCGGCCAACTGGTGGCTCGAAAATCTGAATGCTTTGGAAATTGATGATATAATAGTCGGGGCAGAAGAGGTTTTGAGCGATAGTGAAATTTCCAAATATTTTATAAGAGGCGCAAAGATTGTTATCGCCGGTCCGCCCAATAGCGGCAAAAGCACATTATTTAATTATCTCTGCGGTAAAGAAAAAGCGATTGTAACGGATATCGCAGGAACGACCCGCGACTGGCTGAGCGCGAAAATCAGACTAAAAAAGATACAAGCGGAATTTTTTGATACGGCAGGTCTCGATGAAACACTGAGTGAAAAAAATGAAATTGACGCCCAGTCTCAGGCGCAGGCAGTCGAACTAATTAAAAATGCAGATTTGGTATTGTATGTTGTGGATAGTACAAACCCCGCCAAAGTGTTGGCGGGGCTAACCGAGTCATTAAACAAACTTGTTGTTATTAATAAATGCGATTTGGCGGGAGATTTATTTGCGGATGGTTTAAAAATCAGCGCAAAAACCGGCAGCGGAATAAAAGAACTTATTGGCGAAATAGAGCAGAGGCTTGGTGTCGTTGATTTTGATATGAAAAAGACGGTCTGTTTCACCGACAGGCAGACAAATATCCTGGAACAGATTACCGAGGCAAAAACAAAACAGCAAATTAAGAAGCTTATACAAGAGTTGTTAAAAGGCGAAATTGCTGTATAATACCGGCTATGACGCAAGAGCAGGACAAATTAACGCCGGCGATGAAGCAATATGACAGCTTCAAGAAAAAATACCCTGACTGCATTATGTTTTTCAGGATGGGGGACTTTTACGAGACCTTTTATAAAGACGCACAAATCTGCTCGCAGGTTTGCGGGCTTACATTAACCAGCAGAAACAAAGGCGATAATCCTGTGCCGCTTGCCGGCATGCCTTTTCACGCGGTTGACGGTTATCTTAAGAAAATGATAAAGGCGGGCTATAAAGTCGCAATCTGCGAACAAATCGAAAATCCGAAACTTGCACAGGGCGTTGTCAAACGAGATGTAATCCGGATTATCACGCCCGGCACGCTGACGGACGATATGCTGCTGGAAGCAAAGCAGGATAATTTTCTTTGCGCGGTGAGTCTCAATTCAAAAAGCGCAGCGATAAGCTGGGTCGATATTTCGACAGGTCATTTTTTCGCCCGCATTGTTCCCGAGAGCGCAGTAGTCGATGAAATTTTGCGGATTTCGCCGGCGGAATGTATTTTGCCTGATGCTCGCGGCGAACTTTTCAGCGAGGAGATAAAAAAACTCGCATCGCAGATTCAACAGTCGGGCGGGACAGCGGTAACATACAGGCCGGTGTGGTATTTTGAGCCTTACGATGCTTATAAGAGGCTGCTTACGCATTTCGGCACGAAGACGCTCGAAGGGTTCGGCATAAAAGACGACAGCAGCGTAATCAGTCCGGCGGGGGCAGTGATTGAATATCTGAAGGAAACGCAGAAGACGGCGCTGGGGCATATATCGAATATAAAACTTATCGAGCAGAAAAAATTTCTGCAAATTGACCAGACGACGCTGCGAAGTCTTGAGGTGCTTTCTACTATTCGCGGGCAAAGCAGCAGAGGTTCGCTGATTGAAAGTATCGATATGACGTTGACCGGAATGGGCGGCAGGATGTTTCGCCGATGGGTTTGTATGCCATTGTGCGATGCCGGGGCAATCGAATTGAGACAGGACGCAGTCGAGGAATTTCTCGAGAAAAAAAATGTGCTCGAACAGATGCGCGAAATTTTGAAAAATTTTGCCGATCTTGAAAGAATCGTTGCAAGAATCAGCACATTAAGAGCCGGGCCAAGAGACCTTATTGCTCTTGCGCAGAGTCTTCAAAAAGCCGGGCCGCTCAAAAAACTGCTTTTGGATTTAAAAGCAGACCTGCCGGTCGGCCTTGCGAAAGATTGCGATACGATGAATGAACTTGCAGAACTGCTGGGTTTGGCAATTGAGCCTGAATGTCCGAATCATCTTCGTGACGGCGGAGTTATAAAGGCAGGTTTCAATCCTGAACTTGACGAACTTCGCAATATTTCGAAAGATGTCAGGACGTGGCTTGCGCAGTATCAGCAAAAAGAGATTGAGCGCACCGGCATAACGAATCTGAAGGTCGGATTTAATAATGTTTTCGGATATTATATCGAGATAACTAATTCTTACGCCGACAAAGCGCCTGCCGATTATGTCCGCAAGCAGACGATAAAAAATGCCGAGCGGTATATAACGGACGAATTGAAAAAGTATGAGGAGAAAATTCTTACCGCAGGCGAAAAGAGTCTTGAGCTTGAGCAGCAGCTTTTCGAGCAGCTTCGCAGAAACTGCGCAGATTTTACTCACAGGATAATGGCCCTTGCGGAAGTTGTTGCCACGTGCGATTGTTTGACGGCATTTGCACAGCTTGCATTTGCGAGAAATTATACAAGGCCGAAAATTACAAACGGAACGGAACTGGTAATCCGCGACGGCAAACATCCTGTCCTTGCGGAAATGTTAGGTGCTGAATTTGTGCCCAACGATATCGAACTTGGCAATGATAGCGGTGATGTTGTGATTATCACAGGCCCCAATATGAGCGGTAAAAGCACATATATCCGGCAAACAGCACTTTTGGTACTTTTGGCTCAGACGGGAAGTTTTATTCCGGCAAAGCAGGCGACGATAGGATTAGTTGATAAAATTTTTACACGAGTCGGCGCTTCCGATGAAATTATCAGAGGCCAATCGACATTTATGGTTGAGATGACCGAGACGGCCAACATCGTCAACAACGCGACAGAAAAATCGCTGGTGATTCTCGACGAAGTCGGCAGGGGGACAAGCACTTATGACGGGCTGTCTCTTGCATGGGCGATAACCGAACATATCGCAAATAAAATAAAATGCAGAACACTCTTCGCGACGCATTATCACGAGTTGACAGCTCTTGCGGAACTTTTAGTCAATGTGAAGAATTGCAACGTCGCGGTTCGCGAATGGATGGACGAGGTGGTGTTTCTGCACAAGATTCTGCCCGGCGGGACGGACAAAAGTTACGGCATTCATGTCGCGAAACTTGCCGGTATTCCTAAAACGATTCTCGAACGCAGCAAAGAAATCCTTGCCGAGCTTGAAAATACGTTTCAAAAGGAAGCAGCCGGCGATAAGCTGACAAAACAGAGGACAAAAGAGCCTGATGCGGCTGTGCTTTTCGACCAGAAGGAAAAAGACGTGCTCGAAAAGCTCAAAAGTCTTGATGTCAATAATCTTACGCCAATCCAGGCGATAAATCTGCTTAACGAAATAAAAGACTTTTTAAAGAAACAATAGATTAATTTGAATTGAATATTTTTCATTGCCATATTACAATAATGGCGGTTTTTTTAGAATGAGGTGGAAAAATGTATTGTCAGAAATGCGGTTCTGAAAATCTTGAAAACGCTGCGATGTGCCAAAGCTGCGGCGGAGTGTTTGTTTACAGTAAACCGACGCGGACAAGCGGTATGGCGATTACTTCGATGATATTGAGCATAAGCAGCTTTCCGCTGCTGGGAGTGTTCGGCATCGTATGGATAATCGGTCTTGTATTCGGAATAATCGCGCTCAATCGCATTAATAAATCCGGCGGCCAACTCAGGGGCAAAAGCTTTGCTATTACAGGCATCGCAGTCTCGGCGTCGGGCCTTGCGGTTTTGCTGACATTCATAGGCATTCTGCTGCTCTTTAATTCCGCAAAGACAATTTCACTTAGCAAAAAACTTAAAATGCATACCGCAGCCGCTACGCCGGCAGAAATCGGCCAGAAACCATCTGTTAAGGGATGGGTTTGTATTCAGAATGACAAAACCAATCCTGCCGATAGCTGTATCGAAGCGTTGTTTACGCCGGGCCAGTTTGAGGCTAATGATTTGGCGATTACAATGAGTATGACGTGCGGCCCGGAAGGCCAAAAGCCTGTAGAGGCAAGCTGGCAGTTTGCCGGTAAAAAAGGTAAGGCCGATATTTATAACTTTACGATAAAGGTTCCAATCGGCCAAAGCACTCTAAGCACAAACAGTACAATCATATATGATGGTAAAGAGCAGAAGGTTTTCGAAGATAAGCAGATAAAAATTTATATCAAGCCGGAAAAATGAAAGTTACGTTTTGTCGGCCGATTGTTTTTTCAGCGACAGCACATACAGAAGAATAAATATCCCCATACAGATAATGCAAATCCATTCTATCTGGTTATGCGAGAGCAGTCCAAATAAGCAATTTTCCTGCGCAGGCCAGAAAGGCGTTACATCATAATGGTAAATTCCGTCAATCAGAACATGAAACCATATCCCCAGAATTCCTGAGATAATCATTTTAATGGCGTTTGTCTGATAGGGTATTCTGATTATTTTCATAAGCCAGGCAAGAATAGGCAATCCAGAATAAGCAACCAGTCCCCAGATTGCACCTATAGCGGCGCCTATGAGGAAAGTATGGGCGAGCCTGTGTATTGGTCTACCCAGATTCATTAAATCAACCAGCAGGACTTCGACATCAATCACGACGTTCGCGAGCACAAACACCGGCAGGTCTATCCATTTTCGGAAAATAAACCCGACAAGTCCGGCCGGTCCAAAATGATAAGGTGTCATTGGCATTTGACCTATTGTATATGATATGTGATATTTAGTCCAGATTTATCGGGATTGGACGCTAATGACTTTCGACTTTTCTGATTGATTATTTGTTTCATTTTGCGGATAATCTTTTGTCGTGAAGATAATACCTGATAATCGGACGATTGCTAATATGGTGGTATGCCTGACGGTTACGCTGATGGCCATTGGGTCGGTCTTCGTCTTCAGCGCAAGCGCCAGAATCGACATGGAATACGACCTTACCAAATTTTATGCATATCCTGAATTTCGACAGGGGTTGTTTTTCTTCCTGGCAGTTTTTTTTGTATTCGGGTTCAGCCTGATGGATTATAGAAAACTGGCCTTCTCCGGCAATACTCTCGGAAGCTGGCTTAAAAACCCTACAGTTTATCTTGTCGTGGTCAGCGTTATATTACTTGTATTGGTGCTTATTCCCGGTATAGGAGTGGAAATAAACAATGCCCGGCGGTGGCTGAGAATTCCACTTGGGCCTGCGTCAATCAGCTTTCAGCCGTCTGAACTGGCGAAATGGTCGATGATTTTGTTTATTCCTGCCGTTTCAGTTATGCTCGGCGAAAAATTAAAACTCTTTTTCAAAGGTTTTGTGCCGCTGTGTATGCTTATCGGCGTTGTAACTGCACTTATTTTAAAAGAGGATTTCGGCACCGCTTTGTTTGTTGCCTTTACAGGTTTTGTGCTTTTGTTCGTGGCGGGCGGCAAATGGTGGCATTTTCTTACGCCAATACCGATTCTGATTATTGGCTTTGCATTAGCGATATATACTTCTCCTGTAAGGATGGAAAGGATAAAAACGTTTCTGGAGCCGGGCGACTCGACTTCGCAGACTTCCGGCTATCAAATCAGACAGTCTCTTATCGCCGTTTCGACCGGCGGCATTACGGGCAAAGGTCTGGGCAGAGGCATCAGCAAGTATGGCCATTTGCCGGAGGATACAACCGATTTTATTTTTTCGATAATTGCCGAGGAGCTTGGTTTTGTCGGCGCCGCGGCTATCGTGCTGCTTTTTATGCTTTATATAGTCCTTGGAATAATTATCATTTATAGATGTCCGGATGATTTTGGGAAATTGATAGCGTTTGGAATTGTTCTTGCGATTGCCCTGCAGGCAGCGGTAAATCTGGGTGTAGTAACCCGTCTTTTACCGACAAAGGGAATCGCACTTCCTTTCTTAAGTGCCGGCGGAACACATTTACTCCTCACCGCCTCTGTTGCCGGAATACTTGCTTCCGTAGCACGAAGGAGTCAGGTGAAATGAAACATTTTTATTTTGCCGGCGGCGGTACCGGAGGCCATATTTATCCAGCAGTTACGGTGGCTGAGGAGCTTTTGAAGAAAGAGCCGTCCTGCAAAATAACATTTTTTTGCAGCAGCCGGCCTATAGACGCCAGGATTCTTGAAGGGACGGGCTTTGATTTTATTCCTCTGCCTGCGAGGGGATTTTCAATGAATCCATTTCAGTTTCTTCTGTTTTTAAGGTCTATTTTTGCGGCAAAAAAAATAGTTAAACAGAAGATTCTTGGCGACAAGCCGCAAAATGCGGTCCTGTTCAGTATGGGAGGGTTTGTTTCCGCCGGCGCTGTTTTGGCGGCCAAAAGTTTAAATATTCCGGTTGCGATGCTTAATATAGACGCCGTGCCGGGCAAAGCGAATTCTTTTCTTGCCCGTTACGCAAAAGATATCTTTGTTCAGTTTGAAAAAACCAGCAATTATTTCGGCCTGAACAACAAAAAGGTGACGGTAACAGGCTGTCCATTGCGCGAGGCCTTTTTTAATCCTGATAAAGATAAGATTATCGAGCAGTTCAGTTTAAGTCCGAAAAAGAATATTCTTCTTATTACCGGCGCATCGGGCGGAGCGGCGAATATAAACAATGTAATAGGATTCCTACTGGACCGGCTTGAAGCTTTTGCGTCAGTCTGGCAGATTGTTCATTTGGCCGGTATCGCTCATTATGATACTGTCCGGACGCTTTATAAGAAGACAGAGATAACATACAAAGTTCTGGATTATTACGATGATATGCCGAATCTCCTTGCCGCGGCGGACCTTGTTATCGGCAGGGCGGGAGCGATGAGTATTGCCGAGTTTGCCGCCTCAGGAACCCCTGCGATATGTCTGCCTTATCCTTATCATCATGACCAGCATCAAAAGCTCAATGCCCAGCTTCTTACCGAGGCAGGCGGCGGAGTTATTGTTGAAGATTTATGCGATACGGAAAAGACCGCAAAGCTTTTATGGCCGGTTCTTTGCGAGCTAATCAGTTCGGACGAGAAACGCTTACTGATGAGGCAGAATTGTGCCGGGCTGGCGCATCCTGATGCAGCGGCTAAAATCGCGCAGATTCTGTTAAATTATTAATTATTTTCTTTTTATTTGCATTACTTGACGCTGAACATAAAATACTACTAAAGCGTATGTCCAAAAAAGGACGAATTAAGATTATGAGCCTTGATTACCCCAAAAAACTGAATACAAGAGATATAATTTTATCGATATTCATAGTTATATGTCTTAATCCTTTTCTCTGCCCGGCCTTTGGCGATACCAAAGAAGATTCGGGCGGCCAGTTGAAAATTAATCGCTGGACACTTTTCAATTCAACTGATGAGCAAATACGGATAGATACCGCAACTGAGCTGTTGAAAAACTCTGATGACCAGTCAAGAAAAATCCTTATAGAGGCTCTGGCCTCGTCCGATAATTCTGCAGCGCAAAGCTCTGTCTGCAAGGCAATAGCCAACTTTAGAAACCAGTCTCAGCTTATTCCTAATAGAAGTGATTTTATCGGACCTCTGATGAATATCATCAAGGGGCAAAACGCTGACGCTGCAAAACTTGCCGCACAAGGGTCTTTGGTTTTTAGTTTCAGAGAGGTCAAGAACCATTTAGATGAAATAATAAAAAATCGTGCTCTGCCGGCAGCGGCCAAAAAGAATGTGATTTACGCCCTTCAGATTCGTCCTGACAGAGAGGTTGTTCTGATGCTTATAGATTTACTGGACAACGATGACAAGGCAGTTGCATCTGCAGCGGCCGATGCTCTGCAGGAATGGATGCCGATAGGAAAAGATATTCAGCAGTGGCAGAAGATTCGCAGGGACATCGAAAGAGGCCGGCTGGATATTGTTCGCGAAAAGCTGCTTACGCAGCAGGACAAGATACGCCAGCTCAATGATGATGTTGCAAAATGGCAAAAAAGGTATCTCGCATCGCTGGATAATATCTATCAAGCAACGACGGATGATAATGCCAGGGCAAAATTTGTCGCTGAAAATCTTCTTTTCGAGCACAGTTCTGTCAGGCTTTGGGCAATCGAAAAAATTAATATGTGGCAAAAAAGCGGCAAACCTTTGCCTATTGATACACTGCAAAAACCTCTTATTCTGCTCATTTCTGCCCCCGACCCGGCCATAAGGCTTGCCACAGTGAAATTGCTTGGATTGCTGACCAATGTCAATTCCGCCAACGCATTGCTTGAGCAGCTTAAGGTGGAAACAGATACGAATGTTAAAACCGAGATTCTTATTGCGCTTGGGCATGTATGTAATTTTGCTCTTTCGCCCGGGGCCGAAGTCAAAATAAGCCCGCAGGTCAGGATTGAAACTTTGAATATCGCTTCCGATTTCTTCAAGGACGCCAATAGCGTGATAGCTGCCGAGGTTATACGGAATTTGCTTATGCAGGGTGGTCTTGAGAAGGCTGCGGTTAAACCTTATTTTGAGCTTATCGCCGCCAATTACCGCAAATCAAAGGACGAACAAATCAGGGCTCGACTTCTGGAAGAAATGGCTCGATTGTGTGGCAACGACAGCTTTTACAAAGCTATTGCCGGCGAAGTCTTCAAGGATATTTTCATTGCCGCAATAGATAATAAAAACGAGCAGATTGCCTCACCTGCCGTTACAGGCCTTATCAGAATTGACCAGGCTGGTGTGTTTGAAATGCTTAAACAAAAGGGCTTTGCCAGTCATTCGAGCGCCAAAATACGCGCCGAACTAATTACTGCAGCCGGTCAAATCGGCACCCAGCAGGACCTTGACTGGCTCGGCGCTCTAACTATTAGCGCAGGTACGGATGAAGAACGACAGCATGCTGCCGATTCAATGATGAATATCTTCCAGTATTGCAAAACTGAGGTTTTGATTTCATGGGCACAGCAGTTATCCGGCCGGGCCAAATCGAAGAAGGATGAGTTTCTTCTTACAAGAGCCAGGATAATGTTCGAAGCAGCGGAGAAAAAAGCCGAAGCCGAAAAGGATACCGCTACGCTTTTGTCTCTGCGGCGTATGCTTGCCGACCAATATGCCGCCACTTCTCTTTATGGATTGGCCGCTAAATATTATGGAATGCTTCTGCTTGCCGCTACGGACCCGAATGAAAAGGAGCAGTTGACCGCCAAACTGCTCGATGTGGATTTGCGTTCAGGTCAGATAGAGTCCGCCAAACAGCTTTTGGCCAATGTCCTGCTTTCTTCTGATATTCTTCCGGATACGGCAGAGGCGAAAATTCTCAATAATTATTTTTCGCAAAGTCAGGATGCGCAGATGGCAAAGCAGATGTTTCTTTCTTTTGCCGCGATTAATATTGCCCCCGATAATCCGCGTCCGCAGTGGTCCGGCCAGCTCGAAAACTGGCAAAAACTTCTGGCAGTTGCTTCTGCCGCTGTCGCAGAGTCAAATATACCGGCAGATCATAACTCAAAAACGACAAAATAATTTTGCTGCCGTTTCGCAGTCGATAATATCCTTGAATTACTTCGTCATATCTGTAAAAATCTTCTAACTAATGGTTCTGAATTTAACAAAATATAAGCATATTATCTGGGACTGGAACGGGACTTTGCTTGACGATGCCTGGCTTTGCGTCCAAATCCTTAACCGGATGCTGTCTGACCGCCAAATGAAAACTACGACACTGGCGCAGTATCAGATAGATTTTGATTTCCCTGTAATCAGCTATTATGTAAAGCTCGGTTTCGATTTTAAAAAAGAGTCCTTCGACGATATTGCTCGTGAGTATATCAGTGCTTATAAATCCGGGCAGGTAAAATGCCGCCTGCGAGATGGGGTTGTCGATATTATTAAAGCTTTAAGGGATAAAGGTTTTTCGCAATCCGTTCTTTCCGCTTCCCAGAAATCTTCTTTAATCGAGGCGCTGGGGATGTTCGGTTTGAAGGATTTTTTTGAGAATATCGAGGGCCTTGACGACTATTACGCGCACAGCAAAATCGACATTGGCAGAAAACTTATGGAAAATCTTTCGGTTGGCGGCGAAGAAGTACTTCTGGTGGGAGATACGACACACGATTATGAAGTTGCCTGCCGGTTGGGTGCCGATTGCCTGCTTTTACCTGCCGGCCATCAATCCAAAGAAAGACTTATAGCCTGCGGTGCAAAGGTATGTGATAGTCTCAACGAGGCTTTTAAAGGTTTATTTTAGTGCAGATAGGGGTTGTGTAATTTTTCCTTGCCGATTGTGGAAGTCGGCCCGTGCCCAGGCAAAACGGCGGTATCATCAGGCAGAATAAGAAGTTTTGTTTTAATATTATTAATGAGCTGCTCGGAACATTTTTCAACATCATAACCGGGGAAGTCTGTTCTTCCGACCGAACCTGCAAAAAGTGTATCACCCGTAAAGAGAATTTTTTCGTCGCTGTTATAGAGACAAATTCCTCCGGGGGTATGGCCGGGAGTGTGCAGAATTGCAAATTTCAAATCTGCGAATTCAACCTGACCTTCATTTTCAAAAATTATATCTGCCGGGAAACTATCTATCTTCCTGCCAAGATATTTGGAAAAATTACTTACAGAATCGGCGAGCATAAATGAATCGGCTTTATGGATACAAATTTTGATATTGCTGAAGTTTTTTAGCAGCAGTGCTGCGCCAGCTATATGGTCGGCATGCCCGTGAGTGAGAATCAGTGCCAAGGGATTGAGATTTTTTTGCTTTAGAAAATCAATCAAAGGTTCAACGATTAAACCAGTATCGATTACGATACAATCTGTTGTTTTTTTATCTTTGCGAACTATATATGAGTTGTTCTCATATTCGCCTAAAACTATTCTGTCAATCTGCATCTATTGCTCCATTTTAAAAAGAGAAATATATCAGGATAAAAGATTTTGTCAAATTTAATGAAAAATTTACGATTTATTTAACGCATTTTATCGGACCTGTAATATAATTAACAGGTTAGTCCTATAACTTTCTTTAATTAACTGTATCCAGCTTCAGTGATGTTCATTTTTAGCCGAATAAATTTATGGAAGTTTTTGCGCAAACTCTGTTTTTAGTATAAGTTTAAAGGAACGTTTAATGGCCGATGTATCTCGAGAGCGGCTTGCTTGTGACCTTTTCAGAAGGTATGAGGGCAACCCTATACTCGAAGCCAATGACTGGCCTTATCCTGTCAATTCGGTTTTTAACCCCGCCGCGATTAAATTGCCTGATGGAACATTATTGCTCGCACGTGTGGAGGATATGAGGGGTTTTTCGCATCTGACTTTGTGCAAAAGCAAAGACGGTCTTACAAACTGGCAGATTGACGACAAGCCTACTATGGAGGCCGACCACGACTCGCGAGAGGAGCGATGGGGACTTGAGGATCCGCGGATAGTCTGGCTTGAGGAGCAGGGTCATTTCGCAATTACTTACGTTTCGTTTAGTGAAGGCGGCCCTCTTGTTTCGCTTGCGATTACCAAAAATTTTCACACTTTTGCAAGAATGGGCGCGATGCTGCCGCCGGAGGACAAAGATGCATGTCTTTTCCCTCGCAGATTCAACGGCCGCTTTGCTCTTATTCATCGCCCCATTGTGCAGGGCGAAGCGCACATTTGGCTTAGTATGTCGCCTGATTTGAAACACTGGGGCGACCACAGGGTTCTGATGAGAACTCGCCACGCTTTCTGGGACGGCCAGCGGATAGGTCTTGCCTGTCAGCCGATTGAAATTCCCGAAGGCTGGCTGATTTTCTATCACGGTGTAAGAGCTACCTCTGCAGGGCAGATATACAGGATTGGTATGGCCTTGCTTGACCTTGAGGAGCCATGGAAGGTTCTCCGCAGGAGCGAAGAATGGGTTCTCGGCCCTCGTGCCGATTATGAAAGAATAGGCGATGTAAGCGATGTCGTTTTCGTCACCGGTGCAACGGTCAATGAGGAAAATAACCGCCTCTATCTTTATTATGGCGCAGCGGATGACAAAATCGCGGTTGCAATGGCTAATATGGACGCAATTCGTGAATATATCATGATGTGCCCGGAAGTGGACAACGATTAAACAATTCCTTATACCAGGCTCAGTTTAACATTTCCGATAATCCGCGGGTAACACCTTCTAAAGTAAGAAGTTGCTATTTTCATCGCGGAAATTTCTTACCCTTAAGGGTATTATTTTTGCGTTTGCGCAAAATCAGCGGGTATAACCACATCGAATACGGATTTTTCAACAGCTTTTGAAGTTTCGATTTGAGTTAATTTTATTGTAATCTTCTCATCGTCGCTGGTCTGAGCCGTAAAATCAAATGGAAGAAAATTCGCAGAGTTTATCACTATATCAATCTGTTTATATATTTTAAAAAACTTTGAATTTTCTTTTGGTATCAGCCGCATAGTGTTTTTCGAAACAGTAATATTGAACTGCCCGGTCATTTCATCCGGCTTTGCCAGGCCGATAATGGGAAAATATTCCTGCACAAGCTCGAAAGGTTCAATGGGTTTGTCTTTGGCAATCTGTTCTGTTGTCGCTGATTTGCCCTGATAGTCGATTTTCGTTATTTTTCTTCCGTCGAAGATATAATCTTCCCTGTAGTTCTGTTTTTCAGATGTGTCTTGTTTTATGGTCAAAAAATTTATTCTTAGTGCGGTAAAATTAGCGTCTTTAACATAAAAAACTTTGCCTGTTCGGACTGTCTGCGTTTCGAACAAAGGCTGAGCGTGCGTATATTCAATTTGAGCGGTTAATTGCTTGAGTTTGCCGACCGCAGAATTTAATTTTTCTATGGTTTTAATTACCTCTTTTGACACCGGCACATTGCCGTCGGCAGGTTCACCGGCCAGAACAACACCCTGACATATAAGAAGAACATTAAAAATAAGTATTACGATTTTATTTTTCATATTTTATTTATTATATCGATTATTTTTGTCAGGCTGTCAATGGTGAAATCAGCAAAGCGGGAAAATTGCTCGGATTTTTCATTATTTTTCATTAAAACCGCGATTGCCCCGGCCGCTTTTGCGCATTGCAGGTCGAAAAGATAATCTCCCACGACCAAAGTCTGCTGCGGTTTAACTTTGAAATGTTCGCAGAGCCTTTTCACTCCGAAGGGGTCCGGTTTTACCGGCCCGTCATCTCTGTCAACAATTGCATCAAATTTAATGTTGTGTTTTTTTGCAACTGCCGAGGCGTTTGAACGGGTGTTTCGCGTCAGGACTCCGATATGTATTTTCATTTGGCTTAGCCGTTTAAGTGTTTGGGCAGCGCCTTTATTAAGAGTGGAATGCTCAATTGCCGCCTGTTCGTATTTGTATAGAATTTTTTCCGCTTTTTTTCTCTCGGCAGGATTCATCCTTTCCATTACTTCAAGAAGCGGCCCGGTATCGGCGGGGAGTCCTATTTCTTCCCTTATCCTGTCGAAGTTAAGGAACGGCTCTGTTATTGTGCCGTCAAGGTCGAATATTACTGCTTTTATATTCATATATATAATTTACACGAAAAATTAAAAAAGTTAAACAAAAAGGCCGTTTATCGCGGCCTTTTTTTACAGCTGGTTTCAGTTTTTGGAGCTTTACCTCTCAATCCACAGGCCTCTTCTCTCCCATTCCTCAAAACCGCCAATCAATTCCATCATTGGAAAGTCATTCAGAGAGAATTCTTTAGCAGCTTTTGTGGAAAGCAGGCAGGTTATTCCATAACAATAAACGACGTTTGGCCTCTCATGGGTAAGTCCTTCAAAGGTATCCCATCTCTCTCTCGGGAGGTTTATCGCCGTTGGTATATGTCCCTTTTTGTAATCCTTTTCATCGCGGACATCGATAATATTGACTTCCCTGTTCTTGATTGCCTCGTTTAATCCCACAGGGTCAATTGTAAACTCCAGTTTGTTCTCAAAATATTCTAATGCTTTATGTGGACTTGTAACTGTTAGCATAAATATCAACCCCTTTCAGTTATCTCTTATTTACTTTTCTAAGTATACATACGTTCGTGCTGCATAGCTGGTGCGTTTGCGGATGTAGAATTAACCGGTAGGATTTTGCTCGAATGTGATAAGCAATTTGCTCTTAAGGATTTTTTTTGCCTTTGTTTTTATACCCCAATTGTCTTATTTACGAAGCAATTCGATAAAAGCTTTTAAATTATCGTTCATAGCCCGGTTTTTCCTGATTATTATGCCGGTCTGCCTTTTGAATCTTGACGATTCGGGATTATAGAATGGTATTGTTTTTAATGTTCCGTTTGTCAATTCATTTTTTATTGTTGTTTCGGGCATTATACTCACGCCTGCGTTTATTTCCACAACGCGTTTAATTATTTCTACGTTGTCGAATTCCATTACAGGTTTTACTGCTACATTATATCGCAGCAAAAACTGGTCAATGCAGTTTCTCGTCGGCAGGTTTCTGCCAAACGCGATGAAAGGCTGATATTGCAGCATATAAACATCTACGGAACTTTTTTTCGCAAACGAATGCTGCGGACTGCAAACGAATACGAGCGGCTCGGAAACGAAATCAAATACCTGAATGTCAGGATTGGTTCTCGGCACAGCAACCAATCCGACGTCGATTTTGCCCAGCAGCAGTCTGTTATAAATCTCTGCATCGTCGAGATATTCGATGTCCAGATGAACCTCGGGATGAATCGCGATGAATTTCTTAACGTAACTCTGGAGACTATACATGCCTATGCTGTAAATAGCCGCTATGCTGATTTTGCTTTTAGCCGAATTTTTCAGATAATTTAAACTGCTCTGGAAATTTTCATATCGGCTCAGCATATCTTTGCTCGTGTTATAAAATAGTTCCCCGGCCGGAGTCAGGCCGAACGATTTTTTATGCCGGTCGATTAAAGGCGTATTAAATGATTTTTCAAGCTGTGCCAGCTGCTGCGAGACTGCGGACTGGCTTATCATATTTTTCTCAGCCGCGCGGGAAAAACTTTTCAGCTCCGCTAAATCGCAAAAAATTTGTAATGAGTCTATATGCATATTATTTACAATAACAAATGAATTTTTGTTCTATGGCGTTGGCATAAAGATTTATTTTTTTACCCGGACAGGCCTGCTGCGGGTCGATTACCTTTAATACATTTGTCCAGATACTCGCTTCAGGAAAGATTTCAGTCAGCTTATTGAGCGAATTTTCAAAGAAATCCGTCCTGAAAGTATTAGTCTGCCTGTGCGGCAATAGGCCAAGATACAGCGTATCGCTTTCAATCAGGTCGTTGAAGAAATGTGTGCCCAGCGAAATATCCGCCGACATTTCCTTGTTAAGCATTACTATTTCCACGAGCACACTGATTGTGTTTATTTCCGGATATGATACCGGCACTCCCAGCGACGGTGTGCTTGTGCCCCATCTGCCCGGACCCAGCAGCATTATCGTCTTGTCTTTCTCAGTTTCTATATGGCTCAATTTTCCGATGAGTCTTGCAATCGCATATCTGTCGGAAATTTTAAGTTTTGTATATTGCTCCGGCGAAATATAAATCACCTGGTCTATTATAATATTTCTGTTTTGTCCCACGACCGGTCCCGAAGCGTCGATAATCAAATCCTTAGATTCTTTTTTCATAGCCGGGTCGATTATTGCTCCGCCTCCTTTATGTTCCAGCGGCCTGCACTGGAGAATGTTTATTTTATAATCGGTTTCATTCAAAAAGTTTACCGTAAATTCCACGTCCACCGGCGATTCGTAAATACCCTGGAGAATTTTCAGTATTTCCTGCATATCTTTTGCGAAATTGGTTTTTGTCAGAAGTTTTTCAAAAGTTAACGATTGGCTGAAAATCTCTTTTCGTCCTAATTGCGCCGCCCGTTTTTCCATTTCCCTGTCGCGCGGCGCGAAAAGTTCCAGCAGCAGTTTATCGTCCGTCGCAGCGGCTGCTACTTCCGCGAAAGGCCTTGAAACAAACTCCTTTGCTTCGAGGTCTATGCAATCGACCTTTTGCTGGGTGTATTTTCGTGCGGTTTCGCTCGATTCCGGCCTTCTTGCCGGCGCGTTCAGAGCCACGATTCTGGCGTAATCGTCGTCGTGCCTGTCAACAGCTCTTGTGCCCAGTCCGAAGACAAGTCTTATCATTCCGGCTTTGGGGTCGATATTTTCATTCCATACGTAAGGATTGAACGAAAGGGCGACGCCCGCCGCCTGCGGGAAAAAGTATCTGCCGTGCGGTGCGCCGGAAACCCGCTGTACCAAAAGTCCCATCGGCTCATCTTTTTCCAGAAGTCCCCATTTCGCCCTATACATCAGGGCATCTTCGCTCATACTGCTTGCGTATATTTTTCTTACAGCGTCGGTAAATTCCGCAAGTCTTTGCTGTCTTGTTCCCTGGTTTGTGCAGAAAAAGCTTTCGTATTTGCCCGCGAAGGCATTTCCATAATTATCTTCGAGCAGCGAGCTTGAGCGGACGATAATCGGGCTTTGTCCGAAGTAATCGAGCACATCGCTGAACTGCTTTATGATATAATCCGGAAAATCTCCCTGAAGGATTCTTTGCCTGCCTTCTGCCGCTCCGTCCAGAAAGTTGGTGCTGATTCGCTGCTTCTGTCTTATCCACCAGATTTTATTTCTTACAAGGTATGTATAAAAAACATCCGAGCCGATGAAGAATGAATCGTGCGCTTCGAGAACCTGTTTGAATCTGCTGTCTGTTTTTTCGAGTATCGCCCGCGCCAGCAGCATACCGACGCTCTTGCCGCCTATCAGACCCGTGCCGAGCATTCTATTCCTTATGCGTATAATGTCCGCAATATTCAGGTATTTCCTGATCATCTTCATAATTCGCTCGTCCCGCGATACAGCCATCCTGGCGACCTGCTCGAATTTTTTGGCAAGGTCGCTGTCGCTGCATTTCCCCTTTTCATGATCATTTAAAAGCTGCTCTGCCTCGTGGAATGTCTTTGCCCAGAATCCGAGTCTTTCATTTGCGACATCGAGCTCGACGCCGCTGACGTTTGTCAGGATTTCGGTAATCGTTCCGCTATCGCGCACCGGCAGAAAATCGTCTTCCTTCCACAAATGTATCGTATTCATTGTGGTCGAGTACCTGGCGTCCACTTTCAGCGGATGAACATATATATCGCCCTTATATTTATAAACATTGGAGACAATCTGCGCCGTCTCGAGTATTGGTCTTGTGGCGTGGTTAGAATGATGATTCCGCAGCAGGGCGAATGTCGTTACGGTCTGGGCATAATACAAATACGGGCAGACCTGCATAAAGAAATTGCCCAGCATCCTGTCGTTGCACCATGCCGGCGCAAGTTCGCTCAGGCAGTCGAAAAGATAATAATGTCCTTTGCCGAACTGATTTATTACGTTGTGAACTTTTGTAGTGAATGTTTCGAATCCCTGTTCTGCATCCAGCTCAATCACATTTGCTCCCTGCTCTGCGGTTACAAACGGTGCATGTTTGCCGAATCTGAAATAAACAAGCTCCCATCCGCTGCTCAGGGCGTTTTCGCAGTAAGCTTCCACGATAGGTCTGAAATCGTCGAGGCTGTCCACCAGCCAGACGATATTATCGCCGGGCAAGACCTGTTTGATTATCTTGTCAAACCCCGGCAAACCTGTGCTTAATCTTTCGTTCGGCTTCATTTATTACCCTGCGTATAAGCTGTTTTTTGGAATAATCCTGTTTTTTGTGCCTATTATAAGTTTTACTTATAGAAAGTATAATCTTTTAAAGTTTGATTTATGCACTTTTAAGGCTTAGCATCAGGCTATCACAGCTTGATTAGTTAAATTTCATTTAAACGTATTATTAACAAATTTTATAACAATTTCAACAAAAATGTATTTTTTTATGGAGGTGCGCAAATGTCTTCGAAGAAAGTAGTTGAAAGCGTTTATGAGCTTGTTCTCAAGCGCAATCCGGGCGAGACCGAGTTTCATCAGGCAGTTAAGGAAGTGCTCGATAGCCTGGTTGTGGTTCTTGATGAGAATCCGCAGTATGTCGAATCACGTATCCTTGAAAGACTTGTTGAGCCTGAAAGAGTGCTGATGTTCAGAGTTCCCTGGCTTGACGACAATGGCAAAGTCCAGGTCAACAGAGGTTTCCGCGTTCAGTTCAGCAGCGCCATCGGTCCATACAAGGGCGGTATCCGTTTTCATCCGAGCGTATATCTTGGCATTATCAAATTTTTGGGTTTCGAGCAGATACTCAAGAATTCGCTTACTGGCCTGATGATGGGCGGCGGCAAGGGCGGCAGCGATTTCGACCCCAAAGGCAAAAGCGACAACGAAGTTATGCATTTCTGCCAGAGCTTTATGACAGAGCTTTGCAAGCATATCGGTGCCGATACAGATGTGCCGGCAGGCGATATCGGTGTTGGCGGCCGTGAAATCGGCTTTATGTTCGGCCAATACAAGAGACTCCGCAATGAATTCGTCGGCGTACTCACCGGCAAGGGACTCAACTGGGGCGGCAGTTTAGTAAGAACTGAAGCTACCGGCTACGGCCTTGTTTATATCGTCGACGAATTGCTCAAGGAAAAAGGTGATAGTTTTAACGGCAAGACCGTTGTTGTCAGCGGTTCAGGCAACGTAGCTATCTACGCGGTTGAAAAAGTCCAGCAGCTCGGCGGCAAAGTCGTCGCTATGAGCGATTCGAACGGCTATATCTATGACCCGCAGGGTATTAAGCTCGACACCGTAAAGCAGCTTAAAGAAGTCGAAAGAAAGAGAATCAAAGAATACGTCGCCATTCACAAGAGCGCAAAATACACCGATGGTTGCAACGGTATCTGGAACGTAAAGTGCGATATTGCTCTGCCAAGCGCAACTCAGAATGAGCTTGACGCGGCAGGCGCAAAGGCCCTGATAAAGAACGGATGCAAAGTCGTCGCAGAAGGCGCAAATATGCCGACAACTCCCGATGCGGCTGATTTGCTGATTGAAAATAAAGTCGCATTCCTGCCGGGCAAAGCTGCCAACGCGGGCGGCGTCGCTGTATCAGGTCTTGAGATGGCTCAGAACAGCCAGCGCTATGCTTGGACGTTCGAGCGTGCGGATGCTGAATTGAAGAACATCATGGTCAACATCTATAAGAATATCAGTGCCGCTGCTGAAAAGTACGGCGCAAAAGGCAATTACATCGTTGGCGCAAACGTCGCCGGCTTTGTTAAAGTTGCCGATTCAATGCTCGCTCAGGGCGTTGTATAAAAATTTTAATGCTTTAACTTCAAAAGGGCGTTTACCTTACGGCAGACGCCCTTTTTTATTGCTCATCGGCAGGTTTTCCATTACAATCCCTGCCTATGAAGGAAGAGAGAAATCTACGGAAGGTATTTGACCAGCATGTGAAGCTGGAGGAATTTTTTACAGGCTTTTCTGTTAAATCCCAAAAGCCTGTCCAGCCTCAGCAACCGCAAAATAACGACATTATCGCTGAACTTAAACAACTTGCTAAAGAGGTCGATGCCTGTCGAAAATGTGTGCTTGGCACTACTCGCACAAATGCCGTTCCCGGCGAAGGTAATCCCAATGCCGATATAGTTTTTGTCGGCGAAGGTCCCGGTGCAGATGAAGATGCCCAGGGCAGGCCGTTTGTCGGCAGGTCAGGCCAGCTTTTGGATAAGATTATTATCGCTATGGGGTTAAAGAGAAGCGATGTTTATATATGTAATATTGTAAAGTGCAGACCGCCTGAAAATCGTGAGCCAAGACCGGAGGAGATTATAAGCTGCCTGCCGTTTTTAAAGAGGCAGCTTTCGCTAATCAGGCCGCAGGTTATCGTTTGTCTTGGAGCGCCGGCAACAAGAACACTTTTGGAAACAAATAAGCCGATTGGTCAGCTTCGCGGCAAATTTTACGATTTTAATTTCGATGATTTTTCGCCGCCGATAAAACTTATGCCGACTTTCCACCCGGCATATCTGCTTAGAAATTATTCCGATGAAAACCGCCGAAAAGTCTGGGAAGATATGAAAACCGTCCTTGCCGAACTCGGCCTGCCGGTCGGGGCGAAGCATAGCGAAGACCGGCCGGTACCGAAAAAATAGAGGTTAATAATAGAGCCTGCAAAAATGGCAATACAATTTGTATTAGGAAGAAGCGGAACAGGCAAGACAACGCTTTGCATAAAGCAGATTATAGATTCTCTGCTTAATGGCAAAAGCGAACAAAACCTTGTCTTTCTTGTTCCTGAACAGGCTACATACCAGGCCGAAAGGGCGATTCTGGCCGACAGCAAAATAAAAGGTTACAGCCGACTGCATGTTTTGTCTTTTCAGCGGCTTTGTTATCTGATTTTCGGCAAGAATCTTGCAGCAAGGCCTCTTACGACACAAGCAAGAGATATGATTGTTCACAGATTGCTTTGTGAAAATGCCGAGAAGTTGTCGATTTTTTCTTCCATTGCATCGGCCGGTGTTGCAAACGCCATCACCGAACTTCAGGAATACGGCAAATCTCCTGACGATGTTGATAAACTTATCGGGCAGTTCCAAAATTCTTCACAATTAACGGCGAGCAAACTTGCCGATATTAATCTGATTTACAAACAGTATCTTGCCTTTGTCGAAGGAAATTTCCTCAATAACGATAATCAGCTTAATCTGGCCAGAGACGCGGTTGCCGGCACGCCATTTTTGAAAAATTGTTTGCTGTGGGTTGATGGCTTTGCGGGCTTTACTGCTTCGGAATCGCTTTTGCTGACTGAACTTTTAAAAGTTTCTTCATCGTCCAAGATTGCACTTTGTCTTGACTCTACGACGACAAATGAAGACTGGGCAGGAATTTTTGAGCCAACCCAAAAAACTTATAATGACCTTCTTGTGCTTATTAAGTTGCTTAATTTGAATGTTGAAAAACCTGCTGTTTTAAGTCAGCCGGCTCGTTTCAAAAATTCAAAAGCACTGGCTCATCTTGAAAAGAACATTTTCAGCTTTGAAAATGTTCCGCCGATTTCCTGCGAGGGCAATATTAAAATTACCGCCTGTGCAAAGACAAGGCTTGAAGTAGATTACGTCGCCCGGCAGATTTGCTCTCTTGTCAGAGACAAAGGGTTTCGCTGGCGTGATATTGCCGTTATCGCCTCTGATATTGACCAATATCGGCATTTCATCCAGGCGATTTTCAGTGATTTTAACATTCCTTTCTTTATTGACCGCAGGCGCGATTTACAACAGTATCCAGCCGTGGAGCTGATAACCAGTGCGATTAAGATTGCGACCGACAGATTTACTACTAACGATGTAATAAATTATTTAAAGAGCGACCTTGTGCCTGTCAGTCGGGACGATGTTGACCTGCTTGAAAATTACTGTCTTGCCTTTGGCGTCCAGGGAGATGACTGGCTGCGGGCAGAGGTCTGGGATTTCGCACCGGCCGGCGATGATTTTGACAACAGAAAAATAGAAAAAATCCGCCATAGTGCCGCAGAACATCTTTTGCAATTTAGAACTTTGATACAAAGCGCCGCGTCATTTACCGCGGAACAATTTTGTGCCTCACTTTTTACATTTTTGGACAGTCTTAATGTAAGAGGGCAGTTGGCCGATTGGACAAAAGCAGCGTTTGAGCAGAAAAAATTTGATGAAGCCCAATTGCATCAGCAATTTTTCGCGCAATTTACGCAGTTAATGGACGATTTTGTTTTTATTTATAAAAACGCCTCATTTTCCGCAAAGCAGTATGCCTCGATAATCAGTTCCGCTTTTTCCGATATGACGGTAGCATTGATTCCGCCCGCGATTGACCAGGTTTTGGTTGGTTCGATTGAAAGAAGCCGTCATCCCGACTTGAAAGCTGTTTTTCTAATCGGCGCAACTCAGCAGCAATTCCCCATTCCGGTTTTCTACGATAATATTCTTAATGACAGCGACCGAAAAATTACGTCTGACGCCGGTTTCGAATTATCGCGCATCGGCTCATCGCAGCTTATCGAACGCAGATATCTTGCTTACATCGCTTTTACCCGTCCGGGCAATAATTTATGCATCACGTATCCTCTGGCCGACGAAAAAGGCTCTGAAATTCAGCCCAGTTTTCTTGTCAGCCAGTTAAAATCCCTGTTTATCGACCTTAAAGAAGAAAAATATTTCGGCAGCGCGGCTTTTGAGAATTTATATAGCTTTTCCGATTTTACCGCTCTGCTTTCTCAGCGGCTCGGCAGAGATAATTTAATGCCTGATGATTCTTTGGACGCCAAATGTAAATGGCTTCTTGATACCGCGTCAAAAGATTATAACCTTGCCGCGATTAAGTCTGCGATTAATTATAATAATATCGCCCGGCTCGAAAGTGTGCCCCAGCAAAATGTGCTTTACGCAAGCGCAACGAAATTGAAATCTTTTGCCAGTTGCCCTTATCAGCATTTTGCAAGACATATCCTTAAGCTCCGAGAAAGACAGATTTTCGAATTGGAGCCTTTCAGCCTGGGCCTTTTCTATCATAAGGTTCTTGAATTATTATTTAACAGCTTAAAAAGTAGTAATCTGGCTTTTTCAACCGCAGGAGCCGACTTGCTCAGTCAATTTACCGACCGCGCGGTTGAAAAACTCCTTATAGAAGATTCATTCCTGAAAAGTTTCAGTAACAGAACAAGGCATAATTATTTTATTATTCTTTCAGCTGCGCAAATGGTTAAAGATGCCGTTTTGGAGTTTTCCAAAATTGCCTCTGCCGGAAGTTTTTCTCAGATTGCATCTGAAATTGGTTTTGGCGATAAATTTCCTTTGCCTGCGATTGAAATTAAGCTGCCCGGAGATAAAAAACTTCACATCGAAGGCAAAATCGACAGGGTTGATATTGCGACTAATGCCGGCGTAACCTATTGTTTGGTAATAGATTACAAAACATCACAAGCCTCGATTAACTGGTCGTTATTCTCCGCAGGCCTCGATTTGCAATTGCCGATTTATCTTCTGGCTGTAAAAAATCGGAGCATCGACAAATTTAAAAACCTTGTTCCTTTAGGTGCGTTTTATTTACAGATACAAACATTTGCCAAATCTTCGGCTTTAAATGATTTTGAGGAAAAATCTGGAAAAATCGTAAGAAAGCCCAAAGGTATTTTCAATGGCGAATTTTTTAATCTTATAGATGATAAAAAAGATAATGGCTACAGCCCATTTTACAATTTCAGGATAACCCAGAAGGAAAAACAATTCGGTGTCTACGAATATAGTTCACTTTTAAAAGATGAGCATTTTTCAGCCGTTTTATCTTTCGCAGAAAATAAGCTTAAAGAGCTTGCCAACAGGATTTTCTCTGGCGAAATTGAGGTAAAGCCTTACAGGTTTGTCAAGGGAATCGCCTGTACGTATTGTCCGTATAAATCGCTTTGCCGGTTCGACTGGCAGATAAACGATTACGCTGAGAAAAATAAAATTTCTAAAAATGAATTTTTGCAGGCAATTGAATGAATTGGACTAAAGGACAAAAGCAGGCAATTGAATCTCACAGCGGCGACATAACCGTTGCTGCCTCGGCCGGCACGGGCAAAACGACCGTGCTTTCCCAGCGTGCCGTCAGGATACTTGGTTTGCCTGATTTATGCCCTGATGTATCTGATATTCTTGTTTTGACATTTACAGATGCTGCCGCGGGCGAAATGAAACAGCGTATAACTCAAAATCTAAATGACGTTGCGCACCAGAAAAAAGATGTTCACCTTCGCAAGCAGCTTTTGATGCTCGACAGTGCCGACATAAGTACGATTCATTCATTTTGCAAACGTATTATCTCCCAGCATTTTCATCGTCTTGGCCTTGACCCCGCATTTCGGGTAATGGACGCCGATGAGAGCAAACTTATAAAAGCCGAAATTCTCCAGCAGACTATCGAACATGCCTGGCTTGATTTCCCGCAGGGTATGGTTCAGCTTTTGCAGGGCAGGGCGGTTTCGAATCCTAAAAATAATTTCCTCAACTGCATTATCGACATCAGCGATTTTCTTGATACTGTCGTATCGCGACAAAACTGGTGTGACCGCGCGGCAATTCTCAATGATGCGGTGATTTCTGTTTCGTCCGAAGCTGTTAAGAATCAAATGCGGATTATTCTCGATAAACTCAAAACCTTCAAAGAGCAGTTCGAATGGTCTTTGAAACTCGATGAAAAAATTACCAATGGCCATTGGAAACAGCAGATTGAAGGTGAATGCCTGCCGACAATGACGCTGGCGATTGATTTTCTCCAAAAGGACGATTTAAATGCCTTTATTGAGCTTTTAAATAGTTTCGATGGTTTCAGATGGATAAACAGGCCCAAAGACCTTAAAGAGGAAGTTAAAGACCTTGTTTTATCTGCCGCCAAAAATGCAATCAGCGGTTTTAAATATTTATCATCTCTTGCGATTTTGAATCCTGATTATGAGCGTCTTGTCGCGGGCGCCAGTTCTAATCAGATGAAAGTCCTGATTGAGCTTGTCAAAAAATTCGATTTCGCCTATCAGCAGCGGAAACAGCAGCTAAGTTCCGTAGATTTTGCCGACCTTGAAAAATTTATGCTGAAATTGTTGTCGGAAAATGGCGATGTTGACAGCGGCAAGCCTTCCGATATCGCTTTACAGCTGCAGAAAAAGTATAAATATATTTTTATCGATGAATATCAGGATATAAATCCTGTTCAGCAGAGGATTATAGACCTTCTTTCCGGCAGCGCGAAGGTTTTTGTTGTCGGCGATGTAAAACAAAGCATTTATGCCTGGCGCGGCGCCGATTGTAACCTGTTTGTCAGCCGTTTGAAAAGTGCCGGAACGGATGAAATAAAATCTCGCGTCGATTTGAATGAAAATTTCCGCTCCCGGCCCGGCATTTTGAATTTCGTCAACGAAGTTTTTTCCCGTATTATGACCGAATCTGTCGCGGCGGTAGATTACGACGAAAACGCCGCACTAAAACCTTTCAGCGGCTCGACGGATGAAACTGAAAAACCTGATGTGGAATTAATTATCGTTAACGAAGATGCCGCAGAAGAAATTCAGGATTCCGATGAAGAGGAAAATAATGAAACTGCCGGTGTTTCTACAGATGCGATAAATCGCAGGGCTCTTGTCGTTGCCCATCGGATAAAAGAGCTTGTCCAGACCGAAAAATTTCCGGTCTATGACAAAACCCTCGCGGCTCGTCGGCCTTGTCGATGGAATGATTTTGTAATTTTGACGCGGGCTTTCGAACGGCGAGCCAACAATTATGTCCAGATACTGCGATGTGCAAATATTCCCGTCGTCAGTGACAGCTCCGCTGGCTATTTCGCCGCCACCGAAATTAACGATATGCTTTCATTGCTGCAGGTTCTTGATAATCCTCGCCAGGATATACCTCTTGCATCTGTGTTGAGAAGCCCGCTTTTCAGCATTAGCGACACGGAGCTTGCGATAATAAAAAGTTGTCAAAAAGATGAAACCGACTTTTATTCACTGCTCGAATCTGTTGCTAAGTCTTCCGACAATAAAGAGTTGCGCTGTAAAATTTCTAACGTTATTCAAAAGCTCAATATTTGGCGAACGCTTGCCCGCCGCGGTTCTTTGGCCGATTTAATCTGGCAAATTTATTCTCAAACTGATTATCTGGCTTTCGTTTCCGCGATGCCCGGCGGATCGCAGCGCAGGGCAAACCTCCTCAAGCTTCACCATCGCGCGATACAATTTGAAAATTTCGCTTCAAGTTTTAATGTGATTTCTCTTTCCCGATTTGTAGATTTTCTGCAGAAACTTCTCGATGCCGGCGGAGACTGGGCACCGGCAGAGCCTGACAGTTCTGCCGCAAACGCGGTCAGAGTAATGAGTGTTCATAAAAGTAAAGGCCTGGAATTTCCCATTGTAATTTTAGCCGAAACTAACAGAGAATTTCAGGGCGGTTTTAATTCTGCTGATTGTATTATGGACGGCAGGGACACCATCGGCATTAAAATTATAGATGAAAACAGCGGCACAAAGCTGCCTTCGCTTACTTGGCAGGTAATAAGAGAAAAACAAAGAAAACAAAATCTTGCTGAGGAAATAAGAATTTTATATGTCGCTATGACACGTGCGAAAGACAAATTGATTTTGTCCGGTTCAGCGGAATCAAAGGAGACTGTCTCGCTGTTAAACTCAGCTGTTCTTTGCGATTCGGATAAATCACCTTCTTTTATGATAGAAGAGGCCAAAAGCGAGCTTGACTGGATTTTGCTGTCTCTTGCCAAATACAAAAAACTGCATACTTATTTTAAATTGCCTGTGGAAGTCGCCGGCAAAGATGACAATCTTTTTGATTTAAAAGTTTACCGGCCTGATGAAATTTTGCGACTCGGAGGAAATCTGCTCCAAAAACGTTCTGTGAGCAGATATGAAAATATTAAATCGCCTTTGTCTGATAAACCTTTGCTTGAAAATATTGAGAAAAATTTGAATTGGCAGTACCAATTTAAAGATTGCGCATCGATAAAAGCAAAACAGTCTGTTTCTTCTCTTGTTTATACTGGCGAGCAGTTTGCCGAGGCTGATTTTAAATTTTCTTTTGAGTCTTTTGAAAATGCTGCTGATAAAACCAACGGCCTTGTTGTCGGCAGCGCGACTCACCTTATTATGCAGAGCATCGATTTAAAGCAAACTGTTAATGAAAGTGTGATTCGTAACCTGATAAGTGATTTAGTTAAAAAAAGATGTCTGACGAAACCGACCACAGAGAAGATAAATATTTCATCAATTATGAAATTTTTAAATAGTGATTTAGGCAGGCTGATTCAGAATAGTAATAATACTGTAATGAAAGAATGGCCGTTTACTTACGCTACTCCTGTATCGGATATTTATCCCAATTTAAAAAATTGCGGCGATGAAAAAATTATTGTTCAGGGCATTATTGATATGCTGATAAAGACGCCCGATGCAGCGATAATAATTGATTTTAAGACTGACCATATCAGCTCCGGGCAGATGCAGCAAAGGGCCGAACTTTATTTGCCGCAGATAAAATGGTACTGCAAAGCGGCAGGGGATATACTTAATGTTAAAAATGTTTCCGGCTGGCTGTATTTTCTTGCGCCGGCTGCCGCTGTGCGGGTTTACCCTATATTGGGTTCAATATGAATGACAATATTTACCGGCTGAGGAATTTGCCGGTGAAGCTCGTTTTCAAGCGTTTCCGCGATGTCGTGTGCCTCTGTTATTTTCAAATCAGGGTCTACAAGAATATGCAAATCCATAAATAATTCTCTGCCGACCGTTCTTGTCCGCAGTTTATGCCAGCTTCGGATTTGCTTTTGCGCGGCAATAATTTGTTTTATTTGCTCATTAGTTTTTTTGTCCACCGCTTTTGCCGTAAACTGGCCTGTGGCATCGAGCAGTATTTTAACTGCCACAAACACAATCATAAGACCAACGACAATTGTTGCTATCTGGTCAGCGTAATCCACGCCGAGTAGCGAGGCAACTGCTCCGATAGCTACAGCCAGCGAGCTTAAGGCGTCTGACCGATGGTCCCAGGCGTTGGCGTAAAGCATAGAACTGGACAGTCTGACAGCAACTCTTCTTGTGATAACAAATGAATATTCTTTTAGGATAATCGCGATTACGGCAACAATCAAAACCGGATACCCGATTTTTGTCATTCTGTGGTCTGCGATGCTGTGAATAGCATTGATGACCATATATCCGCCCGCCGCCGCCAGCGGAACCGCCGTAAAAAAGGTTATGAAGTTTTCCGCCCACCCGTGGCCGTAAGGATGGTCCTCATCCGGCTCTTTTTTGCTTATGTGAACTCCGAAAATAATCGCAAAGTCTGTTATGAGGTCGGAGAGAGAATGAAAACCGTCGGCTATCATCGCCATCGAAGATACCAGTAAGCCCGTAATGATTTTGGCTATCACAAGGATAACGTTGATAAATATCCCAAGCCACGTAACCTTTATGATTTGGTCGAATGCCTCGTTATTTTTTTGCTCTTTAGACATTTCTCAGCTTGTAATTTTTTCTATTATAGCTGTAATTTTATCCAGATATTTTTCCGGCTCCGTATCTTCCTTAAATTCCGCGATCATTCTCATTACCGGCTCTGTATTGCTTGTTCGCAGGTGAATCCAGCCGTCCTCAAAATCGAATCTGCACCCATCGCTTTCATCGATTTTTGCCTTTTTGAATGATTTCTTAGCCTGTGTAATGATTTTCTCAGCCTGTTTTTTGTCGGCGTTAAATTTCTGTTTTGTCATCTGATAAGCCGGCATCTCATCGACAAGCTGACTTATTTTTTTGCCTGTCTCGGCGCAGAGCTGAAGGATAAATGCCATCGCGACCAGACTGTCTCGAATAGGTCCTACTCGCAGGTCGATAACGCCGCCGTTGCCTTCGCCGCCGATTACGCAATTGTTTTTTATCATTGCTTGTGCAACATTTGCCTCGCCGACAGGTGTGCGTATAACCGTGCATCCTGCCGCTTGTGCGACATCATCTATCATTCGCGATGAAGAAAGGTTTGCCGCAACGGGCCCTTGTTTATGGCTTAAAATAAATTTTGCCGCCAGAGCCAGGGTATATTCTTCGCCGATATATCTGCCGTTTTCATCGACGATTGCCAGCCTGTCGCCGTCAGGGTCCTGCGCAAAGCCGATATCAGCGCCGGTTTTTTGGACCACCTCGCAAAGTTGTGTCAGATTTTCCGCCAATGGTTCCGGCTTATGTGTAAACAAACCGGTCGGTGCGTCGTTTATCGCCACGACATGACAGCCGAGCATCGCCAGAAGTCTTTTTCCCGGCCTTGCCCCCGCGCCGTTTACGCTGTCCAGGGCAACTTTGAATCTTTTCGAAGCTATTGTGCTTCTGTTTATACAGGCAAAAACATTTTTAAGATGAACCGTATCGCCGCTGTAGTCTATTACTATTCTGCCGCAGTCTTTTGAGGAGACGAAACTGAAATCCGGTTTGGTAAAAAGTGCCTTTACTTTTTCAGCCATTCCAGCAGGCGGCGCGATTCCTTTACTTGTCAGCAGTTTGATTCCGTTGTATTCGATTGGATTATGAGAAGCGGTAATAACTATGCCGCCGTCGCATTCCAGGTGCCTGACCATAATGCCTACCGTAGGCGTAATTACCAGTCCGAAATCGATTACATTTACGCCTATCGAGCACAATCCGGCCTCTATGGCCGATTTGAGCATATCGCCGCTGGGCCTGCTGTCTGTGCCTATGCCGATAGTAAGTTTACTTTTGCCTTTTGATTTCTTAAGAAATGTTCCAAACGCGCACGCGTAGTTTACCGCCGTTATCGCGTTTAAATTTTCTCCGACAATTCCACGCATTCCGCTTATCGATATAATCAATTCTTCTGCCATTTTCATCCTATTTAAACTTTTCTTGATTTTTCAAGTACGTCTTTAAGTCTTATTAATATGGTTTTTACCTGTTCGTTTTTAAGTGAAAGTATTTCCTGCAGTGCCTCTCCGATATACGGCAGATAAGTTTCTATATAGCCCCTTTTGGCCAATTCCTGCTTGATTCTGTTTTGTCTTCTCAGGTGCATCCCCAGTTTACGTCCGCATTCCTGGGCTGCAAGTTTTATTTCTTTTATAATTTCCGGATAATGAGCTATTGCTTCTTTGCTCTCGGAAGTAAACGGCACCCAAACCGATGCGATATGAACCATCAGGACAATCGGTCCCATCGGCAAAGCGCCCTTTGACTGCGAAAGACTGTAGTTTCGCCAGTTGATTTCGACAACCGCCTTATGAATAGCGCACGCTCCCTGCTGATACAACAGGGGCACGCGGTTGGCCAGCCGTTTAAGTTCCATTTGCGCCTGTTTGTCTTCGTCGTCGCCGCCGTCGCTGTCGTTATTTTTGTCCTGCTCAGTTTTAAAACCGTATGCGATTGCCGCCTCGATAAGAAACGGGTTGCCGCGGTAAACGGTTGGCTTTCTCGTGCACGAAGCATAAAATTCCGCTTCGATGGTTCTTTTCAATCCCTGTTCGAGCTCCTTTTCTCCAATTGGCCCGATACAGTTTACAGGAGGTGACATTATTTTTGTTTCATTTATTACGGTATGCAGCGCTTCAGCTTCTTTTAAAGTCATCGCCGCCGGCCGCATATTTTTGGAAAGTTTTGCCTTCTTGCACATTTCGCCGGCCATAGGGGAGCTTACCCGCGAAAAATCATTGTGCAAAAATGCCGAAAGGTGCTTCGCCGTGCTTTCTCTTGCCATCTGGAAGAACATACCCAGTTCAACGCCGTATGGATGCGGCTTTATCTCAACCGGTATAAACGGCAACTGTTTTGTCTGCCGTTCGTATGTGTATGTTTGTCCGTCCGGTGCGTTATATATTATTGCCGTGTGCGGATTTGCCATTGCCGTCAGGGCTATATATTCATCGACAGATTGTTTTCCCTTCTGGTATTTTCCTTCCAGCGTTATGATTACCTGTGTTCCTGTAGGCAGTTCGAAATCGCAGTCCTCGTCGAGGACGACCATCGGTTTGTTTTTACTCGTATCAATCTGTACATGGAAATGCGATGCTTTTTTTCTTTTGTCAGTTCTGGAGATAATCTGCACCGGTTCGCCTGTCGTCATAAGTCCATACATTCCCGCAGCCGATATTCCGATTCCCTGCTGGCCTCTGGACATTTTTAAACTGTGAAACTTGCTGCCGTAAAGGAGCTTGGCGAATATATTGGGAATTTGCTTCTCGACGATGCCCGGCCCGTTGTCTCGAACTATTATAGTAAACTTTTTCTCGGTAAGCTGTTTTATAGTTACTACTATTTCTGGCAGGATGTGTGCCTCTTCGCATGCATCCAGCGAATTATCGACCGCCTCTTTTATCGCCGTCAGCAGAGCCTTTCTCGGATTGTCGAACCCCAGCAGGTGCCTGTTTTTGGCAAAGAATTCGCTTACGCTGATATCTCGCTGCTTGGCAGCCATTGATTCTGCCGTTGCCGCCGTTGACAGTCTGGTTTTTTCCCTGGGTGTTTCTTCCTGATGCTGTTTTGAAACACTTTTAGCGTCTTTTTCTGCTTTTCGAGTCTTTTTTGCTTTTATTTTTTTCGTATTCGGCTCCGGCTTGTCCGCAATTGCTGTTGCGGAGGCGGACTCTCCGCCAAAATCAAGATTCATTTGATTCGTCTGACGTGTTATCTTTGCTGGCATATCCTTGTCTATATTTAATATTTTTTTTATTTATATTTCAGCCCCCAAATAAAAATTCGGAGGCTGAATCTTAATGCTTTTTAGCTAAGTTTGCATACAAAAACTTCATTAACAAACTCAAGCCCTTTAATATCTTTTATTACTTTTTCATTCGGCATCGCATCCAGGCTGACAGCAAGTATCGCCTTTTTCTCAGCGTCTTTTTGTCCTACGCCCATTGTCTGGATATTAATGCCGTGTTTCCCCATAACCGTGCCGACCGCGCCGATAACTCCCGGCTTGTCGTCGTTGAAAATTATCATAATGTTATCAGCGGGCGTCAATTCCACGTCGAAACCGTTGATTTCGATAATTCGCATTATCTTATCGCTGAATACTGTACCTGTGAAACTGCATTCGCCCTTGGCCGTTGTAACTTTGGCTCCGAATCCGGATGCTACGTTCTTGGCTTCAGGATTTTTTATCACATCGATGCTGATGCCTTTTTCCTTAGCCAAAGACGTTGCGTTTACCATATTGACAGGGTCATCCGAAAACGGCTGAAGCAGCCCGATTTGGAACGAAGAGGTTATCAAACCGACGCTGTGTTCCGCGATTGCCCCGCGATACTGCAACTCTACCTTTTTGATTTGTCCTTCTGCCAGTGCGCTGCTAAGTGTTCCGATTTTCTTTGCCAGTGTCGCGTATAGAGTTACGACAGGGGGTATTGCTCCGCTGCTCGACGGTGCGTTAACTGCGTTTTTGATTGTTCCGGTTCTAAGATAATCGGCCAGAATTTGTGCGCCCTCGACTGCCACTTCGATTTGTGCTTCAACTGTGCTTGCTCCGAGGTGCGGCGTAACAAGCAGATTGGGGGTTTTTTCATATCGTTTGTTTTTCACCGGCGGCTCTTCCGTAAATACGTCAAGCGCTGCCGCCGCGATGGTCTTATTCTCAAGTGCGTCATACAGTGCGTCTTCATTAATAATTCCGCCGCGTGCGCAGTTGATTAGCCTTGTCGTCGGCTTCATCATCTTTAGCTGTGCTTCGCCTATCATATTCAGCGTCTTGTCGTTCTTGGGAACGTGCACTGTGATATAGTCTGCTTCCTTGAATATTTTCTCGAGGTTATCGGTGATTTCGATTCCTAATTTTTCCGCGTCCGGCGGCGTTGCGACAGGGTCGTATCCGAGGATTTTCATATTGAATCCCGTTGACATCTTTGCTACTGCCATTCCGATTCGTCCCAGCCCTATAATGCCCAGAACTTTATTATTAAGCTGGTTGCCCATAAAGCTTTTCTTGTCCCATTCTCCGCCTTTAAATTTAGTGCTTGCCGGAGCGATATGTCTGCTCATCCCAAGCATCAATGCCATTGTATGTTCTGCCGCGCTGAGCGTATTTCCGCCCGGCGTGTTCATTACAAGTATGCCTTTTTTCGTTGCTGCCGGCACATCGATATTATCAACGCCTGCTCCGGCTCGCGCGATACCTTTGAGTTTGCCCGGCTTTTCGAGAACTTTAGCCGTTACTTTTGTCTCGCTTCTGACAATCAGCCCGTCATATTCACCAATTATGGAGATTAGTTCCTCCGGACTGATTCCGGTTTTTACCACCGGCTCCACATCTTTCATCGATTTGAGCAGGTCAATGCCTTCTTTTGCCAGCTTGTCTGTAATCAGAATCTTTATCATTTCTTTCTCCTTTGTTTGGTTACCATTTTTCTGACTCCTGTTCAATTTCCCTTTTTTCTTCTGGAATACGGAAGTGGTCTTTTTTGCAGTTGTAGAAATATCGTGTAATGCAAAATGCCGCAGCATCCGAAAGTTTCCCAACAGCCGATTCTACTGTCCCTTTTTCATTTTCAATCTCAACGCTGGTCAGGCAGTAATCCTCGCCTTCCTTTTTAGGCCAAAGTTTGACGCCATTGCTGTCCGTTATGCAGGACTTTACTGCCATAATCCCATTGTAAAAATCTTTTTCTGCGAATGTGCTTAAATCGAAATCCTGCACTTCGACGGTCAGCACATATTTCGCGTTAAGTTTTTTTGCGATTTCGATTGGGTTCTTTCCCTTGTCTTCCGGCAGACTCATTCGGATTTTCATTACCTCTGAGTATGCGATCAGCCGTTGTTTTTTTATTTCCGCTTTTATTTCAAGTGCGGCATTGAGCGAATTTGTCAATTCATTTCGCAAATCCATTGGGCTTTTTATCCACGCCGGCTGAGTAACAACGACAACAATTTTTCCTTCTGTTGGACGCAGTTTGAATTCCGCCGGTATCTCTTTTTCGGATGGAGTTTCCGACGAGAGATTTCCCACAATTTCGCCGGCTCCGCACCCTGACCACATCGCCGCAACTACCCCGATACATATTGTTATTAATATATTTTTTATATTCACGTTCATTTTTAATTTTTGGTTATCGCTATGACAGGGTTTTTTATGGCGTTCCTGTCAAAGCTCTTGCCATTGTTACCGCCCAGCCGGCCGCGAGAATTATTCCGCCTGCTATCAGTATATATTTTAATTGCCACATTCTTATTGGCGGCAGGAAAGAGAAGTTTATCCCTATTACGGCGCTAAGTAAAGAAAAAAACGCTGTCCAGATTAAGATAAAGCAGCCGGTCGTCGCAGCAGGCTGAATATAGAAAGCGTTTATTATCCTGCCTTTCACAAAAGCCTTTATTGCTGTTGTGAATCCGCACGTCGGGCAGGGGATTCCGTAATTTCTTTTCAGTGCGCATTCGCCGTAAGAACCCGGATTTATTACTCCTTTTTCCAGCAGCCAGAACATTGCAAAAATGGCACAAATGACCAGAAAAATCGCTAAAAATGCGATTCTGTCTACCCGCTCTGCCTCGGCATACCATTTCGAGCTTTTTGGCTTTTTCTGTTCTTCCATTGAGATTTTCGCCTTTTTCTGTGCGATTATTGTGCCAGGCAGGTATAAAATATCCTGCCTATAAAGTAAATCTTTCACATTAATAATAAAACTTATATTTTTTCCAATTTTTTTTCTATGGCACTGATTCCCGCAATATGTTATCAAGTTACGCACGGATAGAGAAAGGTTTTTCTGATGACTTTTGACAATAAAAATTTAAGCCGGTTTTTAGAGGTAGCCGTTGCCGCTGCCCATCAGGCCGGCCGGCTTGCCCTTGACGATATAGACAGTGTAAAAACTCACGAAAAAAGTCCCACTGAACTTGTTACCGATGCAGACCCGAAGTGCCAAAAAATTATAATTGATGCTATTGCACAAAATTTTCCCCGGCACGGCTTTGTAGCCGAAGAGGGCAACGATGGCAAACTTTTCAAACAATCTCCACAAGGCGAGGATTTTTGGTGGGTCATAGACCCCATTGACGGCACGAACAATTTTTCCCAGCGGGTAATGAGTTTTGCCGTCAGTATTGGCTTAATCCATCATGGCCGTCCTGTGCTTGGCGTTATTTTCGACCCTTCGACCGATTCGATGTTCACCGCCGCAGGCGATTTGCCGCCCCGATATAACGGCACAAATATTTCGGTAAGCGACAAAGATATCCAGTTTTTCCAGACCATTGGCATTGAGAGCATTTTCATCGAAGGCGTTCCATCGTGGATAACATATTTAATGAAAACTCTTCGCTGCCGAAGCCTTGGCACAACTGCTTTGCATCTTGCTTATGTCGCCAAAGGCTCTTTTGTTGCCGCCGTAATGGACAAGCCAAAACTCTGGGACATCGCGGCAGGGGCCTTTTTGGTCGAATCTGCCGGCGGAATCGTTACTAATTGGAAAGGCAATTCTCTTTGGCCGGTTGATATGCAAAAATACAGCGGCCAAACTTTTAACACTTTGGCCGCAAACAAAATTGTCCACAAAAAATTTGTAGATATTATTGCCGCAAAATAAAAAGAACCGCATTGTGAGGTGCGGTTCTTTTTTTGTTTGTTAAGTTATTTCTTATTTATTCTTTCGGCTTATTCGGCTCTGTTGGTTTTGGCTCTTGATTCTTAGGTTCTTCTTTCTTTTGCTCTTCAGGCGGGTAGAGCGATATTTCACTGAACTTTATCAGCGCCGAACTGCTCAGACTGTCATCGGTGATTTCGCCAACCAGTCCGACCTGTTTGCCGATATATTCTGCATAATTGGCGTCTGCCGGTGCGTTAGGAGTATTGGCCGGCTCCGCATAGCAGATTGGTATATTATTGGCATCGGTAATCAAAAACCGTTTTGTCGGCCGGTTTTCATATACGGCTGACGGCTTGAATATCCCGATAATCGCGAATTTGCTGTTGTTTGTCAGGCTCTTGACTTTTTCCTGATGGGTTTTATCAATTTCCACAAGTTGTTTTTGCAGTTCGGCTTTTTGATTTTCGACTGTGCCTGCCGATTCTTTGGCAAGTTCGCATCTGGCCACATCTCTAAGGATATATTTCGCGTAATCGGCTGCTTTGCCGCTATTGGAATCTGCCACAAGTGCTTCCAGCCCGGCCCTTATTTTCGAATAATCCTGCTCAGCGAGCGGTTTTTTCTTTTCATCATCGAATTGTTTTACGATTGTGTAATATTGTTCGAGCTGTCTGCTGTTGGCATCCACCTGTTCCATAACAACGCCCGGCTTTGCGCCTAGCGAGTTTGCCTCGATACCGCTCTTTGGAACTTTAGCATCTATTCCATCTGCCTTGCGGATGAATTTTATATATTGGCTGCTCGTCCACAGGCTCGCTCCTTCCGGCGGCACGATTTTATAATAATCGCCCACTGCCGCGCCCATTATGCGAACCTTCAGGCCTTTATTGATTGTCAGTTGAACGCTGTCGCTCACCATTGGGTCTCTGTCGTCTGCCCCTGCGTAAACTCGCACATTATCGCCGCTGACTACGCCGACTCCGGGTTTATTGACGTCTGTCTGAACATATTGTTTAAAAATCCATGAAAAGCTGCCCGGCGGCGGCAGTATCTGCGACCAACTGAACTTTTGTCCGACGACAACCACCTTGGCAGGACTGCTGATTTTGCCGCAGCCATAGTAATTCATCCCAGGCCCTGACCGGATATTCAGTTCTGTGCCGGTTATTTCCCCGACGTATGGGAACTGTGCCTGGTTCACTTCCGCTGCTTGTTCCGGAGCCCCAAGCGCCACAGGTCTTTTTTCTTGTGCCGCTGATACAATTGCGCATATCGCGATTGTTAGTATTATTGCAGACTGGATAAGTCTAATTCGTTTCATATTCTTCCCTTTCCTAGGATTTTATTTGGTTTTTCCATCGCCCAATTATCGCAAACGCCGGATTATTGTCAATTATTTCTTTTACGATTCCAGACGTTTAATTTCGTCCTCGCACATCTTTTTCTGGCCCGGGTCGTTAAGCTTGACAACGGCTTTTTTGAGGTAATTTAGCGATTTCTCCTTGTCCGGCAGATACCTTGCGTAAATAATGCCAAGCATAAGCAGGACCTGCCCTGAATATTCGTATCCGCCGTAAAATGACAGATATTTTTCGTATGCCGCTGCCGATTCCGCCCATTTGCCCATCGACATAAACTGATTTGCGATATCGAGCAATGACTGTTTCGGTAAAGGCTGCACCACATCCTCTTTTATCAGCTCAAGGTATAAATCTGCTGCCTGCGCAAGGTTGCCCTGCGTTATCAGCGTCATAATTTGCTGACGCAAAGAAGCAATCCTCTCTTCTGCCAGTTTTTGCTCTTCGGTTTTTACTTCTGTCACTTCTATTTTTTTGCTGATTTTGCCTGCGTAAGGGTCTATCCCCTCGGCAGTCATGTTCCGGTATAGGTTTCTGTGCCGCCATCGTTTTATCATCGACCACAAGTCGAACTGGTCGCCCTCCACCAGCCCGATTATTCGCAGCAGAAGTATACTTATAATTCCGAAGGCGTAACCGGAAAGATGAGCGTCGTATGCGACGTTCGCTGCGCTTCTCGAAATGATATTATCGAAGAAAATCATTTTGATAATTATCAGATAGATTGCTGGAATTTCCATTGTTCCTATGAAGAATAACCAATAGACAATAGTTATAAGAGTCTGCGGATACAGGACAAGGTATGCTCCAATTACAGCGGAAATCGCTCCGCTTGCGCCAAGCACCGGCGTTGCTATGGTGTTTCCGAAAAGCGATGCCGCAAGAATATGGCCCAATGCGCTGAAGACTCCTCCGGCCAGATAGAATATCAGGTAGCCGATATGCCCGAGCCGGTCGTTTACGTTATTTCCGAAAAGATAAAGGAAAAACATATTACCAAGAAGGTGCATTAGGCTGCCGTGAAGAAACGCGTAAGTGATAAATTGCCACAGAAACGGATACGCCGGCGTCAGCATATAAATATCCGCCCATTTCTGCGATGCCTTTGCTCCGCTGGCATACATTAAAATGAAGATTATCACGTTCACGACGATCAGCGCGTAATTCATATATGGCGTCCGCCACGGCTGAACGTTTGTCCTTAGGGGTAAAATCATATCCTAATCTTTATAAAAAAGTCTCGAAATATTGGTTAAAAGTGGTATTCTAATCCTTTATGGTATCGGATACAAGTATTTTAAAAGACCGGATAAGAAATGTCAGGGCAAAACTTCAGTCCGAAAAAGCGGATGCCCTTATAGTAACAGTTGACTCGAATGTCTCGTATCTAAGCATGTTTACCGGCGACGACAGTTGGCTGATTTTAACAGCCGGGCAGGTTTTCCTTGTTACCGACAGCAGATATACTCTCCAGGCAAAAAACCAGTGTCCCGCCTGCAAAATTTACCAGCGCAAAGGCTCGATGATTGATGCCGTTGCCGATATATTCAAAAAACTTCCCAAAATCAAAACGATTGCCGTCGAAGATAGAATCGAACTAGCAGTTTTTAAAATGCTGCGAAAAAAACTTCCCGCCCGCATTAAGCCTGTAAAAAATCTTGTCCAGTCCGTCAGGCAGATAAAAGACCCCTCTGAGATCGCTGCGATAAAAAAAGCGATTGATATTTCTCAAAAATCCCTTGCCAAAGTTCTGTCCAAAATTCGCGTTGGTGTCAGCGAGAGCACTTTAGCCGCAATGCTCGATTTTGAAATGAAAAAAGCCGGCGCAAATCCCGCCTTTGAAACTATAGTTGCCTTCGGAAACAATTCCGCGATGCCGCATCATCGCCCGTCGGCCACTAAACTGAAAAAAGTTGATACTATTCTTTTTGATTTCGGCGCAAAATTTAATGGTTATTGTGCTGATTTAACAAGATGTTTTGCGACAGGGCGGGTAACTGATTTTTACGCCAAAGTTTACAAAACAGTTCTTGATGCGCAAACTGCCGCGATAAACATTTTAAAATCCGACATAAAAGCCAAAGCCGCCGATGCCGCCGCAAAAGAGATTATCAAAGCAGCGAAATTGCCTCCTTATGGCCACGGCCTCGGCCATGGCATAGGTTTGGATGTCCACGAACAGCCTGCCGTTTCTGTGATTTCAAAGGCTTCTTTGCAAGGCGGCAATGTAATTACTGTTGAACCGGCAATTTATCTCGATGGCAAATTCGGCGTAAGAATAGAGGATGATGTGCTGATTACCGAATCCGGCTGCGAAATTCTAACTTCTCTGCTCAAAAGCGATGAAGTCCCGTTGCTGAAACTTTGATTTTTATCCCTCCTCACCTCAGGCGGATTAGCCACGAATTTTATCGTGTTTTTTCTTTGCTTATCTGAGCAAAAGCCGATAGTATTTTTCTAAATCAATTTCGGAGCGGGCTTTGAGAGGTGCAAAAAATGACTAAAATTATTTCTTACATTCATCTTTTGGCGTGTATAGGTTTGTCAATTTTCATGTTTTATGTTGTTTTAATGACGGACCCCGAGCTTATAATGGTATTTTTTGCCGTGCTTGCAATAACTGCCAGTGGGATTTATTTATTTATAATCGGACGCAAGAGACAACTGGAGGATATTAAGACCTCAAATGTAACTAAAATTATTTCTTACTTTCATCTTTTGGGTTGCTTCAGCTGGTCAATTTTCTTATTTTGGTCTTTTATGGATGGGAGAATCAGTCCGAGGGATAATGTTGAGATATTTGTATTTTCTGCCCTATTTGCACCAACTGTTAGCGGGATTTATTTGTTCATAGTCCAGTCTGTAATCTGCAGACAATGTCTTGTTCGGCTTTGGAAAGTAAAAAAACTAACTATTCTCTGGACTGGCATTTTTGTTATCGTTGCTATGTGTCTTTTCCCACCTTGGGTTGATAAATATGGCAAGATTGCGGGGTATGCCTTTCTGTTCTCTGACGGGGGATATCCTTTTAGCAAAAAAGCTCATATTGATTTTGTTCGCCTTATAATCCAATGCGTCATAGCGGGCGTAATTGCAGGAGCATTGCTTTACACTCTGAACGATAAAAAAGCTCAAAGGGACGGAAAATGAAGCGGTGCGGTGATGTTAAGAAATGCCCTGAAACATTACAATGAACAAGATAAGCATGGTGAGGTAGGACATGGATAGGAAAGTTTGTGGTGAATTCCCCGAGGTTTGCTACAAGGCGTTCGAGCACGAAGAGCACGCCAAACAATTCATAGATAACGGTACTTTTCGCATGGGCTGTCTTCGTTCCTATAGAGGAATTGAAGATGAATCTCGCCGTGATCAGACTGAAGGCTCTGGACATACAAAAGAACCCGGTATCGTGACCGTAGGTTGGGTTTCTCCAAATCCTGCAGAGAAAACTATCTGGACTGGAGAACAGGGTTTCCAAGAACATCACACTGAATACGGTAATGCAATATTTCTCTTTTGTGCGTGTTTGCCGGATGTAAACCTCGATCATATGAAAGATGAGTTCGGTAGATATATCGTTAAGGTCGATGATCCAAGAAAATTGGCAGAGGATATCAATGACTACCTTATTGGCAAGGGGCAGAGATTTCTAATCGAGGGCTGTAAGGTCGTTTATAACAAGGGAAAGAAGTTGGAAAAGAAACTTACAGACAATGAAAGATTGGATATGGCTTATAAGCAGAAACCAAAAAGTTTTAACCTCGAACATGAGTTTCGCATTGTTGCTATAAAATTCGGTGAGCCATGCACTGAGGAATGTAAATTCCTCAGTGGGCAATTTGAGCAGGTTGAGCCGAAGTGTAAATTTATCGAAGTGAACTTAGGGAGACAATTGGACTATCTCAGCTTTGTGACTCTTAAATGAACTTTGAACCAATCAATCCGATGAACGGATGGTGTGAAATAAACTGTGTAAATGGCCAAGGCCTGTGACAGATTAAATGGTGTGGATTGCTTCGCCCCAAAGGTGTTCGCAATGACAAGTTTTCAATAGAGCAAAACCTATCTCAATTTTAGCTGTTTATATTTTCCGCGGCGATGGGCCAGGCGGTCGGGATTCTCGGCCTGTATCTTTTCCTCATAAGCGGCAAAATTGCCCACAAACCACTGTGTTTTGCCATTGCCTTCAAAAACAAGCAAATGCGTACATATTCTATCGAGGAAAAATCTGTCGTGGCTGATTACCATCGCGCAACCTTGGAAATTTATTATCGACTGCTCAAGAATCCGCATAGTGCTGACGTCGAGGTCGTTTGTCGGCTCATCGAGCAGTAAAAGGTTTCCGCCGCGGCGGAGCATTTTGGCCAGATGGATTCTGTTTCGCTCGCCGCCTGAGCATTGGGAAACTATTTTCTGCTGTTGCGTGCCTGAGAAATTATATTTGGCCACATAGGCGCGTGATGCGACAGAAACCCCGCCGACAACGATAGAATCCTTGCCATCGGAAATTTCCTCGAAGATTGTTTTGCTGTCATCGAGCGCATCGCGGTGCTGGTCAACATAGCCTACTGAAACGGTTGCGCCGATTTCGATTTTGCCGCTATCGGGTTTTTCCTGGCCGGCTATCAGGTTGAAGAGCGTTGTTTTGCCGATGCCGTTTGGACCGATTACGCCGACAATTGCGTTTACGGGCAGTTCAAATGAGCAGTCGTCGATGAGCGGGCTATCGCCGAATTTTTTACAGACCCCGGCAAACGAAATTACTTTATCGCCGAGCCGCTGGCCTGACGGGATTTGTATCAGTATTTCGTTTTGCCTGTCTTCGTCGGATTGGCCGACCAAATCGCCGTAAGCATTTATACGTGCCTGGCTTTTCTTATTGCGTGCCCTGGCAGAGGTGTTAATCCATTCAAGTTCGCGGGCCAGAGTTTTCTGACGCTGCGATTCCCTCTTTTCTGTTACGCGGAGAAGCTCGGCCTTTTGCTTTAACCATGACGAATAATTCCCCTCGAACGGCAGCCCTCTGCACTTATCGAGTTCGAGAATCCATTTTGTAATGTTGTCGAGAAAATACCGGTCGTGAGTTACGATAATTACTGTGCCGTGATATTCGCGGAGGGCCGTTTCGAGCCATTGGATAGTTTCAGCGTCAAGGTGGTTTGTCGGCTCGTCGAGCAGGAGCAAATCCGGTTTTTCCAGCAGGGCCATACACAGCGCAACTCGTCTTCGCTCACCGCCGGACAATCTGCCCACCGGCGTATCATCGGGCGGCAGGACCATCGCGTCGGAAACAATATCAATGAGCCTGTCGGTTTCCCAGCCTTCGCAGGCATCGATTTTATCCTGATAAACGGCCAGTTCCTCGAGCAGTTTATTCATTTTCTCATCGGACTGCGGCTCGGCAAGCTGTTGGGAAATTTCGTTGAACCGCTCGACCATATCGAGCGTTGGCTTTATTGCGGTTAGAAGATTTTCCCTAACGGTCTTTTCCAGTTCAAGCTGCGGTTCCTGTGCGACGTATCGCAGTTTCATATTTGCGGCAAGTTTCGTCTCGCCCTGAAAATCTTTGTCTAACCCTGCCATTATTTTCAGCAGTGTGCTTTTGCCTGAGCCGTTTTCACCGATAACCCCGATTTTCGCGCCGTAAAAAAACGACAGCGAAATATTTTTTAGAACTTCCTGTTTGCCGAAGCTCTTGCTGACATCGTTCATTTCAAATATAAATTTTGGCGGCATATACCGTTAGTCCTATATTATTCCTGGCAGAGATTATGAGATTTTTATAGACAATTCAACTGCATAAAATCCCAGGCTCAAATACCTACCTCTTTAGGGATTATTTTTCAAGAAGATATTTTAGCTGTGAAAGTTTGAGTTCGCTTTTACGCTATTTTACCGCAAAAACCCGTATATTAAAAAACCATTTTTTTCTTGATTACAAACAGGAAATGTCTATAATAATGCGGTTATTAACGGAGAAGGAAGAAAATGCAAAGTTATTTTGAGACTCTCCAGCTATTTTTAATCCAGCGGTATTTTTGCGCAAATTATTCAAAGACATCATCAAACATTAACAGTTTTGGGGAAAGAAGAAGAAAATGAAAAAAGCAGAAATTACAATTTGTTTAGCGGTAGTAAAGAGTTTTGTAAAAGGCCAGGTTAGTGTCCTGCTCGTTGCTCGACGCCCCCGGCACAGCGACAAGGAGAATATCATGAGGATGAATCGAGCAATCATGGCAATGGGTCTTATTTGTTTGCTTACGTGTGTACACCAAGTTGACGCCAGTACGGTGGTGGCATGGGGAGATAACAGATGGGGGCAGGTTTCCAACGCGCCGACGGGGACGGGGTTCACCGCTATTGCGGCCGGGGACGCTACCGTTTATGCTCTTAGAGCCAATGGGTCTATCGTGGCATGGGGAGAAAACTGGGATGGGGAGGTTTCCAACGCACCGACAGGGACGGGATTCACCGCTATTGCAGGCGGGATGTTTAACGGCTATGCCCTTAGAGCCAATGGGTCTATCGTGGCATGGGGAGGTTCCGAATTCGGAAATGTTTCCAACGCACCGACAGGGACGGGGTTCACCGCTATTGCGGGCGGGGGTGCTACCACCGGCTATGCCCTTTCGCCCGTGCCCGAACCCGCCACGCTTTTACTGCTCGGCTTTGGCGGATTAACCCTTCGACTCCGCCCAGGACAGGTTTTGGGAAAAATAAAATAATATATTTGTCATATGATATTTTTATTTTTTGCCGTATATTTTCGTCAATTCTTTATTTATTCTCAAACTGCACCAATCTTTGCCGCACATTGTGCAGAAATCGTCATTCGTACCGGCCTTGCCGCTCTTGGCGCAGGCCTGTTCGTGAAATTTTTTCGCGGTTTTCGGGTCCAGCGAAAGGGCTATATGATTTTTCCAATCAAAACTTGCCCTGGCGATACTTAATCTTTTGTCTCTGTCTGCGGAATTTAAAAATCCTCTTGCTACATCTGCTGCGTGAGCTGCGATTTTCGCCGCGACAACGCCTTGCCTTACATCTTCAACATCCGGCAGGCCCAAATGCTCCTTCGGCGTAACATAGCATAAAAACGATGCGCCCCAGTATCCTGCCGCTGTTCCGCCTATTGCGCTTGTTATATGGTCGTATCCCGGCGCGATATCCGTTACCAGCGGCCCCAGCACATAAAACGGCGCATTATGACAGTATTTCTGCTGGAGTTTCATATTTTTTTCTATCTGGTTAAATGGAATATGCCCCGGGCCTTCCACCATAACCTGGCAATTTTTTTCTTTCGCCCGCAAAACAAGTTCGCCCAGCGTTTTCAGCTCTGCGATTTGCGCTTTATCTGTCGCGTCTGCGATACATCCCGGCCGAAGTCCGTCCCCAAGTGAAAAGCAAACGTCATATTCTGCCATAATGTCGCAGATATCGTCGAACAATTCATAAAATGGATTTTGCTTATTTTTCAGTGTCATCCATTTTGCTATTAGCGCTCCGCCTCTGCTTACGATTCCGCAAACTCTTTTTACGGCTGCAGGCAGATATTCTTTAAGTACGCCCGCGTGAATGGTGAAGAAATCGACGCCTTGTTTTGCCTGTTTTTCAATTGTTTCGAGGATTATTTTGGGATTTATATCTTCGACATCTCTGCCGATTATCATTTCATAAACAGGAACAGTTCCGAACGCCACAGGGCAGTTATCGATAATTTCTGCGCGGATTTTGTCGAGGTTTCCGCCGGTGCTCAAGTCCATCATGGCATCGGCGCCGGCATCAAGAGCCGCGGCAAGTTTTTTAAGCTCGTTTTTAACTGATGAGCTTGCGCTGCTTGTTCCGATATTGGCGTTGACTTTTATGCTTACTGCTCGGCCGATTCCGATTGGCTTTAGATTATTTTTCAGATGTATCTTATTTGCAGGTATGACGAGTTTTCCCGCGGCGATTTCTTTGCGGACAATCTCCGGCCTGATTCCCTCATTTTTTGCGACGATTTTCATTTCTTTCGTAATTTTGCCGTCGCGAGCCGATTTAATTTGTGTCGTCATTTTTTTTCCAATAAAAAAAGGTCGCCTCTGTTGAAAGCGACCTTTAAAAATCTTTTTTATATCGCTTCCTACGCAGGCATTCCCATAAAGGGATAATCCTGTTCAGGTTCAAAGGGTATTTTCTCAGGCCTTTATTAGCCACCCCTGCGAAAATAAGTATAAACCTGTATATTAAGCCGGTCAAGAGTAAATATATGTTGCAATTTTATATAACTTCTGGCATATTCCTGACTTTTGCAGTTTTGGAGGTATTTCTTAGATGTTGGTATGGAAAATAGTTTATCTTCTCAGAGGCTTTCTGGTCGGCATACCGCTGATTTTTGCTGCTTTTTGGTTTCACGGCGAAACAGAGAATGTTTACGTTATCTGGCCGGTTGGTTTATTTGTTTTTTTCATTGGTATGGCCATTCGTATCTGGGCTCAACAGCATTTGCGATATCGTCTGAAGATTCACAAGGAATTGACCCTCACCGGCCCATATCAATTTGTCAGAAATCCCGTCTATATCGGCACCATTACGATTTTTTTGGGGATGACAATATTGTTTGAACTTCCCTGGCTGGTTCCTGTAACTTTGGTTTGGAGCGCGGCGATATATTCTTTAGTCGTTCATTATGAGGAGATGCATCTTCTTGCCCGTTACGGCGAGCCTTATAAAAAATTTATGTCTGATATTCCCCGTTGGATTCCGCGAAATCTGTCTTTGGGAAATTTGGGTCTGAAAAACGAATATTTTACCGCATCGGTTGTCGCCGAACTTTTTTGTCTTATGTACTTAGTGCCTTGTGTTCTAAAGGAATTGATATCAGTTTGGTTTAAAATTTAATTTCTTTTCTTCTTTTTCGTTCCTAACATTTCGAACGATTGTTTAAGAATCGGCAGCGGCTCAACTTTTATTTCCGGCTTTTCGAGTGAACCTGTAACTTGAACCTTTAAAAATGCCGCCCCAAGTCCTGCAGTCATAGAATCAAAGAATCCCGGATTTTCTTTGCCTGCCGCGCCGTATCCCACAAAGTTAATATTGATTGAATCGCTCGCCGGCTCATAAGTGCCTGTTCCTCTCAATGATGCAGTCGAACCATAGAGGTCCAGTCTGCTTATCTGTAAGATTTTGCCATTTATTACCGCCTGGATTTTTATATTGTCGAATGCCATATCCTTGTTGATTGCTTTGAGTATCGCGGTTCTTATTTGTTCCAGAAGTCCCGTTTGTAGCGGCTGGATACCTGTTGCCTGCCCGACGAGTATTCCTCGTGCAATTTGCGGCTGCTGCATATCTCCCTCAATATGAAATTCGCCGTTTATTGTTCCGCCGCTGTTTTCTGCTTTTTCTGATTTGCCTGCCGAGACGAATTTTTCTGTTCCGACCCGTACTATCGCTATGTCGACCTTATAGTTTGAAAAGTTACTATTGCTGTCGGTTTCGAATAACGCATTGCCCATAATTCTCCCACCCAGGAATTCCCCTACGAATTGTTTGATCGCTATTTTCGGGTCATTACTATCGAATGGAATCGTAAGTTTGAGATTCTTGATAGGTCTGTCTTTGATTGAAAAACTTCTCACATCCAGATTGAGTTTGCTGTTTCGCGGACCTTTTCCAATATCGTATTTTGTGTTGATATTCAGCAGCGCATATATATTGGAAATTAGTTTTGTTTTTCCGATTGAGCATCCCTTGAATAGAGCCGAACCGCTAAGGTCAAGCGTTTTGTCTCCCGTTTCGGTTTTGTATAGTTTGACTTTGTCGAAATTCAGGTCGAATCTGCCTGCAGGCTTAAGTTTCGTATAATAGCTTTCAAGTTTTTCCGGCAGCGTAATAAAAATATGTTCAAAACTCAAATCGACGGCCTTAAATTTAAGGTCTGCTGAATTGATGTCCTGCTGCGACATTTTTATTTGCCCGTCCAGAGTGATTCTGGCCGGATTGTTGGGTTCATTTTTCTCGGCAGGACTGGCTGACAGAGATACCAGTTCGATATTTTCAGGATTGATTATTATCTTTCCCGTTATGTTTTCCAGCCCAAGGTCAAGGCCGCTCAAATATGCCGCGTCATTCCGGCAATCGACGCTGATTTCATATTCGGGGCATTTTATCTTCGAATTTTTACCCATCGTTACATCGAGATTTACCGGCCCTTCGAACTGATAATCTTTGAGCATTTTTGCGCTGTTAGGGCCCAGCACCGGCTTGACCATATTGCTGTCCAATAAAAGGTCTTGCGCCTTCAATCGCATACAGTAGCCCATCGGCTCTTTTTCAGAACCGGTCCATATTGTTCCTGTCGCGCTGATGGGACTGCTGTTGAAATCCGCTTTGAAGCTTTTCACCTCAAGCTTCACCGGCGTAAGATTTGCGTCCAGCCTTATATTTTTCAAAGGCTGCTCCAGCATCGGATGTTTTATCATTTCGCTCTTTAAATCGAGCTTTGCAAGGTAATCGATTGGCATTTCATTGGCGTCAGCTTTTCCCGGCCGCTTTGCCACGGAGTGAAGGTAAATATCCGCATCGCCTCTGGCATTATGTATTTCAAAATTGTTGAATAATTTTTTCTGCTCGGCTGGAAAAGCGCTTATTAGTTTATTATCGATAGCGACATTACTGGCCAGTATTTTAAAGTCGTATACCGGGTCTGGCGTATACGTATCGGTAATTTTTCCCTGCATCTTTATTGTTCCGCCGCTTTGTTTGCTTACGACGTCTTTTAATTCTAAGACTCCGCTGTCAACGGCGAGTTTGCCGCTGATTCCTGTTATCGGGTATGGAAAATACTGGCACATAATCCCTACATCGAGCAGATTTGCGTATAGTCTGAATATTCTTGTGTTAGGCGGTTTTGCCGCGTAAATAAAATCGCCCGACACCATTCCGGACGGCGAAAAAATATACCACAGCTTTTTATGATATTCCAGCAGCGCCGCGTAAAGGTCGTTATCCAATAGCATATTATTGCTCGACATGATTACGTTGCTGTCCATTGTCTCCCCGAACCCGTTGCAGTATCCCCTCATTGTGATATCGACTTTGCCGTGCGCGGCCTTGAGTTCTTTCATTGTCATACTGGTTTCGGTTACATCGATTCTTCCCGCCAGATGTTCTACAAGGTATGGAAACTCGAAGTATCGCATAGATATATCTTTGCAGCCTAAGTATCCTTTGCAGTGCGTCTTGGATATTTGTGTCGCTTTTCCCGTCAGCACTACATCCAGGTCTAATAGTCCCTGCGGACTGAAATTATCGAAAAATACCTGCAGCAGGGGGATGAAGCTTTCGAAAATCCTGCTTCCGTATGCGAAACTGTTATCGACAGGCTCCTCTCTGACATTCAGGTCTTTTATTCTTACCCCGAATACAAACTGGGGGTCTGAAAAATCTCGTATTACTCCGTTGAAGTCTATCACCGTTTCCGGACCGATTGCGATTGTTGCTTTTTCAAAATTTATCTTTTCCTTGTCTGAAGTGATTTTAGAATAAAAACTGTTTATATTGCATTTGCTGCCGAACAGTGTCATATCCAGTCTCGGCAGATACCCTTCAATCTCAATTTCCTGTGTTTCTTTCTTTGTCCATTTGACCAGTATCCTGTTGCCCTTATTTTCATTTTGACTATTTTCTGTTATCGCAAAGCGGTAAACTCCGTTCTCGCTGGTTGTCTTGGCGTTGCCGCCCTGGATATTGCACGATGTGGTCTTGACTTCCACGCCTTTGTTGATTTGCGCGAACTTGATTTCTCCCTGTTTAAATCTCAGTTCCGGCTGCATTTCTCCCTTGGCTCCCGTTGGTAATTTCAGTGCTGCTACGTTCCATTGTTTTGTATCGCCGTTGTATTGGATATTAAGGCTGAAATCTTCAATGTTGAGTCTTTTTAATTGTGGCTTGAATTTCAGGAAACTTGCAGGTGAGAAATATGCGTCAAGTTTTTTGGCCGTTAGTATTGCGTTATCCGGCGTTGCCTTTTCCAATGGCCCAATGCGTATATTTTTTAGACTGATTTTTCCGCTCAGGCGAAATTCGATGGATTCAATATCTACTCTTGCCCCCGTCAGTTGCTTTATCTGGTTTATCGCGATTGGCTTGAGAAGGTTTCCGCCCAGGTTATACAAAAACCACAGCACCAATGCCGTAATAATTGTGATTATCCATCGAATTATTATTTTATTTTTTATCGTCACTTTTTACTTTTTCATTTTTATCGCTTTGTCGGCAATATCTTTTCTGTAGTATGCCTTCTCGAATTTTATTTTTTCGACTGCCTCGTATGCTTTTGCCTTTGCATCGGCGATATTATTCCCAAGTCCCGTAACGCCCAGCACTCTTCCGCCTGCCGTTACGATTTGTCCGTTTTTCTCTGCCGTTCCTGCATGAAATACGATGACATCATCGATTTTATCTGCTTCTTCAAGGCCGGTTATTACTTTTCCTTTTTCATATTCGTCTGGGTATCCGCCTGACGCCATAACGACGCATACCGCCGGCCGATTGTCCCATTCGAGCGTGATTTTATCTAACGTTCCGTCGCAGGTCGCCAGCATCGCTTCCAGCAAATCGCTTTTTAATCTTGCAAGTATCGGCTGTGTTTCCGGGTCTCCGAATCGAACATTATATTCGAGTACTCTCGGCCCGCCTTGTGTTATCATTACCCCCGCATACAAAACACCTCTGTATGGTGTGCCGTTTCTGTTCATTCCATCGACGGTCGGCACAAGTATCTCTTTTACAATCTGGTCCATCATTTTTTCAGTAACAATCGGGGCAGGGCAGTAAGCTCCCATCCCGCCGGTATTTGGCCCGGTGTCTCCGTCTCCAATTGCCTTATGGTCCTGCGCCGGCTCAAGAACATAAATATTTCTTCCATCGACAAGAGCTAATATTGACGCTTCCTGTCCGAGCAGTTTATCTTCGACAAGGATTTTTTCGCCCGCTTTGCCGAATATCTTCCCTTCCATAATTTTTTCAGCCGCGATAATTCCTTCCGCAGGCTCATTGCACACAAAAACCCCTTTTCCTTTGGCAAGTCCCGTAGCTTTTATCACTACCGCTTCATCTCTGCTTGCGATATAGGTTTTTGCGTCCTGAAAATTGTCGAATGTTTGGCTTTCCGCCGTGGGTATCGAGTTTGCCTTCATTATTTGTTTTGAAAATGCCTTATCTGCCTCAAGTTGTGCCGCCGCTCCGCTTGGTCCGAACGCCTTTATGCCGGCATTCTCGAATCTATCGACAATTCCCTCTGCCAGAGGGTCTTCCGGCCCGATTACAGCCAGTCCGACTTTATTTTCTTTGGCAAAAGCCAGAAGTTTATCGTATTCATCCGCTTTTATGTCGATATTTATGCCGCACTTAGCGGTTCCCGGGTTCCCGGGCGCTATGAAAAGTTTTTTTAATTCCTTGGATTGTGCCAGTTTCCACGCGATTGCGTGTTCACGTCCCCCGTTTCCGACCAGCAATACGTTCATTTTTACCTCATTTGCAAAGTATAGTATATTTTAGCTGTTTTTTGTGCCGTTAATCTACCATAGCTTTTTGGTTTTCTCAAGCTTCTTTGTATCTCAAATTTGTTGTTGATTGCGTATTTTTTTATGCTAAACTACTAACTTTGATTTTTTATAGCCAATTACAGATAAGGAGCAAGATTATGAACAAAAGATTTTATTATTTTATAATTTTTGTTGTTGTATCGCAGCTTTTGTTTTGTTCAGCGGTTTTTGCGAAGTCTGACAAGCCGAAAAAACAGGCTAATCCTCCTAAAAATGAAGTCAACCAGCCTGCAACTGCGACTCCTGCGCAAAAAGAGGAGTCGACGGTTTCTCCGCCTTCCAACGCCAGGATTAAGTTTGATGCTCTTTCACACGATTTTGGCAAGATTGGCCCGGAGACTAATAATGTCTGCAAATTTAAGTTTACCAACGTCGGAAAAGACGTTCTTAAGATTGACCACCTTCAGGGCTCCTGCAAATGCACTGTTCCGGATTTACAAAAGAAGGAATATGCTCCCGGCGAATCTGGTGAAATCACTGTTCAGTTTCACTCTCCGAAGTTCCAGGGCGACACTTCGCAGCATGTTATGGTTTTCAGTAATGACCCTAATGATCCCAGGGCTGAGCTGGAAATCAAAGCCTATGTGCAGCTTCTGGTTCAGGTTACTCCGGACCCGATGACTTTATCACTTGTCGCACCCAATGGCGGTGCTTCTCCCATTATGATTACCAGTCTTGATGGTGAAAAATTTGCAGTAACAAAAGTCGAATCTTTCGGCAATGTAATTTCTATGTCTTTAGACCCCAACAAAATTGCTGACAAGCACATCTTTAATCCTGTGGTAGATATTAATAATCTCCGCAAAAATTTAAACGGTGCTGTGCTTTTTACTATTACTCACACCAGATGCAGCGAAATCAGAATGCCGTATTCCTGCCTCAAGGAGTATGCGGCTACTCCTTCTGTACTTATCGTACGAAACGCCGTTGTCGGCGAAATCCAAAAACGCACCATATATCTCACCAGCAATTACAATCAGCCTATTGAGATTGAATCCGTTTCTTCTGAAAAAGGCGTTATCAAGGTGATTAATCAGAAGCAGACGGAGAACAGCTTCGAATTTGATATTGAAATTGCCCCGCCTCTGCCCGAAGCGAAGTCGAGGGTTTTCTCTGATAATCTGCGTATCAAAATTAAAGGTAAGCAGCAAATCGACGTTGCCTGCCGCGGCTTTTATAAAGCCGGCTAATAATTTTTTAAGAATAGGATTTCTATGAAAAAAACAATTCTTGTTGTCGAACTTATTTTGATTGCACTGTTTTCTGCAAGTTGCCAGAAGCACAGAAGGATTGAGCCTGTCAAGGCCCAGCCTCAGTATGACAGGCCTTTACCGCCCGGCCAACTTGCCTTGCGAAAGATTACAAATCCCGCCGATATCCCGGATTTCACTTTCGCCTGCTACGACCTGTCGAATCTTAAAACCGCCGTAGCCAATAGTCTCAACTATATGAAGAAACCTTCCAGCAATCAGTATTATCCTTATGGCGACATAACTCACGCCAAAGCCGTTGATAGTCTCAAGGCCTTCGAAGATTTATTGAATTCCAAAATGTCCGCCGCCCAGATGAACGAAACGATTCGTCAGAAGTTTGACGTTTACATCTCCGTTGGCTGCGACGACAGGGGCACCGTATTATTTACAGGTTATTATACTCCGATTTTCGACGGCTCACTCACCAAAACCGATCGTTTCAAGTATCCTCTTTATAAACAGCCTTCTGACCTCGTAAAAGGTTCCAAAGGCGAAATCCTCGGCAGAAAAACCGCGTCAGGCGTTGAACCTTATCCCACAAGACAGCAGCTTGAATCTTCCAGTTCTCTCGCCGGCACTGAGTTGATTTGGCTTGGCGACCCGTTTGAAGTTTACATCGCCCACGTTCAGGGCTCTGCAAAAATCAGGCTGCCCGACGGCACACTTACAGGCGTCGGCTACACTGCCAGCAATGGTCAGGAATACAAAAGCGTTTCAAAGGCGATGCTCGACCAGGGCAAACTTAACGGCCAGCAGATGAGTTTATCGGGGATGATTGCGTATTTCAAACAGCATCCCGGCGAAGTTTCAGGCTACACCCAGATGAATCCCCGTTTTGTATTTTTCCAAATTGAAAAAGGCGAGCCTCGCGGCAGTATAAATGAAGAAGTAACTCCATACAGGAGCATTGCCACCGACAAGACGATTTTCCCGCCCGCCTGCGTTGCTTTTCTCTCGACCAAGCTGCCATTTGAAAAAGACGGCTCGATTTCCCAAAGACCTTACACTGGTTTCGCTCTCGACCAGGACACCGGCGGCGCAATCAGGGCTGCAGGCAGATGCGATATCTATATCGGCCAGGGCGACAAGGCCGGCACTCTCGCAGGCAGAACGTATGAAGAAGGCCGTTTGTATTATCTGTTCTTGAAGTAATGAATTAAAAATCTTGAAATTTAAAATCCCGCTCTTGATTAATTTCAGGTGCGGGATTTTTTTTAATGACCTCTCGTAAAGTACAGAAATTCTATAACCAGCAGTGCAAACCATCCCACCTGCAGAATAAAAAATAAAATAATCTGAATCCACTCTGCGCGGTGTTTGGCCGAGACCGTGAAATTTTCTACTACCACCGTGTATGTATCTTCCAGCGATTCCAGTTTGCCGCGGATACTTTTTCTCCAGTCTTCGATTTTGAATTTCGTCGCCGCAAGTTCATAAAATCTCGCCGAGTACCAGTCCCCGATAAGTTTTATATCCCGCTCCAGCCTTTGCAGTTCCGAAATGGAGACCATTCGTATTTCCATCGTCTCTTTCAGTCTCTCCGTCAAATCTTTGCCCTTCAAACTCCCGCCCACCGGAATATTGTGTACCATTTCTACCATTCTCTCAAGTCTGCCGTCGAGCTGATGATCCAGAATCCTATATCGCAATAGCTGCAGGTTCGCCAGCGTCAAAAGCTCCAAATCCTCTTCGATGTCGTCATTCGGGTCGAAAAGAAACGCTCCGTCCCAGTCGATTATCGACAAATCGTTATTGCTGTATTTTATTCTGCTGCTCTGCGTATATTCTATTTCCTGCGGGTCCAGCTGCAGCATCTCTTCCGATTTCAAAAGCGATGCGATAACATCCTGATGGCTGAAGAACTGTTCCGGGTCGCCTTCGTAATTGGTCACCGCGAAAACCGAATACTCCTCGCTGAACAGTAAATCTCCGCCATACTCTTTCAGAATTCGCAGCGAGTGTTCGTATGATTGCTTTTCCAGCGCAAATATGCTCTTATGAAATATATCCTCAACCTCTATCGTCGTCTGAATCAAAAGCACGTCAGGCTGATATCCCCGCAGATGAAACGTTACGTTTTGCCCGGCGATAGTAAAGTTTTGTTGTCCGACTATTACCTGCCTGGGCACAGCGGACTTGTAATACACAGGCGAGCTTTTAATAACTGCCGGATTAAACACCTCGCCGGCAAGTTCCCGCGTAACCTTTCCCAACACCATCGTTATCAGTCTCTGTTTTATTTTAGCCATAAATTAAATTATATCCGCCTTTTTTATTTTTTGCCACTGTGTTTTTAAGACCGTTTTTTCGGGCTGGTGACAAATCCGATAACCGCCGGGCTAACTGCAATAACGACAATAGCGATAATTACCCAAACAAAATTTTCTTTCACCGCCGGCACTTTGCCGAAAAAATACCCGCCCAGTGTAAACACGCTCACCCAAAGCACCGACCCGAGAGTGCTGAATATAAAAAACCTGCCGTATTGCATCCTGCTGATGCCCCCGACGAATGGAATAAACGTCCGCGGCCCGTGCAGAAACCGTGCTATTACTAATGTCGTGCCGCCGTATTTTTCATAAAACCTGTGAGCCATACCGATATACCACCCGTAGATTGCGGCAATCTTTTTATTGGCCAGCAGTTCTTTTCCGATGAACCTGCCGATCCAGTAATTGCTGTTATTGCCCAGTATCGCCGCCGCAAGCAGCACAAGAAAAACAACCCAAATTTCAAGTTCGCTGTTTTCCGCCGCCGCCAAAGCTCCTGCCGTAAACAGCACAGAATCCGCCGGCAGAATCAGCAGCACAACAGTTCCAATTTGGCAGAATATCACCGTGAACATAATCAAATATACATAGTTATGATAATTCGCAGCAGCAGATTGGAGCGCCGTATCAAGGTGCAGGAAAAGCTCTGTAAAGTTTATATTTGCGATTATACCCATCGTTTCTCCATAGCGTTTACCTTAGCCTTTATTTCCTTAATGTCAATCGGGCTTTTTCACTTTTCACTTTTCACTTAATTATGGTATAATCCTTAGAATATTTAAAGGGAATCAAAATGGAAATCGAAGCTTTTCTGTTATGTGACGCCGCAACCGACCAGCAGGGCAAGTTAAATGTTTTGGGGGCCTTTGATAATCTTTGGGTTCGCCAAATCCCCGTAAAGCATCCTCAGTGTTCGATTGCCGCAAGGGTTCGTTTCGACCAGATTGAAGCGGGCAATCATTCCGTCAAAATTCAGATAATTGACGAGGACGGCCAGAACATCGCCCCGAAACTTGAAGGCTCGCTATCTATTCACCCCGCCCCTGGAATAAATTCTGCCATTGCCAATCTTATTCTTAATATACAGGGTTTGGAGTTTAAGCGGTATGGCAGCTACCAGATAGATTTAGCCATCGACGGCCAATTGCAGGCCTCATTGCCTCTCCGCGTAAGTGAAATTCCAAAACAACCCGAATTCCCTCGCCCAATGTAAAAATTTTCTGCTTCAACGACGTCATTGCCAAATCGCTTCGGCCTGAACAAGTGAATCGAAGATGTTACATTGTTTTTATTTTCTCATCGGCTTCCAGCCACTCCGATTGGTTCTTCAGTTCCTGTTCGGCTTGCTGCCAATTCTGTTTACATTGGCCTTCCTTGCCGCCATTCCTGACGTAAATTTCATACGCCCGCTTGGAAATCTCTTCATGCGTCAGAATGCCGGTAGCTGTGGCGACCTGCCCCGGATGCGGATCTTTGTGCGCCTGTTGCATATCAGACATTTGCTTTGCTTTCGATCTGGTCATATACTTACTCATAGAATCTTCCTTTAATAATCATAGATTTGAGCCGTGGACTCATTTATTTCTATTACTGCCTTTATCCTTATTATCCTTGTTATTGTCCCTGCTGTCATCGACTTGCTTGCGTTCTTCAGTGGGTTTTGATGGCGGACCTGCATTCGACTTATCCGAAGAGACAGACTTGCCTTCAACAGGAGACTTGGGAATTGTGACCTTCTCTGATCCAGTCGCACGGACCTTTCGCGGCGGAACAAACGCTGGAGCGTTATCGGCTTGTTGCGTCACAGACACTTTATGCTCTTGGGGCGCAGATATCTGCTTATTCTCAGTTGGCTGTGTCACAGAGCCTTTGCGCTCCGCAGGCGCAGTTACGGACTCTTTATGTTCAGTTGGCTGCGTCACAGAACCTTTGCGCTCCACAGGCGCAGTTACCGATTCTTTATGTTCAGTTGGCTGCGTCACAGAACCTTTGCGCTCCACAGGCGCAGTTACCGATTCTTTATGTTTAGCAGGCTGCACAACAGTCTCCTTATGTTCAGCCGGCTTGGTAAAAACTTTGCTTGGCTGAGCTGTCTTCCCAGTGGTTGGCGCAGACTCCCACTGGTTGCGTTTATCGCTAAACTTGGATACCTCGGTTGCCTTTGTTGTAATCTGCCGTTGCGTTTTGGTATTGACTTGCTGGAACTTCATCGTCGCTCTGTTTGCAGAGGCCTCAGTTATTGGATGGGCTACACGAAAGTTCTTTCGCTGATCTTCAGACATCCCGGCCTGCCGGGTTTCCATCTCGCGATACGTCCTCGGCGGACGAAGGTTCTTGTCGTTGCGGCGGAGGTCATACTCGTGCTGCTCGTGCTCCTCCCAGCGAGGTTCGCTATGTCGATTATTCCATCGGTCATACACATATATTGGGTCATACCATAAATGGATACGCTCGCTTCTAAACTGCGGAAAAATGCCGATACCCAGATACACATTATCATAGTAATCGCCGAAGTAGTAGTGGCTGTAACGCGGGCAGGTAAATAGATTCACCTGCAGCATGCCGATGCTTATGACGATACTGGGCGAGAAAGTAAACCCTGCCCGAAAATGAAATCCACGTGAAAAATAAACCGGCGCAAACAGCACGCCGCGCCGTTCCAGCGAGTAGTCCCAATAACCAGCTGAGAAAACATATCCTCGCGGCGTCCAAATGTAGTGAGATGGCGACCACACCCATCCCTGCCGCGCTACCAGCCAGTATCCCGACCGAACGATATAATGGTCGTGAGACCAGTATTGACATGAGGGCACCCAGATTTGGTCTTCCGATGGCGGCGAACCTACCGGCTCCACGTCTTCTAACGCCGGAGGAGCGGGCAGATATTCGATTACATTACTGCCGGACTGTGCCCAGAATCCCGCTACCCATTCCCAGCCTTCATCAACCTTGGCCCAGTATCCCGGCACCCAATAAGTATTTGGCGGAGCCGCTCGCCAGCATGCGCTGATCCATATATAATCGTTGCGGTCAGTATCCCATGCCCAGTATCCCGGAATAAGGACGAATTGATCGCCTTGGGGCCTTTGCGATGGCGCGTTTTCCACGATATTAGCTGGTGGCGCTTTCGTAGCCACTAACCCTGCTTGCACCTGAAGGTTAACAGGTTCGGCAAAAGCCTCATGAACAGGCCCGCTTGTCAAAACCTCGGGTTGTTCCTGCGATGGCACCGGTGGCGGCTCGTCAGCGGCCTTGATATAAACCGGACAAACGCACAAAACCAGCATTGTTACTATCATAATTGTAGTTTTCATATTTTCTCCATTTCTTAAATTTAAAAAATAGTTATTTTTCCGATGGTCCGACTATCAGCAATTCGAACGTTCCTGGCTCATAGCTTTTTTTGCGGCTCTGTTCCTGTCCCGGAACTGGCGGTTTAAGTTTTGCCGTCACAAGATAAACCAGATGAGTTTTAGAATTCACTGCCATCGTTCTGGCCAAAGGTGCAGTCGTTACCGTTTGTACAACCTTGAATTGCATCGGCGTCTCTTCATTGACGATTGTCAGCGTTCCATCCTGCCCGTTGGAGCTGAATGCAAGTCCCGCCTCATGGTCAAACCCCGCGGCATCAGGCCCTTTGCCGATTTCCGGCGTCGCGATGACTTTGCCGCTGTTGTAATCGACCACCACCATCTTGCCGTTAGCGCAGACAGAAAACAGCCGCATATTTTTGCGGTCTATCGCCAATCCCGTTGGTGCTTCGCCCGGTGCAATCGACCATCTGTTTGTTACAACCATTTTCTGGGCATCTATCACTGCGATTTCGCTCTTGTCTTCGAGATTGACGAACACTCGTCCCTTTTCATCTTCCACCGCGAATTCCGGCTTGCCGTCCAGCGATATAGAGCCGATGATTTTATTGGTGTTGGCATCGATAACATTGCAGTCTTTGCTTCCGCCGTTAAACACAAAAATGCGTTTTGTTGCATGGTCGAACATAATCGCGTCAGGCTTGGCGCCGACCTTAATTCGGCCGGTCTCTTTCAGTGTTGCCAGGTCGAAAACAGTAACCGAATTATCGCCGCCGTTGCTTATAAATCCTTTATTAAATGCATGTGCAGTCGCAATGCCGTGCACGCCCGGCGTATTGTTAATGTCGCCGATTACTTTTTCGCTCGCGGTGTCGAAAACGACCACATGGGTCTGGTGCGAAATGTATAGCCGGTTGACTTTGCTATCGACGTTAAGATAATCCCATCCGCCATCACTGTTGATGGGAATTTTCTTTATCAGCTTATATGATGTCTCTTTTTCCGCGGCCGATGCGACCCCGCCAAACGTAATTGCCAGGATAACTGCTACGACAAGAACCACGGCCCCTTTATCGATTTTCAGATTTTTCATTGCCCATTTTTCCAAATGAAATAAGTATTTTGACTAAGATTTATTACTTACAATCCGGATATGATATCAATATTTTATTCTAATGCAATAGGCGTATTACTGTAACATTTAAAGGTTATTCCTTGTTTTGCGAGTTATTTTATATTTTTGTTGACTTTATAAATCCAGTTTGTAGAATTAGTGTTTTTGGTGTGTATCCTTTCATCTCTCAAGAGTATGCTTCAAATAAATCTAATCGAGAGATACTATGTTTTATGGCCTATAGACAGGTCAAGGAGTTAGTATGAGTATAGGAACAGTAAAATGGTTTAATGCAGAAAAGGGTTATGGTTTTATTACTCCAGATGACGGCGGCAGTGATTTGTTCGTTCATCATTCGGAAGTTAAGACCACAGGTTACGCAGGACTCGAAGAGAACCAAAAGGTTCAGTTTGAGGTTGGACAGGGCAAAAAAGGCCCTTGTGCAAACAATGTAACCCCGTTCGTGGCAAAAGCCGCCCCGGTCGCAGCAGTGGAAATCCCGACTTTAGCAGAGATAAACCCGGCTGAAGATGATGTAGAGTTGACCAAAGCCTAACGTATCAACAAGACTTGCAAGAATCGAAAGGCTCGCCCAGGAGGCGAGCCTTTTTTTGCCTGCCCTGAGCAAAGTCGAAGGGCGCCTTGTCCCGCACCAACTTGGGAATCATAAATACTGCAATGGACCGGTTAATTCTTTGCGGACGGCTTGCTTTACGGTAGAATAACGCGATATGGAAAACGATTTAAAAAATCCGGCAAGGTCTACTCAGACCAGATTCAGTTTTGGCGCTACCTCGGCCATCATTACCAATCTGGGCATTATCACCGGCCTCGATACGCTGGCGCATCCAAAATTAAGCATCATTGGCGCTCTTTTGGTCATTGCACTGGCCGACAATCTGTCCGATTCTTTTGGCATCCATATTTATCAGGAATCTGAGCATCTCAGCAAAAAAGAGGTCTGGCTTTCCACGCTGTCCAACTTCTTTGCCCGCCTGTTTGTCTCATCGACCTTCATCCTTCTGATAATCCTTTTGCCTATTAAGCTTGCCGCCCTCTGCTCAGTCGTCTGGGGTCTGTTGATATTAACCGTTATGACTTATGTAATATCAAGACAGAGAAAAATGAATCCTTATTCTGCGATTCTTGCTCACATTCTCGTTGCGGTTCTTGTCGTCGCTGCCGGCCACTTTATCGGAGCTTTCCTCGTCGCCAGATTCCAGGGCTGATTTTTGAGTTTCAACTTTCGATTCTTGCCCGCCGGGGTAACTGCCTTTATTTATCTGTCACGGCGTCCTTGGTGTCTTTGACGGCTTTATCCACCGATTTGCCGGCTTTCTCCATTGAGCCTTTTTTCTTGCAGCCAATGAAAGCCACCATGGTCAACAAGACGCATACGAGCAATAGTAATTTTAAACTCTTTTTCATATTCGGTTCCTTTCCGATTACAATTATGTCTTCTTACTTAAATACGATAACTTCCAAATATTAAATGGTAATCCAAAAAAATAGTCAGGCTTTCATAGTTTCTTCGGGATATTCACTTCGGAACTTCGAAAAATTCCACACGTATATGCTTATTATAGAAAGCCGGATATTTGGTGGATATGGTTATCGAATTCAGGTCGTTGCTCACATTTCCATTAAAGATATCAAGTAAACCGTTTATGTCGTGCATAGACTGCGACAGGAATATTCCGTTTCTTGCTATCGAAAAAATAAATTTGTGTTCAAGCGTAGTCTTATCGGTAGTTAATTTTATATAAACACTTGGAGGTTTATAAAACAGTTTTGCTGTTTTTCCAAGTAAATTATAGTCCATATATATTTTTGCGAATAAGTATCTGTCCTTTATTTTAGGCACTGGTATCGATTTTCCAATTTCCGTATCGAGAACTGAAATGGTTCTTGAGGTTGACAAACGCTGTGTATCTGCTTTTCGTAAAATGATATAGGAATGGAATCTGTTGTCTACAAATACAGGTTTATAATTTCTCAAAATAGTCCTGAGAGTAGCCGGTGCATCAAACAGCGAGTATCTGGAATCTAAAGTGCCTATGGCATATAACAATATATCCGGGGCTTTATCACTTTCATAATATTGCGAATTAAGCATGTCAAGTTTGTCTGTATAGGCACAGTAACAGTGGAAAATAGGTCTGGGTGCCCAGTTTAGGTTGTAACCATAAGCCTGCGAAATTTCCCAGGGTATTAAATCCACAGATTTGTTGCCTATATACTTTATAGTTTCATCTTCTAATGTTCTCATTTTTCTTTTGGCGCCTTCCAGAATCTTAGCCCTGGTCGCCGCGTCATCGGTCGCTAAAGATACTGCAGAGCCGATTATCTTAAATTTTCCCTCAATATCCGGAATTATCTGGCGTGGGGACGACTTAAAAATAAAGGCGATTAAAACAAATATAAGTATTAAGGATAAATAACGCAGCAGTGAAGTAAGTTGTTTTTTATTCGTTATATACATAGAACTGAAAATCAACAGGGCATTGGCAAAAAAAATGTATATGTGACTAATATCATGGCGAACCAAACCATGTTTAAAACTTACAAAAACAAAGCCTGCGCTGATAAGGATAAAATATATTAAATTCGGTTTGCTTTTTAATATCGAATACAACAGCAGGGCAATTAACAGCCCGACCGCACATAAGCCGACACAAACCTCACTGACAGGACCGTTTACATTCATAGCGGAACTGTATCCATCAGATAATTCGTAACTGTGAAGCAGATAAGCCGGAAAATTGACAATTTTTTGCCCGGTTAAAACAAGTAAAATCAGCATAGAGCCTATATATGAAAATAAAATACAACACAACGGAATTATCTGCTTTTTGTAGAGGCAGAAAACGACCATAAAAATTAATATGCTGCCGCTTACCAGCATTGCGGTGAATTTAATCAGGCTTGCCGCTGCCATCATAAAAGAAACAAAAACGTACAGTATTAACTGGGGTTTGGGCTTGAATGGGCTGACAACAGATAGATATAACAATATCAATACGGAAAATAACAATTTATATTCTATTTGTGTTTGAGGCAATGCCAACATTAACGCCAGGCCCATCAACACGCAATCTATTGGGGAGCTAAATAACTTTTTTAGCATAATGATTATTGAAAATATAAACAGGCAATGCACAAATAAGCAGAATGCAGATGAGATAAGCCATGTATTGAATTCACAGAAATAAGGAGAATACATAAACCCCAAAGGACCGAAAGGGAAAACGATATCTTTGCCAAATTGGAGCCCTAAACCTTTAGCCATGTTTAATCCGATTATCCATGAACATTCAAGACTGCTGTAAGGCAGCCCCAATAAGTTTGGGATTGTTAAAAAGCCTATGATCGAGAATATGAAAGTTATTAAAATGTTTCTCTGGGATTTTACCGAACCTGTATGAGACGATATCTTGGCAGCGGCCGAACTTTTATTTACCTGCGTTCTTTGTATTCTTCTTTGTTTAAATGATTTGTCTTTGGACATCTGATTAATTTTACCTTTAATAAAAAAACAGCTATTACAGAATTCTATCTCTTTTTCTTCTCAAACTCAATGGCTATTTATGCCATACCATAGGTACCAAATAAGCTTTCCCTGTGAGATTTCGCAGCCATCTCATCAGGGTGGCTATATTTATTGATTTCTCTGGACAAAACCAGGCTTTTATCCTATAATTAAACCGGAGAAAATATAGGAGGTCGGAAGGTTGATTTTCTCGAAACATATTTTAAATAATTACCTGCTTAAGCTTCTTTTGTTAAGCCTGTTAGCTTCAACAGTTTTTGCCTATTCCGGCGGCACAGGAACGGCAGAAAATCCGTACCAAATCGCAACCCCAAATGATCTGCTGGTACTGGCAGCCAATACGAACGATTACAGCAAAGCTTTCATTCTCGTAAACGATATTAACCTGGCCGGATACACTTTTGATAAAGCCGTCATTGCACCGGACATAAGCTCTTCTGAGAATTTTCAGGGAACAAGCTTTAATGGAACGTTTGACGGCAGCGGCCATTCAATCCTTAATCTGACAATCAATGCCGGCGAAACCGGCAACGACTATCTCGGTCTGTTTGGCCGGATTGACCAGGGCGGCGTAGTAAAAAATCTTGGCATTAAAGATGTAAACATTGTTGTCTTTATTGGGGGCAACGACGCTTATTTTGTCGGCGGACTCTGCGGAGACAGCGAACAATGCGATATCAGCAACTGTTTCTCGACAGGTAAAGTAACTGGAATTTATGAAACCGGAGGACTTTGCGGAGGCAGCGATAATAGTAATATCAGCGATTGCTTCTCGACTGCTGAAGTAACTGGAGTTTATGATACCGGCGGACTGTGTGGATACAATTTTGGTATCGGCAGCATCGCCAATTGTTATTCAACTGGTAATGTAGGCGGAGATAATTTTACCGGCGGGCTGTGCGGATACAATTTTGGCAGCATCACCAATTGTTATTCAACTGGCAATGTATACGGATATAATTCTACCGGTGGGCTGTGCGGAATCAATCTTGACGGCACTATCAGCGGTTGCTATTCGACAGGCTCGGTTGCCATAGGCCATCATACCGGCGGATTGTGTGGATACAATTATTATGGCAGCATTAGCAACTCCTATGCAGCAGGCCCGGTTACCGGAGATGCTTATACCGGCGGATTGTGCGGACGTAATTTTGGTTTCGGCAGCATCAAAGCCAGCATCATCAATTGTTATTCAACAGGTAATGTAAGCGGAAGCGGATATTACTGTGGCGGACTGTGCGGAGAAAACGAAAGCAGCACTATCAGCAAATGCTATTCGACAGGTGCAGTCAGCGGGTCTCTTGTCGGCGGCTTTGTAGGAGACAGCAATAACAGCATTATCAATAATTCTTTTTGGGATGTTAATACTTCCAACCAGACATTCAGCCACGGCGGAACTGGCAAAACCACCGTTCAAATGAAAACACTTTCAACATTTACTTCGGCAGGCTGGGATTTTGTTGGTGAGACAGCCAATGGCACAGACGATATATGGAATATTAATGAAGGCATCAGCTATCCCTACCTTGCTTGGCAGCCTCATGTCGCCGTTCCAAATGTCACAGGCATGACAGAAGCGGATGCCCTTACCGCAATTACAAATGCCGACCTTGTCGCAGGAACAATAACCGCCGAATACAGCCGCACAGTTCCTCTCGGAAATGTTATCCGGCAGACCCCAGCCGCAGGCACTTCAGTGGCTGTAGGTTCAACAGTAAATATTGTTGTATCTTTGGGATTAAAATATAGTGGCGGGACCGGAACGCAAATAAACCCGTTTCTGATTGCAGCCGTCTCAGATTGGAACAGCTTAATGCGCACTTCTGAAGACTGGGATAAGTATTTTATTATGACCGCCGATATAGACCTGCAGGGCCTTTCACTAACGCCGGTTGGCAATTCCACTACTAAATTTATTGGTGTTTTTGATGGAAATAATCACATCATCAGAAATGTGGTTATGAATTTGCCTGGCGTCAGTGGTGTTGGTCTGTTCGGTTATATGGACCTCGGCGGCCAAATCCGCAATTTAGGCATAGTGGATGTTAACATAATTGGGTACAATAGTGTAGGCTCTCTGGTGGCATACAAAGGCGGCGGCAGTATCACCGATTGTTATTCAACCGGTGCTGTCAAAGGTTCTGGTGATGGAGTTGGCGGCCTGGTGGCAGTCAACTACGGCAGTATCACCAATTGTTATTCGGCAGGTAAGGTCAGCGGTTCTTCGTATATCGGTGGGTTAGTATCAGACAACGAATACGGCGGCGCAATCACCAATTGTTATTCGACGGCTGTTGTCAGCAGTTCTTCGTATTATGCAGGCGGGCTGGTGGGATACAACCGCACCGATGGCGCAACAATCGCCAATTGTTATTCAACCGGCGCTGTCAGCTGTTCCCGTAATTATGTAGGCGGGCTGGTGGGATACAGCTGGTACGGCAATATCAGCAATTGCTATTCGACAGGTGCAGTCAGCGGCAACGTAGATGTCGGCGGGCTGGTGGGAGACAGCTGGTACGGCAGTATTGTCGGCAGTTTTTGGGATGTTAACTCTTCCGGCAGGTCAACAAGCGCCGGCGGAACTGGCAAAACCACCGCCCAAATGAAAACACTTACAACCTTCACATCGGCAGGCTGGGATTTTGATGTCGATTGGTTTATGCAACTCGATGAGTATCCGATTTTGATCTGGCAGATTTCCCCTGTGGATATTTATACCGATGGCAAAAACAACTTCAGAGATTTTGCGGCCCTTGCGCGATACTGGATGAGAGATGATTGCGCGACATATAACTATTACTGCGACGGAGCTGACTTGGACTCTAACGGCTCGGTAGATATCCACGACCTTAAAAAGTTTATATCCTATTGGCTCCAGTCAGGAATATACGAATAAGGCAAAGTTACAAAATTAACCCCACCCCTGTCGCGTCGTCGTCCTTCGTCATTACTTGTATATTAATTTTCAACCCTGCCGAAGTGTCGGCAGGGCTAACCCGTTTTCGTTATGATTTTGAATATATTTTATTTTTTGTTCAATTTCATTTTTACAGTAACAGAATCTTTTATCGAATCCTTTTGACCAGATTTTATTTTGTGATACATAATTGCGAAGTGCTGCTGTTGCCGAATATTTATATCGGTGGACTGCTTTTTCGATTGATTCTGCCGATACTTCTGCAAGTAGATGGATATGGTTGGTGCATACTGCGATAGCGTGGATTTTCTGATTTATCCTTTTTGCTTCTTGAAGGATTGCGATTTCTGCGATATTTCTTTGAAATGGAGTAAGTTTTATTATTTCTTGTTTGATGGCCGATAGATTTGATTGTTTAAGTTTTGGATCAGGGTCGAGGACTTGGCCGTCTTTAACATATTTTCTTTCATCTCCTTGCAGCCAGCTTCCGAACGTTGTCCAAGTAACCATATATCCTATAAGTTTTTTGGAAGTCTCCATATTTGAATAATAACTTTGATTTATTATTGTGGCAATATTTTTTTTAATCGTGGTTAGCCCCATCATCACCATGATGGGGTTCGTTTTCGTCATCATCACTTTGGCAGGGTTCATTGTTGCGTGGTTCGTGGTTAGCCCCACCAACACCTTGGTGGGGTCGTCTCCGTTGTCGTCACCATGGCAGGGTCATAAAATTCAGTTAGCCCTGCCAACATTTTAATCCCCGTAAGGGGACTTTGGCAGGGTATGTAATCGTGGTTAGCCCCATCATCACTATGATGGGGTTCGTTTAAGGTTAGCCCTGTCAACATTTTAATCCCCGTAAGGGGACTATGATGGGGTATAAAATCGTGGTTAGCCCCACCATCACTATGGTGGGGTTCGTCGTTTCTTCGGCATTTTCCCATCGGGGCATCTCATCGGTATTTTTCATCTATCGCCTTTGATTTTTATTATTACTCAATTTGAAATAAATTGCCTTGTTTAATACCTGTCGACTTATATTCTATTGATTGAAAATTCCATTTTCCGTTTTCTAAAAAACATTCACTCATGCAAAAAGCACCTTTCCAGCGACTATTTTGCATTCGAGCATATCCTTCTCGATATTTTCTTATCAGATATTTTGCTGGCTCTGCAATTATTTCATGAATATTTTTATTATTGGTACTAAAACCGTGTGCAACGCGAAAGGAACCTACAAGCAAATCTGTAAGTTGCAAAAATTGACAATCTTCATAAGACTGACAATCCTTTTCTTTTTTATGATCACTTGTTCTGTCATCAATTGAATATATGCCGTCAGCTATTGAAAAATATTCTCTTAAATCCTTAAGACGACCTACTATTCTTTGATGATCAATGCTTCTTTGATAGTGTTCACAACCATCAAAATGCATCTTTGTTATTTCAATTGGGTTGTCCGCATCACCTAAAAAATGAATACCGCCTTTTAATCCCATTCTGAAAGTCGTTTCGACCTTGCCGCCATAATCGAGAGAATCAGACATATTCTTAAGATTATCTCTCTCTCTAAAAAGTATAAATTTGGCTCCTATTGGGAATTTAACAATATCTTCATAATTTCCATCCCAATTTATTTTGCCCTTATGTTGTTTGCCAAGTTTTATCGGATACTTTTTCTTTCCAAACTTAGTCATCATCGCGCCGACAGCAAAAAGTACCCATAATTCAGCGCAGGTAAAAACTTTGCCTTCACTTTTTATTTCTTTTATCCCAATCGGTGCGCTATGACCGGTATTTTCTCGTATTTTCTCCAGATACTGGAAAAGGAATTGTTTTGTATTTTCAGGCACTAACAACATGCCGTGCCAATATCCGTCTATCTTTGACTCATCATGATACAAATGGTACTTCATTTATTTAGCCACGACAACCTCTATTTATTTCTGATTTCCTATACAGTAAATTACAACTCAGTTTAATTGAACTTGTTTTATAATAGTTTTTTCGTTTCTAAATATTTCCAATTCTATTCGTTGTTCTTTATTTTCAGCTATAAGGTTAATTAAATGATTTTTATCTATTATTTCTATATTATTTAATTTTCGAATAATATCACCTTTCAGTAGATCGGCATTAAAAGCAGGCGAACCTTTAATAACTGCGATAATGTACACGCCTTTGTTTGACTCTACCTTCTTGCGAAGTTCATCGGTCAAATCTTCAAAGTGGATACCCAATCGTGGAAGTTTGATCTTAACCCAATAAGTGGCAAGATAATCATATCTCATTATGCTGTAAGGTACATATGTTGTTTGGGTTCCATAAGTCGTAGAAGTACCTGAATAATTGGCAAATCCGCCTCTCGAACCATAGATATTTCCTGAGTGGTAAGTTGTTTGCGTATTAGGTACAGTCACTGGCATACTTCCTGAGACTGTGTTTGTATATTGACTATAAACAATAACTGTATCAGCATGGACTTTTTTTGCTTGTTCAATTGCTGATTTCTGGTTCACATTTGCTGCGTTAAAGCTTGAGACGCCAATCAGAAGATAGCCATCTTCTAACATTCGTATTCCATCATTCTCTACATTAGAACCTTGTATCAATTTTGGTTCATCTGTTGATACTATAATATTGGGGTTTTCGAGAATATTTGCTCCACCTGTGTGATCGGTATAATATTGGCCGTAAGGATTGAGACAGCCGGAAAAAATGCAAAGACTACTTATTAATAAAACTGAAAAGAGTTTTTTTAAATCCATTTTGCTCTCCTGTAAAACATTTTTTGTTTTAAAATTTACATTTTTGACTTTTGCAGTGATGTGTCCGTTTCTTATTTTTCTTCTTCCGCCCGCCCGTCCATAGCTTTAGCGAAGGCGGGTTACATTTTACCTCGATTCAGTTTAGTATTATATCTATCTATCTAACTAAACTCACTTAAAAAATTTATCCGCCTCAGGCGTGATTCCTCGAAGCGAAGCGAAGATCCCTTAGGGACGAAGCGCAGCTGAGACCCCGCCCCAATGAAGCTCTCCGATTTAATTTTCTTTTCCGCAGAAATGGAAATTGCGGGGGCAATTCTGGATATTAAAGATTACCCAATTTCCTCTTCAAAAACCCGTTCAAAACCTGCTCTTTTCGATGTTTTTCGTGTCATTTTCTCTTACTTTTCATCATTTTTCCCTCATTTTCTGTAAATTTCAGCGTGTTTTTTTAGCTTTTCGAGGACTAAAACAATTAAAACATACACGTTTGTTAAAAAAAATGACGTTTTTGTTCGAACTTTTTTCCATAAGTCTTTATTTTTTTTAAAAAAATAACGACTTGTAGCATTTCCAACAACGTAAATACTCGAGTTATGACAATTATCTATATTAAATTTTGTGCCTTTGTGTCTTAGTGGCTATGGTAAACTGCGCAAACTTTAACGACTTTAGGAACTATCAACTATTAACTATAAACCATGAACTAATTTTAATATTACAGGGAACTTATGCAACATTCCGATGTCAAATAAAGGTGTAGAGTTTCCGTCTTTGTTGATTTGGCGGACAAATTTGCGACTGTTTTGTTGGGTTTCTATAAGATGATTAAGACAATGAGGATAACGAGCTTTGTAGCAGCGGCTATTATGCTGGGCTTGCTTATTTTCATTTCTGCCCGCAGTATGGCCGCCAACGATAAAGTTGAAAATCTGCTTAAAATTCCCGGTGCAGCAGAGCAGTTTCAGGCAAATTTAGCCGGCAAAAAAGACACATCTGGCGAGCAGGAAACGCCATTAATCAAGCAGGCCAAAGAATTTGCGTTACGTATCAATCCTCCGCCTCCGCCTGCTCCGGTGATTAAGGCACCTCCTCCGGATGCTCCTCGTCCGCAAGTTGCTATTTCCGCTAAATTTAAGCTTATTGGCACAAGTTATCATATTGGCGATTCCAATGATTCCTGGGCTTTGATAGACGAGGTTGGCAAGGGTTTGCATTGGGTCAAGCAGGGCGGCAAAGTCGGCTATCTTATAGTGGAGAAAATAGGTGATGGTGCTGTTCTAATTAACGACAATGGCAAGACTTATGAACTTACTGCTGACCGTGCAAAGAAGCCTGATTTAGTTAAATCTTATACCGGCAAACTTGATAATGACAAGCCGGTTATTGTATTAACACCTCTGGTTCAGCCGCATCCGCCGCAGGGTCCCAACTCCGTTGCCGGCCCAAATAGTGTGCAGCCGCAACCTCCTCCTGTTGTTGAGCTTAGCCCAGAGGAGCAGCGTAAGCAAGCTCAGGAAAATATCGAATGGCTTAAAAAAATTCAGCAGGATCCCAATGCCGTAGGTATGACGCCTCAGGAGGCAAATCAGCTTGGCGGACTGGGCGACATTTTAAAAACGCTTGAAAAGCAGGCGCAGCAAGGCGTTGCGGCCGATGGCAATTCTCCTAAAATTACTGATGTAAATCAGTCAGAAAATACAAAAAAAATCAGTATAGACAGTAATTCTCCGAAATCAGCCGGTGAAGTAAATCAGCCCGACCAAAGTCAGCAAAAGCCGCCTTCGCAGCCTCAACAACAGACTCCGCCAAAACGGTTAAGATCAAGGTCGGGTAGGTAAAAATTGTGTTTATCTGCAGGGAGGTGGATTAATCCGCCAAGTCCCGCTAAAAACGGGCAAAAACAGGCGGAGAAAATCAAAACTAAGTCCATTATTTTTAAGTATCTTATGCCAGTTTGTCCGATAAAACAATATGTAAGGCCTCAAGGCAAGGCCAAACGACATTTGGAGACCCGAATGCCCTTTAATGGTGCACAGAACGTAAGGCATCGGCTGAAAGGCGCGATGCTGTCTGTAGTTCTATTTGTATTGGTAATGAATGTCTGCGCATTGTCGGCTCCTCAGGATGTCAATCAGCCTATACGCGTTAGAATTTTTAATATGCGTAATATCACCGCACAGCAAGCCAAGGATTATTTGGCCCAGGTGCAGGTGGCAGATGCCGTTGTTATCATTCCGGGGACCACCGCTGTTTCTGTAACGGCAAGTCCCGAACAGCTTGTGTATGCGACTTCTATTCTTAAACTGGTAGATAGCAATGAGTCATACGAAATACAGTTAATAGATATCGAACCAGATAAAAAACTACCGAAGAATGATGATATTCAAACGAAGTTAGGCAAAGGTTTTTCTGTCGGCACATTGCTTGAAGGCCCAATTGCTTCTGTCGCGGAGAAAATAATCGTTGACAATCACAACGATAAAATTCTGATTATTTCACCGAAGGGGCAAACCGCAAATGTCGTTAAAACGATACAGGAAATGCTTACATTCCAAAAAGAACCAAGCACCGCACCGGTGACGAGCGAAGTCAACGCAGTACAGCCGGCTGCCGGCATATCCAAACCGAATGAACCAAAAACAGAAGATAAAGTGCTCGGCGAGTTTATGAACGAGCTTTCTGAAACGGCAAAAAAAGAACCAACAGCTAAAAAAGTTGTAGCTGAACCAAATCTTACCAAACCTGCTCTTACGCAAAAACAGCAACAGTCTCAAAAACCCCAGCCGCTTCAGGAAGTCAGTGAGCCGGCACAGCAGAATCCGGCGGCAGTTTTTCAGGAGACTGAAATATCTAACGGCGATGAATTGCTTGACCTTAATCTGCCCGAGAAGCTTGAGATAGTGAACCTGATTGACCTTGTCGGCAGATACCTGAAACTTAATTATCTTTATGATGAAACTAAAGTGAACGGAAGCGTTACTGTAAAGGTGCAGGGCAAAATTCGTGTTCGTGAACTTTACAGTCTTCTCGAATCCGTGTTGAAATTCCGCGGCTTCGTGATGAGCAGAAAAGGAAATCTGGTAACTATCGCCCCGTCGGCCGAAGCACTCGACCAGGATCCGAGATTGGTTGACGGCGTTGCCAAGCCTGGAGATGTCGTAGTAACAAAGGTATTTCATCTGGAGCATATCAGCACAGCGTCAGCACGCAAACTGCTCGGCGAAATGAAACTCGGCTCAAGTATTACCGAAATTCCCGAGACCGGGACGCTTGTTATAACTGAGTATGCTTTTCGCATACAGCGTATCGAAGATTTACTGAACCTTGTCGATGTTCCCGGCCCGCCCAAAGAATATAAACTTCGCGTATTGAAATATACTATCGCCGAAAGCCTTGTAACAAAAATCAAAGCGCTTGCCGAGCAGCTCGGGACCGTTGAAGTAACAATAGGAACAACATCGTCGCCAGTGGTTGCTGAACCCGGAGGGCGTATAAGGCCCAGACCAGTAACGACTCCTCAGCCGGGACAGCCGCAACAGTCCACAGCAGCTAAAGGCACAGGCGGGGTATTTATTGATTTTGACAAGAGAACAAATCGTGTTCTTATGATAGGCCTTACAAGTGAAATAACAGCGGTTGACAAGATAATCGATTCTCTTGATGTTCCGCAGCAGGATTTGCGTGTTATACGGGAATATGAAATACAATACGTAGATATTACAAAAGTAGTCGATGCTTTAAAAGAGTTTGACATAGTAACAGCAGTCGGCACGACCGCCAAACCAAGCGGCGCCAGAACTACTACCGGTCCGCCGGGCGCTCAACCTCAACCTGCCGCGGCACTTGAAGCTGCTTCGCAGGGAGGAGGCGCTGCAATTGACCAGCCTCAGGTTATTACGCTCGAAAGCACAAACTCTCTGCTTGTAAACGCAACACCGGAACAGCATATCCAGATTTCACGGATTATATCATACGTTGATCGTGAACCGGTGCAGGCCGCCATACCTTATAAAATTTACAGGCTTGAAAATCAGGAACCAGAAAAAATGGCAGAAGTTCTTAATGGTCTGATAGAAAAGACGGTCAAAGACAAGGAAGGCAAGATCCAGCAGACTGTAAAGTACACCGAAGAAAATATAGCGATAGTCCCAGACAAAGGCACCTTTTCGCTTATTGTCTATGCGAGCAGGAAAAACCAGGAATGGATAGGCAACCTTATAAAGTCGTTAGACAGGCGCAGACCGCAGGTTCTTATTGACGTTTCGCTTGTCGAAATTACACAGGATAACGAGTTTAATTATGACCTTGATGTTTTAACTACTGCGACCAACGTCGTTGCAAATAATATTGGCATTACCGGCTCAGTACTAACCGGGGCTCCCGGAACCACCGGTGCCACTCTTCCTTTCCCATCCACTTCGCCGCGCAAGACATTATTAGAAGGCGGCTATTTTGACACTGCAGGCAATACCAGAGGATTTTATAACAATGGCAAGATACAGGCACTGCTATCCCTGATGGACAAGAAAGGCTACGGCAGAGTACTGGCCAGACCGAAGATTCTCGTAAACGACAATGAAAAAGGCACAATTTCAACAGAAAATACTACTTATATTTCACAGCAAACAAACGCTACTTTGCCTGGAACAACAACAGGCACGACAACGACAACGTCAGATACTGTGCTTGTATCTCAAAATTATACGCCATATACCGCAAAAATAGAGCTTGACATTACGCCTCAAATCAGTGAAGGCGACCTTCTAAGGCTTGAGATAAAAATGCAGCGGAGTGATTTTATAACAGGACAAAGCGGCTCAACCTCCGGCCCGCCGGACCAAAAGAGCAGCAATGTTGATACCATTGTAACCGTGCCGGATGGAAGCACTATAATACTCGGCGGATTAATAAAACTTAACCAGTCCAAGGGCGGCAATAAAGTACCCGGGTTTGGCGATATGCCTATTATAGGTGCATTATTCAGGACTTACAATAAAACACAAAATGACGATAAGCTCTATATCTTTGTAAAGGCCAATATAATCAGGCCGGAAGATGCACAAGGCATCAATCAGATTAAACAGATTTCGCGGAAAAACAGAGATGAATTTGAAAGAGATGAAACAGCATTTCAGCAGTATCAGGAAATCCCGGGGATAAAGGCGCCGCCGGTGGATCCGAACCACGTGCTCAACCAGTAAAACGAATTTAAGACTTAAAATTTAAGATTTAAGAAAAAAGACTGCCGAAGGCAGAGAAATAAATTTTAAATTTAATTATGCGATCGAATGAAAGATTTATTGATAAAAACGGCCCAAAGGACGGGGATAGTTGATGCAGATGTCCTTGCGAAATATCTCGAGACAAACGGCGACAGTCCGGTGCGGCTCGACGATTTACTGCTGGCCTGTCCGCATTTTACCGAAGATGCCGTTCTGCGGTTATTCGCGGAAGTTTTAAAGATTAAATATTTTGCTGAAATCAGCTCGGCTGATGTTCCAAAACAGTTTATCGAAAATGTTCCTTCCGTTTACGCTCAGCACCATTACCTGATAGGTATAAAGACTAATCCGCAAGACCCTGAAATGACGGTTGTTCTTTCCAGACCGTTCGATACCGAGGCGGTCGATAATGTTTCAAGACTTACGCAATCGCCGGTCAATATCGCCCTTGCCACGAGAACCGCGATAACGGCGGCAATCGATGTCGCGTACGAACAAAAATCAATGGTCATTGATGATGTTGCGGAAGAACTCGACTCTCAGAATCTCGACCAGCTTGTCGATGAAGTTGCTACCGCAGATGATTTGCTCGATGTAGTAAATCGTCCGCCGGTAATCAGGCTCGTCAACGATATTCTTTTCCGTGCGCTGCAATTGAGGGCGAGCGATATTCACGTTCATCCTTATGAAGGCAAGATTCAAATCCGCTATCGAATAGACGGTATTTTATACGATACATTAAGCCTTAACCGCAATGTCCTGTCTCTTATTGTTTCACGTATTAAAGTTATGGCGGGAATGGATATAGCCGAGCGAAGAATGCCGCAGGACGGCAGATGCTCTGTTCGGCTGGGCAATCGCGAAATCGACCTGCGTGTCAGCACTGTGCCGACAAGCTATGGCGAAAGATGCGTGCTGCGATTGCTCGATAAAAGCACGGGCCTGTTCAGTCTTTCTGAACTTGGCATGATGGAAGACAACCTGAAGGTGTTTGATTCTCTGCTTGACCGTTCGCACGGCGTAATATTTGTAACAGGTCCGACCGGCAGCGGCAAGAGCACTACGCTTTACGCGGCGCTTAACAGAATGAACGCTGTTGAAAAAAATATTATCACCATTGAAGACCCGATTGAATATCAGCTTGGCGGCATAAGTCAGATGCAGGTTGCCACAAGGAAAGGTATGACATTCGTTACGGCTCTGCGGCACGTTTTACGGCAGGACCCGGATGTTATAATGGTCGGCGAGGTTCGCGACGAGGAAACGGCAAGAATGGCGATACAATCGTCTCTGACCGGCCACCTTGTTTTCAGCACTCTGCACACAAACGATTCGGCAGGGGCCATAAGCAGGCTTTTGGACCTTGACGTTGAGCCTTATCTTGTAAGCTCCTCGCTTATCGCGGTTCTGGCTCAAAGACTTGTAAGAAAGATTTGTTCCGAATGCAAACAGCCGTATATACCGACAGAGCATGAACTGCATGAGCTTGGAATTGGCGAGGATAAATCGAATCACCAATTTTTCGTCGGAGCCGGCTGCAGCAAATGCTTTAATACCGGATATAAAGGCAGAACCGGTATATATGAACTAATGATGATTGATGAGGAAATTCGTGAGATGATTCATCTTCGTCAGACGGCCGGTGTGATAAAGCAAAAGGCGATTGAAAAAGGACTCCGGACCCTGCGAATGGACGGAGCAAGAAAAGTTATGGCCGGAGTTACAACGATTGCGGAAGTTCTGCGGGTAACTCAGGCAGATGTATAATGAAATTAAAAACTAAAAATTTAAAATTAAAAATTATGGAATCCGCCTTCGGCGGATGGTTTTCTTAATTATGCCCAGGTATTTATATACAGCGTTAGCGGGTGGCGGCAAAACCGTTAAGGGAACGGTAACCGCGGAAAGCCCGTACGCTGCGCGAAAGCAGCTTCGCGCACGCGGCATTCACGCTACAGATGTATCGCAGGTTTCCACTGAGAGCGAAGTTAAAAGCGGCTTGTTAAATTTTTTCGGCAGGACAAAGAAAAGCCATATAATCGAATTCACAAAGCAGATGTCTATCCTGCTTAATTCCGATATAAAACTTACCGAATCTCTTTCGGTTATGATTGAACAAATTTCCGACAACCGGTTTAAAGGAGTCGTTACCGATATCCGCGACAGGGTTGTTACCGGAGAATCGTTTGCCGATGCACTGGGGGATTATACAGAATACTTCGATGTCGTATATATCAGTATGATTAAAGTTGGCGAGGCAACGGGAACGCTTGGCAAAACAATGGAAACCATTTCCGGCTTTATGGAAAAACGCCGGCGTATCGAATCTAAAATTATGACAGCGATGATTTATCCGCTGTGTATCGTAACAATAGGCATAGGAGCAATTGTTTTTCTCACGACTTACGTTCTGCCTAAAATTATCGTGCAGCTTCAAAAAACGAAAATGCAGCTTCCTATGATTACAAAAGTCCTTATGGCAGTAAGCTATTTTCTTATACATTACTGGTATGCAGTCGTGATTGTAATCGGCCTGATTGTATGGGCGCTGAGGAGATTTCTGAAGACCCAAAGAGGCGCTTATCTGCGGGATAAAACTCTTCTGACGATGCCGATATTCGGTCCGCTTATAAAACAACGGGTTGTTTCACGATTTGCATCGACTCTTTCGACCCTGCTGGGCTCTGGGATGAGCATGGCCGAATCGCTGCGGGTCGTCGCGGAAGTTACCGGAAATGTCATTATGGTCGATGCCGTTAAAAAAGCCAGAGACAGGATTCTTTCCGGTGCCGACATCGCAACCCCTCTGCGCGAAAGCGGCGTAATTTCGCCGGCAATCGCTCATATGGTTTCAGTAGGTGAAAAAAGCGGCGAGCTTACCAAAATGCTGCTTAATATAAGCGAAAGTCTCGAATCCTCTTCGGATGTTGTAATCGAACGATTAAGCGCGGCACTGGAGCCATTAATTATTGTCGTAATGGCATTCTTTGTCGGGTTGATTGCGCTTGCGGCGCTGCTGCCGATTCTTAGATTTTCCGCTGGAAACTTTTAAGTCGGGTAAAACGTATAATTAAAGAAAGGAATATTTGTATGTTAAAAAAACATAAATCCTCAAAAGGCTTTACATTAGTTGAAATTATGGCGGTGATTATCATCATCGGCCTGCTTGCCGCGATTGGAGCGATGAATTTTCTGGGACAAACAGATAAAGCCCGTGTTACTACAACAAAAGCCAATCTGAAAATGCTGCATAACTCCGTTGCCCAGTTCAAAATGGATACCGGCAGATATCCCACCCAGGAAGAAGGATTAAGTGTGCTGATTACACAGCCAAGCGATGTGAAAAATTACCAGCCCGGCGGGTATATCGACTCAACGGCTCTTCCAAAGGATGCCTGGGGCAACGAATTTATATACGTTGACCATCCTGAAAGCGGCAAACCATATATGATTGAAAGTTATGGCGCCGATGGCCAGGAAGGCGGCGAAGGATATAATGCGGACCTGCGCAGCACTGATGCAGAATGATTTTGTCCGATTCATATCGTTTGTCTAAAGGAGTATCTTCCGGGGCTGGGGCGGTTCTGGCGGAAGTTGTTATGGTACTCTTCATTATCGCGATGTTTACGATGATTGCGATGATGAATCTTTCAGGTGCGCTGAGCAGAGACAGCTTTAAGGGCAGGGCGTATGATTTCATGAGACTTTTTCAAATGGCTTCAACAGGTGCTGCCGAAACAGGAAGAAGATACGAAATAGTTGTTGATTTTGTGCAAAACTCATATTTGCTCCGCGAGATAACTACGGGTCTTGTTGCCGTCGAAGATATACAGCAGGAGGAAATTATTCAGACCGGGCAGTTCAGCGACAGATTTCAGTTGTCTTATGTGATGTTCGATGACAGCACGTGGACTAATAATTCGCCGGCACTTTTCAGAGTCGGGAAAAGCGGCTGGCAATACGGCGGGAAAATAGTTGTTACTGACGAAAACGGGAAAGAATATTCAATTGTAATCAACAGGCTAAGCAGAATAGTCGGCCTTGTTGAGGGCGATACTGAGTTATTAGTGCCAAGGACCGCGGATGAAATGGGTTTTTAGAAAAAATTTATCGGCCAGTCGAAAAGCCTTTACCCTGATGGAAGTCTCGGTTGCGCTTGTTATACTCGGTATGATTGCCGCGACGGTATTAGTTGTTATAAACCGGGCCATCGATACAGTCGTTGCGTGGCAGACAAAAATGGAGGCGTTCGAGACGGCCAGGGAAAATATGGAAAAACTGCTGATGAAAAACTCTGTCAGCGACGGGGTGGAATACGGTATAAGTGATAAAAATCCCGATATAAACTGGGAAACAACAATTGAATCGTTTTATGAACCGATATCGAATCGTATGTGGGCAAGGGCGGTCTGTACGTCAAAATACAAAGACAACGAGGGGCAGGATCAAAAAATAGAATTGACTCAGTGGATTACAAGCATCAGCACAGGACAGATCAAAGATATACTCAAATGGGAATCCAAGCAGAAACAGGCGGGACTTGCGAAAATCGCCAAGGGAAATCCCGTCGACCAGTCAGGCCAGCAGCAGGACCAACAGCAGCAGCAAAGCCAGAATGATGAAACTCAGGGATGGAAAGATATAGAAAATGTAATCGGCCCTCCGCCCCAGGGTTATGATAACTGGGGACAAGTGCCGTCAGACCAGTTTTGGAAAGCTGTGATGGGGTCAATGTCTAAGAGATGAACCGCAGGAATAAATTAAAATTTGATTGCAGTGAAAAAGGGTTTACTCTTGCCGAGGCAATCGCAACGCTTGTGATTGCCACAATGATTATGGCAGCCGTTACCGGAATTTACATTGGCATTAAACGCGCCGAAACGTCGATAAACAGGCGGCTCGAAGGCGGTTTTCTGGCGATGGAAGTCCTGCAGCGAATTTCAGAAGATATCGACAGGCTTGCGATGCCGGGTTCCGACGTGACGGTGACTATCAAAAATAAACTTGATATCAGAGGGTATAATATTTCGCAGATGATTATCGAAAGCAAAATATACGGCAAAGACAATAAGCCTATGACGTTTGAAAAGATTGTATGGCAGAGCCGGGTCGATACAGATGCAAACGGCATGATTCTGTACCGTGCACATAGCGGATATACGCTTGAAGATAAAATGCTCGAAGAGCCGAAGGAAAAATATGAAACAGAACTTTATATTCCTGTGTGCAGCGGCGTCGAGATCTTTTCAATCCAGCCGGTTGTCGATGGCAACGCGGTTGATTCCTGGGAAAACCAGACTTTGCCGCCATCAGCGAGGATTTCAATATCCTTCTCCCCGCGGCAGCAGGATGCTTTGGGTAATATGACAGTGCCGCCCGAATTGGTAAAAACAAGAACAGTCGTAATTAATCGATTCAAACAAATACCTTATGCATTTATTGAGCCAAATGATGCCAATTTAATCTCTGATATTAACGATGTTAACGATGTAAATCGGCCTGCAGAACCAAATAAAGCCGCCGATGTCAATAATACCCGGCGGAAACGATAAGAAAATGAACCGCAATAATAAAAAGTTTGATTATAATCAAAGACCGGGTGTCGCCCTGATACTTACGGTGGTTGTGCTTGTGCTGCTTACCGCGCTGGTATATCGGTTAAGCTCTACTGTCAGCCAGTGGAAGCATCGGATGCAATATATGATTGATTACCAGACGGCCAGATATGCCTGCGAATCAGGATTGAAATATGCACTTTCGGCAATAAACGAAATAGAACCCAATTGTATTTCAAGACCGAATGAGCCGGACTTCTCAGACCTTTTCAATATGAGCGATGAAGAGTATAGGTTAATGATGGAGGACTGGGCAAAAAAAAGGCAGGTGAAAATTGACGTAAATAACCTGAGTAAGGATAGTCTCATTGCTAATCTTATGAATTTAAATTTCCGCCCTGATGCCAACGACAGCAACAATTTAAGCAAAGTTGCTGCCGGCAGCCCGTCGAACAGTTCAGCTGTTTCCTTTGGAGCCAGTGATGTAAATGATGCTAATAAGGGACTGAAACAGTTTTATGTCCGCGGCCCTTACGGACCGCCCTGGCCTTATGTGACAAAACCTGCTGAAATAGAATTTGGCGATGCGAGTTTGACAATAGAAATAATGGATGAAAACGCCAAACTGCCGCTTGTTTGGGGGTTTGATACGGACCCAAATGTGAAAGACGAAGCACAAGCTGCGGTTACGACGTTCTGTGAGTGGATGAAGATGGAGCCAAATGAGATTGACCCTCTTATGAAAGAGCTTAAACAGATAAAAGATGTAAAGCCCTTCAGTGCCTCGCTCAAAACGGTTGAAGCAAGCACAACACCTGATAATAATACGCCAAAAGACAGTAACTCTGATAGTTCAAAGCAAAGCAAAAGAGTCACCCGTACCCGGCAGCGCAGCAGAACGAGGCAGCAAGCCGCCGCCGGTCAGCAGGGCAGGGGCGATATAGGTAATACATTGGATTATGCGAAGATTCTGCACAGTCCTATGATTGACCTTGAATCGCTTGCCAAATCTGTAAACAAGGACGAGAACCGCAGCGAATCAGCGTTAAAATATGTCAGCCTGTGGGGCACGCAGAAAGTGAATATTAACACGGCGCCGAGACAGGTTCTCGAATCAGCCTTTACTTTCGGCGGAGACTCGGTTGAAATATCGAAGCAAATAATAGAAATGAGACAAAAGCAGCCTTTTAAGGATCTCAATGACCTTGCGAAAAAACTATATAGTTATAATACTTCGATAGATAAAACCAAGCCGTATATCACGACACAAAGCGATTGTTTTACGATTCGTGTAAAGGCCACAAGCGGAGTAGCCCAGGTTTGCGCAACGGCAGGTATAAAAAAAGTACAGGGAAAATTCCAGCAAATAGGTATAATTATTGAATAAGCATAAAAGTCGGTTTTTGGAGTAATGGCTGTTGGAACAAAATAGATATCTTGGCATTTATATCGCGCCTGGCAGGGCAACGGTTGTTCTGGTCGGTAAAACAGGGCAGAAGATTGAAATTCTGCAGCAGTTCTGCGTAACCGCTGAATCCGGACAGGAGAACCAGCCTCAGCCGTTTACATTTGCGCAAACCGCCGAGGCTATCGCTTCTGCCTGCGCCGAAAAGCAGCTTGTTTTTTCGGATGTCGCGGTCGCGATTGACTGCAGACTCTACCGACAACAGAAACTTCATTCCGAATTTCAGGAATACCGCCAGATTACGCAGACAATAAGATTTGACGCCGAAGAGGCGCTTGCCGTTGATGCCTCCCAGACAGCTATAGCATTTGAAATCGCCAGCAAACAACCTTCGGGCTCTGATGTATCGACCTTTGCCGCGCCTGCCGCTGTAATGTCCGAAATAATTGTCGCCCTGCAGAACAAAAAGCTCGACCCTGTAACAATTGAACCCGATTCGATATGTTTTCGCAGAATTATTGAGGATACCAAACAGGATTCGATTGTTGTGGCTGTTTCACAGACCAGATGTTTCCTTATTTGTCCGCCGTTACCAGACGGCAAAGCGATAGTCCGCTCGTTTTTGACCTCTCCGGGCCAGAATAAAATGGCGCTGCTTGCAAGAGAAATTATGCTGACTATGGCGTCGCTTGGGACAAAGGGGCGGACTGAAACGGTTAAAGTCTATGACGTTACGGGCAAGATTGATTATAAAATTCTCACAGAACAAACCGGCCTGGATGTGGAAGCTTTGGACCTTGCGGAAAAAATTACTTTACAGGGACAGCAGGAATCCGGGCAGAATATTGAGAATCTCGACTTGATTATTGCGGCGGGAGCCGGAGCGGGCCTTGCGGGTAAAACTGACAAAGTTGATTTTCGTGCCGATTTTATGCCTTATCAGGGCAAAAGAGCGGCTTTTGAAAAAACCATAAAAATTAGCAGTGCCTGCCTGCTTGTGCTATTTATCGCACTGGGTGTTTTGATGCAGATACAGTATTACAAAACAAACAAAGACTACAGCAGAATTCAAAACAAATTCAAGACGGACTTTATCATAGCTATGCCTGGCTCAACATTTCCGAAAAGTAATGAAGCAGTCCGAAGGCTCAAGAGTCAAATCAACAGAATGAAAGATGTCAAAAGCGGCCTGATAAGCGCTTCAGGCGAAGAATCGATAGAAGCAAAGCTGACATATTTATTCGAGGCGCTCAACAGTGTGCCAAAGAACGTAGATATAGATATTGATAGAATTGCTGTTACGACAAAAACTATGAGTATTACAGGCAGCACCAACGGCGGCGGGTATCTGCAGCTTTTTGGCGCAATCGATAAACATCCAAAACTGGCAAGAGGCCAGTCGAATTATACGCCGAAGGAAGGACGTGATAATTTTATGCTGACGGTGGTATTAAAAGGAAAGTCTGAATAGTGAACAAAGATATTTATAAAAAACCGATTTTTTATTATGTGCTTGTGCCGATAGTTTTCGGATTATGGCCTATCTTGCTTTTCACAATAGGTCTTCCGGGTTCCAAGAAAAGCCTGGAAAAAGGAATCAGCGATTATACCGAGGCTCGAGCGCTTATCGGCGAGGTGCTTGACCTTGACCCGCAAAGGCTTGATTACGCAAAAAACAAAAAGACCGGCGAAGCGTTCGATTATACCGCAGCGGTTGACCAGGTTACCCGTCTGTGCAGAATATTGCCGACTGACTATAAACTCAGCTCAAGCCCGATGAGAAAGGTAAAAGGCGGGCAGGTAAATCAGGATGCCGCGATGACAATTGATAAAATCGACATCGAAAAATTCACCAGATTTCTTTCGGTAATGCATATGCGATGGTCGAATTTACAGTGTACTAATATATCATTGGTGAAAGTCAAAGGCGAAAAAGACTCCTGGAAGGCCGATGTGAGGTTTATTTATTACGAATAAAAATTCTTCATTTGCTTTAATATTTGACTTTCGCATCTCTTTTTCTTAACATACCCTGCTTATCCAATGAATTGAATATTACAGAGGTATTATGACTAAAGAAAAAGAGACTCTCAAACGCAGGCCTTTTGTGCTGATTATTCGGGATGGCTGGGGATATAACCCCGATCCTGCCCAGGACGCATATAACACAACAAAGCAGGCGAATATTCCTGTGGATAATATGCTGATGAGTCAGTATCCCCATTGCCTTATTCATACGAGCGGCGAAGATGTCGGCCTGCCTGCCGGGACAATGGGAAACAGCGAAGTCGGGCATCAGAACCTCGGTGCAGGAAGAATCGTTGACCAGGACTCAGTTAGAATTACCAAAACTATTCGCGACGGCTCTTTCTTTAATATTGAACAATTCGGCAAAATAATTAATTTCATAAAAGAACATAACGGCAAACTTCATCTTCTGGGCTTGTGCAGCGATATTGGGGTTCACTCGCTGCTCGAGCATCTTTATGGTCTGCTTGAGCTTGCAAAAAGAAATAATCTTACCAAAGTTTATCTGCACGCCTTTACCGACGGCAGGGACTCGCCGCCTGACAGCGGGAAAGGTTACCTTGCCGATATAGAAAATAAAATGGCGAAAATCGGCGTCGGCAAAATCGCAACCGTAATGGGACGATTTTACGGAATGGACAGGGACAGCCGATGGGACAGGGTGCAAAAGGCTTATGAATGTATGGTGATGGGCAAAGGCGGCAGGGCGGCAAATGCTGCTGATGCTATGGAGCAAAGTTATCAAAAGAAAATAACCGATGAATTTATCGAACCTGTCTGTATTGCTGACGCGGATGGCACGCCACTTGCGAAAATCGAAGACGGCGATGGCGTAATCTTCTTCAATTTCCGAGGCGACAGGCCAAGAGAAATTACCCGCGCGTTTGTCGATGATGCGTTTACGGGATTTATCAGAACGGCAAGGCCGAAGATTTATTATCTCTGTATGACTGAATATGACTCTACGATTCCAGCTCCGGCCGTCTTTATCAAACCGCCGAAGATGAAAAATATCGCGGCGGCTTATTTTAGCGACCTGGGACTTAAACAATTCAGATGTGCCGAGACTGAAAAATACGCGCATGTTACGTTTTTCTTCAACGACTATACCGAAAAACCATTCCCCGGCGAAGACAGGCAGATTGTGCCATCGCCGAGGGTTAGAACTTATGATTTAAAGCCGGAGATGAGCGCGTTGGAAGTCTGCGATGTTGTGATGCAAAGGCTCGAAATGAACAAATACGATGTTATTGTAATAAATTTTGCTAATCCCGATATGGTCGGTCATACCGGAATTCTTGAAGCGGCGGTAAAAGCTGCCGAAACGGTTGACGGCTGCGTCGGGAAAATTCTCGATAAAGTTAAACAGCTTGGCGGAGCGGCGATTGTCACCGCCGACCACGGCAATTTCGAAAAAATGCGTGATGAAAACGGTAATCCGCATACCGCGCATACAATCGGCGATGTGCCGTTGATTGTTTTCGATGAACTTAATAAAAACAGGAAACTCCACAATGGAAGACTTGCCGATGTTATGCCGACTCTGCTGGATATGATGGAACTGCCGAAACCCCAAGAAATGACAGGGGTAAGTTTGTTCGAACATTAAAATATTTCACTTCTTGTGCCGGTGTTGTAATGGGTCAGATAAAGGTACTTGACCAGAATACGGTAAATATGATTGCCGCCGGTGAGGTTATAGAAAGACCCGCCAGCGTAGTCAAGGAGCTTGTCGAAAACAGCATCGACGCCGGGGCAACCGAGATAACAATTCAAATCGAAGATGGCGGTAAAAAACTTATCCGCGTAATCGATAACGGCTGCGGAATGGATAACGCAGACCTTTCCGTTGCTTTTGAGTCTCACGCCACAAGTAAACTTAAATCCAGCGCTGATTTGCTGAACATTTCCACAATGGGCTTTCGCGGCGAAGCTCTGGCAAGTATCGCTTCGGTAGCGAAAGTTTCTGTGATGAGCAAACGGCCTGACGCGGCGGAGGCTTACAAAGCAGAAATTGACTGCGGCATAAAAAACGAAATTAAACCCTGCAGCGCAAATCTCGGCACAACAATAGAAGTAAGCAATCTTTTCTATAAACTTCCGGCCAGAAGAAAATTCCTGCGGACGGCAAATACTGAAATAACGCATATCATTGAACAATTTTCAAGAATTGCTCTTGCTCATACCGATATCTCGATGTCTTTGTTTCACAACGACAGACAGCTTTACAGGTTACCTGCCGGTTCGGGCATAAGAGGACGAATCGGAAGTTTATTTTCCGCAGACCTTGCGGCTTCTTTGCTCGAACTGCACAGCACAGAAAAAAATCTTGAGTTTTTCGCGCTGCTCTGCAAGCCGGAAAACGCAAGAGCCAACTCGAAATTTCAGTATTTTTTCCTCAACGGCAGGTTCATTCGCGACAAATTTATCTCTGCCGCCGTCAGGGAAGCGTTTCGAGGAATGATTGAGCCGGATAAATACCCGGTAATCTTCCTTTTTCTTAAAATGCCCGCCGAGTTGTTCGATGTTAATGTTCATCCGACAAAAATAGAGGTCCGATTCGATAATTCTAATCTGATTTATTCTCAGGTGCTTGGCCTGATACGTGAAAAACTGCTGTCAATGGACCTTGATACAAAGGCAAAACTGCCCGGTGCGGATTATTCATCTTTATCAGGTCCGAATCAGGAGCCAAAACAGCAGATAACTGACGCAATAGCGGGATTTTTCAGCCAAAACAAACCGCCGGCTTCAGGGCGGCAATTTGATTTTTCAAAAGTTACGCAAAAAAGCGATTTTTCCGCCGCCCGGCAGCGAGAGGATTTTTACGACAATATTCCTTCGCAAACGCCTGGCGCTGCGGAATATTTTCAAATTCACGACAGCTACATAATATCTCAAACTGAGGATGGATTTTTAATTATCGACCAGCATGCTCTTCACGAGCGGATAATGTATGAAGACCTGTGCAGACGCCTGGCATCTGATAAAGCCGCGAAACTTGAATCGCAAAAACTCCTCATACCTGAAACATTTGAAATAAATCCCGCGCATCAGGAAACGTTGAGCGGTGCGGCAGAACTTCTTGACCGGCTCGGCATAGCGATAGAGCCGTTCGGCCCGGGATTATGGGCGGTGCAGTCTTTTCCCACTCTGCTGAGCAAAATTAAACCGGTAGAGTTTATTATAGACCTGCTCGATATTCTCGATGATGCCGCAGGCAAGCTCGATGCTGAAAGGCTGCTGCATAAAATACTCGAAATGGCAGCCTGCAAAGCCGCAGTGAAAGCAGGGCAAAAATTAAATCAGGTTGAGATACGTCAATTATTGGCCGATAAAGAGGCAATTGAACGTGCCAGTCGATGCCCCCACGGCAGACCCACAGCTATAAGATTTTCGCTGGCAGAGCTCGAAAAACAATTCAAAAGAACATAACTTGTTCTGGGGTAATGGCTTATAATTAATATTAAAATGACTTGCAAACGGTCGTGTTGCTGAATATAGTATCTGCTCTTTAAAATACGTAATTTTAAATAAGTTTTCGGACTAAAGAGTCGATAATACCGGCTGCCGACAAGATAAAATTTTTAAAGGTCAAAAGACTGTGAAGAAAAAGGAAACTGTGAAAAAGAAAACATTCCTTGAAAAGGTTTTGCCAAAGCAAAGCCCTAAAAAGAAGAATGTTCCTGTCTATACAAAAACAAGCGAATATCTTACCCCGGCGGAAATAGAACATTATCAGAAACTGCTTATTGAAAAGATGCAGGAAATTGTCGGCGATGTCAGTTCCATAGAAGATGAAGCGCTGAAAAAATCCCGCCTTGATGCTTCTGGCGACCTTTCCAGTATGCCCATACATATGGCCGATATCGGAACGGACAATTACGAGCAGGAATTTTCCCTTAACTTGCTTGACAGCGAAAGAAAAATTCTGCACGAGATTACCGAAGCTCTGCAGCGAATCGAGGATAATACTTACGGAGTCTGCGAAATTACGGGCAGAGGTATTCCTAAAGCCAGACTTGAAGCAAGGCCATGGGCCAGGTACTGCATAGAATATGTCAAACTGATTGAAAAAGGCGTTATAAAACCGGGCGACCCCGTGCCTGAAAACATCGATATTGACAGTCTTTAATAGATCCAAACAAATCAGCTAAAACCATTTCTTTTTTCCTTATATTACTCCTCTTGACGACTGTTGACATGCTATGTCTTTTAGCATATAAATATATTTGCGTTTAAAGTATGTTCCGGGACATTTGAAAGCAGGAATATGTCGATACAGCCAATAATTTTTTCATTAGCGACTTTTTTCTCGACCTTTTTCGGCGGTTTATTTGCCATAAAGTTTAAGGATAAACTTCATTTTATTATGGCTTTTGCCGCCGGCGTTTTGCTCGCTGTTGTAAGTTTTGAAATATTTCCGGAAATTATCGCACAGATAAAAATCAATAATTATGACCCGATTGAAGTTATGGTTGCTTTGGTTGTGGGGTTCCTGGTTTTCCATATTTTGGAAAAAACTATTCTCATACATCACGCTCATGAAGACGATTATGCGGAACATAAACACCCGTCTGTGGGAATTATTTCCGCCCTTGCGCTGATAGGCCATAGTTTTATGGACGGAGTGAGTATAGGGATTGGTTTTCAGGTTAGCGCCTCGGTAGGAGTGCTGGTTGCTATTGCAGTAATCTCGCACGATTTTACCGATGGAATGAATACCGTAACTTTGATGCTGGCTTATAAAAACAGCCCAAAAAGAGCCAGGATATTTTTATTCATCGATGCCATAGTTCCAATTTTCGGAGCGATTTCAACATTGTTTTTTAAAGTACCTTCGCGTTTTCTGGTTTTATATCTGGGATTTTTCGCCGGCTTTTTGCTTTACATCGGGGCCAGCGATATTTTGCCGGAAGCCCACAGCAAGCACAGTTCGCTCAAACTTGTTGGATTGACTATTTTAGGAGTAATTTTTATTTTTATCGTTACTCGTTTCGCGTAATTGGCATACGCTTTAAGATAAGTTCCTGAATCGGCGAATTCAAATGGTCAATAATCAGCAAAGGATTGAACAGATTGCGGGGCTGGCTCTAATCGGCGCGATTATTGTCGGTTGCGGCCTTGTATTGTGGCCGTTTGCGTTGTCTATTCTCTGGGCTGCCATATTGTGTTTTGCCACTTGGCCTCTGCACGAACTTCTCTTGAAATGGCTGAAAGGCCGGCGAAATCTTGCCGCGCTTTTGATGACCATTTTACTTTTACTCGTCCTTTTCATTCCGTTTTTCGTTGTTGGGTTGACGTTTACCGACAGCATTAGTTCTGCTATGGAATGGCTTAATTCCCATCGTCAGACAAATTTACCTCCTCCACCCGAATGGGTAGGGCAGATACCTCTGCTTGGTGAAAGAATTAGCGGGTATTGGTCTAAGCTGGCGACAAGTGCCGAGCCTGCCTTGAAATGGCTCGAACCCTGGTTTCAGAGTGTGGGAGTTTGGCTCTTGAAACATAGTTTCGATTTCGCCAAAGGCGTTTTTTATCTCGCTATGAGTATGCTGATTGCGTTTTTCCTGTATCGTGATGGTGAGGGCATTGTGGCACATCTTCGCGAAGGAGCCCGGAAAATCAGCGGCGACTATGCTCAACACCTGATGGACGTGGTTAAAACAACCGTGCAGAGCGTTGTGTATGGTGTTATTGGGACGGCTTTGGCGCAGGGAGTGGTGGCAGGAATTGGTTTTGTCATCGCAGGGGTGCCGTCTCCGATTCTGCTGGCGTTGTTTACTTTTTTCCTGAGTTTTATTATGTGCACGCCGATTGTCTGGATAGGTGTGTCGGTCTGGCTTTTCACAGAAGGGCAAACAGGCTGGGGAGTTTTTATGGTAATTTACGGCTTTGTCGCAATAAGCGGCATAGATAATTTTATTAAGCCTTACATTATGAGCCGCGGCGCTAAATTACCGTTTATTATAATGTTTATTGGTGCGATAGGTGGAATTGTAGCATTCGGTTTTATTGGTATCTTTCTTGGTCCGACGCTTCTGACTGTTGGTTACAGCCTGACAAAAGAGGTTCTCAGTCATCGCCGTTATAGCGAAACTGCACAACCGGCGGAAAATTCAGAAAATGCTCCGTCGTCTGGGGACGGCCAGGATTAAAAATATTAGCCGTCCGATAGCAGGTGCGGTATAATATTTGATTATGAAAAAACAATGTCCGATATGCGGTAAACCTGTTCCTGAACATTCAGATGCCGGAAATCGTACTGCTTCTATCGGCTTTTTTCCGTTTTGTTCGGAAAGGTGCAAGCTTGTTGACCTCAATCGGTGGTTTAAGAGTGAATATATGATTTCTTCGCCATTTCAACAGCAAAAAGACAGTGAAAATGACCCGGAAAATAAGCTGGAACAATAACTTAAAGAATGATAATATACTGCCCCTATAGTAAAATTTGGGTATAACCTGACTATTGAAAGGGTTCAGGGATGGTGGAGCAAAAAGATATAAATCAATGTTTTGGAAATTTCCTTTTTCCAAACATTTTTAAATTATTCAGAATAGCCATTCAGCCAGGTAGAATATTAACGGCATTTTTGGCTCTGGTAATCATTTTTGTTACCGGATGGATTATGGATTTCAGCAAAACGGTGGTTGTTTCCGGAAAGGTTTATGCACGCGAACTGAGGTCATCGGTATTGACCGGTTCGGTCACTTGGCCGACAGAGTTGCATTGTTTTGTCAACAATGTCAACAATCCCGACAGGACTGATAGTTTTATTAAGACATACAAAGACAGAACTGTTAACGAAAGACTGGGCGTTTTTGAGGTTTTCTCGAATTACTGTCTTGCCAATTTTAACGCAGCGGTCGTTTCGCTTTTGCAGTTTAAATTAGACATGGTAACTGCGGCGGTTCTTAGCTGTGTTATGTCCTGTGTCTGGGTGCTGAAGTATCATACAATTTATGGTATTATTTTTCTTCTGATCTCGCTCGTAGTATTTTCCATAACTGGCGGCGCAATCTGCAGAGGCGCAGCTTTGCAGTTCTCAAAAAATGAAAAGCCCGGCATCGGCCCCTGTTTGAAATTTGCACTTAAAAGATTTCTCCCGCTTTTTTTCGCTCCGACCGCTCCGGTAATACTGGTAGCTCTTTTGGGATTGGTAATAATTTTTATGCTCGGCCTGGCAACAAATATTCCTTGGATTGGGGAGCTTATTCTGGCGATGTCTTTCGTTGTTATACTTGCCGCGGGACTGCTGATGACTTTTACGGTTATTGAAGCCGGCGCCGGTATTAATCTTATGTTTGGTGCGATTGCTTATGATAATTCCGATACCTTCGATGCCATTAGCAAGTCGTTCAATTATGTTTATTTGAGGCCGTGGCGCCTGGTATTTTATACTTTACTTGCCGCTGTTTACGGTTCAATTTGCTATTTATTTGTAAGGTTTTTTGCTTTTGTTCTGCTTAGCATCAGCAGATGGTTCCTTCAGCTGGGTGTTTTTGCACAAAGCAGCAAGGCGCCGCAGTTTAACAAGCTTGCTGTTATCTGGCCCAACCCTGATTTTTTTAATCTTTTAGGCAATGGACTTGATTTTTCAAGAAGTCCGACAGAATTAATTGCTGCTTTCGTCATTTATCTTGTGATACTTGTTATCTCAGGACTGGTGCTTGCATTTGCCGTCAGTTTCTATTTCTCTGCAGGCTCAGTTATATATTGTCTGCTGAGAAACAAAATTGATAATATTGCCATAGGTGATGTTTTTATCGAAACCGAACAGACAATCCAGTCCGACAATGCCGGGCAGGCCGAGCAATCGGAATAATTCTCATTAGGATTTTTGAATAAAAATATGGTCGAAGAAAATAACAATATAAATATTTCCGGAAAATCTCCACAGGCCGGCCCTGATGGTATTTTTGCATTGCTAATGCTGCGGTTTCGCAGGCAGATAATTATGCTTGCGCATATCGTAGTTTTCGCCGCAAGTCTGATGATGGCATTTCTGCTTGTCAACAATATGCAGTTTAGCACTGAATCCAATTGGCTGTTTGTGCAATATCCCAAACTTTTACTGTGCTTCCTGATAATCAAAATTCTGGTTTTTGCTTATTTCAAACAATTTCAGGGTTGGTGGCGGTATGTAGGTATTTCTGACTTACTGGCTATAGTAAAAGCTTCTCTTGTCAGCACATTGATTCTGGTTATTTTGTGGTTTGGGCTTTTGTCTGCCGAGCCGTTACGAATATACCTGCGGGACCTTACCACTATCAGTCAGGCTGTTTTTATTCTCGATATGTTTGCAACAGTTGTTCTTCTCGGCGGATTGCGAATGGCTGTAAGGCTTTACCATGAAGAATTTAGCACAGAACGGGCTGGTAAACTGAAAAAATTTCTTATTATTGGAGCGGGCAACGCAGGCGAAGCGTTACTTCGTGAGATTCATCGTATGCCTGTTGAACAGTACGATGTAATAGGTTTTATAGATGATGACCCGGCAAAGCAGGGTATGAGCATACACGGAATTCCTGTGCTTGGAGGAGTTGACCAGTTGCCGCAAATATGTAAAGAGCAGGAAATCGATGAAATTGCCATAGCTATGCCCAGTGCGACAGCAAAACAGATGCGAAGAGTGGTGCAAATTTGCGAGGGTGCGAAGATTCGCTTTCGTACGGTTCCTTCAGTTGCAGATATCGCAAGCGGCAAATTCAGAGTTTCGCAGATTCGCGACGTCGATATCAATGACTTGTTGGGTCGCGAAGCCATTCAGCTCGACCTTGATATGATTGAACAGTACATCAAAGGTAAGGTTATTCTCGTAACGGGCGCCGGCGGGTCAATCGGCTCGGAAATGTGCAGACAGGTTTGTTATTTTGCACCAAAACATTTGCTTTTACTGGAACAGGCGGAAAACGCATTGTTTTTTATTGATAGGGACCTTCGTGCCAATTTCCCGCAGGTTTCGATGGAATTACTTATTTGTGATATTACCGACAAAAAACGGGTTGAGCAGATTTTTGAGCGTTTTAAACCCGAGGTGGTTATTCATGCCGCCGCGCATAAACATGTGCCTCTGATGGAAGCCAATCCCGGAGAAGCAATTAAAAATAATGTGGTCGGAACCAAGACAGTAGCTGATGCTGCAGATAGATTCGGGGCCGGCAGTTTTGTGATGATAAGTACCGACAAAGCGGTAAATCCTACGAGCATTATGGGTTCGTCCAAACGCATCGCCGAGTTATATATTCAGGATTTGGGCAAGACGAGTAAAACGCATTTCGTGACTGTCAGGTTTGGAAATGTGCTCGGCTCAAACGGCTCTGTTGTGCCGATATTCAAAAATCAGATTGCTGCCGGCGGACCTGTAACAGTAACGCATCCGGAAATGAGAAGATATTTTATGACAATACCGGAAGCCTCTCAGCTCGTTCTTCAGGCGGCGGCAATGGGAAAAAAAGGCGGCGAAATATTTGTGCTTGATATGGGTGAACCGGTGAAAATAGTTGACCTTGCCAAGGAACTTATAACGCTTAGCGGGTTTAGGCCGGGAGAGGATATAGAAATTATTTTTACAGGCACTCGCCCGGGCGAAAAACTTTTCGAAGAGCTTTCAATAAAAGGCGAGGATATGGTTCCCACGAGACATCCCAAGATAGGAATCTGGCAAAGAAATGTTTCATTAAGCAGAGAGCTCCTTTATGAAAAAATTAATAACGTTATCGCAATTGCCGATACCCAGGATTACAAACGTATTGTTGAGAATATTAAACAGCTTGTTCCTGAATTCATCGGTGATAAAAAGGCAGATATAAATTAAATAATGCTCAATATGGGCGCATAAAAAAACCCGCTTTTTAAGGCGGGTTTTTTTGATTTAACTGTTATTAGTTTTTTCTATCTGTTCATCACGGGGATGGGCGTCGTTATAGACTTCTTTAAGTCTTTTGGTTGTAAGGTGCGTATAAATCTGGGTTGTTGACAGTGACTGATGGCCCAAAAGCTCCTGAACGCTTCGCAGGTCCGCGCCGTTATTGAGCATATGTGTCGCGAAACTGTGCCTTAACGTGTGCGGGCTGATTGACGGGTCAAGACCGGCCATTTTCAGATACTTATCCATCTTCCTGCGAACGCTTCTTGTACTTAATCTTTTGCCGTGTTTGTTGACAAACAGAACCTTCGCGTCGAAATTGCCGTTGCTCTGGGCGCGTCTGTTGCGGAATTCCATATAATGCTGTATCGACTGCAGCGCAGATGAGCCGATTGGTGATATTCTTTCTTTTTTACCTTTGCCCCTTACGTGAAGCACTTCGCCAAGAAAATCTACGTCTTCAAGATTCAGCGCTACCAGTTCGCTTACTCTTACGCCTGTGCCATAGAGTGTTTCCATAATCGCACGGTCTCTCGCTCCCAGCCAGTTATCGGCAGGCGGCGTATCGAGCAGCTTTTTTACCTGGTCATATTCAAGAAATTTCGGCAACTTTTTGTCCTGCTTTGGTGTTCTGACCGCCGTAACCGGATTGTTGGTGATGTGTCCTCTTTTTACGAGGAATTTATAGAAACTTCTCAGTGTTGCCAGTTTCCTTGCTATTGTGGATTTGGAATATTGCTTGTCATTCAAAATGACCATATAGGCTCTGACGTTGTCTGTTGTAAGAGACAAAAGAAGCTGTTCGATTTTTGTCTCTGTCTGCGTCGCGACTCCGCCCAACTCTTTATGCGACCAGTCCTCGCTACCTGTGGCAAGTCCCGTTGAGTCGCCGGATAGATACTGGCAGAACTGCACAAGGTCTGCGTTGTAGCACTTAGCGGTGTGCTCGGAGAAATGTTTTTCGAATTTCAGATAATTCAGAAACTCATGAATAATCGCACAGTTTTCCATTTTATTGTCTCCAAATTGCCTCGATAACGAGGAAGTTTAATTTTCAATCCTGTCGGTTTTCAAAAGGTTCAATCATCTGTGGCGCTTGTTCGTTCAAAAGTCTGTCCGCTTCATTTATCAGTGACTGGGTTAGTTTGAAGCTTAGTACTGCCGCGTCAAACCAGTCGAAACCGGTTCGGCCGGCTCTTGCCTGGCTGACAAAGGCATCGAGTAGAAGGTCTTCACTGCCTGTTTCATAACGGAATATATACTTTTCGGCACCTTTACTTAGAATAAGTTGTCTTGTGTTTTGCTGCAATTTTCTACCCATAACTTTATCTGCCAATTACGTTATTGTCTTATAGTTATCGGCCTGATTTGTCGGACCGATAACTGCAATTTTAAGATTTTCTCAAATTTGCTCCAAATTATGGAGCCGGCATATAGAAGTTATCGGCCATTAATAAATGTTTACTTTAGCCAAGATAGGTAAAAGATTTTAAATAAGTGCCTTTGTCCAAAGGCAGTTAGCTAAATTCTTCTTCGGTCGAATTGCCTGGGCCGTGGGGTGATTGGATATCAGTTTGACACTATCAATTTATCAGTATAAATAACGCCGAAAATCACATTAAAGACTTTTTGCATCCTTAATCCCTGGTGATTTTGTAGATTTTTTGACAGGTAATTAATAAATTTTCTACCCATTCGATAGGCATAATCGTTGCGGCATCGGATTGGGCCGTTTGGGGGTCGGTATGGACCTCGAGAAATAGCCCATCGGCGCCGGCGGCTATAGCGGCTTTAGCCAGGACTGGTGACATATCTCTTGCTCCGCCGCTGGCATTTCCCAGACCGCCGGGCTGCTGAGTGCTGTGGGTAGCGTCGAAAACTACCGGACAGCCGAGTTTTTTCATTGCTGGTATCGCCGTCATATCATTAACAAGGCGGTTATAGCCGAAAAATGTTCCGCGTTCGGTCAGCAGTATCTTGTCATTTCCGGTTGAGCGGATTTTTTCAACCGCGTTTTTCATCTCCTCGGGAGACATAAATTGTCCTTTTTTGACATTGATTGGCTTGCCGGTCTTGCCGCAGGCCGCGAGTAAATCGGTCTGTCTGCAAAGAAACGCAGGCACCTGCAAACAGTCAACGACTTTCGCTGCGGGGGCAACCTGTTGAATTTCATGAACGTCGGTCAATATGGCAAGCGAAGTTTTTTGTTTTACCTTTGCCAGAATAGCCAGTCCTTTTTCCATACCCGGACCGCGGAAGCTATCGATGCTGCTGCGATTGGCCTTGTCGAAACTTGCCTTGAAAATTACCGCAACGCCGGTCTTTTTACTGATTTCAGCCAACCGCGTTGCGATATTTAAACAAATCTCTTCGCTTTCAATCACACACGGGCCGGCGATGACAAATAATCCGCCGTCAGATTCAATTTTTACAGTTCCTATCTTGAACATATTAACTTCCTTACCTTATTTAAAAATTCTGAATACTCTTCTTCTCATTCCAACTGGTTTGCCTTGCGGCGGGACAAGAATTTTGACTGCCTGTGGAATAATTGTAACTTCAAGAGGCAATGCGGGTCCTGGGTCTCCGTCAAGTTCGGTCCTTACAAGGTTTTCAGAAGATATTTTTATTTTTTTACACTGTTTGTATATCACATTTTTGCTCCTGCGGTGGCATTTTATTACTGTCATAAATGCATGAAGCAATAGCGCCGGTCGGGAATCGCATTTATAAATGCATATATCAAGCAAACCGTCGCCGAAATCTGCTATCTGAAGTATGGGCAGACCAAGAGCATATCTGGATATATTGCCGAAAATGACAATGCCTCGATCCGAAAAAACCGTTTTTTCATCAGCCTCGACAGTTATTTTCGGGAAATTACAACCCCAGAAAGACTTCCATATCGGCCAGAAATAATGAAGATGAGTGATATTGCCTTTTCTTTGGTCATTGACGAGTTTTACAACGTCGCCGTCGAAACCGATGCCGCCTACAGATGTGAAAAATTTATCGTTTGCTTTGCATAAATCCAGCGGCCGTATGACCTCCGATTCAAAAATGCTTATCGCATTCTTAAGCGATGTCTTTATGCCAAGCTCGTTGGCCAGCAGATTTTCTGTTCCGCAAGGCAGAATCATCAAAGGTTTATCGCTGCCTTCAAGACCATGGACTACTTCCCTGATTGTGCCGTCGCCGCCGGCGACTATTACCATAGAGCAGTCGTATTTTACTGCCGCCTCTGACGCAAGTTCCTGAGCGTGAGCGAGAGATTCTGTATAATCAATTTTTGTTTTGAAATTTTTATGGTGCAGGTATTCAATAAATTTTCTCGCCGTCAGCTTATTGCTGCTTGCGCCTGCCTGGGTATTTATTATAATAGATATATAACCGCTTTCCGGTTTCATTATTTTTGACCGAATGTAATCTTCCTTTTCTTCGAGCCGGTTTTCACGATTGCTTCTTCCATTAGATGTGCATAGCTCTGTGGTATGTGTTTAAGGTTTCCAAGACCAAGCTCTTTTTGTGCCTGCTCAATTGTATCGTCGTCCGGCCCTTCGATTTCCACGAAATACCCCAGCAAAGGCAGCTCATCCAGTGCGACTTTACAATCGTGATAATCCCAAAGGCTTCGCTTTTTCTCGATAACGAGTCTTTCTTTATAACCCAGTTCTCCGAAAAGCTCTGCCAACTCGGCGGCCTTTTCGACCTTCAAACCGATTTCACGCCGGCTTTTGAAGCGATGATTTTCTCTCGCTCCTTTATAGGTAAGCTCGATCGCTTCGCCCAGATGGTTTTTATGTCTTCGTATCCGAAGGCATCTGTCGGAATTAATCAATGAATCATCCGAATCGTCGTAATAAGCATCAGTCTGAAGGTAATCGCCCTGGAATTTAGCGCCTAACTGCGCCAGTTTCTGCGCTGTCGGCTCGAGACTGTCAACTTTTAATTTCAGTTCAATCTCTAACATATTGTTATCCTGTAACAATATTAACCAGTCGGGATTTTATTACGATTATCTTTTTTATTTCTTTGCCCGCGATAGCGGATGCCACTTTTTCACAGGCAAGTGCTTTTTGTTTAATCTCTTCATCATCGGCATCGGTAGAAACTACAATTTTATCTTTTATTTTGCCCAGCACCTGAACTGCAAGCTCAATCTCTTTTTCTTTTGCGAGATTTTCATCATACGTTGGCCATTTTTCATAAGCCAGCGTATTTTTATTTCCCGACCTTGCCCACAGTTCCTCGGCTATATGCGGCGAGAATGGCGCCAAAACAAGTAAGAATTTTTCAATCACCTTTTTCGGTTTTGTTTCAAGCTTGCCCAGATGATTTACAAAAATCATCATCTGACTTATAGCGGTATTGAATCTGAAATTTTCAATGTCCCCGGTTACTTTCTTTATTGTCTGGTGAAGCAATCGCTGGGTTTCCTCATCTGCGTCAATGTCTTTTATGCTGCCGCTTTCGTCAATTACCGCTCGCCACAGTTTATTTAAAAATCTGTGAACGCCTTCAACGCCATTCGTATTCCACGGCTTTGTTGCTTCCAGCGGCCCCATAAACATCTCATAAAGCCTCATTGAATCAGCGCCGTAGTCGGTAATGACTTTATCGGGATTGACAACATTGCCTCTGGACTTGCTCATCTTTTGATTATCTTCGCCAAGTATCATTCCCTGGTTGATAAGCTTTTTAAACGGCTCCGGCGTGCTGACATAACCTAAATCGTAAAGTAATTTGTGCCAGAAACGTGAATAAAGCAGGTGCAGCACCGCGTGCTCGGCTCCGCCGATGTATAAATCGACCGGCAGCCAGTATTTTTCCTTTTCATGTGACCAGCCGGCCTTGTCATTCATCGCGTCGAGGTATCGCAGATAATACCAGCAGCTACCGGCCCATTGCGGCATAGTGTTTGTTTCGCGTTTTGCTTTTCTGCCGTCGGGAAGTGTTACATTGAGCCAGTTTTCAGCCTTGGCAAGCGGCGGCTGGCCGTTACTAGTGGGTTTGAAACTTTCGACCTGAGGCAGGACAAGCGGCAAATCTTTTTCGTCAAGTGCGATTATGCTGCCGTCCTCGCAATGAAGCAGCGGGAACGGTTCGCCCCAATACCGCTGTCTGCTGAACAGCCAATCGCGCAATTTGTAATTGACTGCCTTTTTGCCAAGGTCATTGTCATCGAGCCAGTTTGTAATTTTTTCTTTGAATTTAGCGGTTGACAGGCCGTTAAATTCTCCACTGTTTATCGCGATACCGTCGCCGATAAAGCAATATTCGCCTTTTTCGACTTTTTGTGCGAGTGCTTTATCCTCCGGCTCGACAACCGGTATAATCGGCAGATTAAATTTTTTCGCGAATTCAAAATCGCGATCATCGTGAGCAGGCACGCTCATTATCGCGCCGGTACCATAGCTAATCAGCACATAATCGCTAATCCAGATTGGTATTTTTTGTTCGTTAACAGGATTGATTGCGTAAGCTCCGGTAAATACGCCGGTTTTTTCTTTGGCCAGGTCTGTTCTGTCGAGGTCGCTTTTGCTTTGAGCGGTTTTTTTATAATCTTCGACCGCTTGTTTCTGACCGCCCGTTGTGATTTCATCGACAAGCGGATGTTCGGGAGCAAGCACCATATAAGTCGCTCCGAAAAGCGTGTCTGGGCGGGTCGTAAAGACAGTTATAATTTCATCGAAGCCATCAACCTTGAAATTGACTTCAGCGCCGATACTTTTGCCAATCCAGTCGGTTTGAAGTTTTTTAATTGATTCTGGCCAATCGACGAATTGCAAATCGTACTGAAGCCTGTCGGCGTATTTTGTAATCCGCAGCATCCACTGGCGCATCGGTTTTCTAATAACAGCAAAGCCGCCGCGTTCGCTTACGCCGCCGATGACTTCTTCGTTTGCCAAAACGGTTCCAAGTTCAGGGCACCAGTTGACAGCCACTTCGTCCTCGTAAGCGAGCCGGTGCTGATTTATAAATTCGTCCTGCTCCTGCTTTGACAGTTCAAACCATTTTCTTGCACCGACAGGTTCTCCTGTTACGACATGAGCAGGGGCGACGTATACAATTTCGTTATCCAGGCCGATGTGATATTTGTCCGCCTGGAGATTTTTAACAAGTTCGGCTATTGGTTTTGCCTTTTGTTCGGTATCGTCGTAGTAGCTGTTGAATAATTTAAGAAAAATCCACTGCGTCCATTTATAATATTTTGGGTCTGTGGTATCGACCTGCCTGTCCCAGTCGTAGGAAAAGCCCAGCGATTTAATTTGTCTGCGCATATTTTCGATATTTTGTTGAGTTGTAATTGCAGGATGTGTGCCGGTCTGGACGGCGTATTGTTCCGCGGGCAGGCCGAACGCGTCCCAGCCGATTGGATGAAGGACGTTAAAGCCTTTCATTCGTTTGTATCGCGCGACGATATCGCTTGCGGTATAACCTTCCGGGTGTCCGACGTGCAGGCCCTGTGCCGAAGGATATGGAAACATATCCAGCACATAATATTTGGGTCTGGATTTATCACTATCTTTGGCGGCAAAAGTTTTATTGGTTTCCCAGTAATTTTGCCACTTTTTTTCTATCTCATTGAAGTTATAGAATTCTCTGTTTTCATTCATAATTTATAGTCCTGAATGCGGGCAAGTTCCGCCTGATGGGCAGGTATGACAATTACTTCCTGCGGCTGGGTTCTTTACCACTGCAGAAAAAGTTGAAAACTGTTTTTTCATAGTTTTACCTCCGCAGGCAGGGCAGGTATGGGTAGTCTTTGCGTCGGCTTTTTCCAGAAACTCGCTTACCTTGTCGCAATCTGCGCATTTATATTCGAATAACGGCATAGAAATCCTTAGAAAATAGAGTTTTAGGCTTCAAAAGCTAAGTAGTATATCTATTTAATATGATAGAGGCAAGCAAAACATTACCGTAAAAATTAATCTTATATATCCTGTATTTATGCAAATAAAAGGCTGGAAACTTTATATTTCCAGCCTTGAAAGTATTAATCGAGGAAAATACGTTTTATATGCCTGTCGTAGATGTTCTCCGTAACGGTTTTTGCGATTGTATCTTCATATTTTTCGAGGGCATTGATATAACGGCTTCCCATCTTTGCGGCGATTTTGTAGCCGACGTGGATTAACTGTCTGAAATTCAGATTATAATCCCTGCATTTCTGGTCGTGCCGCAGTGTATTTGCGTATTTTACACTGTCCCATTTGTCAACCTCATCAGGACTTGGCAATTTAGCCTTGTCTATATCAATTACCGTAGCATAAGGTCCGCACAGTTCGTCGAAATGTTCAATTGCCTGACGATAGACATCTTTTGCGATGTCGAGCCCTTCGCCGCCGGCCAGAGCAAGACCGATAATTTCCTCAAGCCAGGTTGTGCCTGCAGTTTTCAGATGCAGACCTGCGCCGGACGTTTTCAACGCTTTTTTTATCGGCGTGTAAATTGAAAATTTATCGCTGCCGGAGTGAACGCTTAACTTCAGATTTGCAGGCAGACCAAATTCCTTAATAGCAAAATTAATGACCGCTATATCTTCGTTAAATTCCTTTTCAAATTGTTTAACATCGCCGACATAATCAACGCCCTTATTGAATCTACCGGTGAATTTCGGCGCGATTGTTTGAGCCGGAATTTTCTGGGCGGCGATAGCCGAAAGAATAAAAAGCATCTCAGTCGGACTTTGAGGCAGATTCGATTCATCTACTGAAACTTCGGTGACAAAATTGTTGCTGCCTTTCTTTTCGATAATGTGATGATAAGTTTCACCTGCCTTTTTGACCGCAAGGAGGAATTTACCGCCGATTTTCTCAAGGTCGTTTTGAGTTATGTTTAATTTGCCGCCGATTCCAGGAATTTCAATTGTGCCGATAAATTTTTTATTGGCTGCAATAAAGGCTTTTAAATCTTTTTCGTCGCATTTCAGACCGATGTAATCGGCCACATCGAGCGTGAAGAAGTTGCTCGAATCAATAAAGCCATCGACATTGCTGAGATTTATATGGTCTGCGTCAATATAATATGAATCTTTCCAACCGAGGGCTTTTACGGCAGCGTCGGCCTCTTTTTTCAAATCGGCAGGCTTTGTGCCGATAATGGAGTGCTCTCTGTTGGATTTGTTCCAGACAGGCACAATATTGCAGCCTTGTTGTTTAGCCTTGATTATCGCGGCAAGCTGTGCCTTGCCCTGATGGGCGAACCTGTCGCCGGTTCCGATGGAAAATTTTTCAAGATTCATTTGATTAACCTTTCAAGCAGAAATAGTTTTATTTCGTTTTATCGAACTTGTTATCTGTTGTGTATGCTCAAGATGTTTTAAAATCGCTTTTGCGCCGTTTTTGGAGCTGCGATTTTTTAGGGCCCAGAGCATTTTTTTATGAAAATTGATGGCTGTCTGCACTTCGCTTTCGTAGACGCTGGAAAAGACCTGTGAATATTTGAGATAATCCGCAATTGACTCAAATGCAGTGACAAGCGGCATATTTCCGCTTGCATGAATTATTGACTGGTGGAACTCCATATCAAGTTTAAGAAACTCCACAAGATTGTCCTTGGATTGTTCCATTTTTTCTATTAATTGCTGGAGCTCTTCAATTTGGCGAGCGCTTATTTTTTCACAGGCAAGTGTTATCGCAGTGGTCTCAATTGCTTTGCGGGCACAAATAATGTCGGCGATAGATACGTTGACAAAGTCCGGCGGCAGAAAATATGTCGGCAGCTTGCGCTGAGAAATTTTCTGAACATAAGCGCCGGAACCGGCCTTGATTTTTAGAATGCCGAGTTTTTCAAGATCGTATAAAGCCAATCGAACAGTGCCGCGGCTGACGTTGAACTGCTCACAGAGCTTTCGCTCGGCCGGCAGGCGGGCCCCGTCGCCGTATATGCCTGATGATATCAGGGCAATCAGCTCACGCACAAGTTTAGTATGGAGAAGCTCTTTATTCATATCCGCTTCAAAATTAAAAAACTGGTATATTTTATATACCAATATTATCTGTTCGTCAAGGACAAATCAGATTAATAATCGCTTTTCAGGAAGATATGGCGATTTAAACTTTTGGCAAAATTAAGTGTTGCAAAAAAGACAATTGTAAATAAACTATGTTTGAATTATGAAAATAGCGGTCGCCATCGCTCATAACGCGGATTCAGTTGGACCCGAACTAACCCTTTAGGCAAATATTCTGCAATGAAAAAGAGAAACTTGCTAATAACCGGAAGGAAAAGAAAAAAACATAGTTCACAAGTCCCGGTTGACAATAGTAAACAAGTTCGAAATGTTTTCTATATAATAAATGGATTATTAGCAGTTGCGGGAATAATAATCATTCTTAAAGCCACGGCATTATATGGACTGGGCATTACACCGGATTCAATACATTACCTTGGTTGTGCTGAGAATCTTCGAGCGGGAAAGGGTTATTTAGACTACGATGGCACGCCTTACACGCATTGGCCGCCTTTGTTTCCGTCGTTAATGGCATTACTGTCCCTGACGGGCATTGGGCCTTATGTTTCGGGACGAATTATAAACGCCTTAAGTTTCGGCGGAATAATTTTTCTTTCCGGAATATTAATTCATCAAAGAATCAAGTCGTTTTTGCTGGCTATAGCAGGGACTCTTACCGTATTTTTATCATCAACATTGTTAAAGGATTGTACATGTCTTTGGAGCGAATCGGTATTTATCGTGCTGATAATAGCGTTTATTTACTACATAACGCTATATCTGGAAAAAGAGCGTCTGCGGCTGCTGATATTGGCGGCGGTTTTTGCAGCGATATCCTGTCTGCAAAGATACGCCGGTCTGACAGCGATAATCGCAGGCGGCATCCTGATATTATTTTTTAATCGCAAAATAACTCTATGGAAAAGATTTAAACATTCATTTTTATTTGGATTTATTGCCGTTGCACCTCTTTGTCTGTGGATTATAAGAAACCGATTAGTTTCCAAAACAAATATTGGTTATGAATTCGGTTTGCACCCGGATTTACTGTCGTGGATAGTAACCAGTCCGCTTGAAGACGTAACGGCATGGCTGGTTACGCAAGAATTGTGGCTGCCTGTCAGATTAATTATCATTGGTTTTTTTCTGTCAGTATTGATAGTCGCCAAAATACTGAGACGTCATAAATCATCAGATACAAAGATAGCGCAAGTCAGCGGTATTTTTTCTCTGGCATATGCTGTCTTTGTGATATCCTCTGCGATAGTGGTGGCAGAAGCTAATGAGAGACTCTGGTCGGTATTATTTGTATTTTTGGTTCTTCTGATGTTGACCGCAATAGAGGCGATAGCCGAGCTTTTAGACCGATTCATAAAGAAACCGCCTGTAAGCAATTTTCTGGTATCAGGAATAATCAGTTTGTGGTTATTATTCTATTGTCTGCCAATAGTCCAGCAAACAGTTTCTGACGACTGCGAACATGGTGTTTCGGGCGTTAGTTCATCTTTTTGGCGGAATGCTCCGCTGGCCGGCTGGCTGAAAAATCATAAGCTGGATGGTGTATTTTTCAGCGATGACCCAGAAGCTTTGTATTTTCTACACAGGATTGTCGCGGAGCCCAGCCTTATAAAAACAGATGAAATAACGAAGTACCGGGAAAAACTATCTTCAGTGAAAAATAATTATCTAATCTGGTATTCTATGGATTATTACTGCTTCAGCGGTTTCAGACGCAGTTATATTTGTGATTTAAGCGAAATAGCCGCCAAATTTCAATTAAAACCTGTGATAGTGCTGCCGGATGGCGGAGTTTTTATAATCCAGTGATAACATTTCCGTTATTTGACTGCTGTAGCCCAGTTATTCATAAATAATTCAAAATGTCCGAGCCTCAATTTTTTTTTGGAAAAACCGGACGCCTGGAGTACGGATGAAATCGACGAGCAGCTATAACTGCCTTTGTGATCTTTAATCTCGGTGTCACTGATCAATTTCAATTTTGCCAAAGTTCTCAGCAAGCCATCTGTCCAGAACGCAGGCGTAGTTAAAATATAGATTCCGTCCCGTTTTAAGATTCGGTAGATTTCCTTATGTATCTTAACCAGGTTTTCCGGGACGATATGTTCAAAAACTGCCAGCATAGTCACAACATCGAAATAGTCGTTTTCAAAAGGAAATTTTTCCACTTCTTCAAAATTACAGTCGATAAGAGTAATCTTCTGTTTAATTATGTTTTCATCAGGTTTGTTATGAGATATTTTATCCAGGCCGTATTTTTCTGAAAAGTTTACATTGAGAAGAAATAACGGATAATTTCCACAACCCACATCTAATATCCGTCCGGTTTTATTGGCAGATTTTATTTTATTTTTAGCTATTTTATGCCGCTGTTTCGCCAGGAACACATCGAGAGGGCCGTATCCTCTAACCACATTCTGTCTTGTCATAATGGTTTTAATTCCCCAAACCGGGTTTCCGATTTATCATCTGATATTTCAAATAAAGCTTTTATTGTAATTGCCTTGTTGGTTTTCTGGTGAGCACATTATGCAGCTCACGAAACCTCCAATTTATAGCGTGAAGCAATATTCCCAAAAAAACGCAGATGCCGGACAGAATTATGAATCCTGTTGCCAGGATTGCAAGTGGGACATGACGTACTATATGATTAGGGTCGCTAAGATAATCTCTGATAGGCGGAATTCCTGCCATTATTCCTAAGGCCAGAAAAATCAGTCCGACACTGCCGAAAAAAGTCAACGGCTTAAAAGCTCTGAAAAGGCTGAACAGCTTCCACAGAACACGAGTTCCGTCACGAAAAGTGTGCAGCTTGCTTGTGCTTCCGAGAGGTCTTTGTTGATATGGCACATTAACTTCGACAATTTTCATGCGATAATACAGCATTTGGATGGTCATTTCAGTTTCAATCTCGAATCCTGACGAAACCAGCGGGATACATTCTACCACGCGTTTATTGAATGCTCTGTAACCGCTCATGATGTCTGTCAATTGAGCACTTCCCATCCAGTTAACCAGTCGGCAAATAAGGTTATTTCCGAATACATGAAGCGGGCGGAATGAATTATCCTGGTAATTTGCAAGCCTTGCACCGACGACCATATCGGCATCTCCTGCCAGCAATGGCCCAAGGAGCTTACCGACGTAATCGGTTGGATAGGTATCATCTCCGTCAATAATTATGTAGACATCTGCATCGATACGGCTGAACATTTTTTCCACAACAAAACCTTTTCCGAGCCGTGGTTCCTTTATTACGATAGCGCCGTGTTCTCTGGCTGCAGAGGCCGTAGAATCTGTCGAGCAATTGTCAAAAACATATGTGGTTGCCGAAGGAAGTTCCCTGCGTAATCCATCAATTACTTTTCCAATGGTAACTTCCTCGTTGTGACACGGAATTAATATCGCTGTTTTCAAATCAGCTATCTTAATGTCGTTTTTATCAGGCAATAGACATTATCCATTTAAGACTATAAATTTCGCTTAGAAATCACTTCCCCCTGATTATATTGCAATATAATCAGGTAGGCAATTAAAAAATTTTGTTGAATCGACCGGCATAATCGCTTTCTTTTTACTTATTTTTGCCTTATTATAATAGAATAAAAGGCTTATACATTATGTAACAGGAAATCATGGAAGCTTTAAACTCAATATGGACGTTTCCGGCAATCGTTTTAGCGGCAATGCTTATTGCCTGGGCTGCAGAATGCGGCCAATTCTATATTTCGCAGGGTCTGGCGCTGGCAGTTCTGGCGTGGATTCAGACGATTCCCGAATTTGCGGTTGAGGCTGTTATTGCGCTGGATGCCTCTAAAGACCCCGCCAAGCTTCATCTTATTACCGCTAATTATACAGGGTCTTTAAGGTTGTTCGTGGGTCTGGGATGGCCTATGGTTTATTTCGTTGCCCTGATTTTTGCCAGGATGAAGGGGGATAAAAAAGAATCGTGGGTCATAAAAATGGATGATGAGCATTCCATCGCCATTGTTTCGCTTTTGCCGACGCTGCTTTACTTTTTATTTATTTATTTTAAAGGCACGCTGAATATTTTCGATGGTCTGGTATTAAGTGCTATATATTTTACTTATCTTTATCTGCTGTCGAAAATTCCGCCTCAGGAAGCCGAAGAGATGGAGGATCTCGGATGGGTTCCAAAATACGTGATGACACGCAGGAAACCGGTCAGTATTACGCTGATAGTTGTGCTTTTCATCGCCGGTGCCGTAACTATATATTATTCAGCACATCCGTTCCTTAATTCAATGCTTGCACTGGCGACATCTATTGGAATTTCACAATTTGTTTTTGTGCAGTGGGTAGCGCCGTTCCTGAGCGAGTTTCCTGAGAAGCTCTCGGCCTTTCACTGGGCAAGAAAAGTTACCAAGGCGCCGATGGCCCTTGCAAATTTTGTCTCCTCGTCAATCAATCAATGGACGATCCTCATAGCGATGATACCTGTCATTTATTCTTTGGGTTTGGGAAGATTATCATCGGTTCCTTTTGACGAGCATCAGAAAGTTGAAATACTATTGACTATAGTTCAGTCCTATCTGGGATTTCTTTTCCTGGCAAGTATGGATTTTACGCTCTTTGAAGCTGCCGGTTTGTTTGTTTTGTGGCTTATTCAATTTATTGTCCCAAACATACGCGTGGAAATTACATGGGTTTATGCTTTTTGGGCATTAATTGAAACGCTGCGGATGATAAAAAATTTCAGACAAAGAAACGCTCTAAATGTTTTTTGGAAGCTGAGCAGAAAGCTTTTAAAAAAAGAAGCATATTAAAAGTTTTCGCCGAATAAACTTACAATGTAAGTCTTAAGAAGGGATAATCCTGTGCCTAAAAAAATTCTGATAATTAACGGCAGTCCTAAAAAGGATGGAAATACCACTGTGATGGTTGAATGGTTCAAACAAGGTGCCGCCTCCAAGGGAGCGGATGTTGAAATTGTCCGCAGCGCTTTTCTTAAATATAAAACGCCGGGCTGTATATCCTGCCGGGCGTGCCAGAAAAGCGCTAAGTATGAATGTTGCATTGAAGACGAGGCAAAACCTGTTTTAGCTAAAATGGCAGAGGTCGATGTGATTGTTTTCGCTACGCCGCTTTACTTTTTTGGTCCAAGCGCTCAATTGAAACTTATTTTCGACAGAATGTTTTCACTTTATAAATGGGATAACGATGCCGGCACAATGGAAACGCCCTTAACAGGAAAAACTCTTGTCCTTTTGGCAAGCGCATTCGAAGATATTGGCCTTGATGTCCTTGAAAAACCTTTTGCGCTGACAGCCCAATATACCATGATGAAATTTGAATCTGTTCTTGTCGCAAATGCAGGTGTTTCAGGCGAAATTGCAAAAAAATGGCCAAAAACCCGCGAAAAAGTTATAGCGATTGGCAGCGATATCGCGCAGCAATAAATGAGAATTTATCTATGAATTATAAATGGGATGCTGAAGAATACAGTAAAAATTCCGGAAATCAAAAGCGCTGGGCTGACGGGCTTTTGAAGCAGATAGATTTTAAAGGCAATGAAATCGTTCTCGATATAGGATGCGGTGACGGAAAGATTACCTCGCTTCTTAGGGGGAAAACGCCGCGGGGAACTGTTTTAGGGATAGATAGCTCGAAGGATATGATTGGCCTTGCCAAAGGCAGATATGACGGCAAATATAAAAATCTATCTTTTAAAAAAGCCGATGCCTGCAGACTTGGTTTTAAAAACAGGTTCGATATTGTTTTCTCGAATGCCTCTTTTCACTGGATAGCAGACCATAATTCGCTTTTGAAATGTATCTATCAGTCGTTGCGGCCGGGCGGGAAGCTTTTTGTCCAAATGGGCGCCAAAGGCAATTTTTGCGGTATAGTCGCAACCGGCAATAAACTTATTCGCAGAAACAAATGGCGAAAATATTTTAAAAATTTCATATTTCCATATAATTTTTTTGCTGCCTCTGCTTACAGGAAGCTGTTGCGAAAATACGGTTTGAAAATAGATACTATGCGCACTTTTAGTCAATATATGGAATATGACGAGAAAGAAAAATTCAAAAACTCGCTTCGCACCCTCTGGATGCCATATATGTGTAAAGTGCCCCCCGGTCTTCGCGGGCAATTCCTGGATGAAACCGTCGAGCAGTATTTGAAGGATTATCCGCCGAACAAAAATGACTGGATTAAGGTAAAGATGAACCGGCTGGAATTCCAAGCGCAAAAACCATACTAATAATTTTGCGCTTTGCGGTTAAAGTATAAATTTAAGAGATATAGTGAATAAAATTATGTCAAAAGTACCGATTCGTATAGGAAAGTACTGGGTTTATATCCTCAGATGTAAAGACGGGACGTATTATACCGGCTACACGAGTAATCTTGAAAAACGCATTGTTTTACATAACAGCGGCAAAGGGGCGAAATATGTGAGAAATAAGCTGCCGACGACCTTGGCTTATGCCAAAAAATACAAATATTATAAAAGCGCTTTAAACGGAGAAAGAGATATTAAACAATTAAGCCGTCAAAAAAAAGAAGAACTTGTAAGAAAATATGAAATTGGTGGAATACAATGAAAGTATTCCTAAGAAGCTTTGGATGCCAGATGAATAAGCTCGATACTAATCTGGTGGCCAATTCATTTTTACAGGCCGGCTTTGAATTTACAGAAGAAATCGGCGAAGCTGATGCCGTTCTTATTAATACCTGCTCTGTCCGCAATCACGCCGAAGAAAGAGTTCTCTCGCTGCTTGGGCATCTTAAGCATATAAAAAAGACTCGTCCCCAAATAGTTGTCGCTGTCTTCGGCTGTATGGCTCAAAGATTAAAAGAAGATTTACTCAGTCACGAAGCGGTAAATATTGTTTGCGGACCGCTGCAGATACCCGAACTTGTAAGTCTTGTAAGTAAAGCCATCGAGAAAAACACAAAGTTAACTGCCGTAAGCAATGACATAAGGCATAAATCATTGCCAGAAGATTCAGATAGACTTGACGATTTTGAATATTCTTATGATTCGGCGGAAGATAATCTGCCGGCACAGGCGTATGTTCGAGTAATGCGCGGCTGCGACAAATTCTGCTCATATTGTGTTGTGCCTTATGTTCGAGGGCCTGAGGCATCGAGGGAGCCTGCAAAAATAATTGCTCAGATTAAAAAACTTGCTGACAGCGGCATAAAACAGGTAACTCTGCTTGGGCAGACGGTAAACTCGTATCGCTATGATAATTTTACCTTTGCGGATTTATTGTATGAAGTCAGTAAGATAAACAGTATTGAATGGATAAAATTTGTTACCTGCTATCCGAAAAATTTTGATGAGAGAATTTTTAAGGCGATGGTAGATTTGCCGACAGTGTGCCGGTATTTGCATATACCCGCCCAGAGTGGCTCGGATAAAATCCTAAAGGCGATGAATCGCGGCTATACGTGCAGCCAATATCTCGAAATTATAGACAAAGCAAGAGAGATTGTGCCGGATATCGCGGTTGCGGGCGATTTTATTGTCGGTTTTCCGGGCGAAACTGACGAAGATTTTCAAAAAACCATTGAGCTTGTCGAAAAGGCTCAATATAAAAATTGCTATATATTCAAATATTCACCCCGGCCCGGCACAAGAGCGGATGATAAGCTCGCCGACGATGTGCCAATGGAAGTAAAAAAGCAGAGAAATATTGAGCTTCTCGCCGTTCAGGAAAAAATCAGCGCCGAACTGAACAAATCTTTTATTGGCAAAACTGTAAAAGTCCTTGTCGAAGGTGCGAGCAAAAAGGCTCATCTTGATAAAGCGGACAAAGAAAATGTTTCTCAGCTGATTGGACGAACGGCGGGAGATTATATTGTTGTTTTTGACGGCTCGGAAAATCTGGCCGGACAGTTCGTAAATGTCAATATTACAAAGGCAAGTGCGTTGACGCTTTTCGGGCAGATTAATTAGTGCGAGCCATCTTTTCAGCCATTTTATCAAGCCCTGACAAACATAGTTGCGACCAGGTTTCCATTTCAGCTTTGACATCCTGTAATTCGGCAGCGGACATAAAATCCATCTGGGTAATCATTTGTTCGCGTTTTTCAACTTTCGGAGCATCAAGCAGCCAATAATGAACAATTCCAAGATGAACACTTCCGACTTCGTTAGAATCGTCATTAATCAGGGCAACAATTTTATCGGTATAGGAAGTATTAACAGAAATTTCTTCAGCTATTTCACGCTGGACTGCTTCAAGATAAGTTTTTTTAACATCCACGCTAAAAAGTGTCCAGTCAACCGGATTTATATGACCGCCGATGCCAATAGAACGTTTTGAGACAAGCCGGGTCTCGCCTGCACGTTTGCCGCGGACATAATTGAGATATTTTCCATTATGGCTCATTATCACATAAGGGATAAGCTGTTTAAAAGAAGGATTTTTTTCCGCCTCTGACCTGTTCATAAAAAGAGCAGCGCCCCTGGCAAAAATTTTGTCGAGATAACGTTCAGTGTCGAACATAAGTCCGTTGAACAATCCTACCTGTTCAAAAACTTCACGTTTGATTACCAATACCTGTTCTTCCTGAGCCATTTAATTATCCTTTCTTTTCCCAGTTTTCTTCCGCTTCAGGTCTGCGGATGTAGAATGGTACAAGGCTGACAGGGTCGGCAAATTTTCCTTCTGCCGCCATTTGTGAGCCGATTCTGAAAACATTTGATGCTCTCGGCGACCAATATTTATTATCGAGTATTCTAATGTTATTAGTTTCTAATTTTTTAGCGTAATAAAGCAGACCTTCACCAAGCAGCCAAATAGGTTCATTCTCAAATTTTTCTTTGAATTGTTCTGCGGTCAACATACAGTCAGCGAGAATTTTTTCCCAGGTGCTATTTTCTCTTTTAAAGACCGCTATAAAAAACTGGCCTCTCTTTGCGTCGATGACTGTGGCAATTTTTTTGATTTTTATATCATCGACATTCATCGCCATTGCGTCGCTGGTATTTACGGCAACAATTTTACTTTGAGCAGCAAGAGCCATCATCTTGGCAACCGTGACCGAAATTCTAATTCCGGTGAAGCTGCCTGGGCCAATAGAAATATGGATATAATTTATCTGCTTAGGCTTTTTTCCGGTTTTTTCTAAAAGTTCGATAATAGAATCAAATAATTCGGCACTATGCCGAAGGGGGGCAGAAAAGGTTTTTTCGTCCGATAAATTTTTTTCAAAGCCTGCAGCTACAGAACCTACCCTGCCGGAAGTCTCAATAGCAAGGCCATAAGGTTGGGGTGAAATTGTTGATTTTATCATAAGTTCAGTTACTTAAGGGTGTTATAGATTTAACCTGTTTTCCCAGATTACTTTTTATTAAAAAAATTAACTATATATCCGGCCATTAGAAGCCGATGTTATTACCGAAATATAATGGATATTTTAAATAATGTAAGCTGAAAAAACTAAAATATTTTAAAAAACATCTATGCAAATATACAAATTTATCTTGAAAAAAATAGAAACGACTGTTAAGATAGATAATCTCAGTAACAGTCGTAGAATAAACAAGATATATGCAGCCGAACAGTCGAGTACAAAGAACATTGTCTTAATGATTATTTTGTAACAGGAGACTACTGTGTCTATTAGTGTATTGATGACGAGATGGTCGATGCGAGTCATTTTGACGGCGCTATTTATTTTTGGTTCGACAGTTTCGCTTAGCTTAGCAGCAAGTGAGGCTTCCTCGAAAGCTCAGACTATGCGACAGACAGGAAAGCAGATTCTTGATGTTGGTTATGAGCAGTATCAAAGAGGTATGTATAGCGAAGCAAAAACGACCCTTGACAAAGCCGCGACATACCGAGAATATCTTAGCGTCTCTGACGTGAGTAAGCTCGATGAGCTTTTGAAAAAGTTGAGTACTCAACCGAGTCCGCCTGTCAAACAGCCTGCAGTTCAGAATACCGCAGCGGAACTTTTGAGCCAGGCAAGGAGTTTTGCCTCAAAAGGTCAATTCGCTCAGGCAAAGGAAAAATATATACAGGCAGAGCAAAGCGGACAGCTTTCCAACGAAGAGCTTTCAGCGGTCGAAGCCGAGCTTACCGCACTTGAGCAGATTCAGGCAACGCAAACAACAAAGCCTGTAATTGAGCGAAAGGTAGAACCGGTTATTACAGAACAATCTCAGCCGGTCCAGCCGCAGCAGCCCGGCGTCAATTCTCAATATATTGAGTTTGTGCCCGTAGATGCCAACAGCGTCAATCAGTCGCAATATGTTACTCCTGCTGCTCCGTCCAAGGCTAATTCCGCGATAATTGGGACAAATAAAGTAAATCAGCAGCCGATTCAGCCTAAGATTTATGCAACTCCAACCCCGCAAGAACAGGAAAAAGAAAGTTATATTGAGGTAGTTAAACAAAAACAGCGGATTCAGCAAAGCTACACGAAAGCTATAGTCAATGATGCGGTAGCTAAGGCAAAGGAATACGCGGACAAAGAAAACTTCACAGCAGCCAGAGATGAGATTTCCCGTGCTGCTGCGGTTGTTGAAAAAAATAAGATGCTTTTGGGTGAAGATGATTATAAGCAATATAAAGATACATTACAGCAGCTTTCAAATGGGATATCAACTCGCCAGGCTGACATAGAAAAGCAGAAAGCCGAAAAAGCTAAAGTAGAGGCGAAGGCTTCGCAGGAAAACCTCAGAGCTCAGCAGGCCGCCGACAAGAATAAAAGAATTCAAGATCTGCTGACACATTCGGCGGAATATCAGGAACAGCAGAGATACGAGGAAGCTCTCGCTGAGATTAATACTCTTTTAGCCATCGACCCGACAAACAGAGAAGGCTTAAGAAATAAACAAATGCTCGAGGACATTATAAATCTTCGAACGCAACTCGAAATAAAACATGACATCGGCAAGCAGGAAGAAGCTGTATTGACTGACACACAAAGGTCTATGATTCCTCATGCCGACCTTTTCACATATCCTCGCAACTGGCAGGATATTGTAGCAAAAAGGAAGCCTGATATAATCTCAGGCCTTTCGCCAGCCGATGCGGCTGTTACTAAGGAGCTTGAAACACCGGTTGATTTATCCGCTCTTACACCGGATACGCCGTTAAGCGAGGCAATTAAGACAATACAGACATCTGTCGATCCGCCACTGAAGATAGTCGTTCACTGGAAAGACCTTGCCGATAATGCATACATTGAGCAGGATACTGCAATAGGAATGCAGGGTATGTCCGGTATTCCAGTTGGCAAAGTCTTGAAGGAATTGCTTAACGCGGTTTCCGGCGGAGTTGCAAACATAAGTTATGCTGTTGAAGATGGCATTATAACTATAGCGACTAAAGCATCACTGCCTGACAATCTTGTTACGAATGTTTACGATATTACAGACTTGGTAGGAACGCCGTCGACCGCCCAGACTCAATTGAACATTTCAACATCAGGTCTTTCTGGTGGTGGTACTTCTAGCTCGTCAGGATCGACGTCGGGACAAGGTCCTGCGCTGAATGTTTCTACTGTAATTCAGATGATACAGGAAACGATTGTTCCTGAATCATGGTTACTCAACGGCGGTGCAGGCACTATTGGCGAACATGGTAACAGACTTGTTATAAACCAAACTCCGCAGATTCACGAGCTGATTTCAAAGCTTCTTGACCACCTTCGCAAATCATCATCCGGCCAGATCTCTATTGAAGCCAGATTTCTTTTTGTTACCGAAAACTTTCTTGAAGATATTGGTTTTGGTATAAGCACAATACAAACAGGCTCCATTGGTAAACTTGGCCCAATGACATTTAGTTTCAACTCGGCCGGCAATACCGCACCAACTCCGACATCCATCGAAGGCAGTTTTGGCAGCAGCAGTCTTACCCCGCTAACGCAGGCGGTGAATCTCGCCGGAGGCGTGCAGTATAATCTTCTTGATAATTTACAGGTTTCATTTTTCTTAAATGCGGTTCAGGCTCATAGGGACGCCAAGACTCTTACATCGCCAAGGGTTACAGTTCTCAACGGCGAAAAGGCTTACATTAGTGTTACCAAAGATACGGCATACATTTCGAATTATACATTCACGGATATTACAACAGGCACCACCACCCTCGGCGGTACGATAGTAAGAACTGTTGCCAGTCCTACCACAACAGTGGCTGGCGGCGGTGTTGTGCTTAACGTGACCCCGATAATAAGCGACGATAAAAAATATGTTATCCTTACAATTAGCACTAATTATACCAAGGCAACCCTTGCGGCGTCTTTTGTTTATGGCACAAGTACCACCCAGCAATACCCGATTTCACTTCCAACTTTCGAAATTTCGCAAATTGAAACCCGTGTGAATGTGCCGGACCAAGGTACATTACTTATCGGCGGCCAAAAACTCGGTGCTGAAATTAATCTTGAATCCGGTGTGCCGGGCCTTTCAAAAGTGCCGATTATCGGTCGCCTGTTTGACAGCCGAACCAAGGTTAAAGACCAGGAAGTCCTGCTTATACTTGTTAAGCCGTCAATTATCCTGCAGGAAGAGAAAGAACGTGAATTCTTAGCTCCGCTTGAAGAGTAATTGGGGAATAATCATATAAATTAAAAAGGCCGACATTAGTCGGCCTTTTTTTTGAGACAAACTATTCAAATTTATTTTTTATCGCCTGGTAGCCGTAATGCGCCATCAGGTTATCTAGGATAATCATAGCGGTATAATTTTCCGCAACCGGCCAGATTCGTGCCACAATCGTCGGGTCCCGTCTTGTAATCGCGGCCAGTGTTTTGTTTTCGAGAGTATATTTGTCGATGGTTCTTTGCTGTTTATCTATTGTAGGAGTAGGTTTTACTGCCAGTCTGACAATAATATCCTGACCGGTTGATAATCCGCCGGTTATGCCGCCTGCGTTGTTGGAATCGAATACGACTTTACCTTTTTCAGAATGCATCTGGTCATTGTTTTGCGAGCCGGTCATATTCTTGACAGCGAAGCCTGCTCCGATTTCAACGCCTTTTACCGCTCCGATTCCGAGCATTTTTCCAAGCTCCGCATCGAGCTTATCGAAAATCGGCTCGCCAAGACCGATAGGAACGCCTCTGACGACAACTTCGACAACGCCGCCCGCTGAATCTCCGCTTGTGGAAATCCTGTTGCAGGCCTTTACCATTTCTTCCGCCGTCTCGGTGTCAGGACAATTCAGAACGTGATGAACGCCGTATTTTTTCTCTATTTCAACTGCATTGGTTTTAGGCGCTTTGTCGCGAATCTTGTCGATATCTTTCTCGATTTGAGCAAAGACCGCCGCTTTTTCCAGAAATCTCATCTCGTTTGTTATTCTGCCGTTTACATAAATTTGCTGATAAAACGGGTCTAAATCCCGCCTCATCTTTTTGTAATTTTGTGAGTATTTGAGGATTTTAGCGTTGTCAATTTGAGCGCAGCGAATGCCGGCCAGTTCCCTGACAAAACTGAAAACTTCTATGCCGCATTTCTGAAGCACTTTCTTGGCGATGAAACCGGCCGCTACGATTGTCGATGAATATCTGCCGCTGAAAAATCCGGCGCCGATAGAGTCATCGGCAGGGCCGTATTTCATAAACGAAGCATAAGAGGCGTGCCCCGGCCGGGGTGTGCGGTTGGTGTCCTGATACTGTTTGATATGTGTGAAGTGCCTGTCGAGATTCGGAATCAGGATAGTCAGCGGCGTGCCGTTGGTCAGCCCTTTATTTTTTGCGTTCTCGACGGTGTCTGCGGCGTTGACGCCGGTATAGATTATCGGCAAATCAGGTTCTTTGCGGGGCGAGCTTAATTCATCTGCTCCCGGCTTTCGCAAAAGCAAATCGCCGTAGATTTCCTGCTCGCTAATCGCCATGGCAGGGGGATGGCCCTGTATTACAGCAGTCAAGCCGTCCTGATACGACCCGCCCGCTACGGTTACCTGAAACAATCTTCCAAAATGACAGCCTAACATCGGATTATATCTCCTATATATTTTTCAGGTGTGTAGTATATATTATTTGTGGAAAACTTCAAATCTTTCCCAGAAATCCGGAAAAGATTTTGCCACGCATTTTTCGTTTTCTATAGTCTGTCCGCCGACAGCGAGCCCGGCAGCCGCGAAACTCATCGCAATTCTATGGTCATTATGGGGATCTATTTTTGCCCCGTGAGCCTGTATGGTTCCATCTATTATCAATGAATCCCCAGTGCATTCGGCGTTGACGCCCATTTTATTCAGTTCAGACGCCATTACCGCCAGCCTGTCGCTCTCTTTTAGTCTCAGATGGCCGATATTAGTCAGTTTAGACCTGCCTTTGGCAAAGGCCGCCGCTATCGCCATTGGCGGGACCAAATCTGGAATATTACTCATATCCTGCTCAATCGCGGCAAGTTCAGCGCCTTGAATAGAGATTTTGTCTTTTGAGGCCGATACTTTGCAGCCCATTTTTTCGAGAAGATTCAAAAAGGCCTTATCTCCCTGTTTGGTATCGGTCCGCAGTCCGCTGACGGCAACTTTACTTTTGCAGATTGCCCCCGCCAGGAAGAAAAACGAGGCGCTGCTGTAATCGCCTTCAATAGTAAATTCTTTAGCTGAATATTTTTTTCCGCCGGGGATAGTAATCTGTTTGTAGTTATTGTTTACGGCGTTTACGCCGAATTCAGCCATCATCTGCAGACTGATATCGAAGTATGGTTTTTCTGTCATTTCATCGGTGCAGTTCAGCGTTACATCTGTTTGAGCATAAGGCGACGAAATCGTAATTGAGCTGAAATACTGGGAGGTTTTCGACCCCTTTATGGAAGCCAGGCCGCCGCGGATTCCGCCGCCGTAAATTTTGACAGGCGGAAAGCCTTCTTTGTTAAGATGGTCTATTTTGCAGCCAAGCTGTCTCATGCCGTTTATGACTTCGCCGACAGGTCTTTCAATAAGTCTTTTTGAGCCGGTGATAATTACAGGTTTATCCGACAGATTTGTCGCCGAACAGAGAAAATTCATTCCGACGCCGGATTCTCCGACATTTAACTCGCTTTCTGCGGGGCTGTATTTGCCGCCAGAGCCTTGAACGGTTATTTTATTGCCGCTGACATCGATTTTTACGCCAAGTTTTTTAAGGCAGTTTATTACATTTAACTGGTCTTCTCCGAGAAGGGCGTTTTTTATAATAGTAACACCTTCAGCAAGAGAGCCGATGATTATGGCTCTTAATGTATGCGCCTTCGATGGCGGGGCCGTCATTTCTGCATTAAAATTTTTTATTTTTTCTACTGTTTTCATTTTTTATTTTATAAATCCGAATTCTCTCAGCCAGTATTCGGTTTCGGCTTCGCTGATTCCGATGAATTTGGCCTGCGGCTCGGCCGCTTTTTTCTTTTTCTTCTCAAGCTGTTTTATCACCTCTGTCCAGAAATCGACGCAATCTACTGCCGTTGCCTTTCTTTTTTCCGCCGCTTTTTTAATTCTTCTGTCGCTGCTGACAACAATAAGATCTTTCGGGCCGGTGCTTTCGAGAATCAGTTTTTCAATAATATCATCGGCTTCGTGACTGGTGCCTGAGAAAATGATTTCCAGATTAAATAAATTATTAAAAGCGTCTTTTATCCGGGGGCCGATACCGTCGAATACAACACAGCCCTTCTTTTTTGTTTTGTAAATATATTCGTTTATAATCCGGCAAAGCTGAATATCGGAAATTTCAGAGGATTGTTCCAAAAGGCCCTGCACGGACCTGAGCAGATTGTATCCATCTATTAGCAGCACTTTAATTTCCTCGTGCCGAGTATCTGATTTCTCCGCCGACGATAGTGTATTCGGCTTTCCCTTTCAATTTCCAGCCGTCATAAGGACAGTTTTTGCTTTTTGACCGGAATTTATTCACATCGACGGTGTATTCAAAATTGGGGTCAATGATAGTTATATCGGCCTGTTTGCCTTTGCCTAAAGTTCCTTTATCGACGCTGATTATTTTTGCGGGTCTTTCAGCCATAATCGAGACAAGTTGCGGCCAATCTATTATTTTCGGCTCTATCATCGCCTTGATATAAAGCCCCAGCGCACATTCGAGGCTCGCGATTCCAAACGGCGCCGCCAGAAATTCCAAATCTTTTTCGCTTTTCAGATGCGGCGCGTGGTCTGATGCCAGTGCGTCGATTACGCCGTCTTTTATCGCCTGCTTTATCGCTTCGATATCTTTTTCCGTTCTCAAAGGCGGATTGACTTTAAAATTCGTATCGTAATCGCGGCAGGCATCATCGGTCAAAAGCAGATGATGAGGCGCAACCTCGCAGGTTATCGGCAGGCAATCCTTTTTGGCTTGTCTTATCAGCTCGACAGATTTTGCAGTTGAGACGTGCTGAACGTGATACCGCATATTTGTTTTTCTAACCAGTTGAATATCCCGCCACAGCATCATTTCTTCGGCGAGCGGGTCAATTCCCGGCAGTCCCAGCACGGTTGAATTATAGCCGGCGTTCATTACGCCTGAACCGGTCAGCGAATTATCTTGGCAGTGCTGGCTTATAACAATATTTTTGAACATCGACGCGTATTTCATCGCTCTTAGCATCACAGCGGTGTTTTGTACGCCTGAGCCATCGTCGGTAAACCCGACTGCGCCGGCCTGAGCCATAAAGCCCATTTCTGCGAGCTGTTCGCCCGCCCTGGCTTTTGTGATTGCTCCCATCACATAAACGTGGGTTTTTCGTGTTTGTCTGCCCATCCTGTGAATGTATTCGACACTAGTCGCATCATCGATTGGAGGGTCGGTATTCGGCATACAAACTACCGAGGTAAACCCGCCAGCAACTGCGGCAGCGGAACCTGACGCGATTGTCTCTTCTTCTTCGTCGCCCGGTTCGCGGAAATGAACATGAATATCAATCAGGCCCGGCAGCACAAGTTTGCCCGTTGCGTCAATGACCAAATCCGCCTTAGGTTCGGCTTTGCTGACCTCGGCGATTTTGCCATCGACCGCGTAAACGTTGGCCTTTTGGTTAATCTTATTAGCCGGGTCGATTACTAAACCATTTTTTATAAGTATGCTTTTTGCCATTCAGTTTTTATTTTTAAGTTTTAAGTTTCTTTTGTCATCGCGGCCTGGTTAACAAGAAACAGCACCGCCATTCTTACCGCAAGGCCGTTAGTTACCTGCTGCAAAATTACGCTGTTTGCTCCGTCAGCCACTTCGCTTTCTATTTCCACACCTCTGTTAATCGGTCCCGGATGCATAACGAGTATATCTTTTTTTGCTTTTTTCATTCTCTCGACCGTCAGGCCGAAATAATGAGAATATTCTTTAATTGAAGGGAAAGGATTTGCTCCCATTCTTTCAAATTGTATCCGCAGCATATTAATTACATCGACTTGTCCGATTACCGAATCCAGCGAATAGCTCACCTGCACCGGCAACTGATTTATTTTCGCAGGCATAAGAGTCGGCGGCCCGACCAGGATTACTTCTGCGCCGAGTTTCGTCATCGCGTATATATCGCTTCTTGCTACCCGCGAATGAGCTATATCGCCCACAATAGCGATTTTAAGCCCTTCGAGCGAACCTTTAATTTTCCTGATTGTGAAAGTATCCAGCAGTCCCTGCGTCGGATGTTCGCAGAAGCCGTCGCCGGCGTTGACGACGCAGGCATTAATATTTCTGCTCAAAAATTTCGGAGCTCCGCCTGCGCTGTGTCTGATTACGACGATATCTATGCCCATTGCTTCAAGATTCTTTGCGGTATCCAGCAGCGTTTCGCCTTTGTTTACGCTGCTGCTTTTCTGTGTGAATTCTATTACATCGGCGCTAAGCCGGTTTGCCGCCAGCGTAAAGCTGTTTCTGGTTCTTGTGCTGTCCTCGAAAAATAAATTCACTACTACCTTGCCGCGAAGAGTAGGGGCTTTCTTGACGCTCCTTGTGCTCATCTGCTCGAAACCCTGGGCGGTATCGAAAATATATTCTATTTCTTCCCGGCTCAGTTCCCGCAGCCCGATAAGATGTTTGCGATTCCAGGTAAATTCTTTACTGCTCATATTACAATTACTCTATCTTTGCCGTCTGATTCGACAAAATTAACCTGCACGGATTTATCTGCCGGCAGGTCAACTTTAAGGCCGGCAAAATCCGCCTGTATAGGAAACTCTCTTCCGGAACGTTCAACCAGGACAGCAAGTCTGATTGCTTTTGGTCTGCCAAGGTCGATTAGCGCATCCATTGCCGCCCTTGTGCTTCTGCCTGTGTATAGAACGTCATCGACGAGAATGATTATTGTATCATCGATATCAAAGCCTATTTCAGTGCTTCTTACTACCGGCTGGCTTTGGCCCTGTGGATTATTTATGTCGTCACGGTAAAGAGTTATATCCAGTGTGCCGCAGGGAATTTTCGTCTTGAACTTTTTGGATAATACCTCAGCCAGACGTTTGGCAAGGATTTCACCTCTGCTGCGAATTCCGATAACAACGATTTTGTCGCCTTTGGTTGTCTTCGAAACAATCTCATCGGCTATGGCTGTAGTGCAATCAGCGATTTTATCGGAGCTTAAGATAACTTCCATATTATTGCTTAAACCGGACTTCAAAAAAACCCGAAATAGCTTAGGAGAGTATAGCAACACCAGGGGCCTATAGCAAGGTATAATTCGGCCTTATTTTTAGCCGTTACTCGTTTGCTAATAAAGATTTAAAAAATAACAAGGGTGGTCTGGTAAAACTAAGTAAAATATGGTATAATACAATTTAAGTTTTTTCGTTTTTTAGGGGTCTTTTTTTGGGCCGCAGATTTGTAACTATATTTGCGATTTTTGTGTTTTTTACATCGCTTGCGATGGCCGCCGGTGTCCAGCCGGCCGCCCTTGATATTGTCGGGCTTTACAAAATCACCGGTATAGACCCTAATCTTACCGGTCATGGCCTGAGCATTGGGCTTGTCTGCAGAAGCGATACTTATGTTGACTCAAAACCTCAGAACGATTACAAGCCGGACATTTCTCATAAATGTTTCAAAGACAGTAATGTGCGATTTTTTGATGACAATTCCATTGACCCCGGCGTTTCAAGTCATTCAACTGCTATTGCTTCGATTCTTACCGGTTCTGATGCGAACGCCTTTTATCCGCCGCTCGGCAAATTTTCATATAAGTCTGCTGTGCCCGATGCCAAATTGAATGTCTATGAGTTTTGGCACTTTATAACGGACTATGTATTTCCAGGCCATTGGCCGAAAGACGATTTGCTTACGATGAGTCTGGGCTGGTCTTCTGAATCCTGGTGGACAAGGGGCATTGACAATATGGCCGAGAATTTCGGGCTTTTAGTGGTTGCCTCAATCGGTAATGGAAAAAATTCTTATGATTTACCGTTATATCCGGCGGCAGGTTCAAATGTTCTGGCCGTCGGTGTTGTCGATTCTGTCGGTAAAATTTCAGAATTTGGCGCCCCTGACGCGAATCGTTCCACCGCGGGCCCTACGCTCGACGGCCGCTGCAAGCCCGATATAGTTGCTCCGGGCAATTGTCTTGTTGCGGTTGCGGGCACTGACGGGCTTTATAGGCCGACAGGCGACTATTCGAGTTTTGCTGCTCCGGTTGTGGCCGGTGTCGCTTCTATGCTTATTCAAAAAGCAAAATCTGACCCCAATTTGCAGTTTGCGGCGTCTTCTTTTGCAGGCAATTGCATAATGAAATCTATCCTGATGACCGGCGCTAAAAAACTTCCCGGCTGGCACAAAGGTTATGCCGGCAGCGATGACGATTATGAATATCCGCTTGATTTCAAGCAGGGCGCGGGAATGGTTGACGGCCTTGCCTCTTATAAGATTCTTACCGCCGGTATGCAGAGGGACGGCGATGTAAATACTACCGGCTGGGACATAAATATAATTGAGCCTAACTATGCCGTGGAAAAAGTTTACAGATTCCATACCACCGCCGCCAAAAGCCGATTAGCCGCCACGCTCGTATGGAACAGAATATATGAAAACCAGTATCCGTTTAATCTGCAGTTAAATTTATGGAGCGATTTACAGCTTCAGTTGCGGTCGGTTAATGACAAGGGCGAGTACAAGTTTGTTGATTATAGTGATAGCCCGGTTGACAATGTTGAGCATCTTTATGTGCCGCTCGACCCTAACACTACCTATGAAGTTGTCGTCTCTTACAGCCCCGGTTCGCAGCTTCCGGAAGGTCTTACCTCTTACGGCCTTTCCTGGCAGGTATCCGGCGAAAAGCCTTAATATAACGAGTTTCTAAAAAACTGTAATTTTTAATTCTTCAGTATTATTTTAGATATTTCCTGCCTTTTTTTAGCTTCATTTTCAAATTGTTTTGGAACCACAAAAAAATTTATTCATAATTCTGCCTGCTCCAATGACGATATTTTTCTGCCAAAACCGATATTACGAGACTATGAAATTTTTTACCATTTTCTTCAGCAAGCCCTGTTTTATTTCGTAGTATATACTAACAGGACATAAATACCAGGGTGGGTGCAAAAACATACTTTTTTTGGGGTTTAGATTTGATGAAAACGATTATAGCTCTTGTTCTAAGTATTGTATGTCTAATTAGCGCAGAATGTATAGCCACACCGCTCGGAACGGTTACAATGAGTTCTTCGGGCTTCGGCGCCGAAGATACGATGACAATCTGGGGCGGCGGTCATGACGGTCTGAATGTTTATGCCGGTGTCTATATGTTTAATAAAACAGCCGGTACGGATCAAGGCCAAAGCCTGGCCAACGGTTATATTGGCGGTTTTTGTATGGATCTTTCCGAATATATCGCATCCGGCAGCAATACTTATGATGTGATTATGCCGCAGGATGGTCCAAGACCGACTACGTTTCTCGGCGGTACGATGGGAACGCAAAAAGCTGCTTATCTTTCGGAACTTTGGAGTAAATATTACGACCCGGCATGGGCTGTTGTCGGAAGTTATACCTCACAGCAAAACAGCAATGCAGAAGCATTTGCCGCGGCCGTATGGGAAATTATTTATGAAGATTTGCCTACTTCTCCTGCCGGCTGGGATGTTACAACAGATGGTACCCTAGGCAACGGGGGCTTTAAGGCCGAAAACCTCGACTATCTGACTGCTAATAACTGGCTGCATTCCCTTAACGGTACTGGAATTACGGCAGATTTAAGGTCTCTTTCTTATATAGGCTCGCAGGATATGCTTGTCGTAATGCCAGGTACAATACCGGAACCTGCTACGGTCGCATTATTGTCTTTCGGTTTTCTTCTGATTATGAGAAAAAAAATCTCGGCCTCTAATGCTTAAAATTTTCTAAGAAATGTTTAGTGGCCATGATTTATAGGAATTTTACGGGACGTTGAGGATCTTAGTAATTTCACATTTGGCAGTGTTGATTTTAATTCTTAACATTTATATGGGGGTCTGTAGCGACAGAGACCCTATGTATTCTAACGATGAGGTTTAGATATGATTAAAAGAAATGTAATAGTTTGTTTGACAGCAGTAATTATTCTGGCGGCCGGCAGTCAGGCATCAATTATTGGTGTTTTTGACGGAGGCGGTATAGGCACAGCTTATACCGACTTTTCGTCTCTGGCGGCGGCTCATTCCAATTTTATGGGCACTGTCCAGAACAGCATTACGTTCAGTGAATATGACGTTGGAACTGTAATCAATAATCAGTATAGCACAAGTAAGGGCGTAACGTTCTCCAATACCGGCCAGCAGCTTGCGTCTGTTATGTATGAAGGTTATAACGCGACTTCCGGTTATATACTTGAGCCGCTGGACGGATACGATGGTTCTTATATGCCGGATATGGACAAGGCACTGGTCGAATATCCCAATAATGGCCCATCGCCTTTTACAATTACCTTCGCAAATTCTGTTTCCACTGTCGGCAGTTTTGTGGGAATGGGAAAGGAAGGGACTGTTGATACATTAACCATCACGGCTTTTGATACTTTTAATAATGTTTTGGCGGCACTTATAGTCAAAACTGCCCCGTGGGCCGACGACCGCAACCGCGAGGGATTATGGGGTATTAGTTCCAGTTCTGCCGACATCGCGAAGATTACCATTAGCAACGATTCCTCTGACAATTACGCCAATGCGTTAATTTTCGATACTCTACAATGGTCAAGTCAGTCGTCAACGCCAGTTCCCGAACCTGCTACGATTATTTTGCTGACAGTTGGCGGAATGATTATTTCGTTGAGAAGTAAAAGAAAATAGACATAAATTGAAAGTAGAGATGACGGGGCGAAAGCCCCGTTTTTATTATTACATCGCTAATACATAAATCAGCAGAATTGCATACAGTGCAGTTAACGAATAGATAAGCCAATAGAACTTTGGTTTAAACCCGAGAAATGTCGGCTTGGATTCCTGGAATACTCGATGTATCTGAAATCCCATTATTTTTTCCAACTCTGCCAGTCTGCTGCGCAGGGCACAAGTTTTATTGTGAAACCACCAGTAATGAAAAAGGCCCACAAAGTAAACTCCTGCTCCCAGCACGCAAATGAGTCTTAATGGAAGCAGCGGTCCTTTGGCGCCTATCTGCTGTAATCCCAGAGCTGTAATAACGAAGCTAACAGATAACAACGTAACGAAGACTGCCCAGCGGCTTTTGAACAGTTCGATTTCATAACGTATAAGAAACTTATATTCAGTTTCACTGTTTTTTTCCGGCGACTGGTCTGATGGTTTGCTGGAAAGCTCATTTGACATGATATTACCCTGATTTGGCCATATTTACTTTAACCGTGTAACCGCCGCATTCTTTTCCATCCAGCGCGGTTATTGCCGCCTGGGCCTCGGCTTCACTGCTCATTTCGACAAAACCGAACCCTTTGCTTTTGCCGGTTTCGCGGTCAGTAACTATATAAGCCTTTTTGACCTTTCCAAATACTGTAAACAAAGCTTCCAAGCTTGCCTGGTCGGCGTCAGGGCTGATATTTCCAACATATATTTTCTTACCCATTGCTATTCTCCATTTAGGGCTTAAGTACTCTAAAAATGCTATTTTAACTCAAATCTATGGAAAAGCGAAGTGAAATTTTACGTGATATTCTTATTACTTATTATGGGGTTGTAATAGGTTTTTCATACTGAAGGGCGGCACGCATAAGTGCGCCGACGCCTTTGAAGTCATTTGTGGTTTTGCCGCTATTCACATAATAAGAGTAGCCGCCGCTATAGGTACTATAGCCGCCGAGGCTGCCGACAGAGACGGTATCCTTTAAGCTTATGTATCCGCCAACGTAAGTAAGCTTGTTGGCGACCAGGCCTTCAAATCCCGTGCGTGAAACGCTGCGATAGAAATTTGGGTCGGAAGTTATATAGCCTTTGTCAACTGCTCTGCCGATGGCATAGGAGAACATCGCTGTGCAGGAAGATTCGGTCCAATTGGTTGGATATGTCGCGCGGGGATAACCCTTGTCGACGACCTGCCACCACATTTTGGTTGTGGGGTCCTGATAAGTGGCAAGGCTTGCGGCAAGGTTGTTTAGAATCGTAAGCATCTGCGGACGGTCTGCATGGTCAGCAGGCATAACGTCGAGACAATCGACAAGTGCCATTGCATACCAGCCTATAGCGCGGCCCCAGAATTCCGGAGAATGACCTGTCGCGGGGTCTGCCCATCCTTGCGGAGTCAGCGGCGGGGTTTCCCAATGGGAGCTGTCCCAGCCATGATAACACAGACCTGTTCCGCTGCCATAAATCTGGGAGTACTGCGTGTGCGTGGCAACAAGCGTGCATTGGAGGCCGGCTTCGTCATACCATTGCGGGGCGTTGAACATCTGAGCATATTTGACGGCGAAAGGTTCTGCCATATAAAGGCCGTCAAGCCACATCTGGCGGGGATAAGATTGTTTGTGCCAGAAGCCGCCATCGAATGTCGTCGGCTGAGTTGTGAGTTGCGAGATGAGAGTGTCTGCGGCGGTTTTGTATTTGGCGGTGCCGAAGTGTTTGTACATTATCAGGCAGAGATTGCCGGGCTGGACGTAGTCGAGAGTGTATTTTGTCAGTGTGTAGTCGCTTGGATTTATGACGCCGGAGGAATCCACCCGGTTATCGACCCAGTCCTTTATATATTTGAGGTAGGTCGGATTGTGGCATTGCTGCCACTTTTCGTAAAGCGACAGGAGAATAAAACCTCTATCGTAGTTCCAAGTTCTGTCGATATGAGTACTAGTTTGGACAATCCAGGCTGCGATATCGTCGGAGAGAACGTGGTCTTTTGACTTGCCCCAGTTTTCGCTGAAAAGACAAAAGTCTTTTACGTCCACTGTGCCGCTAATGTCGTAGTCGTAACCGCCGCACCAGCCATCGGCTGACGAACAGCCGGTCTGAAGCCAGTGGTCGGCGAATGCAGCGAAATCTGTGAAATTATACACATCGGCGAAAAGCGAAGAACTGGTGAGCAACAGGCAGGAAGCGAAAAGAAGTATAAAGTTGCAACGAACGGCTGATATCGACGGTCTAACTATCAAAGATTCTTCCGCCTCCTAAAGCGGTATATTTCCCATTTATTGTATCAGGACCGGTCTGTTATGTCAAGGCAATTAAACGGCAGATTGTGGTTTTATAGTGATTTTATAGGACGTTGAATAATTTATTAGTTTAGAAATTTGCATCATCAGGTTTTGATTCGTATATTTTTAATAAGTCTCCGAGGGAGACTCTATGAGCTGAATTATTTTTTGGGGGATTAAATAATGTTTAGAAACATTTCGGTAGGTTTGGCGGTAGTTTTAATCGGTATCGCGGCACTCGCTGCAAATGGCGATGTCATTTATTCAAATGATTTTGAAACTTCTGTCGGCTCCCAGTGGTCAAATACGTCGACAGATATAACGCCTGTGGGCAGCAGGCAATTTCTCGGTCAGTTTGCTAATGACGATGCTGTTAGTTTATCATTGAATAATTTGTCTGCTCATAATTCAGCTACAATTTCTTTTGATTTGTATGTAATTCAGTCGTGGGATGGCACCAGCACGGATTATGGGCCGGACACTTGGCAGCTTAGTGTGGACAATGGTCCGGTGCTGCTGAATACGACATTTAGCAATACCCCAGAGGATGGACATCTGCAGTCTTATCCGGGTTCTTATTCGAGCGGCGGGGAATACGATGCTCAAACTGGCGCTTCGGAAATTAATACGCTCGGATATGAATTCTACGGCGACTCTGTCTATAAGCTGAGTTTCACTTTTAATCACACCGGCGATTCATTAAAGTTAAACTTTGCCGGGTTCGGACTTCAGGATGTTGACGATGAAAGCTGGGGTCTGGATAACGTGACAGTGTCGGTATCTGATGCCGCTATTCCCGAGCCATCAACTGTAGCGATTTTTGCCGTTATGGGTTTTGTGCTGTTGTGCCAAAAGGGCTTAAGGCCTAAACTCGCCTAAAAGCATAGGCCCCCGTTCCACAGGTACATTAACTGGGGCGTTGTAAACTCGTATAGCGAATCGCGATTGAGCCGCAGGAAAGTGTTTATTCCTGATTTGCTGCCCAGCCAATCTTCAACCGAAAATGTCTTGTTGTATTCCACGACCCTGGCATCGGTAATATTTGCCAGGGTTTTAGCTTCCTCAATCGCTTCCTGCATATACCCGATTTCATCGATTAGTTTGTTGTCGAATGCCTGCTGGGCATTATAAACGCTGCCGTCAGCCAATTCGCGAATCTGCTCGGGGCTGATTTGTGTTCTGCCTTTTGCCACAACATTAAGAAACCTTTCATACGCCGGCATAATCAGGGTATCATTAAGGTAAGCGATTTGTTCTTCGGTCACCGGTTCGAAAGATGTCGGCCAATCTTTTTTTGGACCTGATTTGAGAATTAAAGGTTTAATCCCAAGTTTAAGTTCCATTAAATCCTGAAGCACAAAGTGCCCCATAATTACGCCGATTGAGCCGGTAATGGCGGTAGGTTCGGCGATGATTTTGTCGCATCCGGCTGAAGTATAATAGCCGCCTGAAGTGGCGATAGTCTGCATAAACGCGACGACGGGTTTGCCGGTTTCAGCTTTGAAGCGGGTAATTTCATCGTATATCCTGTCGCTGGCTGCGATTCCGCCGCCGGGGGTAACGGTTTTGAATATTACAGCCTTGACGCTTTTGTCGTTTTTTGCCTCCTTAATCTCGCTGGCAACCAAATCGGCAAGTTCACCGTTGATTATGCCTTCTATTTTAATGACGGCTATTTTGTTACAACCCGGACCTTTCTCGATGACTTTCTCGGCAAAAGATTCGCTTGTGTCCGCGGCTCCAAACAGCATTTGAGAGCCGATTGCGATTAGCAGAACAAACAGGACTATATTGGCGATTATTGACAGCCCAAGGATTACGCCGAAGAATATCTTCCACCCTATGCCTTTTGAAGGCGGCGGCGGGGGGACGTTTTGCTGAACTGTATTATCTATTGGGTCCATCTTTATTCCTTCCATTTATAAATATCGGTATAATTGTAAAAACACCTCCTGCGAATGTCAAAGGATTTAGCGGGCTGTCCTTGTGCCGGCAGGACGAATTTTTTTCTTTCTTATAAGCACTGCGATGGTTAAAATCATTGTAAGTAAGAATTTTAGCGTATAAAAAAAAGTGCAGATGCCAAAAAGCAAACCGACGGAGTAAAATGAATTGTCCTGTCTGTAAAAATCCGATGATTATTTTGGAGCTTGACCGGGTCGAGACGGATTTCTGCACCCAGTGCGGTGGAATCTGGCTCGATGCAGGCGAACTTGAATTGCTATTTGAGGATAGTCACCATGGGCGGCGGCTTGTAGATTCTTTTCATCCCGAACATGACATAAAAGAAAAACCGCGTCCCTGTCCGATATGTCTGAAAAAAATGCAGAAAATACATATCGGCGAAAAAAACACGCAGGTTTTAATTGACCGCTGTCCGAAGGGGCACGGTCTGTGGTTCGATAAGGGCGAATTGGCACAGGTGCTTACAAAGGGAAATTTTGACAAAGAACGAAAAGTTATAAAACACCTTTCTGAAATGTTCAGTCATAAAGAAAGCGAGGGGAAAAAATGACAGTTGAAAAAGGTATTTTTGGGAAATTAAGCCATAACAGGGCAATCGATTCTTTTATTTTAAAAAACAAACTCGGCACAGAAGCCAAACTTATCTCGTTCGGCGCAACGCTTGTTTCGCTTAAAGTGGCCGACAAAAATAAAAAATTTGCCAATATCGTTACAGGTTACGATGACCTTGACAGCTATATTAACGATACTTTTTATTTTGGCTGTACCGTGGGACGGTTTGCAAATCGAATTGCAAAAGCCAAATTCACGCTCGACGGCAAAGAATATAAGCTGATTGCCAATAGCGGCAAAAATCACTTCCACGGCGGAATCAAAGGCTTTAACAGGGCGCCATGGCACGGCAGCGAATTCCAGAATGGTGAGTCCTGCGGCGTCGTTTTCAAATATTTAAGTCCCGATGGCGAGGAAGGGTATCCCGGCAATCTCGATGTTACAGTAATTTATACCCTCACAGACGACAACGAGCTGAAAATAAGCTATGAGGCGACAACCGATAAAAAAACAATTATTAATCTTACAAACAGCAGCTATTTCAATCTTGCCGGCCACGACAAAGGCAGCATTCTTTCGCACAGGATAAATATAAATGCCGATAATATTACCGTTGTTGATGAGAATCATATTCCAACCGGCCAAAATAAATCCGTCAAAGATACGGTCTATGACCTTACAAAGTTAAAGCCTATTGGAGAGAACATCGGCGGATTCGAGTTCGGATACGATTGTAATTATATCCTGAATAAGCCGACGCCGCAGGAGCTTTCCTTCGCGGCAAAGGTCGTAGAGCCTCAAAGCGGCAGGATGATGGATATTTTTACCACAGAACCGGGCGTGCAGTTTTATACCGGAAATTTTCTAAGCGAAGTGAAAGGCAAAGCCGGTGCTGTATATAACAGGCACGACGCCTTTTGTCTCCAGCCGCAGCATTTTCCTGATTCGCCGAACCATTCCCGGTTTCCTTCCGTGGTTTTGCAGCCCAGAGAAATTTATCGGCAGTTAACAATTTATAAATTTTCAGTCCAGTAAATTTTCGAAAGGATAATTTATGGCAATTTTATTAGTTCCAATTGTAATAGTTGTTCTGCTGATTATGTTTGTGATTGGCATTTACAACTCACTTGTCGGACTTCGCAATCAGGTCGCCAATGCTTGGTCGCAGATTGACGTCCAGCTCAAACGCCGTCACGACCTGATACCGAATCTCATCGAAACCGCGAAAGGCTATATGCAGCACGAGCGCGGCACTATGGAAGCGGTTACAAACGCCCGCAGCCAGGCGATGAACGCCAAAGGAGTCGCCGAATCGGCAAAAGCCGAAGGCGTTCTTGGACAGGCCCTGAGCAAATTCCTGCTTACCATCGAGGCCTATCCGGATTTAAAGGCAAATCAGAATTTTCTTGCCCTGCAGGAAGAGCTTGCCAGTACAGAAAACAGAATCGCCTTTGCCCGCCAGGCCTATAACGACCAGGTTTTGTTCTATAACAATAAAATCCAGATGTTCCCGTCGAATATTGCCGCAGGAATGTTTAACTTCGCCAAAAGCGACTTTTTTGTTATTGAAGACGCTTCCGAAAAAGCTGTTCCAAAAGTCAGCTTCGGGAATTAATCAAAAATGTGGGAACAGATACGGGCAAATAAGCGAAATTCGATTCTGCTGCTTATGCTGATGGCGGCGGTGCTGGGCCTGCTGGGCTGGATAATAGGAATGTCCGTTTCTCCTGACCCGCGGGCAGGTTACTTTGGCGTTGGCGTCGCGCTGATTATCTGGTTTATTCTTGCCGTAGTTAGTTTCGCCGGCGGCGACGCGATATTCCTTGCCGCGAGCAAAGCGGTGCCAGTTACAAAAGAAGTTCATCCGCAGCTTTTCGATGTCGTCGAGGAAATGGCGATTGCAGCCCAATTGCCTGTACCGAAAGTTTACATAATAAACGACCCTGCTCCCAACGCCTTTGCCACAGGCAGAAATCCGCAAAGCGCGTCTTTGGCTGTTACTGCGGGTCTGCTCGGCAGACTTAACCGTGACGAATTGCAGGGCGTTGTCGGCCACGAGATGAGTCATATTCTTAATCGCGATATATTATTTGTAACGATTGCCGGCGTTATGCTCGGCACAATAACTCTTCTTTCGGAAGTTTTTCTTCGCGGTATGTTTTACAGCTCGATGGGCAGACGCTATTCATCCAGAGACAGAGGCGGCGGCCAGGCTCAGGCGATTATGCTTTTGATTGCGATTCTCGCCGCGATACTTGCCCCAATTATGGCCACGCTTTTATATTTCGCCATTTCAAGAAAGCGTGAATATCTCGCCGATGCAGGCTCTGCAAGGCTGACGCGATATCCCGAAGGTCTTGCAAATGCCCTTGAGAAAATTTCGCAAAATACTACTCAGCTTTCCGTAGCCAACAAGGTTACCGCCCCGATGTATATAGTAAATCCTCTGCAGAAGGAAGGAATGAAACTTTCGGACCTGACAAGCACTCATCCTCCGATTTCGGAAAGAATAAAGATACTTCGCGGTATGGCAGGAGCGTCTTTTGCGGATTATTCCGATGCGTTCAGCAAAACCACAAAGCACGCGACAGTCATACCTTCATCTGCTCTTCAGGATGACACAGCGGTTCAGATTCGCACCGGCTCTACTCAGCCGGCTGAATCGGCGAAAAATCAGGCTCGAAATATAGGCAATATTATGCAGCAGGTTGCAGGTTTCAGTATTTTGACTTGTGCGTGCGGTTTAAAAATGAAAATCCCGCCCAATTTCAAAGCCTCACAGGTCAAATGTCCCCGTTGCGGAACAGTCCAGCCTATCTCATAACCCAGCGTTTGCCTTTGAATGCAAGGGTTCCGCTTTCTCGCAGGTCTTCAGATCCGCCGATGGAGTATTGCAGTTCGAGAGTTTTTTTCAGGTAAATTTTTTCCGGATTGCCGTTGGGGTCTTTTTTGGTTGGATGGTCGACGGCTTTAATCTCATTGCTCAGACCGGCGATGAACAGTGATATATCTTTTGCCTTGGCATCGAAGTCCGGCCAGATTATCGCAAAATCTTTTGTATTGTCCTGCCCCTGCAGTATTTTATTTCCCGCGTATTCGAGGGATTCGAGGAACGGGAATTTCTTTTTATATCGGGCCTTGATTTTATCGAATACGATATTTCTCGTGTCTCTATAGGCTGGGATTACCTGCATGGTGTCCGTAAGCAGTTCGCAGCCCGGATAGAAGGGCACATCGATTTTGGAATTGTTGGTAACGGTAATGATAACATACCAGAACCGCTGAGCTTTTCCCTGGTCGGGTATTCTTACGGTTATCTGCTCCGGCTGGGTAAAGACGATATTTAATGTCCACTGATTTGCCCCCGGCGCAAGAGTCGGCTCAGGCGCACAAAACGCGGCAGTTTCAGCTAAAAGGATTACCGCAACACTTAAAAAAAGCCATCTGCATTTCATTTTTATACCTTATTAAACAAAGTTTAGTTACGTTATTATTCTACCAGAAATTCGATTAAAAATAAAGTTTTTTTTGCATAATCCCGCCAATTCGCATTCGGGGCAGTATTTATTCGGTTTGCCTGTGCAGTTTTCAAGAATCCCGATTCTGCACAGCGAAAAGTCGTATTTCACCGGGTCTGCCGGGCATATTTCCGCAAAACCTGCGGTAATTTCTATAGCTGCTTTTAAATTCATCGTTTTTCTATTATGCAGCCCTGAAATTCTGCTCAATCGTCCCATATGAACATCGACAGGCACAATAAGTTTTGTTTTGTCTATTTTTTTCCATAATCCCGTATCAACCTGGTCTTTTCGTACCATCCAGCGAAGAAATAAAAACAATCTTTTGCATGTTCCGCCTCTTGCCGGATTGGAAATCAGGAATTTCAAACCCGCGCTGGTTTTGCCGTCCAATGCCCCAATGAATTTTGTCGCTGCAGGTATTATATTTTTATCGTTACCGCAGTAACCTTCGAGGAAAAGATTTTCCAGACTGCCGTATCGGACGAGGATTTTTTTTAAGATTTCCAAAAGACTGGTTATATCTTCGCTCGTATTAAATCGGTATTTTAAGCTCTTGAAAAGTTTTTTGTCCTTTGCCGAGAATGTTTTGATAAATTTTGACGGGCTTTTGCCCATTACGCCGAAAAGGGCGGTTAGAAATTTTTCAATTTGTTCCACGGCTCCGTAAGCGAACATAGCCGACAGAAACCCCGCGATTTCCATATCAGCTTTATTATTATAATGATAAACAAACTGCAGCGGGTCCGGCGGTATGTATTTCTTGTGATTATACTTACCGTAAAGCCCTTCGAGAATAGTTTTAAGTTTCGCTTTCACCATATACCATATACCAAATACCATATCCCAAATACAAGTTTATTGTTCTTGACAGTGTTGTTTAACCGATATTATATTATTGTTTCTGATTTATTGCTTAACAAGTGCTTTTCTGGATAGAAAATGATTGTCGATTGCCATACACATATAACTTTTCCCGGCTTTGATATTAAGCCGGAGGACCATTTTGTCGCTGCAGAGCCGCTGGATGCCTGTTTTGTGCTGGCAAGTCCCGAGCAGTCAAACCAGCAGGCCAACAAGCTTGTCAGCGATTATGTCGCCAGGCATGGGCAAAAAATGTATGGTTTCGCCGTTGTCAATCCTGTCAAAGACGACATTTCGGTCCGGCAGTGGTCGAGCATGAAAGCGGATATGGGCCTCAGCGGCGCGGTTCTTTACTGCGGCAGCGAAGGTTTTCATCCTGCTCACAGCATGGCTCTGCAATTTTATGAAGTCGCCGACAGATTGCATCTTCCGCTGTATTTTCATACCGTTCCGCCTTTTGGTCCCCAGTCGGTCCTCGAATATACAAGGCCGTCTCTGCTTGACGAAATTGCCCAGCGGTTTCCGAACATCAAAATCATCATCGGCTCGATGGGACTGCCCTTTGTAAATGAAACTTTGTATATGCTTGCCAAGCACGAGAATGTTTATGGCGATTTGACTGTTCATCCCCAGAAGGTTTGGGAAGTTTATAATACAGTTCTTTCCGCTCACGAAGCAAATGTGATGGGCAAGCTGTTTTTCGGCTCCGGCCTTCCGGTTCAAAAGCCGCAAAACTGTATTGAGTCGCTTTTAGGTTTTAACAAGCTCATCGGCGATATGAATTTGCCCACGGTTCCGCGCGAAAAAATCAGAGAAATAATCGAACGCCCAACTCTCGAAATCCTCGGCATTACCCGCTAATTTACGCTTTGCGGCGGAATATACTCAACGGCTTTACTAAAAACACTTGAGGTTTGTAGCGATTTTGCCGATAACTTAGATTAGACTCGGAATCGGCATCAGTATGGGGAAGTACGAAAAACAGGCTTTTTACAGGTGTATCATGAAACTATCAGGACTCAAGGCTGCCATAGTGTGGCCATTTGGCATTGCAGTGGTCGGAGCAATCGTATTCTTTTTATATTGGCCGCATCACTCAAAACCTGATGAAACATCGGCATCGCCCGTTCCTGCCAAGCCCATCGTCAAATCTATGAAGGTGCTTATCGTCCACAGCTATAATCCGGAGTATATCTGGGTCCAGCGTATTAACATCGGAATAATGAAGGAATTGGCAA
>PLMU01000012.1 GCA_003142595.1 Phycisphaerales bacterium
GAAAGAAGTTTTGGCACAAAACCCGCCATAGAGCTTTTCTGCCTTTGAGTTTACTGCCGCCAAACCTGTTTTCGTAGAGCGACTCAACATTTAACCAGGGCATTTTTTAGAAACCTCCCAATTCAATCTGCTGTTTTATCCACGGGATAATCTCATCAAGCGCCTGGTCTAATGTTGTTTTGCATTTGATATTGAGGATTTTCTCGCTTTTTTCAATCGAGGGAATTCTTTTCTGGACATCGTATTCAAAAGGCTTATCGCTCACATATTTGAAAGGCTTGTTGCCGTTTATTTTTTTCCAGATTACCCCGGCCAGTTCCATTACAGTAGTTGAAACAGGAGTTGAAATATTAAAATCGTCATTGATTGCCTTTTTGTTTTCAATACAGATGCGAATACCGGTTGCCAGGTCGCCTGCGTATGTGTAATGACGAATCTGGTTACCCTGCCCGAGGAGATGAAGAGGGTCCTGACCTTTTAATACTTTCTGCACAAGGTCGGGAACAACATGACTCATCGCTAGTTTAATATTTCCGGAATATATCTCTTTTTCCACCAACGCTTTTTTTTCTCCTGTGCCTATCGCGTTAAAAGGTCTGATTATTGTGTAAGGAAGTTTATACTGTTCGAAAGCGCCCTTGGCGAAATATTCACAGGCCAATTTCTGAAAACCGTATGTTGACAATGGCGGAGGACATTTTAACTGCTCTCCTTCAGGAGTCGGAAAGACATTTGTGCTCTCGAATACCATTGAGGAAGATATTATATTTATTTTTTTAAGTTTTTTGTTTTTGAATGCCCATATAGCCGCGTCGAATGTCGATGCGAGAATTCTTTCGTTTTCCGCCAGAAGGTCGTATGCCAGTTCGTGAAAAAGCGTTATTCCACCGATAATCGCCGCAAGTCCCACAACCTGGTCGCACTCAGCTATCAGTTCTTTCATCAGCTTGACATCTTTTGCGTCGCCTTGTACGAATTTATAGTGGGGATGATTATCATAGCTTTTTGCGACTTTGCCGTATTTTGAATAATTATCTATTCCTACGATATCGTGTCCGTGTTCGAGAAGATCCTCCACGAGATATCCGCCGATAAAACCTGCTGAGCCTGTAACGAGGATTTTCATTTTAGAACATACCTCCGCGACCTAAAAAGTTCCACATATCAACTATTATCTTTGATTCATAATCGAGTTTGAGTTTTTTGTATTCCGAATGCGTTGCACCGATAATGATAATATCTGATTTTTTTATAAGTTCATCTGCCGGCACAAGTCTGGCGTCTTTTACTAATGGGTCAGAGCAGAGAACTTGTTTTGTTTCTATAGTAAGAGCTTTTTTCAATTTATAAGAAAGAGATTCACGGGGATCATCGCTGTCGCCCTTGAATGCCATTCCGAGTATGCCGACCGTCTTCGTTTTTAGGTCGGTCTTTTCTTTTAATTTCTGGATAATGAAATTGGGAAGTCCCTCATTTATCAGCATTGCCGAATGCCCGAGGAAAAAGCTGTTGTTCGCGAACGCCGCAAGCTGCATAGTATCTTTAAATAGGCACGGCCCGGCCGCGAAACCTGCCTTTGTGAAGCCTTTGGTTCGCGGATAATTATTGGTTACTGCGTCGTATATTTTATAAAAGTCCAGATTATTCTGCGTTGCAATCTGGTAGAACTGGTTGGAAATGGCAAACTGCAGATACCTCCATACATTTGTGTAGAGTTTCGCCAGTTCGGCTTCGATGGGCTTCAGAGGGATGGTCTGTTTTGTAAGAGATTGGAATAATTCACTTACCTGTCGGATAGATTCATCGTCGAATGATGAAATTATCTGGGGCAGGCCGCTGAGCTCTTCCATCGCTTTGCCCTCGGCAATTCTTTCAGGGCAAAAAGAAACCCGGGTTTTTTTGCTATTTTCTCTAAGCAGTTCCTGAATTTTTTCAGTTGTGCCGGGATAAACGGTGCTTCTTATGATTATGTGCTGCTGGTCGCTGAGCAGAGAGATTATTTCTTCGAAAAAGTTTTTAAAGAGGGTAAACTGCGGATTAAGATGTTCGTCTATCGGTGTTCCTATTGTCAGGATAACAAAATGACTCTCGGATATTACATTTTTATCAGAACTGATAAATAAAGTTTTATTGATTGTTTCCTGAAGGGGTTTTTCCGCACCGGCTTCTAAAAAAGGCATCCTGCCCTTTGATACCGTATCGATTGAATTCTTGTTTATATCGTATAGTATTACTTTTTTTCCTGTTTTGGCAAATGATATACCCAAAGGCAGACCGATATGCCCAAGGCCTCCGATTATACATATATCGTAAGTAAATTTTTCCATAGGAAGTAACTTTCTGTAAAAATTAGTTTTGTCCTTTTTAGTACTTTATTATTCTTAACAACACTTAATTAGAAGCTATTTTGGACAAAAAGTAAAGACTAAATTTACAACGGAGGGAATTAAATTAGGAGTGAATATTGCTATAACTCTTTGCTATAAAAGCAAATGCGAGCGAGAGGAGTCGAACCTCCACGTCCTTTCAGACACAAGGTCCTAAGCCTTGCGCGTATGCCAGTTCCGCCACGCTCGCATATTACTTTTCTTTTTCCTTCGAGATTTCTTCGATTTTCTTTTCTGCTTTTTGCAGGATTTCCCGACAGTGTTTTATAAGTTCCATTCCCTGTTCGTATTGACTCAAACTCTGTTCGAGCGAAATCTGGCCGTCTTCGATTTTGCTGACGATATCGGTAAGTTTTTTTATCGCCTGCTCGAATGATAACTTGCTTATATCGTTATTATTGGTTTTGTCGCTCATAAAGTTTTTCCGTCATTTCTTGATTTCGGATTTCGTCTCGGCAGGGTTACTGACAAGTTTGCCGTTAAGTTTCACATTTTCCAAAACGAGGTTCTTGACATTGCTGATAATTGAAATGTTGGGGTCGCTGATATTGTCGAACGTGCAATTTTTCAGGCGAACATCAGTAATTGGTGCGTTTTCAAGACCTCGCAGGTATAATGCGTATTTGCTTTTCTTGCTCATAACGTTTTCCATATTGATATTCCGGGCAACCGGTTTGTAAGTGCCTTTTTCGATATCCTGATAAAAGAAATCTACCAGCAGCACAGCCCCTTTTACCTGGCCGACTGTAATGTTCCTTACATAAACATTTTCCATAAATCCGCCGCGAGCAGAGTTGGTTTTGAGTCTTATCGCATGGTCCAGGTTCGGGTCGTCCATTATGCATTTTTCCACAAAAATATTTCTTGCGCCGCTTGTTATTTCGCTGCCGATAGCAACGCCGGCGTGTCCGGCTTTCATTGTGCTGTTGCGGACAATGATATTTTCACTTGGCACGTTTACTCGCCTGGCGTCGTTATTTCTGCCAGATTTTATTGCGATACAGTCATCTCCCGTATTGAAATAGCAGCCATCGATAAGAAGGTCTTTGCACGATTCAGGGTCGCAGCCGTCATTATTGGGGCCGCTGCCGTCAACTCTTACGTTTCTAATGGTAATGTTCTGTGAAAGTACCGGATGAATATGCCAGAACGGCCCGTTTACTATTTTAATTCCTTCTATCAAGACATTTTTGCATTTATATGGTTCAATCATATTGGGACTTAATGTCTTGCCGCCGTATTGTCTTTCTTTGACCGGTACTCCGTCCCGTCCCTGGTCAAATAACTTTGTTCGGTCTTCACGCCGCTTGGGAAGTTTTTTCCATTTCCACCAATTCGCGCCTTGTCCATCGAGCGTTCCTTTACCTGTGATGGCAATATTCTTTTCATTAGAGGCGTAAATCAACGGCGAATAATTCATACACTCGACACCTTCCCAGCGGGTATGCACAGCCGGAAGATACATATTCGGGTCGGTTGAAAATTTAACAATGGCACTTTCGGAAATGTAAAGGTTGACATTGCTTTTCAGATAAATCGCGCCGGTCAAAAATGTACCTGCAGGAACCACTACTCGTCCGCCGCCGGCTTTATTTGCTTCCAATATCGCTTTATTGATAGCAGCGGTGCAATTTGTTTTTCCATCTCCGATTGCGCCGAAATTGGTAATATTGAAATCCTTGTTTGGAAACGTTGGTGCCTTAATTTTGCTCAAAATCTTATCCGCCTGCTCCCAGCCGGCCTTTGCCTGACTAACAGGCCCAATCAACAGAATAATACCAATCAATACAGACAAAACTGTTAAGTTTACTGCAATTGTGTGTTTTTTCACTATGCTATTCCTTTCTTTGAAGTTGGTTATAATTGCGGCTATTCTACTTTTTTGTAACCTTGCTTTCAATTATATTTTCATTCGCAAGTTCGGTTATTATCGAATCGCCGATATTGACATCCGCAGGGCTTGTAATGACCTTTCCCGTAATCGCTTGTTTAGCGATGCTGTATCCGCGGTTTAGAATGCTTTTTGGGCTGCACGCCGATAGTTTTCCGGCCTGTGTTTCAATCTGAAGTTTAACGAAAGCTAAAAGTCCGCTTGTTTTTTGCGACAATCTGTTTTGATAATTATTTATAGCTATTTTTTTATCGGCAATAAGCCGGTGAGGCTCGATTTTCAATAGCATCTCAAAATACCTCTGCAGCACTTTGCGAATATTAGCGACAAATGATTTAGCCGATTCAGCCATGTTATTTTCAAAATCATCGAGAGATTGTCCTCTGTTTTGTATTATTACCAGGGGATTGCGGAATACTGCCGCGGCAAGAATTGTTTTCAGTCTTTGCGCAGATAATTTTATCGCCGACTCGGCATTTGCCTTTATCCTTTTGTCAGCGGAATCTATCTGCTGCAAAACTTCTTTGATATCCGGCACGGCTATCATACCCGCCTTTGTCGGCGTCGATGCCCGTGCGTCAGCGACAAAATCTGCTATTGTAAAATCTACTTCGTGTCCGACTGCGCTTATAACCGGAATTTTGGAATTGTATATTGCCCTCGCGACGGCTTCTTCGTTAAATGCCCACAGGTCTTCCATCGACCCTCCGCCTCGCCCGACAATTATAACGTCCAGTTTTAATGTTGTATTTCTTTTATTGACGTCTTTTATCGCCGCCGCGATTTTTCCGGCCGCTCCTTCACCCTGTACTGGCACATCATAAAATAAAAGTTTCGCCACCGGCCAGCGATTATAAATACTGTCAACGATGTCGTGCAGTGCCGCCCCCGATTCGCTTGTGAGTATGCCTATTCTCAAGGGGTATTGCGGCAGGGGCTTTTTGTGTTCTTCGCTGAAAAGGCCTTCCGCCTCAAGGCGGTTTCGCATCTGTTCGAACGCAAGCTGAAGTGCCCCGACTCCCGCAGGCGACATTGATTCAGCGTAAAACTGGTATTTGCCCTGTGGTGGATAAACATCTATATGACCCTTTGTTAGGATTGCCAGCCCGTTTTCAGGCTTGAATTTCACCTTTGTAAAGTCGCTGCCCCACATCACGCAGGGGATAATGGCATTTTCATCTTTAAGGTCGAAATAGCAGTGTCCGCTCGAATGTCTCTTAAAGCCGCTGATTTCGCCGGTAATTGTAACTTGTCCCGGCAGGGCGCCTTCAAGGCTTACCTTTATAAGCGATGTGATTTGGCTTACGGTATAGATTTTCGCCTTTGGTTTGCTTGGCTCTTTGGGTTCGTCAAATAAACTGTCTTTCATAGGCCGTAAGTATAAGTTTAGTTTGCCAGTTGTTCCATAAAAAAAGCCGCAGGCTTCAGCCCACGGCTTTGAAAATTTATATGTAAATATTATTTATTTTTTGCGTCTAATCATCAATCCGCCGAGGCAAAGCAGGGCGATTGTTGCCGGCTCTGGAACAATCGTAATAGTATTACTAATCAGGTCTACATCATCAAAGTTGCCGTCAAAGCTCTGGTAAGCAGTAATTTTATCGCCTAACACTGCACCACTGTAGTTTATCATTAGCCAAACACCTGTTGGATAAATACTAGTATAGGATATCATGTTGAAAACCTCTCCGATACCACCATCATAATAAAAAGGTTCAATAGATCCTGGCCAGGAGTCTGGCGGAGCATCAGGGCCAAGATATGATGATAAAGTACCCACACCCTGTATGCAAACAGCCATTGAAAGGTCAGACTGATTGCTGGAAGGCACAACCCAGAGGTTTAAAGTGCCCCAGCCGGTATTGCTGCTGCCGCTTAGCGTCATAGATATTGTTGCATTTGCCAATGAGGCCATAGCAAGAACTAAAACTAAAAATAACAACTTCTTCATCTTCCTTCTCCCTTAATAATTTATTTCTTGCGTCTAAGCATCAAACCGCCGATGCAAAGCAGGGCGATTGTCGCCGGCTCTGGAATAGCCATAAGAGAGTTGCTCTGCATGTCTACATCATCAAAGTTGCCGTCAGCGCTCTGGTAAGCAGTGATAACAGCGTCTGCACCTATACCACTGTAGGTTACTGTTAGCCAAACACCTGTTGGATAAACACTGGTATATGACATCATGCTCCAGATTTCTCCGTTTCCATAAGTTGCAACAAGTGAAGTACCCAGTGCAGCATCCATACCTGCCATATCGACACCGGCATCTTCTGAATCTGTCGGAGCAGAAGCGCCAAGAGTGCCCGCGCTCAAAGTACCCGTGCCCTTTAGACAAATAGCCATCGAAAGGTCAAGCTGGCCAGTGGCTGAAGGTACAACGTAAAGGTCTATAATGCCTGAACCGGGAGTGCTGTCGCCGCTTAGCGTCATAGATATTGTTGCGTTTGCCGATGAAACCGCTGTGAGAATAAATAGAATTGCTAATAACTTCTTCATTTTTATGCCTCCTGAATATAGAAACCTTATATCTGCTCTAATTATACTAACATTGTCCTGAAAAATGCAAGTAAAAACCGCATTTTATTTTTTTTGTAAGTATTTTTAAATAATGGTGTTATAGATGCACTTGCCATTATGTGATTTGCTCTTCAAGAAAAGCCGTAGGCGTAAAATCTGCCTCTTTTGCCCGCTGTTTACTCGAAATCGCTGTTGTAGTCCGGCTTGCCGTCATCGCTGTCGTAACTGATAGAATCGCTTTTTTCGTCTTTGAATTCGAATCGGCTGATTTTCTCTGCTTTTTTTGTGTTGCTGTCGATGGTTACAATAATGCTGTTCAGCCGCAAGTCTCCTGTTGCGATTTCAAACGGGCAGGGCATTCGCGTCCGGAAATTTTTCAGAACGGACTCGATTTTTCTGCCCAGCACCGAATGATGAGCTCCGGTCATTCCGATATCCGTAATATATGCGGTGCCTTTCGGCAGAATTTTTTCGTCAGCCGTTACAACGTGCGTATGTGTTCCGAATACACAGCTTACTCTGCCGTCGAGATAATATCCCATCGAGACTTTTTCGCTCGTCGCTTCCGCGTGAATCTCCACGATAATAATATCGGCCTGCTGCGATAATTTCGGCAGAATCGCATCGATGCAGTCGTAAGGGCTGTCCGCCGGCTTCATAAAAATTCTGCCGATAAGCGGAACAACAGCAATAACAGGCCCTTTTGCGGTTTTGTAAATTGCAAAACTTTTGCCCGCCGCGTGCGCCGAAAAATTCGCCGGCCTTGCTATATTGTCGTTTTTTTCCAGAACGGTGATTATATCTTTCTTTTTATAGACATGGTCGCCCAGCGTAATCATATTAACGCCGTATTTCAGGAGTTTTTCATAAATCTGGTATGTAAGTCCCGAGCCGCCTGCCGAGTTTTCCGCGTTGGCTATAACGCAGTCTATCTGGTGTTCTTTTATAATCGCGGCAAGATTATCTGCCATGATTCTTTTTCCCGGCCGGCCGACTATATCGCCTATACACAGAATATTCAGTTTCATTTTTTTATCTCGCGTATTCGATGCAGCGGACTTCCCGCAGCAGTGTAACCTTTATTTCGCCCGGATAGGTCAGTTCATCTTCGATTTTCTTGGCTATATCGCGCGCCATTTTTGTAGCGCTGTCGTCATTGACATTGTTTGCGTTAACGATAACACGAATTTCCCTGCCCGCCTGGATTGCGTAGCAGTTTTCAACTCCGTTGAACTGTTTTGCTATTTCTTCGAGCTTTTCAAGTCTCTTGATATATCTTTCAAGTGTCTCACGTCTTGCTCCCGGCCTTGATGCGCTTATAGCGTCTGCCGCTGCAATCAAAGGCGTGTAAGGATTATCTGCCGGTATATCGCCGTGATGAGCCTCGACCGCGTTTAGTATTATAGACGATTCGCCGTATCTCTTGAGGAAATTTGCACCGATGGCCGGATGTCCGCCTTCGACTTCGTGGTCCATCGCCTTGCCGATATCGTGCAGCAGGCCCGCTCTTCTTGCGATTGAACCGTCAAGCCCCAGCTCGTCGGCCATTACCTGTGCCAGGAATGCCACTTCAACGCTGTGCCTCAGCACGTTCTGTCCGTAGCTTGTTCTGTAGTTCAGCGTTCCGATTTCCATTAGGATTTTATTATTAAGGCCTCTCACGTCCACTTCGACCGAAGCTTCTTTGCCGACCTGCATAACTTTCACTAGGACGTCTTTTTTAGTTTGCGCGACAAGTTCTTCGATTCTGCTTGGATGTATTCTGCCGTCCTGGATAAGTTTTTCCATTGATTGTCTGGCGACTTCTCTTCTTATCGGATTAAATCCGCTGATAACGATAACGCCCGGTGTGTCATCGACGATAACATCGACTCCGGTCGCTTTTTCGAATGCGCGGATATTTCGGCCTTCTCTTCCGATGATTCTGCCTTTCATATCGTCGCTCGGTATATCGATTGTGGAGACCGTTACTTCGCAGGTCTGGTCGGCCGCGTATCTCTGAATGGCCGAGCTTATGATTTCCCTGCTTTTTTCCTCCACGATTTCATTCGTCTCTTCCAATTTCTTCTGGATGACAGCGTTCATCTCGTGTTCGCACTCATCTTCGAGTTTTTGCAGCAGTAACTGCTTTGCCTCTTCTGCGTTCATAGCGCTGATTTTCAGAAGCTGGTTTTTCTGCTGAGCGATTACAGCGCCGATTTCCTTTTCATGTTCATCGAGCTGGTGGCTGCGGTTTTTCAGATTATTTTCCGTTTGACCCAGTGCTTTTTCACGCTGTTCGAGCAGCTCATTTTGCCTGTCGATAGCGTCTTCATGTTTGCTTAGTCTCCGTTCTGCTTCGCGGAGTTCAATTTTTGCCTGGTTGATTTCAGCGGTAAATTCCTCTTTTTTCTTTAAGGCTTCCGCTGTTGCCTCGATTCGGGCTGCTTTAATTATTTCTTCTGCATCTCTTTTTGCTTGTTCTGTCTGAAGCGCCAGTTTGTTGTTGAGATTGCTTTGTCTTAATGAGTTGATAACCTTACCTGCTATAAAGGCCAGTATTACCCCGCCCGCAACTCCCGCGATTATCGACACAATAGTAGCTGTTGTAAACATTTTCAGTACCTTTCCGTACATTATCACGTAAAAATATCTCGATTGGATTATGACGGATAATGCGGGCCTTTGAAAATACTCAGGCCGCAGGCAGGGCAGCAAAAGCTACAAAGATTTGATAAGAGTTGAAATCCTTTTCAAAATATCAGACTTAAATTACGGATTGTCTCTTAGTGAGGTTTCTTTTGGGCCCTCAATGACAATCTTTTTCTAACAAAAAATTCAATGAAGTTAATTTTTACCATTGTCTGAAACATTTTTTTAAAACAGAAATTTCATTTCTCTTATTCACTGCTTTCCTGGCCGTTTCGACTTGGGGGCTTTCTAAAAAACTCCCTGGCGCCGCTTCGGCTGGCTTACAGTGCTTTTGTAACTTAATACTTTCAATCGGGCTTCAACTGCCCTTACCTTTTTGCGATTATCCGCTGCAAACTACACAGTTTGCATCTCCCAATCGCATCTACTATATATTACGTTATTTAGCCGATTAAATCAAGAATGTTTATTATAGATAAAGTTGATTATTTTATCTTAAGTCATTTGCATACAACAGGTTAAGCCGATAACTTATTTTTTTAGTTTGATAATTAATTAAACAAAAATCCCGCATTTAAGGTTGTTAAATGCGGGATTTTGTTAACTTTGTAGATTTATTTCGCTTCTGGTTTTTCAATCTCCATCACGACTCGGAATCCGATATGCGGCTGATTATCTTTTGGCCAGCGGTGATTTCTGTCAGCCGACCGGCATTTATATGCATATTCATTCCACGCGCCGCCCCTGATTACTTTCGGCTTGCCTTCCTGCGGCCCTTTGGGGTCAGTCAATGGCGTTACTTTGTAGTAATCCCCGAATCGTAAATATCGCTGCACCATTCCCACACATTGCCGTGCATATCATACAATCCAAATGCGTTTGGCGGATAAGACCCGACAGCAGTTGTATGTTTGAGGTATTTGCCGATAATTCCGTCGGCATAAGGTTCGCTCGCGTCGTAGTTGGCAAGGTCTGAATCAAGTGTTGTTCCCGTATTAAATGTCGTTTTTGTCCCGGCCCTGCATGCGTATTCCCATTCCGCTTCCGTAGGCAGCCTGAATTTCATATTTGTTTTGTCGGACAGCTTTTTCAGAAATCTCATCGCTTCATACCAGTTGACATTATCGACCGGCAGTTTGTCCCCGCCGAACTTGCTCGGATTTTCGTTCACAATAACCCTGTATTGAATCTGGGTCACTTCGAACTTGCCGATGTAGAATGCTTTTGTCAGTTTGATATGATGCTGAGCCTCGTCGGAATCTCTCTTTGGCTCTTCCATCGGAGAGCCCATCTCGAATTCTCCTGCCGGAATAAATACAACTGCTATATTTACATCATTGCCCAGGTCGATTATCTTTTCAACTGGAAGTCCCGCCTTCTGGGCTGCTGTTTTTTGCTGGGTTGTAGCCGCCGGTATTTCTTTGACTTTTTCTACTGCTGTGACAACAGCCGCGATTGACAGAATCAAAAGTATAGTCATAATTTTTTTCATATTTTACTCTCCTTAAAAAATTATCACTTATTTTGCCTTATTTGGCCGGAGCCGCAGGCGCAGGTGCCGCCGGAGTTGCCCCAGTTGCAGGAGCAGCTGGTTTTACTGGTGCCGCCGGTGTCGCTGGTTTTGCTGCTGCCGGAGCAGCGCCTGGTGCAGCATGATCAAACTTCAGCATAATATCATTATCGCCGTTGCCGCCTTTATATGTTAATTTATAAAAGTAATTGTTGCCGGCCGCATTCAAAACAACCTCAGCGCCTTCCGTTGCAGGTTTTTCGTTGACCGTATCGAAAATGCCGGTGATTGGAGTACTGCCAAGATTATCAACAAGAAGGATATCTGCCTTTGGTGCTGCCCCGATTGCGCTGACTGTCAGCTTGGCCGTTGTTTCTTGGCCGCCTAAATCGATGGAAACGTCGTCCGCGACTTTAATCGGGCTTACACCGTTAGCGTCGACTTTAAATTCTAATGTGCCGGTTCCGCCTTGCTTGTTCCCGTCACCTCCGATATATAAATGTTTAACGCTGATATTAGCTCCCTTACCGACTATTGTTAATGTGCCTTCGGATGGCCCATAAACGCCTAAACATAATATTGCGTTGCTCGTCGGCGGATAGGTAATTGTTCCGCCGCTGATTGTATAAAAGCCTGTTGCCTCATTGGGGTTGGTCTGGCTGCTGCCGTATCTTCCTATGAGGAGTTTGCCGTTTATGTTGTATGTTCCGCCAGTCTGAACTACGCAGCCGAATCCGCCTGTCGCAGCCGCTCCGCCTGCGCCGACTCTAAATTCTAATGCGCCCAGGTTCGTGCCCTTTGCGATTTCAAGTTTCGGTGCCGTTGCCATATCAGTTCCGCCGGTTATACTCAGTCTGCAATTATAATTTCCTATATTGCTGTCCGCTGTGCACACAGTTTTTGGTTTGGCAATTTTGATTTCCTGGTCTTGTGCACTCGGCGGTGGCGGCAGTTTGCCTGTTGGTTTCCAATATGCATCTGTCCATTTGCCTGTTCCGACAAGATTTCCGGGGTGGTTGGCATCTGCTGGTGCGCCTTGCCACGTTCCCAGAGTGGTTGAAAATCCCGTGCTGGCAAAAACTACCGTTAGTAAAATAATTGCACTTAAACATTTCTTCATTTTTTCTATCTCCTAATAAATAAGTTGAAAATATTGTTTTTTATACAGGCCGGCTATTTTCGCAAGCCTTTGGCCAAAAAACAAGATAATTTTTCTTGCCTTTTTCACCCGTACGTACAGACGCACGGCCGTGCGTCTCTTTCCCTACCATATATCCGACACGGAAATACTTGCCCCGTCGAAGCCGCAGCGTTGGAGCGTAGTGGAAACCCCCGTAGGGGGCAGACCCCGCTGCTTTCTATTCAATCCTTTGCTTAATAAATCGTTATGAATAGTGCGTGGGCCATTGCTTCTGCCAGTTTCTCATCGACGTTTCACTCCATAAACGCCTTTACCAGTTTATCTCTTACCTCTTTCAGGTATGTTTCGTATTTCTTCACAGCCTTTTTGACGACAATTTTGTCCTTTGGCGGGTTTATATACGTATTGTCCTTTTCTCCTTGCGTAATCCGAAAGTTGATAATTTTGGCACCTTAGCGAAAACTAAAAAAAGTCCTTCTTTGGTCTCTCAAAAAGCCTCATTATGGCCGTCCTGTAAGATTTCTTGGTAAGGTCTAATGTCTCTTGCTGTATCTTTTCACCAATCAATGGCATTTATTACTTTGAGGGGATGATATTGTTTTTTTGATAATACAAACTCATCATAAAATTACTATTTACTCGACATATCCAGATTTAATCTTCTTGCAAAATCTGATTTTGTTAGAATTAATTGCTTGAAAATGGCCCAATATCACTATAATATGCCAAAGGAGCGAGGTAAGTATCTTCACTACTTCCTTATAAGCCCAAGTCCGGAACTTTTGGTAAGAAGGATCGTGTTATCAATATCAATTTCAGGATGAAATTAATGGTTGGGGTCTCCAAAAAAATGAGAAAAACTGTCATTATTAAACGAGTTTTGTCTATTATTCGGCATTATAGACAGGGAAATTATGGATATGAAGCGACAGGAATCTTCGCAGAATCAATCTTCTGAAGCAGGTTCTTCAACGGACAAGAAATTTGTGCCAACCTGCAAGATATGCGGAGAAAAACATTGGCCTTCTCACCCTTTAGTATCTTGCCTAAACGTAAATAAAGCCAGGGTCAAAGCGAAAGAGGAGAAAAAAGCTATTGCAGAAGCCTTGAAAAAGGCCGAGGTTGAGGCTAAAGAAAATGCTCGTGCCGAAAAAAATGTCATCCTGGAAGCTCAAGAAAAAACAAAATATGAAGCACAATTAAGAACCAATGCTGAAAGACAGTTAGAATCTGCCGGCAAACATATCGCACAGATTGAGAAACAGCTTCTATTTGAGGTTGAGGCGAAACGGAAACTAACAGCTGAAAGTGAGGCTGAACGTAAGACCGGAATTCAAGTACAACAGGCTTTAAAAGATTCTCATAATACCATTGCAGACCTTCACCTAAAACTCAAGTTTGAATCCGAGCAAAAAGCAGAAGCCCAAAAACAATTGGAAGTTACAGCGAAACAGCTTGCTGAAAGGGAAGCAGAGGTTGCAGAAAACGCAAAGGTATTCAATGAGACCTTGGCAAAAACACAGGAAAAACTTGAGGTCGAAACACAGGCAAGGCTTGAAGCCGAAAAAAGAATTGAAGAACAAGCGGGGGAAATAATTAGACTCCGAACCCAAACTACAGAGATGGCACAGAGTCACAAAGAGGAATTGGCTCAGTTCAAGCAGGACAAGGCAGAAGTTGATGCCCAGGCACAAAAGCAGATTAGAACTTACGCCGAACAACTTGCCAGCATAAAAACAGAAAGTGCGGAATTGATTTCACAAGTCAAATCTGAGTTGGAATCAAAAACCAGAGACTATGCCGAGTTGATAGCCAAAGCTCAAGCCGATTCTGTCAAAACTATTGCTGCACAAAAAGAGAAATACGAAGCCGAAACCGCTAAGAACAAAACTGATGCTTCAAATGAAATTGGACGGTTAAATGCACTGTTAAGAGAGAAGACGGAAGAATATCGGGTGTATCAAGAGCAATCTGAAGTTGAAGCAGAATCAACAAAGCAATCATTACATAAGACAGAACAATATTTACAAGATACTGCGAAACAAATTGCGCGACTTGAGGAACAGTTAAAACTTGAAATCGAAATCAGGCATAATACGGAGTCGCAATTAAAAGAGCAAAGGTTGGTTTTGACTCAAGCTCAAGACCATGTTTCATCTTTAACCGAGCAAATTGCTCATATCCAGATTGAAGCCGCTGAAAAAGTTACTCAGGTAAAATCTGAACTGGAGTCAAAAGCCATGAACTATGCTGACTCCATAACTAAGGCAAAGGCTGAGGCTTTAGAAGCACTGACAAGCCAAAAAGAAAAAATGGAAACCGAAGCGAGGGACACCATTGCCCATATCAAATCTCAGGCTACAGATGAGATTGCTCAGCTGCGGTCCGTAATCGAAGAGAAAAATAAAGAATACCAGGCTCAGCTTCAGGCCGATCACAACGCAAGATTACAGGCAGAGCAGGAACTGCAAAATTACATAAAGGCATTCGCTCGTGCCGATGAAAAGGCCAATTTAATAGGGGAAGAACTTATCAAAGCTCGACAGCTTGCTCATGATGAGTCTAAAGCCCGGGTAAAGGCACAGGAACAGCTCGAATCTTTGACGCAGCAATTAAGCCAGATCAAAATTGATACTGTCTCACAGATTGCATCTGCCAAATCTGACGCGGCGGAAGTAGTAGTAAATATCAAGTCACAGCTCGAAGAAAGATCGAAGGATTATGCCGATTCAATAATAAAAGCAAAGGATGAAGCACAGAAAGCAATTCTGTCTGAAAGAGAAAAACAGAAAGCCGAAACTAATGATTTAGTCTCCACAATAAAATCAGAAACTGCGGTTGAAATTCAAAAACTTAAATCGCAGTTGGAAAATAATTCCACGGAGTATAGTCGCCGGATTAAAGAGACTGAAGCAATGCTGCAGGCGGAAACTCAGCGGCGAACCAAGATGGAAGAAAAAGTCAGAAACTTTGATGCGCTCCTTAGAGAAACAGAAGCCAATGTTGAGAAAAAAGCTCTTGCTCAAGCTGAGAAAAGGGCCAAGATTATAGCTAAATCCTGGGTAAGAGGCGAAACGATAGCAAGAGAGGAAGCTCAAGCCAGGGCCGAGGCCGAATTAAAACAAAGGGCCGAGGCCGAGAAGAAACTAAAACTGATTAGCGTTCAATTGTCCAAACTTCAGGAGCAGCTCCTCATTCAGACTGAAGCCAGAAGCATCATCGAGTCACAGGCTGAAGAGTTCAAGCAGACAACGCTGCGGGCACAGCAGCAGGTTGAATCTTTGACGGAACAGTTAAATCAAATCAAAGTTGTAACTGCTGAGAGGATAGTATCTATTAAATCCGATGCTGCGGAAACGGTGGCAAAAGTAAAATCAGAACTCGAGGACAAAGCCAGGACATATGCCGAATCCATCTTAAAGACCCAATCGCGGGTTGCTGAAATTTTAGATGCAGAAAGACAAAAATTAGAAGCTCAGACTGTCAAGACGATTGAGGAAGTTAAAGACCATGCAGCAAAGGAGCTTTTGGAAGTCAGGTCGCAATTAGAAAAGAAGAGGCAGCAATACGAAGCCCTGCTTGAAAAAGCCGATTCAGAACTGCAATCTGAACGGAATTCAAGGTTGGAATCTGAGCGGCAGTTAAAAAATTTGGGCGAGAAGATGGCCTGGCTTGAAGAACAGCTGGACATTCAGGTTAAAGCACGGGAAACAGCCGAGTCACAAGCGGTAGAACAAATTGCACAGTTGAAATCCGAGTTTCACGAAAAAGTTCAAAGATATGAAACCCTTATTGAGGAGTCTGCAAGGAAAGAGGATTTAGAACGTCTATCAAGGGGGAAATCCGAGCAATTGCTTGCAAGCGTGCGCCAGGAAGTTTTGCAGCTTCAGGGCCAGTTAAGTGCCATAGCAGAAGACAAACGCAATGAAGCATTAAAACTTCAGCAAAAAGAACAAATTATTGCCGAAGCTCAACAGCAGATTATGGTTTTAACAGAAAGAATTAACCAACTCAAAACAGGAACGGCTGAAACTGTTGCAAAGGTCAAATCAGAACTTGAACAAAAAGCAGCTGCGTATGCGGAAGCGGCTGCAAAATCTCAGGATAAAACTGTTAAGATGATTGCTGAACAGCAAAAATATTGGGAAGTTAAGACTACGCAGGAAATTACTAAAGTCGAAGCCAAAGCTGCTGAAGAATTAGCGGAATTGAAATCACAGCTGGACGAAAAAAACAAGGAATACAAAACTTTGTGGGAGCAATCCTCTGCCCAAAAGAACGCAGAACGTCTGGCAAAGGCTGAGTTTGAAAAACATGTTGGTGTTATAAACGAACGAATAGCCCATTTTGAAGACCAGTTAAAAATCCAGACCACCCTTAGACAAAAAGCCGAATTGCAGGTAGAAGTAGAGGCAAAGACCAAGCATGAAGCTCAACAAGAAGTCAAATCCTTAACGGAACAAATGGTTCAGCTAAAGATTAAAATCGCTGAAGTTAAAGCACAAATCAAATCTGAGCTGGAGGAAAAAGCGAGGAACTATGCTGATTCTATTTTAAAAGTTAAGAGTGAAGCTGCCCAAGCACTATCTGCGGAAAAACAAAGTTCCGAGGCTGAAACTTCGGAGTTGGCCGTAAAGGAGAAAGCGGAGGCCGAAAAGAAAATTTCAGCCCAGCATATAGAGTTCAATGAGAAAATTAAAGAGTACCAGGCTGTGCTTCAGCAGACCAAAACTGATGCCGAGCAGAAAATCCGTGAATATAAAGATAGTCTTAAACAGGCAAAGATGCAGACCGAATCTGAAGCAAGAGCAAAATTGGAAGTTGAACAAAAACTAAGGGCGGTAAGCGAAAAACTGGCGGGACTTGAACAAAAATTAATTGGCCAAATCGAGGCAAAGAACAGGGCCGAAGCTTTATTAGAGGATGAACGGCGGGCAAAAATCGAAGCTGAACAAAAAATACAATTTGATAAGGCAAAAGAAAAAGCAGTAGCCGAAACTGCACAGAAGTCGAATGTGGCAACAACTGCAGCAGCACAAGTCAAGCCGCAGTTAGCTGAACCGGCAAACGTTCAGACAGGGACGGGGACTTGTGAGTGTTGCGGCAAAGACAACGTTAAAAAAACTGAGTTGCACAGAATTGATTCTGGCGAATTCTTTTGCCTCACTTGTTTCCAAGCCTTAAAAACCACAAGTGTGTGAAATAAACTGTGTAAACGGTCATAGAAGTGTTAACCTTTTAGATAAAAGGAACTTAGCCTCAGGATTTCATTATTCTTTTATATCCGCACTTTCGACACACCGCATACAGTGGGGAACTAATCTGCTGAATGGTTCTATCTTCTCCAATGCTGGTTTCTTCTGCTAAATCCGATCTTATTTCTACCCGCAGATATGTCCCGCAATCAGGACAGGCGTATTCTTCGGGATATTTTCTGACAAGCTCATTTTCTGCCCATATATTTGCAGCTTTTTTGGAGACCCATAGCCATAATCCCAAAATTATGATTGATAAGAGAATCCATAGCCACATTCCTAATATGTTCCAGACTACAAAAATCCACACTGCTGTTACTACCACAAGGGGCAATGTGTAAATTTTCGCATCCCATTGGCTCTTTGCCCAGCATTTAATTGTCTGTATCAGGTCCATTTTCCTTTTTTATTACATATTAAACGCTTGGCTACACAACCAAGCCTTTCAATCCAATAATAATATAAAAATCTTTTTCGAATCACATAACCAATTGTTAATTTTTTTTTATTCTCAAATAATTTACATAGAAATACCGCTGAATTGTGAACGAATGGGAAATTCTCAACTAACTTCTCATTTTTTTCCTTCTCCGTTAATAGCCACATCATTATAGGATATTTTCTGTTGACAATCAAGGGAAAACCCCTTTCAAAAAAGGAAAAAAACCTTCAAAAACCTGTAAAAACTCATGATTTTCTCTTACTTTTCATCAAAATCAGCGAAATCCGCGTCTAAAAATACTCACTTTTTTACCTGTTTTAAAAAAAACATACCCCTTTTGCAAAGGAACTTGCGCTTTTTTTTAAAAAATTTTCCATAACTCCTTTATTTATTTTTCAAAATAACGACTTACATCATTTTCTCCAACGCAAATAAAAGACTTACGACACTAATGATCCAGTGATTAAATCGTCATTTATTTTACATTTTACGATTTCATTTTTCGTATTCGTAATAGGGGCATCGCTTTTAACAGTAATTTCGTAGTATCTCTCACAACGCCCTGAGCCTGCCTGCGGTGAGCTCTGTCGAACCGTCGAAGGAGTCTGCCCTGAGCCTGTCGAAGGGTTAACTTCATCTTCTATAAGGACTTGAGCAATTTCTCCTACGAATTGTTTTCTGAATTTTTCTGCCAATTGTTTTTCCAACTCTCTTAGTTTCCCTGTCCGTTCAGTTATAACTTCTTGTTTTATATGGTCTTGCAGTTTTGCCGCTGCTGTGCCGTTTCGTTTGCTGAATGGGAAGATATGGATTTTTGAAAAGCCCGCAAGTTTTGCGACAGAAAGGCTTTGCGCAAAATCCTGAACGGTTTCGCCTGGAAAGCCGGCGATAATATCAGTTGTGATGGCAGGGCGGTCTAATTGTAAGTTTATATTTTCAATAGAGTTAAGAAAATCTTTTACGGTATATTGTCGGTTCATTTTTTTCAGGATTTTATCTGAGCCGGATTGTAGAGATAAATGTAAGTGCGGCATAATGTTATGATTATTTTTTATTACCTCAAGCAGTCTATTAGTTACATCGGCAGGTTCTAATGAGCTCAATCTAATTCTTTTAAGGTCAGGGACTTGCGCGATTTTTTCAAGCATTTCTGCAAGTATTGGATTTTCGTTATTGGGCCAATTTTTACGTTTTACTGTATTTTGGCCGTAGGCACCGAGAAAAATTCCGGTAAGGACTATTTCTTTATGTCCTGCTTTTACAAGGTCTTGCGCTTCATTTATAACTTTGTCAATTGGTTTGAAAGAGATATCAGGTCTGGTGGTTGGAACGATGCAGTAGGAGCAGAATCCATCGCAGCCATCCTGAACTTTCAGGAAGGCTCGTGTTTGTCCGCAGAATTTTTCTAAGCTGCTGTATTCAAAGGAGTTGCATTGCAGATTAAATTCCTGTTTTAGGAGTGAAAACAGTTCTTTAAGGTTATGCGTGAATAATAATTTTTCATTTAGGTTCTTAAACTCGGCCGGATCAGAACTTACGAGACATCCGGAAACTATAATTTTCGCGTTAGGGTTTTGTTTTTCTGCTTTTCTGACGAGTTGTCTGCTTTTTGCTGATGCAATATGTGTTACACAGCAGGTATGAATAATAATCAGGTCAGCCGACTTGAAATCCTGTACGTATAGTAGTTTGCAGCCGGCCAGGAATTTAATAATCTGCTGGGCTTCGTACTGATTTACCTTACAACCAAGAGTATTTATAGCAAAAGTTTGCATAATTTGTTATAATCCGTTATCTTTTAACAATACATAAGAAAGTATACAATTTTAAGCTATCCGAAGTTTCTGGAGAAGCCACAAAATGGCGGCAGGTGTTCGCTCTGTATGGGCAATAGATATAGGCAATAATTCACTGAAAGCGCTTCGCCTTCAGGCGGGAAGCGACCGTGTTGAGGCAATTGGACTCGATTATATCGAGCATCCCAAAATTTTAAGTGCTGAAGGTATCAGCGAAGAAGAAAAAAATCAGATTATCCTCGCAAGCCTGGCAACGTTCGCAGGCAGAAACGAATTAGGCAAAGATGAAGTTGCTATTTCGGTTCCCGGCCAAACAAGTTTTGCAAGATTTATAAAACTTCCTCCTGTCGAACCAAAAAAAATTCCTGAAATAATAAAATTCGAAGCTGTTCAGCAAATACCATTCGACATAAACGAAGTTGAATGGGACTGGCAGCAGATGCCAAAACCTGACAGCCCTGAAGTCGAAGTCGGAATATTCGCAATAAAGAATGAACTTATAAGCAGATACCTGGACAACTTCACGGCTGAACATCTGAGAGTTTCCATAGTCCAGATGGCCCCAATGGCTATGTATAATTACGCCCATTTCGACCGCAACGACCTCGATGAAACTGATAAAAAGGCTGTGGTACTTCTCGATATGGGTACGGACAATACGAACCTTGTAATATGCACAAAACTAACTGTATGGCAAAGATGTATTCCCCTTGGGGGAAATAATTTCACCAGGGCTGTTGCAGATGCTTTCAAACTCGATTTCGAAAAGTCCGAAAAACTCAAGCGAGGCGCTCCGGTCAGCAAATATGCCCGACAAATTTTTCACGCAATGAAGCCGGTTTATACCGATTTCGGAGCCGAAGTACAACGCTCACTGGGATATTACAGCAGCAGCCATAAAGGAACTGCTTTCACAAAATTAGTACTGCTGGGCGGCAGTTTCAAACTGCAGGGCCTGAACAAATATATTCAGCAGACAACACAACTTCCTACTGTTAGGCCGGATTCATTTGAAAAACTTGTTCCTGCTGCAAATGTATCAAGCGCTAAACTGCACGACAATCTCTGCGATCTGGCAATTACATACGGGCTCGGCCTTCAGGGGTTAGGTCTGGGCAGAATACACAGCAACCTTTTGCCGAGCAGAGTAGCCCGCAGAATGATGTGGGCAAGAAAAAGCAAATTTTTTATTATTGCAGCATGTATTTTGCTTGCCGCGTCATTACTGGCATTTGCCAGAACATATATCGACCTGAAAGCCTGTGCTGACAAAAATGCCCAGATTAAAAAACAGGATACAGAGAATATTCTTCGCCAGGCGAGAGACGTTACCAGTAAATTGAAGCAGCAGGAGGCAAGAAGCAGCGGGTATGAAGAAAAAATAAAAAAACAAATGGAAATGTTTAAATATCGGAACATAATTCCGGAACTCAATAAGGCAATTTTAAAATGCATAAGCAATTCCACCCAGTCCGAACTTTACAAGGCTTATGATGAGGGCAATGTTGAAAAAATAACAACAACGCCGCGAAATGAGCGCAAACAGGTTTTCATTACAAGTATGACCATAAACTATTCCGATAGTTTGATAGCCGCACAACTTGGATCAAGCGGAGTCAGCAGGGGATATACGCCGCCGCCCACAGCGGCACAGCCGGCCGGTGCAATAAAAGATGGAAGAGGATTTGTAGTTGTCATTGAAGGTTATACGCCTTTTGAAAAAGTCGGCGAACTTTTGGACCCCGCTGGAGTTGGAAATGACAAAAGCAAATGGGGAATCGTAACATGGATGATGAATCTTAATGATGTATCCGATGGTAATAGCCCGTTTAAACTGTTTTACAAAGATAATATCGAACACTTCAGAGACGAAACAGGCATTGTTGACCTGACGGACAGTCGAATGCCGGCGGGTATCGGTATTTTGCAGGTTAAACCGAGAGTTTCAAAGGAGCAGCAATCGGAAACTTCACGTGTCAACAGCAGAGGTTCCGGCGGTGCCGATACGTCGGACCGCGTAACAAGTGAACAGGTTTTCGTTGACCCGCTTACTAAGGAGGAAATAAGCAAAACATTTGACATCGATGAAAAAGGCAGAAAAAAATATGACTCCTTCGGCCAACCTGTATATATAGAAAGGGATAAGTGGTTCAGAATTAAAGCTAAATTTTTATGGAAAGATGCTCCACTATTACAGGGTCTGGCAGGAGCCGTATCCGCACAAAGCGTCTCTCCACAATCTGTAGAGCATGGTGAGTAAGATATAGATGACTATGAAGATAAGATTTAATATAGATATAGCCAAGATATTAAAAAAGAATACGGTAATAATTATACCCGTAGCAATAGCATTGGCAGCTGCGCTGCTCTTTGTTCCTACGTATCTAATGCGTGGGAAAATAAAGGTCAGTCTTGAAGAGAGCGTGAAAGTCGGCAATGAAGTTGCCTCTGCTGAGCGAACTGTCGTTTCCAGCAAACAATACGAAGAAGCGAAAAAGTACGAAGATATATATCAGGCAGACGCCAACGAAATTGAAAATCTTGCACGGCAGGCGGGCCAGAGAGAATTGATAAGTTATAAAATATTCCCGGAGCCAAATGAGAAATCCGCGCAAATTTTTAATGAATTTAGAAAGTCATATGCCAGTGCCTTTGCGGGTCTGACAAAAGATATGAATGCGCTGGATGCTCCAACAGATAATGAAATTCGAAAACAAGCAGGTTCGGTCGATATCACAACAGATGCCGCCTCACGTGGATCTCCTTCAGAAAGCAGCAATGATAAAATTGTAGAGCTTATGCGTAAACGCCGCAGCGAAGAAGTGTCGGTCTATGCCAGCCCAAAGGCCTTCAGCGGATATGCAGTCTGGGACAAATGGGAATACAGCGGCGTTGACAGTGCCGTAAAGAGCTGCTGGTATTGCCAGCTTGCCTACTGGATACATAAAGATGTCGTCGATACCATAAAATATATGAACCAGGGCTTTAGCAACACGACAAAATCATCAGTAAAAAGACTTCTTAACGTACGATTTACCAACAGCACCGCCGATAATGGTCTTGAACTGCCTGTTTATGTGACTAAAGTGGGCAACGGCTTGTGTTTACCATGGACCGGCAGAATATGCAACGACCAGATAGATGTCGTACACTTCAGCTTGTCGGTAATTATCAGAGCGGACGATGTACTGAAATTTATGACAGCGTTATGCAGCGAAAAGGAACATACTTTTGCCGGATACAAAGACAACCAAAAACCTGAAAAATACAAACATAATCAAATAACTATCCTTCAAAGCAGTATCGTACCGATTGACAGAGAAAATGCAGAACATAAAAGGTATTATTATGGAGAAAATGCCGTTGTTCTGCTGAACCTTGTCTGTGAGTATGATTTTATCCGAAAAGGTTACGATTCCGTAAAACCGCGATTTATTCAGGTAACTGACATAAATGGCGTAGTACCAGGAACGCAGCCACAACCGCCACAACCGCGGCAACAACAACCAGCTCCTGCTCCTCAACCGCGAGAACAAAGGAACAGAGGCGGTGAAGGTGAATAACCAGTGGTGAAAGAACGATATACGAAATACAGTAAGTAAAAATATTTGTTAAAAATGGAATTAATAGTTTATTAAAAAAAGAATTATGGATATTAATAAATTTTGATTTGATGCTATGAGCAGTAAAAAAGGAAATATAGTCGAGCTTTTTATTGATAAGGCAATACTGGCCGTTGCAGGGCTTATCTCTGTGGTAATACTTTTTATCTTTGTTATAAGCACTACAAAGATTGAATATAGAAACGACTGGTACGGTCCGAAGGGAATAGACAATGTAATCAACAAAAAGGCGCTCGAACTGCGTGATAAACTGCAAAAAGACCCAAATACAGCCAACCGGTACAAATCCCGAAAAACTCAATTCCTATCGCAACTGGAAAATTCGATTAAACAAGTTGATACAGAGATCAAGTATCCGCTGCCGGGATATGCAAGCGGGCCTCAGGCAGATATACACAGGATTTACCACATTCCATCAATGCCTCCGATAGAAAAGCCTACCGCGGCTGTGGCAAAAATGGCGGCATTTGTGCCCACAGAAGAGCTTTCACCCACGGTTAGTTATCAAACTGTAGAAACAAAACTTGAGGATATGGACCTTGTAACCGTCGAATCTGCTATCAACGCAAAACAGCTTTACGCTGATTTCCAGGAAGCTTTTGCAGGCAAGGGTGTTCGGGAAGCGTGGCGAAATGGACAGTATGCAAAACCTGTTTTTGCAAAAGTCGAGCTTCAAAGAAAAATTCAACAATCCGATGGAAGCTGGAGCGACTGGGCTGAAGTGCCGCGAACAAAAATATGTTATCTGAAAAAAGACCTGCAGATTTCGAAGAAAGCGGGCGAATACGAAATGGAAATATCGCTTGTTCAGTTTGCCAAAAACGAATATCGCAGCGAAATACTCCAGCCGCCCGTTTATTATAATGCAATACCTGCTGCGCCGTGGATAAGCCCGTCATTTTATAATGAAAGGCAGAAGGAAATCACCAAGCAGCAGGATGAAGCCCGCCGTTTACAGATTGAAGCTGAAAAAGCAAAGAAACTTCAGGAAAAAGCCACTCAACCAACACGGCAGCCAGCTACAACAAGGCAGCCGACAACAAGGCCTTCGGGCGGCGGCGATACTGGTGAAGGCGGCAGAACACCCGGGGCGAGGGAACCTGTAACGGCAAGAACACAGAATCCGCGGCAGCCACCAGCAGCGAATCCAGCGAGAAAGCCTGTTGAAAAACCGGCCGGGGCCGTCAGACCCGAAAAGAATGTTACAACTCCTGAGCAGGCACAATCCGCAAGCGAAGAGAGTAAATTTAACGCTATCAGGCTTATGCCAAATACAAATCCAGGTGAACTGGACAAACTTGTTTTCTGGGCTCACGATGACACTACAGTGCCCGGAGAAAAATATCAGTACCGCATTAGAATAGGAGTGTTAAATCCTATCGCAGGCAAGAAATGGTTCGCTGAAGACCAAAATGACCTTCGGAACCAGGTTGTACTATGGAGCAAATTCGCCGAGGCAAATGATGTGGTTGAGATACCTCAAAAACTTTATTTCTTTGCCAGCGACATCCGTGAGATTGAAAAAGGCGGCAATGTTGACAAAACTGTGGAAGTTATGGTTGCACGGTATATGTTTGGCAACTGGTTTAACCATACATTCAACGTCAAAAGCGGAGAAGAGATCGGCAAAATAGTCGAAGCAACCGACCCTCGCCTTGAACAGGCAGGCATAAGCAGCGATACAATAAATTTTTATACCGGAGCAGTAATGGTTGATGCCCGCAAAGTAACCGAGTGGATAGGCTCAGGAACATTGCGGTCGCGGGAATATTACGAATTTCTGTACAGCCGCGACGGAAAGACTATAGAAAAAGCGGCAATCAAAGAAAGATTTTGGTCTGCCAAAGTTGCAAAAATTTACAAAGAAATATCAGATGCTCTTGCGGTTCCGCCGATAACGCTTTTGAGCTGGAGTCAGGCAATGACGAATAGCGGACAGCAGATATTACAACGAATAACTCCGCAAGAATCTGTTCCTGGTGCCGGTACTCAACCGAGACAACCGCAGGCTCCTGTCAGACAAGGAGGAGGAGAAGGTGAATAAAATCTATAGCAGAGAGGTACGAGAGAAGGGCAATTATAATATCATTTAAGAGTTGCTGTCAGGCGATTGAAACGGCGGTCTTGCGGTCGGTAACTGCTTTTGCGAAGCCCTTTAAAATATAATTTTTAACAACAACATCCCAACTCATTTGCTGAGCCAGTTCGAAGCCTGAGTTTATCATACTAACAGTTTCTTCATCGTTTTTCGGCAGTCTTGCAAGTATTTCCATAGCGACTTTCTCGCTGACATAACGTTCTAATTGATTACGGACACCGGTATCTATTTTGAGCATATCCGCAATATTGTTAAATTTCATACCGTCAAGGTCAGTGTAATCAGCAATTATTACATTGCGGGTTTCCTGAGGGTCGCAGACCTTTTTAATAAAACCGGCACAGCCGCAAACACTGCTGATGACGCATATTCCGCCGAAACTCAATGGCTCAAGCTGCGCAATTCCAAACGGTTCATAAATACTTTGGCCGAACTCAACGTCGCTGCCTTTGCGGATATCCATAAACTCCATATCCTCCGGCATTCTCTGGCCGCAGCGTTGCCTGTCAAAACCGAACTGATTTATAAAAATCATTTTTATATTTCTATTTTTAGCGTTAAATTCCTGGACCGCGGTATAGAAAGCGGCTTCTCCGCCGCTGAGGTCCGGCAATCCTTCGTGATGTACTACCGGCCAATGATATTCGGATTCCATTCGCATAATGTCGTGAGTCCTTCGTGGGCCGACTTCGGTGCTTAACAGAATCATTATAGCAGTTTTGTGCAGCGCCCGCAGCTCTCTTTCAATATGTTCCAAAACGCGAAGGTCCCGCCACAAGCCCTTGCTGCGAACCATTCTTGTAACATGTGTAAAGATATAGTCTGGCACATAACCCAATAAATTCTGACAATATTGCTGAAGTCTGGCTCTTGAGCATTTTTTCTCCTCAAGGCTTATATGATATGCCGGGATGCCGTTGTAGGCCAAATCTATTCTGGCGGATGCAAATTCGTGGGCAAGAAATTTCAGCTCTTCACCGACAAAGTCGCCTACCACAAAAATATTATCGCAATGCCTGGAGGCTTCGACGAGTACATGTTTGGAAAAACCGTTCTGGTCTCCGAAAATTTCCGGCAAATCAGCGTCCTGGGCCTGGGCAGCTTTCATAACGTTATAGAACATTGTATCGTGACCGCTTTTCTCCTCGACGATACGGCGGACAGTCGCAACTTCGTGTGCATGAAAAATTGTTTTGAAATGCGAATCCTTGTCGAGTTTTGCCGCAAGAGCGGTTGGCATTCCCATAAATTCATGAGAAACGATTATTGTTTCGCCGTCATGAGGCGCAGCGCCTATCGCCTTTATTGCTGCAATCGCCGGCGGGGCGAGCCTGACCCATTCCTCAAACTCCCATAGATGCTCATAACGATGACTCTTTATGCCGAATTCATTGAATAATCGCCCTTTAAATTCGTTAATCGGATTTTTGTTTATCTGGCGAACGTCAATCAATATGACCTCCGGCATACTTTTTATCCCGGTGCGCAAATCTTCGAAGAGTCTTCTGCCGTAAACAATATCAACGTTAAAATGTTTTTCAATGTGCCTGAAAGCTTCGGCGTAACCTGTATTGACAAGACCGTCCGGGCTCGAATAAAGCACTTCTCCGCCGGGGCCGAGACGATTCTGAACAGGACCTTCGGTAGTAAAAAGAGGACTTATAAGAATTGTTCGGCCGGTGCCGTCAAGATAAGCTTTACTGGTAAGAATGCCTTCCAGAACTGTGCCGATGCCGCCGATTTTGCCGATTGCTTCGTGTGTTACATGAACAATGTTGGTCTTATAATTCATTACGCTGTTTCTTTCTGCAAATATCCTGTTGTAGTTACATCGACAATCGCGCTATTAAATTATGAAAAATTTATCGCAAAACTCATTCCGACTGTTTTTTTGCTAATTTTTCTTTTTTCGCCTTTTCTTTTTCCTGTGCTTTTTTATCTTCCGCTTCTTTTTTCTGCTCATCTTTCTTTCTCTCTTTGGTCTCTGGAATTGTCAGAAGAGGTCTTTGCGTAATTTCATTGAACTTTTCCATCTGAGCATCTGTAGTTTTTTCTCCGTTAATATGAGGAGAAAGAAGCACAAGCAATTCAGAACTGTTCCGAGTTGTTTCTGTTGACTTGAAGGCATAACCTATTATTGGCAAATCGCCGAGTATAGGAAGCTGACTAGTCTGTTTCTGTGTATCTTTTCGCCGCAGTCCGCCGATGACAAGAATCTGTTCGTCATTCATCAGCAGTGAACTTTGAATTTTTCTTGTATCAACTATCGGTACGCCGCTACCGCCGGTGGTGACGACACTTGAACCTGTTTTGACGCTCTGTTCGGCGTTTACGTTCAGGAGAATTAATTTGTCGTCTGTTAGCGTTGCCACGACCTTAAGCGATATACCGACATTCTTGAATTCCGTGCTTGTCAAAGATCCGCCGCCGCTTGTATTGGACTGATTCGAATATGGTATTTCTTCAACGGACTCGATAGAAGCGGTTTGGCCGCTGACGACCATGACTCGCGGACTTGCGAGGATTTCTACATTATTTTTCGTCTGCAAAACGTGAATTACATTTCTGATATTGCCGTAGATTAGACTAAAGTCGGAACCCAAACCAGTCGTAGCCCAGGGGAGAACGGTAGCGTCTGTAGTAGTGAGGGTTGTAGTACCAGTAGTATCAGTAGAGCCTACAGTATTTGAAGTGACCCTGCCGCTGAGACTTTGTCTGAAGGAAGTGCCGATTTCTGAAGAAGAACTTAACTTGTTATCATAATTGCTGGTAAGCATATCCCAGTTGACGCCGATTTCCGTATCGTTGTTGAGTTGTACATCGAGGAGGACGACTTCAATCATAATCTGGTCGGGCTTGCGGTCAATTTTGCGAATCTGCGCAAGGATTTTGGCCAGATTTTCATTTGTGTCGCAGATTATCAGAGTATTGCCCGTACTGTCCGGCTCTATTTTACCGTTTATGGTCAACATCGGCTCAATCGAATTTTTTAAACTTTTTGCGCTGAGGAATTTCAATGTTGCGGTCTCGACAAAGAGATCGGGTTTTTCAGCTATGGTCTTTTCGACAGGGGTGCGATTCTGACTTGACGTTAACTGCAGAAATGGATTACTCTTGGTTATTTCATTTATGTCAATTGACTGCTCGCCGGCACCATGAACAACTATGGTAAGGCTTAAAAGGCTTAACAGTATCGCGGCGAACAATAACTTCTTATATTTATTTATTTTTAACATTGCTTTTATTCTCCTTAACCTTTAATGTGAATATGCTTAAAGTAATGTCACAACTAAGATAACCGTTTGTTGATGGCTTAGTTCCTATATTTATTTCATCGACCCAGACTTTGACGGGTCTATTTTGAAGGGTATTTAAAAATTGCACTATATTTCCGTAACTTCCCAAAAAAGTCATAACAATTCGATACTGACCGATATCAATTGAGTTGTTATCTTTCACGGCAATGTTCTGCAGGGGCCTAAATTGGAGATTTGTAACCGGACAGCCGCTTTTTTCAGATTCCGATTGAAGGCCTGAAAGAAAAGTTTTTGCTTGGTCAATATCAAAAAAGACCTGTTTCTTCTGTTCAAACTCCTGGGTAAGGTTATCGAGTTTTTTCCTGCGCAGTTCCAGTTCGCTTAGTATAATTTTGCTTTGTTTTTCTGTTGAGTCCATCATTTTGCTATATTTCTGGGCAGCAGCAAGATATTTCGTATTAGGCGAGATAAACCAGTTATACATCGCAATGATACCTATAAGCAGCATCGCTACTGCAAACGCATTTTGTTTTAACCAAACCGGATATTTCGGTGACATATCAGTTGTCCTTTATTTTTTTATTGTCAATGGAACAAATTATCGAATAGTCAGTCATGCCGTTACTATACTGTGTATTCTGTTTGGCATCTGTAAGCTGAGCGGAATTTATGATTTTACATGAGTTCAGCCGGTTGATGAAGTCATTGATGGCGTTATAATTTATAGCCAGACCATTAATCTTTACTGTTGAGGAATTGCGAGATTCAATATTCTGAATTCGCACAGTCTGAGGGGCTTTCGTGCCTATCTCAGTCAGTATAAAAGCCCAGTTGTGCCAGGTTTTATCTTTAAGAGCGGTATTGATAGTTTTAACGTTCCAGGCAATTCGTTGAGCAGCTTCGTTGACATCCGCCCGTGTCCGAATTAATTGCGGTATATTGATATTTGCCCGGTTTTGTTTGCTTTGAATAAACTCGTTTCTTGCATGTGCGGTCTCTTTTGTCAAAAAAGCAATATATATAAAAATAAGGACAAAAATCAGGGCAGCGATATTTATTATTGCCAATAACTGCCTGCGTGCCTTTCTGATTTCATAGATTTCATTAGGAAGCAGATTAATGCTCGTGCCGAAATCATTGACATCGAGCAGTTTCATCGCGGCGCCTGCCGCAACAGGAGAAAAATCGTCGGTCTTCACGCCTTCTGAAATAATATCAACATTGCTGACGTCGATTTCTGAAATCTCGATATTCTGGCGTCGTATATGGTTTCTCAGTTGCCCGGCAATTTCCTTTGCCTTTGATAAATCAAAACTGCCTGCCAGATAAACAGGCCAGTTTTTCTGTTCTGAGGTTCTTTCGAGTTCATAAAACTGCACTACAGATTCTATTTGCTCGGCAATAACATCGATATGTTTCTTAGTGTCGGAAAAATCAAAATCGAATTTCTTTATGCGGAGAAAATCGAATTTCTGTCCACTGAAGACACACAGACTCATATTCTCATCATGCAGGAGAACAAGCATTACATTTTTTTGTCCGGCATGTTTTATCACCTTGCCGTAGCAAGCTCTGATAAGTGCAATGATGGCAGGCTCAATCGAGCGGATGTCAACGTGATTTTTATCAAACTCCTTTGCAGCCATGGTAAGCGGCTCAATCTGAGCGGCTCCTACAAGGGCGCTTTTCTGTGCCGAGCTGTCGTAACTCCTGAGAGAGCAATAATCAATCAGAACATTTTTAAGAGGCAGAACTGCATACTGCCTTATCTCCTCCTGAATGAATTTTCTTGTTACATCCGGTGAAGGGTCGGGAGGATTTAGAATCTGGAGCAGTTCGGGTGATGAACGAAAACACAAGCCCGCATCGCAATGCCGCGGATAACTTGTGATTCCCGATTTTCTTACAGCACTGGCAATAGCTTTAAATCTCTCAATTCCATTGCCGCCGGGTGACTCTTTGTCTATTGCTACACGGCTGCAGCCGATAAGGGAAATCTTACCATAGCTTTTCTCAAGGCGAACAATGCTGACAGAATCTTTGCATACGTCTATTCCAATGACTTTTTTTGGTGTATCCAGTCCGATAGTTTTTTTATGTTTTTTGTTTTTCATTGGTTAACCTTTAATTTGTTAATGCGAATTTTACAAGGACTGGTTGAACCGACGGTAATATCGGCCTCAACCTTTGAGGTAAAATTCTGCGCCGAAGTTCCTGTTGAAATTACGGTAATAGAAGGCCGAGTTCCTGTTGCGGTAACGGTATAAGAACCGCTGCCAGGACCGTCGCCCAAATTATTACTAAAACTCGCAGGCAGGGAACAAGAGCTTCGGAGTTGACTGAAAGCATAGGCAATTCCCGCCTCGGCGATAGCTTTTGCCTGGGCTGTAAAAATTTCATTTTTCATAATCTGTATCTGTTCGGAGTTTATCTGAAGCATTCCGACGACAAAGGCCGTCAATAATACAATAGTAAAAACTACTATAAGCAAAACCGAACCTTTATTTTTTATCTTTATTTTCATAGCATTTCTGTTTTAAGGCGTTACGTCGTCTTCGCAGCAGACACTTGTGCCGGTATTGGCCGGGGCTATCGCTATTGTAAGTGTCCTCGCACTTTTCACTGCGGTGAGCGAAAAGTTCGAAGGGCCGCTGCCGCCGATAGCTGCCTGTTTGACATATCCTGCGCCACCCGAGACTACGCCGCTGGGGGCGCTGCTGCTGCTCTTGTCCATCGTAATTGCCGTATGACCGGTAAGTCCGGGGTTGCCCACCGTGATACTGTTATCATCAAATGCTCCCAGGCGAAGAATTAAACAATTATTGACTGTTGTGTTTACTGCCGGACTGGTTGGAGTACTGCTGGAATCGTTGTAAAATTGCGAGACATTAATTGGATTAGTAGCATCCTGTCCGCTAAATCGCATCATCCAGCCGTATGCCTGCTCAGAGGGCCCTGTATTGTCGGACCCATTCCATGTGAAAGTATAAGAGAGGGGCTCTGAAGAACCTGCCATCTTCTGCCACACAGCCAGTGTTACTGCGCCGCTGGATGTGCCGCGGTCTATTAATGTCCAGCCCTGACCATCAGGTGCTGATATTAAAGCCGAGGTATCCTCGTCTGTCGCAACTGCTGCGATTAGCAGGTCGCCGCTGTTTGTAGCAGGCGTTGGGATGGTTATACTTGTTTGTGGTATCAGTGCGATATCATTATATGTCCCGTCACGTGCTGAACCAACTTTGCCGCTGCCAGAGTCATACATGTAAGTCAATGTGTAAGGATGGCTGCCCAGAACTATGGAAACGCCTTCATTTGCATCGCCGCCATTGAGATGGTCGAACTTGCCGATTACAGCAAGAGTGCCGGTGTTCTCGACAAGGACAATAGGAACCGATGTATTAGTAGGACAGCCGCTGACAATCAGATTTGCTGTAGAACTGGCTCCGCCCAGGTCAAGCTTAGTATATAAGGTGCAATGAATTGGGCTTACACCACCGGCAGTAATATTATATTGGAGAGTGCCGTTAGCACCTCTGTCAGTAGCTACACCTCCGACATAGAAGCTTTTCATCAGAATTACAGGAGCGGTGCCTGATATGATAAGTTTTCCTGTGCCGCCGCGGTCTCCTATAATCAATTGCCCGTCACCAGTGGTGTATGTAAGGGTTCCGCCAGTCATATCATAGAGGCCGTTCGAACCTCCCTCATCTCCTATAACAAGATTAGAGGTGCTCGGACCCTCTTTAAGATTAAGGGTTCCTCCCGACTGGTTCACGGTGCCGGGGTCACCAGCACCAACACGTAACCAACCCGGGCCAGTGAGGCTTCCACCCGGTACAATGTTTAACACTCCGGAGTTATACACCCTCATCTCGTTCATCGTCGTGTATGCCCAATTCTCAACAGAGTCCAGAGTACATATTGTGCCAGCATACCTAATCTTCGTTTCACTTGCGCCGTTTGGCATCGCGTCCCAGTTAGCAGCAACGTTCCATTTACCTACGCGCTTCTTCACGAACTCTGCGGCAAATGCACCGTTAGTTATCATAAGACTAACCAATATAACAATTAAACTTGTTTTAAATTTCATTTTCTTTTTCTTTTTCTTTATTATTAATGTGCTGGTACTTTGGCACTGGTAAAAACCCTGTATCTGAGGACATTAGCCAACTGTGCGATTTCCGCCGCGGTAAGAGCGCGGTTGTAAATTCGCACATCGTCAATTGTGCCGGCGAGAGAACAGGACTCATCTCCTCCACAGTCCCAATATACCTCACAACCGATCGCTCTTACATTGGTTGTTATTGCGCCTCCGGCTTGTGCACCAGAACCTTTTCCCTGGGAATTTCCATCTACAAACAACTCTACTGTATTACCAGTTCTTACCGCTGCCACATGGTGCCATTGTCCATTATTCACTGGCGTTTTAGATATTACACAGGCCCATTGACCACCGCTATCTTGTCTAACCAAAATCACTGCTTTACCAGGACCACTACAACCACCACCCGCATCTCCCACTGCGAAATCTATATCAGCCCCATCGAGATCTGGGTTCCTTAAAGAGACTATCAAGCCATAATCATCTGTCGTATTAATCCATGCTGTTATTGTGAAAGGTTTCGAGTCTCCAAAATTAAGTGATGGATCAGTCCCTAAATCGACATAATTATCTGTTCCGTTAAAGCGCAGCGCACCGTTAATTTGTCCCGTGGTCCAACAGCCCGGCGGAGACATATTGACAAGTGTCCCATCATTGCCGTTGCCTGATGAATCTTTTGCGATTGTTCCGCTGGTCTCATCCAGCTTCCAGCATCCCGCGATTCCACTTGCGTTTGCTGGCAGATAGGCAGATGTGGTAAAAGTTTTGGTTTTATTACTATTTGTAAAATCCGTCTGGATTTGTACAAATCGAATCGTATTTGCATCGGTAGTAGCGGAGTCGAAATTATTGAGAGAATAGCTGCTTACCTGAAATCTGCTGACCGGTCCTGCGAGCGGCTCTTCACTGCCCAAGTTGCCGAAAACAACATTTCCATCGCTGACCATATATCGTTTTTGGATGCCGGCTGTGTCCTTATAAATTATGTAACCTTTTGTGGCACTGCTGGAACTGACGCTGATAAGCTGTGCCGCTGCGGAAAGATTTCTGTTTATGTGCTCATCAAGAACCAATCCATTCTGAATGAGTGTAGATATGACTTCATTGTTTGCCCAGCTGGTTCGTATGGCTTGAAATTGCGGCACCATAGCAGTAAAGATTATGACCATCAATGTCATAGCTACTATCAGCTCAATCAGAGTAATCGCTTTCCTGCTGCGGCAGATAATGTTGTGTTTTTTTACGCGCATTTATACAATTTCCTTACATTAGCTCTTTAATAATATCGGATGATGTATCAGCCAGGCTAACTTGAAATCTGATGCTGCCGCTAAAAGGTAAAAATATATAAAACGTTGTTGAATAAAAGAAAAAACAGGTTTTTATAAGACTTAGATGTTTAAATAGGGATATATGCCGTTGTTTTGAAAAACAGGTCCTATAATGAGGATTGGAAAATTGAGGGATGACATTGAAGATATGAAAATCAAAAATAGAAATTGAATTTTGTTATGGCAGTCTGCGGGCAATTTGAGTCTGAAGTATAACTTCTATCTCGTCGTCATCAAGTGTGGTGCTATTGGGGTTACGGTGCATGCCGACCTCGACTTTAATTGTCTTGAGGTCGCCGCTGTCGCTTACTGTCGTCCTGCCACGATATGAGCCGCTCACGCTCAAAACCTCGTCATTTGGAGTGGGAGTGATAATGCTGTTAAAGTCATGAATAGATTTTGCCTGAAGCTGATTAAGTTTTGCCTGGGCAAGACAGAGACTTTGCGTTTTTCTATCAATAATGACGGAATTCATATTTACCTGTGTTAGTGCTTTTAATATCGGGACAAGAGCGATGGACAGCAGTAATGCGGCAACTATGACCTCCGGCAGGGTGAGGGCTTTCCTGCTCTGTCGTATGAATATTTTTGCCGGACGTTTTTTTACTGTTTTGTGCATTGTACCATTCCGGTAGAAGTAATAACGGATATCACATAAGTTTTTCCGCCTCCGCTGACGGTAAGAGTGCCGGTGCCGACAGTCCTGTTCCCAAATGGCCCGAACTGAAATTTGGTGTCTCCTTTGCAGGTAACATCCGCAGGTATTGCGCCTGTTTCGTTGACATCACCTGTTCGGACATTGAATATGATATAGTTTGCATCTATTATATCGAGCTCAAAACCCGGTTGATTATTTAACGCCTTGGAAATCGCAAGTGTCCTGCAGTGGCGAATCGCGGCGGCTATTCTTTCAGCACATGTATTGGTTCTGCCCAGCGCAACTGTTGCCATTATCAGTCGGGGAACGGCAATAAATGCAAGAGCACCGATTATCATTACAACAATAGTCAGTTCAATAAGCGTTAAACCTTTTCTAACTGTTTTCATATATTTTTACCAAAAGCTAAGGGACAGCACAGGCCGTCCCTTTGATTTGTTATCCTTAACGGATCCGCTTTCTGTTTTAAAATCGTACAGACTCAGGCCGCAGATTAATGATTGTGTGGGGTTACCCTGTTGTTCGCCCCGAGCTCATATGCCGTTTTAAATGGGCAGTTTGGTTCGCCAGAAGGGAAATAGGTTGTGTTGCCTGTAATGTCCGTCTTCAGATTTGTCGGATATGTGCCGTTATTATTAGCGGCAAACATCTCAATCTGCGAATTAATCAGGTCAATGTTGGTAAGGCACGCATTCTTCTTGGCATTGTCTGCACTTTGGGTAATTCTTGGTATCGCAATAGCTGCAAGGGCACCAAGAATCAGAATTACGATAAGTAACTCTATTAATGTAAAACCTTTTCTGCGATTCATCGCTATCTCCTTTCGAAAAGCTGATAAACTTTTGTATTCATACTAAAACATAACAAGTATTCGGCAGTTAAACCTGCCTACTTATGTAAAAACTGTTTTTAAAGCCGATTTATTTCAAATGAGCCATATAATCGAACATTGGCAGATAGACAGCTATTAGTATAAGTCCGATAACTATACCCATCCCCATTGTAAGAATAGGCTCCAGTTTGGACATCAGCGAGTTAATCATCCTGTCAATGTCCTTATCAAGGAAGTCGGCGCCTTTGTTGAGCATCTGACTTAGTTGGCCGGCCTGCTCACCGGAGTCGGTAAGTTGAGTTATCAACGGCGGAAAAATGTCATTATGATGTTCGAATGATGCAGCCAAACTGAGACCTGCCTGGATAGACTTTTGAATGTCATTGCTTATGGAGGAAATTTTTTCGTTATTGGCTACAAGTCCTGATACCTGAAGGGCCTTAATCATTGGCACTCCGGTTGATATCAGCATTGAAAAAGTCCTGATATAATTCGATACCGCTACCATCCTGTTAAGCTTGTCGAATAGAGGCATCTGAAACTTAAAATAATCCCATTTGGTTTTTATATATGAGTTTTTTTGAATGTATCTAATTAAAAAAGGCATAGAAAATACTACTATAATTAAAACAGGCCAGAAATTTCTTAAAATGGCGCTGAGAACGACGAGTATTTGAGTAGGTCCGGGCAGGGGGACGCCAAGCTGGCGATAGATTTTTGTAAAAACCGGAACGACAAATGCCACAAGAATTGTTACTGCGACAAGGCAGCTGGATAATACAATTATCGGATATGTAAATGCGCTTTTCAAACGATTTTTAAGGTCTGCCTGTTTTTCAAGATGTCGTGCGCTTATTTCGAGGCTTTCCGCAAGCTTTCCGCTTGATTCGCCGGCCTCAATCATTCCGAGGAAAAAGTCAGAGAAAATATCGCGGTATTTTTCAAACGCATCAGTAAGCGATGTGCCTACCTCTATACTCTTTTTTATATCAGAGATAACATACTTCAAAGACGGGCTGTCTGTTTGTTTTTCAAGGGTTTCAAGGCACTGGATAATGGAAAGGCCTGAACTGCACATACCCGCGAATCTAAATGCGAATGTCATAACTTCAGCCGGCCTGACTTTGATTGATTTAGGATTAAATATCTTCTTCTTTTTCGCTCGCAGAAGGCTATAGCCGATTCTGATAAGTTCTCTGCGAAGGGCGGCTGTGTTGTTTATGTTGTCATAAACGCCGTTGAAAACATGACCGGCTTCGTCACGAGCGCTGTATTCGTATGTTGCCATTAGTCCACCTGCATATCAACGACGCGATATAATTCCTCAAGGGTTGTCGAACCGTTCAGAGCCTGCTGAAGACCGCTTCTTTTCAGCGTTCTCATGCCTTCGCTTATGGCTTGCCGTTTTATTTCTGTATCGCTTTTGCCCGCGATTATCATATTTTGAATTGTGGTTGAAATAGAAAGGATTTCATATATTGATTTTCTTCCCAGATAACCGGTCTTGGCGCAGTTATCACAGCCAGCGCTGCGATAAAGAACCATATCTTCAGGTGCATCGGCAAAAAGAAATTTCTTAACCTTCGGGTCGGGCTTATAAGATTGTTTACAGGTCACACATGAAGTTCTGACAAGCCTTTGAGCAACGGTGCCCAGCAGGGATGAAGCAAGCATAAAAGCAGGGACGCCGAGATTAATCATACGCGAAATAGCACCGGCCGAATCGTTTGTATGAAGGGTTGAGAGAACCAGGTGGCCTGTCATTGCCGCACTGATGGCGATTTCAGCCGTCTCGAAGTCTCTGATTTCGCCGATAAGAATGACATTCGGGTCCTGCCTTAAAATGCTCCTTAATGCCGAGGCAAAGGTAAGGCCGGCACGCGGATTTGTCTGGACCTGAGTAATGCCCGCCAGCCTGTATTCGACAGGGTCTTCAACGGTTACTATATTATTTCTGCCGGTATTCAGAATCTGCAGAAGAGAATAAAGCGTAGTGGTTTTACCGCTGCCGGTAGGGCCGGTAAGAAGAATCATTCCATAAGGATTCTCGATAAGTTTTCTGATGCTCTGGTTGTCGAAAGGGTCGGGGGCGACATTATCGAGATTCCACTTGCCGCCGCTTTTGTTGAGAATTCTTATAACGATTTTTTCGCCGACAATGGAAGGCAGCGAAGAAACACGCAGGTCGTATTCTTTATCGTTGTGAATGGTAGTGATATGCCCGTCCTGCGGCAGACGTTTTTCCGCTATATCCATTTTAGCCAGAATCTTAATATGACTGAGTATTTCCGCCTGGGCCGAAGATGGTATGGTCAGTTCTTTTCGCAGCACACCGTCGATTCTATATCTGATAACCATTTCTTTTTCCTGCGGTTCGATATGGATATCGCTTGCGCGGGAGTCTATTGCACCGCTGAAAATCGAAGCTACAAGGCTGCTGATTGGGTCCTGGCTGTCCTGGAGCTGGTCCAGAATACTTATTGAACGCAGTTTTTCCTGTTCGGGAGTTTTCTTGAGCCTTATCGAGGCGATGGTTTGCTTGGTTGCGTTTTGGACATTAAAATGATATCGAATAGAAGATTTTATTGCGTTCGGTGCCGCCGCCTGAGGTATGACTTTGCAGCCGGTGCGCATCTCTATCTGGTCGCGAATAGCAAGGTTCATCGGCGAACTCATCGCCACGTAAAGTTTGTCGCCTTCCATTCGAATGCCGATAAGAACGTGTTCGTTCGACAGTTCATACGGAATCATATGTGCCGCGATTGGATCGACCATATCCGGCGAAAGATTTATAAACTCTATTTTTTGGCTTAAGGCGACAAGTCTGCTGAGCTGCTCATCGGTAGCGAGGTTGTTTTCTTTCAGAAACATTATGATGTTTTTGCCGCTTTTTTGGCACTGCTCGTCCAGTTCAACAAGCTTTTGTTCGTCAGCGATGCCGAGCCGGATAATTTCGTTATACAATAAATTGTCAGTTTGCAGTTTTTGCATAAATAGTCTCACATAACATCAACACACTTTCAGCGTATTACAAAAATCGTCAAGAACCCGTTGGGACTTAACGAACTATTACATAAAATGAATCGCTGCTGCTGGGCACAAGGGCCGATAATATTACCGGCCGCGGATTTTATGCCGCTGCGAGCTTTCTTTAGCGAATAGGTGAAGTTTTTGCTTAAATTCGGCTTTTTATTGGTCGAAGAAGAACCGGCAGAAACTTTGAACTGGAAAAAAATTATGCTTAATCTATTTAAAACAAAAAATAAAACAGCGACCATTCTTGTTGTGGATGATGAACCTGACCTTGTCCTTACAATTAAAAACCGCCTTGAATGGAACAAATTCAAAGTGGAAACTGCCGCCAACGGCGTTGAAGGGCTTGAAAAAGCCGAATCAGTCCGGCCCGACCTGATACTGCTCGACTGCAATATGCCTGTTATGCCGGGACTCGATATGCTCGAACTGCTCAGGCAGAGCAAAAAGTTGAAAAAAATTCCTGTGATAATGCTGACCGCTGTCAGTGAGACTTATGATATTGATATCGCCTCTATCCTCGGTGTGGCAGGATACGTTACGAAACCGTTCAATTTCACAGAATTGCTTGATAAAATTTCAGAAATTATTGATAAGAAATGAAACCGCAGGAACCATCCCATATCCCGTCGCTGGCCGAACTGGCCGACAGCCAAACGATTGAAAACCTCATCGAACGCAAACGCAGGAATCTCGAAGCCATCTTTGATGCGGTTCCCGTCGGCCTTCTGCTGCTCGATGAGAATTTGACTGTCGTCAGGGTCAACGATGCAATCCGAAAATTGGTTGGAAAAGATTACCACGAAATAATCAACAGGGCCATCGGTCACGCTCTGGATTGTAAAACTATTGCAATCGAGAAAACCATCTGCGGACTCGGCCAATACTGCAAAAAATGCCCTCTAAAACAGAATATTCGAAAGGTATTTGAAACATCGCAGCCTGTTAATGGATTGGAATTCCAGAGCCAGACGCATTTTCAGGACAGGGCCCTAAAACCCTGGTTTTCTTTAAGCGTTGAGCCGGTAACCATCGAAGGCAAAAAGCACATTGTCGTCTGCCTCAACGATATTACCGAAAAAAAGCTCGCCGAAGAAAAACTCCTCGAAACAATGGAGCTTAAATCGCAATTCATCTCGACCGTTTCCCATGAGCTTCGAACTCCGCTTACCGCCCTCAGCCAGGGCCTTGATATCGTCCTTAACGGCGAAGCGGGAAAAATAAATGAAAAGCAGAAACAATTTCTTCAGCTTTCCAAGAGAAACGTTGACCGGCTCGGCTTGCTGGTTAATGATGTGCTGGATATCCAGAAATTCGAATCAGGCAGGATGAAACTGGATTTCGCGCCCAATAATATGGCCCAGACCGCCAAAGAAGTGGTCCATACAATGGCTCTTACCGCCAAAAAAGCCGGTATTCGCCTCTCAGCCGAAATTGAAAATGTTTCCCCCTCTGTATTCGACCGCAATAAGATAATCCAGATGCTTACCAATCTATTAAGCAATGCGATAAAATTCACGCCCGCAGGCGGAAAAGTTTCGCTGCAGGTTCAAAACCAAAATGATGAAATTGTTATTACTGTTTCCGACACAGGCTTAGGGATACCCAAAAGCGACCTGTGCAAAGTTTTCCAGAGATTTTACAGGGTTAAACGTCCCGGCAAAGAAATCTCTGGCACCGGCCTTGGCCTTTCGATTGTCGCCCAGATAGTATCTTTCCACGGCGGGAGAATAATGGTCGATAGCGAAATCGACAAAGGAACAACTTTTACGGTATATCTTCCCCGAGCCGCGACCGTCGAAGACCTCGCCGTAGTCTTGACGAAGACGGGTTAGCGAGCGGTAAATAATCCGCGGAGTCATTTAATCGCTCACTCCGTAAATACCAAAAATAAAGAAACAGCCACTATTTATTTAGAACTCTACGGAAGAAACGAAATCCCATAAACAATTCTAATAATATTATCTGCTCGGTTTTCTTCGATAATACCCATGAACATAAGTGTCGTTTTTACGATAATACCCATTAGCATATACCGTTCCAGAGGAACTATTATTTTCTGCATCGGAGGTTTCATATTGTGTCATTATTCCGTTTGTTTTTTATCATTTACGAACAGGTTATATTCGATTTCGAAGCTGATTTTATGTCTTGCTTCTTCTTCTGCAAGTTCCATAAGGACATCTTTAAGGGATTGGTTGGATACTGTGGGTATTAGTTCAATATATAGTTTGAAGGATGCTTTTTCTTTTTTCATTGCCAGGATTAGTAGTTCTTTATAATCCATTTGCATAATTTTCGACATATCTACCATATAGTCGAGGGGTCTTACAAAGGCCTTATTATTGGCCGAATAGGGGGTTAGTGTTTTGCCGAGTTTCATCAGTTCCAGTTCGAGTTTTGCTTTATGTTCGAGTTCTTCGGTAGCGAATTCGCCGCACAGGTCACGGATTTGGGGATTTTGGACATATTGAGAAAGCAGATTATAGAAAACATTGGATTCTATTTCTTTACCGATAGCGTTTTGCAGTATTTCTATGATACTTTCAGGACTTGTCATTTTTTGCCCTCCCCAAAAACAGGTATTCTGACTGTTTTATATGGGCAATATTTTTATAATATACATCCTTTTTAGGGGCAACTCTAAAACTGGTTGCTCTTCGATAACAAGGGGGATTATAGCAGAAACCGGTTCATTTGCCACCACTTTTTGGATTTTAATGTGATGGCATAAAGCGGTAATTATTCGGTCTAACTTTCTGCCATCCATATGCGCAGTAATAACAATATATCCCTGGGCCACTAATCTTTTCGTGAGCATCAACAAGACATCTTTTCGTCGTCAACAAGCAATATTTTACTCATAAAGGGGCGCCTCTCAGCAGAATATCCATCAGCACCAAATCGGGAGGATTCTGTTGGACTTCCTGAACGGCAGCCTGACCTGATGCGACTGTTCCGGTAACCTCGTAACCTAAATTCTGCAGGACTTTTCGTATGTCTATAGCAACTATAGGCTCATCTTCAACTATCAGGATTCTTTTTTTGTTGTCCATTGTGAGCCCCCATTTTTGAAAATTTAATCTTGAATTTTGTTCCCGCAGTTCTATCCAGTTCAATTTCGCCGCCCAACTGGTCTTTAACGAAAGTATTTACAATTTGAAGTCCCAATGTTTCGGTTTTTCTAAAATCCAGCTCGGCAGGAAAGCCAAGGCCGTTATCACTGATTATCATCTCAACACAGTTTCCTTCGGCCGGCAGTACGGATACGCCGATATTGCCCTTTGCTCCCTGCGGGAAAGCGTGTTTGAGAGAATTTGATATCAGCTCGTTAATAATCATACCGCAGGAAATAGCGGTATCAATTTCCAGTGAAACATTTTCTATGTTTATATCTACTGTGATTTTACTCTGAGAAATGTCATAAGATTGAGCCAGAGTTTTTACCAGGTCTCTAACATACGTTTCGAAATCAATGTTTGATAAGTCTTTGGAATGATAGAATTTTTCGTGGATAAGAGCCATTGCCTTGATTCTGTTCTGGCATTCTCTGAAAACCGCGATGGCCTTTTTATCATTGAGCGTTACTGCTTGCAGCCGCAACAGGCTTGAAATCACCTGCATATTGTTCTTGACCCTGTGATGAAGCTCGCGCAGAAGCATTTCCTTTTCGCTGAGCGATTCTTCGAGCTTGTTTTCGGACTTCTTTCGGTCTGTTATATCACGCAGGATTAAAACTACGCCGACTATATTATTGTTATCATCCCGTATAGGGGCGGCGCTATGATTAATAGGTATTTTTCTTCCGTCTTTACACAGCAGTATTGTGTGATTTGACAGTTCAACGATAACATTGCCCAAGATTACCTTACCGACAGGGCTTTCTATTTCTTCCAGAGTATGCTCGTTTATAGCGGTGAAAATATATTTTAACGGTTTTCCCTCCACATTTTCCTGACCGCAGCCTGTGAGTTCCCGTGCGACAGAATTCACGAATTTTATAAGCCCATTTTCGTCCGTGGCTATCACGCCGTCGCCTATACTTTTAAGTGTGGTAAAAAGCCATCCTTCGCTTTGCTTTAACTTAATGTCCATTTCGACCTTGTAGATAGCCATTTCCACAACAGCCTTTAACTGCCTGTCATCGAATGGTTTGACTATATAGCCGAACGGGTCTGTAATTTTTGCCCGTTCCACAGTTTTCTGGTCGGTATGAGCAGTGAGATAAACAACGGGGACATTAAAACGGGAACGAATCTGTTTGGCGGTTTCAATACCATCCATTTCGCCTTGAAGCACAATGTCCATAAGTATTAAATCCGGCTTTTCTTTCTCAACGGCTTCAATAGCTTTCCGACCGGAAGAAACGGCGGCGGATACGTCATATCCGAGATTTTGCAGTGTATGTTGCAGGTCCTTGGCGACAAGAACTTCATCCTCAACAATTAATATTTTTGTTTTTCCCATAGTTTTAACCCTCTTTATGCGCCGTCTATTTTTGATTTCTACAACCTTTCCCTGTATTCTATGTATATTGTTTGTAGTTATCAACTGCAAATTCTCACCTTTCATTTTAAACAGAATGTCTCCGGCTGGTGCTTATGTTTTTTAATTCGTTTTCCACTTTCCTGCGATCAGTTATATCTCGAATTGATACCAAATATGCCGGTTTAGCTTCCCATTGTGTTTCCACTGTAAGCATTTCCCCTACACCGCCCAGGCCGCCGCTGCGAGTGATTTCCACATCCGTTACTTCTCCGACCGTAACAGGAAAACTGAATTTTTCACCTATAACCTGCTCTATTTTCAGCACGAACATGGTTTCTGCGGCGGGATTGAGAAATTTTACGATTTTATTTCTGTTTACAACAACAATACCATCAATATTCTTTCCAACTATATTTTGGAAATTCGCTGTGCTGATTCGCAACTCTTCAGTCAATGTCTTTAATTGCCGCTCCGCTTGGGCTTTGCAAAGGCTTATTTCTATGACGGTTTTTAATTCTCGGTCTTCGAACGGCTTGAGTATATAGCCATAGGGGTGGGTTTCTTTTGCCCTGGCGAGTTTTTTATCATCCGCGTAAACGGTAAGATATACAACCGGAATATCAGAGCCATGACGTATTTGTTTGGCAAGTTCAATACCATCCATTTCGCCTTTTAGTGTGATATATGAGGAGTTTTCATATCACCATAGTAATAATATAAATGAGGTATAAATTTTATTTGACTTGTTATTTTGAAGTAATAAAATACTCCTGACGGTAGTTGTAGACATTGTTTATGCTAAGAAATATAAGTTACGGTTGTGGTGCCGTTAGAAGGTGAAAAAATGGTTAATCATGGAGAGTTTATGGGGACAAAAATCTTAATAGCAGATGATCATGGAATCCTGCGACAGGGAATCAGTTCTTTGATTAAAGAACACTCGAATATGCAAGTGGTTGGCGAGGCCAATAATGGTCTGGCAGCGGTAGAACTGGCTCGGAAGTTAAGGCCGGATATGGTTATTATGGATGTGACTATGTCTGGCTTGAATGGCATTGAAGCAACACGCCAAATTAAGAGCGAACTGCCGGAAGTTAAAGTCCTGGCACTGACTGTGCATGCAGAAAGAGAGGTTGTGCTGGATATGATAAGGGCGGGCGCATCGGGGTATATACTCAAAGAGTGTGCGTTTGAAGATTTAATCAATGCCATTGAAACTCTGATTGCCGGCCAATCATATTTGAGTCCTCAAGTTGCGAGCATAGTTCTAAACGGTATTGTAAAAGATGGTTTTAAAGTTGTTCAAGGCGATCGTGTAATATTTACATTAAGAGAAAGCCAGATCCTTCGGCTTCTGACAGGCGGCGAATCCGCAAAGCAAATCGCCGCAGAAGTCGGCTTGAGTGTTAAAACCATTGAGGCAATCCGCAGGCACATTATGGAAAAGGCCGCAGTTAATAACCTCGCAGACCTTACTAAATTTGCTATTCGCGAAGGGCTAACTAAGGTTTAAGCAAAAAATTTCAGGTCTGGCAGATTATCTTTTGGCGGTGCCAATTTCCCTGACGGAGCATTATTTTAACTATTGGCAGGTGCGGATAGTATCCTTTGGATATCCTGGTCATTAAGCTTTAATATGGTTTAAATCGTGAATTTCAGCAAAAACAGGCAAAACCTCTATTTGTACAAATCTGTTTCAACCACATAAAATTGTCTAATAACGGTTATCCACACAGACAGTTTTGAGTTTTTTACACTCCTAATGCTTGTATTAAAATAGCTAAAAGCCTTGCAGAAACGTCTTTATACACTGGGGACAGTTGAACTGCCTGGCACTCCTGTTGAGGAATTTATGGGCGGTTACGGCAGCGGCGGCCTGTCAGGGAATACTGACCAAGACTATACCGTTACCGTTCCGGAGCCGGCAGTAATTTTCCTGCTGGGACAGGGATTATTGATTTTTTCAATTTTTGGGAGGCACTGTAAAGTGAAAATATGTTTCGCCGGAAGGAAACAATTCAAGGTAAAGAGTGTTGATATGATGCCCCCGCTATTTTGTTAACCTTATTAAAAAATAGTAATATTTCCACAACACCTTATTTTGTAAAATTATGTTTTTAAACGCGAGAGGCCAACACTCTATTTGTGTTTTGCTGTAACTAATTTATTTAAAATGAGCTAGGAAGTGACGTAAAAAAAACGGAGAGGGCGGGATTCGAACCCGCGCAGCGGGTTTATACCCACTGGACGGTTTAGCAAACCGTTGCCTTCAGCCGCTCGGCCACCTCTCCAGTAATTCTACGCCAAGTTACACTTTACAGTTTATGTGCCCGTTTTGCAAGCGGAAGTTCCTATAATAATTCCCGCGGATATTTTCCATTTTTTTAAAGGTTAATACTCGCTCAGAATCATTAAAAAAGGATTATCCTGTAAATTTGGTTTCAATTCTGCCGATTATAGGGCGTAACTTAAAATAATTGGATAATAAGGTTTACTTTTTTGCAAAAAATCGAGAAAAATAACCACCAAGCCACCAAGACACAAAGACACGAAAAATTAACCACAAATGAATACGAATCAACACGAATTTTTTTAGACACGGAACTGCACGGATTTACACGGCAGAATTGCTTTAAGGCTGTCCGATGAATCGGGTTTGTAAATTCAAAACTCGTGTCTTACTTACAAGTAAACTTGACGTCGGCACATCGCTTTGAATTTTTCACCCCAAAGAGGTTTTGCCTTAAAGCTACTACGATTTTAACTTCCTCCGTAAGGAGTCCCAAGGACAACATCTAACAATCTTTGACCTTCCCCCCAAAAGCTGTGCCATTCCAAATGAGAGTAAATTTTTTATAATCTTATTTTGGAAAGGATTCGGAAATGAAAAAGACCAGATTTACCCAGGAACAGATTGCCTATGCGTTAAGGCAGGTNNCGGTAGAGGAGATTACCAGGAAGATGGGGGTTAGCGAAGCTAGTTTCTACCGGTGGAAGAAGAAGGCATTATTTTAAGCCAAAGAGCAGACGCAGATACAGGAAAAAGAAACTCGTCACTGTCTGCGCCAAAACATTTCGATACGTTTGGTAAAAGAGCTTCTATACTTTATCGGTTTAAATTGTCATATAGCTGAATCTTGCCGCTACAGGTATTTCATTGGTTTCATCGCTGCCTGCGGAAAATGGAGCTATTTCTTTTCGGTAAATCGGGATATATCTTGGAGCGGTGATGCCGATTCTTACCTGATTCCCATCTATACGGGCGATTTTAATTTCTATGCCTTCGCCGATTATAATACTCTCATTTTGTTTTCTGGTCAGCACAAGCATACTTCTGTCCTTTCAATATTTCAGTTTACGAATAAAGATTACCTGTACCCTTATATTTGGGAAATAGGGAATATCCTCTAAAGATACTTCGTAATTACTCGACTTTTATCTTGTTTTTTTGCGGCTCAACTGCGTGAGTAAGACAATTTTATACTTTTTTTAAAAGTGAGCTTAATGGTCAAAACTTACCTGTTGCGGGAAAGGCGCACCGCAGAAGGTAAGAAAGGAAAATAGTATTTACCTGCGTATTTTATGGTTTTTTGTTTTTCTTTTTAATGTCCTTTAATATGTCCAGAGGCGCCAGCAGGATGACTTTAGTTCCCTTGCCGGCTTCAGATTGGATATTAAGTGTGCCGCCTATGTGCGCCAGCCGCTCACGGACGCTGAACAGGCCGAATCCTTTTGAGCCACTGGGTTTGGAATCAAGACCGGCTACATCAAAACCTTTACCGTCGTCTTCAACAATAATTTTTATGTTATTACGGTCTTTTGACATGGCGATTCGAACATTTTTGGCCTCAGCATGTTTGGCTATATTTATAAGCAGTTCACGAATAAAGCGATAAAGCAGAATTTTTACGGGGTCTGTCAGCGGTTTAGGTTCGTCACTGTTTTCAAAAAATATTTTTAACTTTTGTTCCTGGCTGAAGTTGTCGGTTAACTCTTCGATCGCAGGTTCAAACCCGAGAGTGTAAAGTGCCGGAGGACTTAGTTCGAAAATTAAGCTCCGAATCTGCTTTATGGCCTGACCGATATTAAGGCAGATACTATTTATGGATTCAGCGGTTTTTTCCGGCATTGATTTCTGCAAAGACGTCAATTCTCTTTTGGTAAAGGCAAGCATCGGTCCGAGAGAATCATGCAGTTCTATCGCGATATTATGCCGTTCCCGCTCCTCGGTAAGCACCAGTTCAGCGGTCAAGGACCTGAGTTGTTTCTGGTCTTCGCGAATTTTCTTTTCCGCTTCGGCTCGCCGCAGTATTTCCTTACGCAGGATATCGACCGTTTTTTCGAGCGTTAATGTTCGTTCCTCAACTTTAATTTGCAAATCATCGCATACGTTTCGTAAATCCTTCTCAATCCGCTTGCGTTCTATAGAATGATTTATAACACGAACCAGTAAATCTTTGTCGGTCTGTCCCTTGATAAGATAATCCTGGGCGCCTTTATGAACCGCCTGTATGCCTATGGTTTCGTCTTTTAAGCCGGTCAGCACAATTATAGGCAGGGATGATGCTATCGATGATGCCCGTTCGACGGTTTCAAGTCCGAAACTGTCTGGCAGAGACAGGTCAAGCAATATGACATCAAAACTGGACTTGCCCAAATGCGCCACCGCTTCGCTGAGCTGTGTTGCATGCGTTAGTTCAAATTTGGTATGGGTTATCCCCTTGAGAGTTTCTTTCAGCAGCAGGGCATCTCCGGGATTATCTTCCACAAGCAAAATTTTGATAATAGGGCTATTTATATCATTCATTTGTTGGTAATTTTACCACAGTGAGCCAGAAATCCTCTATAGATTTTACGACGTTCATAAACTGTTTGAAATCAACAGGTTTGGCAATATAACAGTTGGCGTGTAAGTCATAAGCCCGCAGAACATCCTGTTCCGACTGTGAGGTTGTCAGAACTACCACTGGAATTTGCTTCAGTTCGGGGTCGTTTTTTATTTCATCCAGCACTTCGCGTCCGTCTTTCCGCGGCAGATTCAAATCCAGAAGGATAATATCCGGGCGTGCCGCACCCTCATACGGACCTTTCTGCCGAAGAAAAGCCATTGCTTCTACTCCATCCGGTACAACACTAAGCCTGTTGGCAACCTTGGCTTCTTTAAGCGCTTCAACGGTCAGCCGCACGTCGCCGGGGCTGTCTTCAACCAACAAAATTTCAACTACTTTGATGTTTTTTAAATCCGTCATTTTTGTCTCCTTTTAGACGTTAAATAATGAAATAAAATGTCGAACCTTTGCCCGGCTGCGATTCTGCCCAGATTCGCCCTCCGTGGCGTTCGACAATTTTCTTGCAAATTGCCAGACCAATGCCGGTGCCCGCGTATTTATCCTGCGTATGCAGCCTTTGGAATATAACAAAAATACGCTCCAAATACTGCGGTTCCATACCAATACCATTATCACTGACCGAAAACAACCATTGTTTATCCTGCGGCGTTGCTGTAATGTTTATCAGGGGCGGTTTATCGCTTCGGAATTTAATGGCGTTACCAATAAGATTTTGAAACAACTGGAACAACAGTGTCCGGTCGGCCCGGATATTCGGCATCGGCCCAAGTTTAATGTCGGCACCGCTTTCTTCGAGTGTCATTTTCAGGGTGGCCAGTACTTCATTAAGAACCTCTCGGCAATCAACAAATTTCAGGGCTTCACTGCTGGTATTAAGGCGTGAATAAGTCAGCAAGTCAGTAATGAGACTCTGCATCCGCATCACACCATCGACAGTGTAGTAAATAAACTGGTTAGCATCCTCGTCGAGTTTGTCTTTATATCGCTGCTGGATCAGTTGCGTATATCCTGCTATCATCCGCAGAGGTTCCTGCAGGTCATGAGAGGCTACGTAAGCGAACTGCTCAAGGTCTTTGTTCGAGCGTTCAAGCTCTTCGGCGAGCTGCTTTAGCCCATCTTCGGCCCGTACGCGAGCTGTGATGTCGCGGATATTGCATTGGATTACTTTCTTTTGGTCAACTAAGTACACGTTACTTACGAACTCCACCGATATATGGCGTCCGTCTTTTGTTTCAAGCGGCAGGTTTTCATAGTGGACAAATCCTTTATTCTGCAAATCCAGGAAAGCCTCTTTGGATGCCGCAATGTTTTTGAAAACCCCAATCTCCCAGATCTTCTTGTCTAATAACTCTTCGTGAGAATAGCCTAACACTTCTTTTATGAAAGTGTTAACATCGACTATCTGCCCGGAGTCCGCGTCCAGGATAAGTATTCCATCACGAGCCGCCTCAAAAAGCCTCCGATAACGGACCTCAGAAACTGACACCGCATCCTCGGCCCGTACGCGATCTGTAATGTTGCGGATATTGCATTGGATTACTTTTTTATGGTCGACTGAATATACATTGCTTATGAACTCGACCGCTATACGACGTCCGTCTTTTGTTTCAAGCGGCATATTTTCAAAGCGGACATATCCTTTATTTTGCAATTCCAGGAAAGCCTCTTTGGATGCCGCAATGTTTTTGAAAACCCCAATCTCCCAGAGCTTCTTATCTAACAACTCTTCGTGAGAATAGCCTAACACCTCTTTTATGAAAGGGTTAACATCGACTATCTGCCCGG
>PLMU01000002.1 GCA_003142595.1 Phycisphaerales bacterium
CCGGAACTTATCGCCCGTTTCGGAATGGACCCGAAACATTTTGAAAACGCTGTTTTCTACCATGGTACCGGCTGTCAGGCGTGTATTGGCACGGGTTATCTTGGCAGATTGCCGATATTTGAATTTCTTGTGATGGATGCTGATATTCGAAAAAAGGTAGCGGCCGGTGGTACTGAGGCGGAGATACGAGCAATGTCGCGTGAAAAAGGTTATTGCAGTTTGTTTGACAGTGGTGTCAAGAAAATGCTTGAGGGTTCGACAACCGCCGAAGAGGTGCTTCGAGTTACATTCGCCGAGACAGCAATTAATAAACCGCCGATGGCCCGATGTACTGACCAAAAATGGCGAGCAGATGTTTAATTAACAGGTTTTTCATCACCGGCAAATGCAATGGTTTTGACGTTCCTTACCTTAGCGAATTATTGCATTTCTTTGAAATGGTGGTATAATGGCTGATATGGAACATAAGCCGGGTTCGCCCCACCACCCCGCGCGACTCAATTTTCCCTCACTTACTTGCCTTTCAATAGCTTTTTGTCTTGGGGCTGATTAAGATATTTTTGTTTTGAAACTACTCTTTTTCGCGTCTTCGTTTCAATGGCCTTGCGAGCATCTCCCGCTACACTTATTGTGTGAATCTCTAAAAAAATTCTGACTATTCTACTCGCCAATCTTCATTCTTCAAATTACAACTTTCTTTGTGCCTTCGTAGCTCTTTTCAGTAAAAAATTGCACATTATCGGGTGTTTTTGCCGAAGATATATAGATTAGGCACTTTTCAAGATTGATGATTTTTGTTAATCTGGACAAGGAAATTGCTTGACTACAGATGCGCTTTGTGTCATAACCGTTGACAGCAGTTGCAGTTATCTTTTTTGTAGTATTTTGTTTTAGAAGGTCTCTTTGATAAATTTTGCGGATTTTATGGAGTTGACAGACTATGTTCAACGCTGCTGATAAGCCGATAGTTGGGCTCGACGTTGGTTCCAGTGCGGTCAAGATGGTTTCTCTTGACACCAATGGCGACGGCTGTCGTGTTATTGCCGCTGCGATGAGTACGATAGAATCTTTTGACAGCAGCGAGCCTCCAGAAATAGCCGAGATGGCAGCTATTGAGAATTGTTTTAAATCAAGTCAGGGAGGCATTTCCCGCGATTCCTATTTCGTATTAGGTCTATCCGGGTCAAAAAAGGTCAAAATCAGCAGTTTTAATTTCACTTTACTGACCCTTCAAGAGGTTGGGCAGGCGGTAATGTTAGAGGCCGCCCAGGTTTGTCCTTTCGATATCAAAAGCAGCGTTGTGGACTACCAGTTAATTGGCACTTATGAAGCAGACGGCGGCGGACTGAGAAAAAGGGAAAAAAAAGTGCACCCAAGCGTAAAAGGCGTTCTTGCTGTTGCGACAAAAGAGGCGATATCCAAAAGGCAAAAGCTGGCCGAAGACACATTGCTCAAATGCGTGCTGATTGATTCGGATGAGCTTGCGCTTTTAAATTGCCTCGAAAAGTGCCTTCCATCTGGCGAAAAATTACCCATCGCCGTTGTTAATGTCGGCAGGTCTCTGACAACTGTCGCAATATTGGGCACTGACGGGCTGCCGTTTGTTCGCAACCTGGGATATTCAGGCGGCGACATTATCGATTATATTGCCAAAAGCAGCAACACCAGCGCCGAACAGGTTCAGCAGCGACTTTCCGAAGGTAAGTGTTCGGCAGATATTGACCTTGCCTGTAAAAGGCTGATACTTGATATAATCGAGACTCTTGCATATTACCTGGCCAGTCACGGCGGTAATGCAATTGAGCGTGTGTATGTTTGCGGAGGTTTTTCGCTGCTCGACGATTTTGTCAAATCGCTAACAGGCGGAATCGAGAGCAAGGTTTCTGTCTGGAATCCTTTTTTACAAATGCAATGCGATGATAATATTGTCGGCGGTGATTTAATTAAAAAGTGCGGCCCTGCTTTTGCGGTGGCTGCCGGACTTGCCATGAGACAGGTATAAAGCGTATGTTTAAAATAGACTTTTTAAAAGGTCAGGGACTTCCGGCAAGGAACCGGACAACCGAGATCGGATTGTTTGCCGGTATCGCGGCGGTCTCTGTGCTGATTTTGCTCCTGTTGTGTGTGCAGTACTTCCATAACTCCCTGACTCTGAGAGCAAAGCAAAAACAATTGACCGCTCTTGAATCAATGCTGAAGGGAACGGATGGTAAAGGCAGTATGAAATCGCGTATCAAAAAAAATCTGGGCATTTATAATGAGTGTCATTTTGAGATTGCAAACTCGATTGGCCGCTATGTTCAGTGGACGCCTTTGCTGCGGGAGATTGCGAACTCTCTGCCGCCGTCGATGTTGATTAACGAACTTAGTGTTACTCGCAGTGTAAGTAAGGAACAAGTTGCGAGCATCAGGGAACCCGGCAAGCAAGTTGATTTTGAGATTATAAATCGCACCCTTAACAGCAATTTGTATGGTTTCAATTCGGATGCGAATGACACCGCGGTTAAGAGCTATCTGGCTATTTGGCGCGATTCTAAGGTACTGAATAGCGCTTTTGAGAAAGTCTATCTTGCCGAGAGCGGCGATGTTGCGTACACGGATCCGGCGGGAAGGATTCACAAAGTCAAGAATCATATTATAAGGGGCCAGCTTAAATCGCAAGCGTATAAAAAATTATGAAGAAGTTGTCTGTAAAAACTATTTATTCGGCTTGTGCCGCCCATATTGCGGCGGCTTACGCTATGGTCTCTGCCGAGATTATGAAGCTGCCGAAAAAAACTATTTATTTGGCCTGTGCCGCCTGTATTGCGGCGGTCTACGCTGTGGCCTCTGCCGAGATTATGAAGCTGCCGAAAAAAACTATTTATTTGGCCTGTGCCACCTGTATTGCGGCGGTTTGCGTTATAATCTTTGTCGGAATCTTTGCCTTGGGTCCGCAACGCAAGGCTATCAGGGATATTGAAGCTATCATCCAGGAAAAGGAAGCCGAAGTGGCTGACACGCATACAAATTGGCGGGATAGTAACAGTATATTTCAGCAGGAGCTTTCTTCGGCACATCAGACCTTAAGCAGGTTTGTTGTCAGTTATGAGCAGGCTGCCAACCTTGCAATCGATATCAGCAAAATGGCCAAACAGGCAGGGGTTCAGGATTTAAGCAGTACAAACCAAATGCCGGATTCTTACGGCGCTATTAATGAATGCCGGTATATTCTCGAAGGGCGTATGCAGATAAAATTCAAAAGTTCTTTTTCCCAGTTTGCAAAATTTATTAATTTGCTGGAGCGTTACAAGCCGGTGATATTTGTTGATACGTTTAAGATTAAACTCGCTACGAATGTTAATGAAGGACACCAGGTGGAAATGGTCCTGACTTTTTTTGTGGGTCAGGATAGTTTAAAAGATATTTTAGGCGCCGGTAATATTTTAAGCGGCACCGGCGGACCTGTCGGAACCAAGATTGTGGTGAATTAGTTTATCAGGCATAATATGAGGACTATAGCAGTTGCAAATCAAAAAGGCGGTTGTGGCAAGACCACGACATCGGTAAATTTGTCGGCTGCGCTGGCACAGTCTGGAAAACGTGTCCTGCTTATAGACCTTGATCCTCAGGGACATGCGACATTGGGGGTCGGATTTGAACCTGAGGAATTCGAAAAAACTATTTATAATGCGATTATAGACCCTTTAACGCCGCTTGAATCGGTAGTTGTTGCTACGAAATTTGATGGGTTATCTCTGGCTCCGAGCAATGTTTTGCTCTCCGGGGCTGAAACGGAGATAACTCCCAGATATGCCAGGGAACGTCTTTTGCGTCAGACAATCGAAAAACTGAATGGCCGATATGACTTCTGTATTATTGACTGCTCACCTTCGCTGAGTTTGCTTACGCTAAACGCACTGGTTGCCAGTTCGGAAGTTATTATTCCGGTTCAGACGCATTATTACGCCCTTGAGGGATTGAAGCAGCTCCTTGAGACGATTGGCGTAGTTCGTGATCGTTTCAATTATTCGCTGCGCATACTTGGAATTTTGCTGACATTTTTTGAAAGCCGAACTTTGTTATCCCAAGAGGTGCGACGCGAGACTGAGGAGCATTTCGGCAAACTGGTGCTGAAAACCGTTATCCACAGGTCTATACGTCTTGCCGAGGCGCCAAGCGCCGGTGAGCCTATTCTTGCTTACGATTCAAAAAGTATTGGAGCCAGAGAATATATGGCATTGGCACAAGAAATCACCGCAGAAGAGGCCGTAAATGAAGCATAAATCCGGACTGCATAAAAAGGTTTCATCGATTTTTGGCGGAGTATCGCTGCCAGATACCCCATCCCCCCCGCCGGCGGACAAAAATACTGCGGGTGTGAATATCGCTGAGACATCAGCCGCAAATTCATCCGTTTCCGGCATTGACAGCCATTTTGCCGGCGGATATGGCAAACAGCCGCATCAGACATCTGCTCCTGAGCCAATTCAAACTGTTGCGAAAGTTAACGGCAAACTTACAGAAGACCAGGAATACGCAGCTTCACAGAGGCGAAAGCTGTACTTGGTATTTGGGCTTTGTGGTGTCTTAGCGTTAGTGCTTTTCTTTTTATATGGGCCAGGACATAAAAACGTCCCCACAGGTCCTAAAACATCTTCTAAATCAGGCATAGTTGCAAAGGATGCCGAAATACACTGGGCCGAACCCGAACCTTGGCCTGCAGATATCAGGGATCCGATGGTTTTGGGGTCTTCGCCGGTTTCGATTGGAGGACTCTCGCTTAAGGGCATTATGTGTCCATCTCAGGGCAGGCCTTCTGCTTTGATAGGAACAGAAATCTATTACGAAGGAGATGTGGTTAAGAGTACAAACTGGACGGTCATGAAAATATCTCCTGATTCCGTGAAACTTCAAAATCCGGAAGGAAAAGAAAATAAAATAATAATGGAAAGCCGGTAGATGGTCTGTTAAAATGTTAAATAAGGTTAATTTTTATGAAAGGATGTTGATTATGCGAAATTTACCTTATCATAAAGTGAAAGTGTTAGTTCCCGTATTGCTGTTAGTGATAGCCTTATCTCCATGCCTATTATTTGCTGCCGCCGAGGATACAAATAAGGCACAAGTTTTGACTGCCGTTCAAAGCCCATTGCCCGCTACTGTTGCTGTCGCTGCCGCCGAGGATGTAAATAAGGCAGAAGTTTTGACTGCCGCTCAAATGAAAATGCAGCTGAAAATGCAGCAACTTGTCAGCGTCGATTTCCGCGAGACCCCGATAGATGATGTCTTACGAATGCTGGCCAAACAGGCAGATATTGACATTGTTAAAAGTCCGGCAGTTATCGGCAATGTAACCGCCACCCTGAAGAATGTCCCCCTTTCAGAGGCCCTTGATAATATCCTGGCGGCAAACGGCTATGGTTATGTCGCTACGGAGCATATGATTCGTGTTATGTCGCAAAAGGATATAATTGATATCAGGGAAAAATTTGTCAATAAAATTTATCGAATTAACTATGCCGATATAACACAAGTTGAAGCGGCATTAAAGAAATTCATTTCGAAGGATGGCAGCCTCTCCGCCAATCCGGGTACAAGCAATATTATTGTCACAGATACGGAAAGCAAAATCACAGCTATTGATGCTTTTATTAAAGAGATTGACCGTATAACACCCCAGATTTTGGTTGAGGCAAGAATTTATGATATAACACATCAGGACACGCTCGACCTTGGTGTCGAATGGCAGGCAGGCCGTAATACTACATTTACCTCAGGTGGTAATCCGGCATACGGCACAGATGGAATAACAGCATTAGGTGAAAATCCTACAGGCAAAGTATATCCATTTAATACCGGCGCTTTCACAAGTACTACGAGCAAAACCCAAAGTACTACAGGAGTTTTGCGTCTGGGGTGGCTCAATTCTGGTATTGATATAGATGTGTTATTAAAGGCTCAGAAGGAAAAAATTAATGCCAAACTGCTTGCGAATCCGAGAATACTTGTGCTTGACAACGAAAACGCGATTTTTGATATCGTGCGTGAGATTCCTTATAAGGAAACGAGCACAACCGGCAATACCGCTACCGAAACGATATTATTCAAAAACGTCGGTGTCACCCTTACCGTTAAGCCGCATCTCACAAGAGATGGCATGTTAAGATTGGACATTGTTCCCAAATTCGGCGTTGTTGTTTCCACGGATCCGGCAACCCATGTTCCGACAGTAGATACTCGCAGTGTTAAGACGATAGTACTGGTGAAAGATGGCCAGACGGTGGTTCTGGGCGGATTGCGAAAGAAAGATGTTGCTCAGCAAACCAACAAAATACCGCTTCTTGGCGATTTACCTCTGGTTGGCATGGCGTTTAGATCCGAAGGTGAAGATACAACGACGAGCGAAATTATCGTTTTCATAACACCTCGCCTTATCGAATCTTCTGTACTCACAGGTATAGAAGAGAACGCTTATAAAGCAACGGAATTCCCCCTGTTGAAGGTACAAGACAGCCGAGCAGAAAAAGATGCGGAGAAACAAAAATAGTTTGTTTTTAAAGGTTGAATTTATATAAAAATAGTTGCTTATATGCGAAGGTGAACTATTCGACACTACGCAAATATAAAGAAATAAGGTTTTTAACCGGGATGTTATCGGCACAGCAATCCTGTGGCGGCGATGACATCCCTTTTTAAATTAAAACAAGGAGCGGTGACTTAGTATGGTAGATATAAAGACAATCTTAGAAAAGGCGGTCGAGCAGTACGCCAGCGACGTTCATATAAACGTTGGCATGGAACCTCTGATACGGAAAAATACAGAATTGATAAAAATGGATTTTCCTGTAACCAGCAATGAAGATGCCAGAAAAATGCTGCTCTCAATGATTAGTCAGGAACGTTTTGATAAATTCGAAGGCAGAAAGGATTATGATTTCTCGACAATGATAGAAAGTGGTCACCGCTTCCGTGTTAACGCTCATTTCCAGCGTGATACGATAGCTCTTTCCTTCAGAGTAATCCTGACTGAGACTCCCCCGTTCGAAACCCTTCACCTGCCTGAGTTAATCAAAGATCTATCTGACCTGCCACGTGGTCTTGTTCTGATTACGGGCCATACCGGAGCGGGCAAGAGTACTACGCTTGCGGCTATGATAGGATTAATCAACCGTAAGTACACCAAACGCGTAATTACTCTTGAGGACCCCATTGAGTATTTGCTTTCGAATAATCTATGCCAGATAGAGCAGCGTGAAGTAGGGGCTGATGTTCCGAATTTTGCATCGGGCTTAAAGCATGTACTTCGTCAGGATCCTGACATAATCATGGTAGGTGAAATGCGAGACCTGGAAACAACAAGTTCAGCTATAACAGCGGCAGAGACGGGGCATCTGGTTTTGAGTACTCTTCATACTATCAATGCAACTCAAACGGTCGAGCGGATTATCGATATATATCCGGCGAATCAGCAAAACACTATCCGTACTATGCTTGCCAATACACTTAGGGCAGTAGTGTCACAGACACTGTTCAGGAGGATAGATAAGCCGGGAATGGTGCCGTGTACAGAGGTATTGCTTTGTACAGCGGCGGTTCGCAACTGTATTCGTGAAAACAGAATTCATGAGATTCCCAATATCATAGAGACTTCAGGACGGTTAGGTATGCATAGTATGGATGCAAGTATTGTCGAAATGTATAAAAAAGGGCATATTGAGCGTGAAGAGGCGATTGGTCGTTCGAATGATGCAGTGAAGATGGAGCGGCTGCTCGGCAAGGCAAATTAGAAACTGTTTCAAATCTGCTTCACTTGCGACAGAATCACCTGCTTTTGGGTGCTTTGCAAGGAATGCGAAGTGAACGAAGAACAAAAAAAAACGAGAGAGTTACTTGTTTTCGGCACATTGCAGTATGTTTTTCTGCCTGTTCTCTGCGGTTTTTTGACTGTGGGGATTCTAGCGATTGCAGGCCTTGAGAAGTTAGCCCTTGATAGATTCGGTTTCATATATTTTCCAACGATTAAAATCCAGACCACAATATGGTCTAATTATTCAGGTCTGGAGCTTTTAGCCGGATTAGGCTGTGTCATAGGTATGATTCTCTCCCGATTTCTGCGGTTTGGTGCGAGGTTGGGCCATTTTGGTTTTATCTGCCCACCAGTATCTCTGGATGCAATGCCATTCCCTTCTTCTACGAGTTTTATAAGATCAATTATACGGCTGGTATGCATACCCACGATCGTTGTTTTAGCGGCCGTGACATCTCTGAAACTGGCCAAGGCCGGGATGCTACCCGGAGTCAGTCTTGATAAAAAGTTACGGTTGTTTGAGGTAACTTTGACTGGCGTGGTAATAGTCGCTGCATTGGGATGCCTGCTGATGTTTGTTTACGATATGGCTCTGACGATGCTTTTGAGAATGACCAGACGAAAAGAGGTCAAACCTAAGGAATGGACAGAGATTATTTCGTCCGATAAGCGGTTGCATACCTGATATTATCTCCCTTCCACTTTTTGAAGTAATTACCCAAGTCTTGCTTAAAAAAGCAGTTATATTATTTCAATAAAGCCATATAAAATATCCAAAGGTTTTAGATTTATTTGACTTTCTTAGTAATTTATTAAAGCCGATAAACCAATGGTAAAAGTTTATTACTTTAGTACTAATTACTGTGTCAAAGCTATGTTACAGAAAAAACGGATAAGGGGATTGACATTTATTGAAGACGTCTTAGCTATTGCTATGATAGCAATTGTGGCACTTGGGACACTTACGTACCAATATTATGGCGCTCGCCACATTCGAATAGCTCAAGTGGATTTGACAGCTACTCGCATCGGGCAACTTCTGCTTGAGGACTGGAAAAGTAAAGGCGGCACAAATAATTACGATCCTACATCCCTGGGACTTGGTTTTACAACAGAGGTCGGTGGTTATTTTCTTAATATAGATAACGTCACATTACATATACAGCTTGCAAGTAACCAAACCTACAATGAACCCTATGCGGGCATACTTTACCAGATAGGGACAACAATCCGCTGGCGCAGTGACTTTGGTCCCGGCGCCATCAGTGCAAATAGCCCTTCGCTTGTTCTTACCACTTCTGTCAGACAAGGACAAAATTAAAGGGACATTCCAATGATGTATCGTAATAAAAAATTTAGACAAGGTTTAACACTGATAGAGCTGATTTTAGCGTCCGTTATCGCAGTGATGATTTCGCTGATTATGGGTATGCTGCTCTATGCAGAGCAGAAAAACTGGAATAGCACATATACAAGGGTCAATAAAGGGATAGAAATTGACGCCCTGCAAACAATGATAACCTTCGGGATTAACGGTCGAAAATCAAATAAGATGAATTATCGCGTGTATAATAATGTCGGCGACCAATTCACGCGTGTGGTTCCGTTATCACTTCCCGGCGCCGGTCAGGTGCTCACCGGCACGGCAGTTGAATTCAGGTATTGGACTGAGAATGTCCCAACCCCTGCAATTATGAATAATACTTCAAATACTGCTGACGCGTATATACTGATGTATTTTGACCGCGCCGGCAAAAGGCTGATGATGGATCGCGGGACTTATGACTATGTCGGGGACATAGGGGGTGTCATAGGTAATCAAAGAAACTCTAATGCGGCGACGCAGGTGGTCGCCGAGAATGTTGAAAATCTAAAATTCAGCCATACGGCCAAGAACGATAATGGCGACGGCGACGGCAGCATTCGTATGGATATTACTCTTGTCGACCATAGCACTAATCGCAGCATTACATTAAAAACAGCTTCACTGATGCGAAATGTCTGGCCGTAATAGAGGCAATTTGCCTCAAAAAAGGAAACGGTTATGAAAAATTACAAATGCAGATATATTAATCACCGTCACCGCGGCGGCTTTGCACTCGTCTTTGTTGTCGTGATGATGGTAGTGCTAATGCTCATCGGCACGGCATTGCTGACAATAACTTATGGAATGCGGCTGCGGGCAATAAAGTTAAAAGACCAAACCGTTGCGATGCTCGCCGCTGAGGCCGGATATGAAAAGGGTATCTATTGGATGAACGCGGTGCCGGACGTTCTTACTGGGCTTTCGACGGGAAACCCTCCGGGCTTTACACCCGCCGATCTCACCTCTTCGGGAACGTTCAATCTTGCCGAAAGCAGTTGCACTTATGCGGTGCAGTTTTATGATTACATTGGCGGAGTGCCCGTTTTCAGGATTATATCCACGGGTACTTGCGGCGTTCAAAAACGAGTAGTTGATGTATATGTTAAACAGGCCGTCACCGGATGGGATATGGGGTTGTGCCGCGTGCCCAAGGTCGGCATTGCTTGCAGCACCCCTATCAGCTATTCATCGACGGATTCGGTCAATTTCACCGATGGCGAAATTGTAGATATGACGCTTCATATAAACAAGAACGATACCAACCCTGCCGATGAAAAAGATATTTATTTTTACCCCGATAACGCAAGGCCTCGCTTTCTGCGACAGGTCCAAATGGGTGAATCACAACATAACGGCGGAAATGACAAATATGCAACTGTGATGAGTTGTTTCGAGGGCGGCATTATTTTTGACCAGCCCGACAGCAGGATAACGGACAAGACGACGGTGAACGGCAAATTAGCGCGTTTTAAAAGCAGCACAAAATCGCAATACATTTTTACGCCAAAGGCCACAGCGGATGTTACCGGTCTTTCATCCTATTGCAGTTTGCTTCCTGCTGTGCAGATGGAATTCTACAATGGAAATGTGCGGATACGGAATAACTGCACGGTGGTGGGATATTCGAGAAGCACCACGCATGATTATTGGATAGATGGCAACGGCAATTTTTGTCCATACTCTATTTATGCCTATCACTACCATGATGATACTGGAGAGCCGCCTGTTGTGGTGTCTATTGCGGATACTTATGTTAGCCAGACGTTTCCAGGTACGGGTAAAGTAAGCGATCCGAGCGGGCAAATTTATGTCGATGGGAATGTTATTTTAGGCAGTGACGCATACGAACAGCTTGTCGTGGGGGGCAAGCTTACCATCGTTGCCACCGGTAATATCTGGATTGCCGGTTCAATCTATGTGGCAGGCACCCACGATGCTTCCGGAATGCCCACCGCGGATAATGGGAATGCGCTTGGCTTGATCGCCGGCGGCGTCATCAAAGTTATTGACCCCGGAATGTCCCTTTATGGCAATCCTCTCGTGTATGGCACCGGCTCAACGAACTATTATCCTACGACGCCTACATTACCTCCTGATGGAATTCCTGATAAAATTATCAACGGGAAAAAGCATAAATACATGCCGGTCGCCCATTTCGTAGGCGCCCCGCTGAACAACCGAGTTTTGTATAACCAGAGAAACGCTGTCAACACGGTCGACCCGACTGACTCAACCGTTGTTGAAGCCGCGATTACAGTTGGCGGCGGCGGATGGGGTGCCGAAAATGTAAAAGTGGATAATACTCATGGCGGGCGAAGGGAAAACAATGAATCGGTTCCAGCTCCGCCCGGCAGCACCGAACAGGACCCGTTGATTGTACGCGGCACTTTTTGCGAAGTTGTCAGAGGCATTGTCGGCGCTGTTGGCAATGATGGCTATCTCAAGAACTATCATCTTGACAAGCGGCTGCTTGAAGGCGTTCTACCGGGCAACATCTGGTTTAGCGGCAAATTTGATCCTGCCCCTGCCGGCTGGCACGATTACAGCCCAAATTGAAATTAGGAATTCTCAGTTAGATTCGATAAAAACGGCCTGCGATAATTCTCACAGGCCGTTAAACTTTTTATTGTCGTCTATTACTTTTAATTATCTTGCCAAACCGTGGCAAAATCGGCGAAATCCAGGAAGTTTACTATACCATCGTTGTTGAAATCGCCATCATGATTGTTGCTCAGCCAGTTTTCACTTATTATCGCGACATCTCCAAAACCAATAGAGCCATTGCAATCGAGGTCGTAGATATTATCCGCTAAATAGTTTTGGCCTGTCTTGTTTTCAAGAACATCAGTGTATACTCTGTTGGTTGAGTTGAAAGTATAATGGGTTTTGCTTGGTGTTACCGTACCGGACCAGTTGTAGCTAACCCAGACCTCGTAGCGGCCATCAGCGTCGGTTGTACCAGAGCCTCCGCCATTATCCGCACTTACTATCACGCCCTTTATCGGCGTGTTGCAGTCGTTACGGACGTAGCCGCTAATCGCAAAGGTCATCAGTTCGCCCGTGTAGTTCTGACTATTCTGGTCCGCGACAACGCTCGCATATGGCCTGTTGTTCGGGTTGAATGCATAAGCGTACTTGGCTGGTGTGACCGTGCCCGACCAGTTGTAATCAACCATCACTTCATAGTAGCCGTTGGCGTCAGTTGCTGCTGATCCGCTTCCGAATCTGCCTAAGCATGGGCCGCCGTCGTTAGATACTTTGCCGTACTTGGTTGTGTACGGGCCGCCGCCGTTTTCAGCCGCTACATTCACGTCGCTGATTGGCGTACCGTCAAGTTTCAGAACATGGCCGGAAATAATGTAAGCCAATGGTGTCGCGGCGTAATCCTTTTCCACACTTGCTGTGACATTGTTATACGTCATCTTGTATGGTTCAAACGAGAACCCCGCCTTTATTGGTGTAGCGGTTCCTGACCAGCCTAGAGGCACTGTTACCTCATAGTAACCGTTAGCATCGGTAATACCGAGGCTTCCGCCGTTGTTGTTGGCATCTACCATTACACCAACTACAGGCGTGTTGCCGTCTGGTTCAATTATATAGCCGAAGATAGTCCGGGAACTTGGACCATCAGATATAACCAGATCAACAACGGTTCCGCTTATGTAAGGACCTACTTTGCTCTGACTTATTACATTGCCCGCAGCGACTGTATCGCTGTGTGCTGTAGTTACTGTTCCAACTGTAAATGAAGCGCCTGTGATGGCAGCTTCTGCGGCAGTCTGAGCAGTATTAGTTACATCAGGTATTACAGGCAGACCGAGTGAAACAACCAGATCAACAACGGTTCCGCTTATGTAAGGACCTACTTTGCTCTGACTTATTACATTGCC
>PLMU01000008.1:0-74251 GCA_003142595.1 Phycisphaerales bacterium
GGTTTTGTGCCAAAACTTCTTTCAAAACTACATCCCGAAAGATTCGGCCGTATTGGATATAGGAGCAGGTTATTGTGAGTTCATAAATAATATAGATTGTGCCAAGAAATATGCTATTGATTTGAACAAAAACACCGTTCAATTCGCCGATTCGAATGTTAAGGTATTCATTTGTCCTTCTGAGGATATGTCGCCAATTTCTGACGAATCAATAGATATTATATTTATGAGCAATTTCCTGGAGCATCTTGAGTCCAGACAACAGATCCTCCGGACACTTGAGGAAGCTCGGCGAGCGCTTAAACCAACCGGCTCCATATTAATTCTTATGCCTAATATTCGATATCTCTACAAAGAATATTGGGATTTCCTTGACCACCGTATTCCCCTTAGTGACAAAAGCGTAATAGAGGCCCTTTTAATTACAGGGTTTAAGATTAAACAATCTATATCCAAATTTTTACCATATACAACAAAAAGCAAATTTCCACAGTTGCCTTTCCTGGTTCGTCTTTATCTTAAAATGCCGTTAGCATGGAAAATTTTTGGCAAACAAGCGTTCATAATTGCTCGAAAGAATGGATAAATTGATAAGCATAATAATTCCTGTTTACAACGAGGGAGCTAATATAGAAGCTACACTTCTTGCCATTGAACAGAAAGTTCATCCTCCTCACAGAATTTATATTGTTTACGATTTTGACGAAGATAACACACTGCCTATCGCAAAAAAAAAGCTGCAGCAGGGTTTGCCCATAGAGTTGCTAAAAAATCCTGTCAGGGGCGTGGCGAATGCGATTAAAACAGGTCTCAGGAAAGCCGGCGGCGACTATCTACTTGTAACAATGGCGGATTTGTCGGACGATTATTCTGTAGTGGACCAGATGTGTCAGACGATGTCGCAGGGCTACGATATTGTCTGCGGCTCAAGATATATGAAAGGCGGAAAGCAGATTGGCGGACCATTTTTTAAGAAACTGCTCTCCAGAACCGCAGGAGTCAGCCTTAGATATATTACCAGCCTGCCAGTTCACGATGCAACAAACAGCTTTAAACTCTATAGAAAGTCTATGGTGGACAAGATCGATATCCAGAGCGAAAATGGATTTGAAATAGGAATGGAAATAGTCGTCAAAGCCCATTTTTCAGGATATAAAGTAACCGAAGTGCCATGCACCTGGACAGACCGCACGGCCGGCCAGTCAAGATTCAGGATTTTAAAATGGCTGCCGAAATATCTCAGGTGGTATTTTTACGCTTTGAGCAAAAATTTCCGTAATAAATTTTGACTTGCTGAGGGAAAAATGGATTCGAACCATACACTTTCGGCGACAATAAAAAAAAATGTTGTTTCCATTGTGATTATTCTGCCAATCATTTGCACATTCTATTATGTGTATATTTATGGCATTACAATTCCATATTGGGACCAGTGGGAACTTGTCCCTCTACTTGAAAAAATGCATAATCATACCCTCAGTCTGGCCGACCTTTGGGCCCAGCACAACGAGCACAGGATAATATTCCCTCAGATTGTAATGCTGTTTCTTGCCCGGCTGTCAAACTGGAATATATTTTGGGAATTATGCACAAATATGGTGCTGGCAATATTTATTCTCCTGTTTCTTCTATCCATACTCCATAACACAATAAAATCGACATCGCCATTTCTAAAGATTTTCATCTCTATGATGGTGTTCTCTATGGTTCAGAGAGAAAACTGGGAATGGGGATGGCAAATTCAGATGTTTATGTCCGTACTGGGCTCGGTTATCGCGATATGGGCCGCAAATAAATGGCAAGGAAAAGCTATCGGGCTAATTGTTGTAATACCGGCGGCCATATTGTCCAGCTACTCTTTCAATTCGGGCCTGATAACATGGCCTGTTGTGCTTGTTATTTTTCTATTGCAGAAAAAATGGAAACTAAAGCATATTATAATATTAGTTTCAGCCTGCATCGCAACGGTCGTGCTGTACTATTATAAATACACAAAACCCGCCATTCATCCTCCGGTGTTATTCTTTATGAGCCATCCATTAAGTTACACCGAATATGTAACAACATATTTAGGAGGATCTTTGAGCTGGAATTATTATGGCTGTATGGCAGTTACGATAATTTCACTGTTTCTAATATCACTGGCGATTTTCAATCTCTGGCGATTCGACAAACAAAAACTGCAGGAGCTGGCACCCTGGCTGGGGCTGGCATTATATGCCTGTATGGCGGCCTGCGCAACGGGATTGGGAAGAGCAGGTTTTGGATGGCAGCAGGCACTGTCCAGCAGATATACAACCATCTCAATTTTTCTGCCGCTTTGTGCCATTATTCTGCTGCGAGACTCAATAAGATTTAATCCCAAAAAGAAAAAAGAACCTCTAAAAAGCATAATTTTTATAATCATTATACTTACGTTTATCGTATTGTATATCATCAGTTATCGCGATGGTATACAAAGTATGAAGGCATTTACGACATACACCAAGGTCTCAGCATTTTGTCTGACTAAACCTCAACTGGCCAATGATTATTTTCTGAAAAGATTGTATCCTGACCCCACTATCATCAAACCAAGAATTCAAACTTTGGCTGAGCTGGGCATAAAATTCAAGGCCGATAAATAAAATAGATAATGGAATTTTTCAGAGAGATGGACAGTTTTTCTCGCTAATTTTCACTTTTGCCTCTTAACTCTCCTAATTCCGGAGCCTTCATCAGCCAAAGGACAGCTACAAAAACGATTGCCCCCACCGGCACACATACACCTAAAACGACCAGATTATTCACATTCCTCATATACCATTCTAAATAATAAACGATGCCCGCCATTACAGCACAAGCAACTATCGCCCTTGCCAAACTTTTGGCGATTTTTCGGCCGCCTAAAAGGCCAAGCCGTTTGCGTAATATTAAAATAAGAATTATCGTATTCATCGCGAAAGTTATCGACGTCGAAAGGCCGAATGCGCCCGGCCCCATACCCGGCAGCCATATAAGCGAAAGCAAAAGCAATATATTAAAAACGGCGAGAATACAGGAAACCTTAAGAGGAGTTATTGTGTCTTTGCAGGCGTAAAACGCTCTTGCGAGGATTTGATAACTGCAATACGCCCACATTCCAAGGACATACATTTTCAAGACAAACGCGGCCTGCATAGCATCAGGAACGGTAAATTTTCGCCTGGCGTAAATCATCATTATCGGTTCGGCAAGAATATACAAGCCGACACCGGTGGCAAGGCCTTCCATCAGCGAAAGACGAATGGCACGGTTGATACTGTCGCGCAGATTTGGAATATCGCCGCGGGAGGCATAACGGCTCAATAGCGGAAAAACAGCGACGCCGAGCGAGATTGCAAGTACGCCCATAGGAAACTGATAAAATGAACGGGCGGCACCAACTCTCACAATTACACCTTCTCTGAGCGGACATGGAATCGACCAGCCGAAAATATTAATTGCCGGAGATAATTTTGTTAAGGTAAGATTCCATGCGATGATATCCTGAAAAACTTCTGAGAACTGCAGAAACCCAAGTCCCAAAAGCATCGGCATAATAAGCTGAATAATCGGCTTGATTCCGGGTTCTATCGGTTTAAGCCGGGGACGGAGAGACAGGCCGGTTTTTTCCAGCAGCCATAAAACTGCGGCCAGCTGCACAACGCCGGCGACAACAACGCTAAACGCCACCAGAACAAGCTGGTGCTGAAGGTTTTGTTTAAGCATCGGTGCAAGCCACCATGCAGCGATAATTCCGAAAATATTAAAAATTATCGGGGCAAAGGCGGGAAAGACGAAATGACCTCTTGCGTTAAGAGCCGCTGAACAGAGAGCAAGCAGGCAAACAGTGAACATATAAGGATACATAATTATCGCCAGCAACATCAGAAATTCTCTGTCTTTGGGGCCTGGCACAAGGGAATAAATGAAAAACCCCAGTTCGCCGATAACCAGCAGAATCGCCAGAAAAACAGCCAGCAAAGCAAAAGAATTTGCAAGCAGCAAACGAGCTTTTTCGGCGCCTTCTTTTTCGTGGACATCGGTAAAAACCGGCACAAACGCCGAGGCAAGCGCACCTTCGCCAAACAGGCGTCTGAAAAGATTTGGAATTTTAAACGCCAGGCCAAAAGCGTCGTTGTAACGGGTAGCACCGAGCGATGTGATGCCTAAATCGCGGAAAAAGCCGAATATGCGGGAAAGCAGCGTAATTACCGCCACTGTTTTGGCGGCGTTAAAAAAGTGTTCACGCTCCTTATGTTCGCTTTGAATTTTTTCATCCATAGGTATGGATTATAATTTACAAACCGTCTCAACTCCAGGCAAAAACATCAGGAAAAACACTCTACTGAGAGGTTTTGCGGGCAGCGCGGCGGCGGTCCTCTTCTCTCAGGAAACGCTTGCGGATTCGAATTGAATTAGGACAAATTTCAACAAGCTCGTCGGACTGTATGTACTCCATAGAAAGCTCAAGACTCATTATTCTGGCGGCTTTGACTCGTGCGGCCTCGTCTTTGCCGGACGCTCGCATATTGCTCATCTGTTTTAGTTTTACCGCATTAACGGGTATATCATTGTCCTTGCAGTGTTCGCCAACGACCTGGCCTTCATAAACCGTATCGCCGGGCTCAACAAAAAAAGTGCCCCTGTCGTATAATGCGTCAAGCGCATAAGCTGTTACCTGGCCGGCATTTGTAGCGACCATAACGCCCGATTTACGCTGAGGAATCGAGCCCCGCATAGGCTCATATCTTTCAAAAGAATGATGCATAATCGCTTTGCCCTGTGTGGCGTTCATCATCCTTGCGTTAAGACCAAACAGGCCGCGGGACGGTATAAGAAATTCCATATGAATAAAATCGCTGGTGCCGCTCTTGGCGTCTATTTTCAAAACTTCGCAGCGTCTCTCGCCGATAAGGCCCATTACTGCGCTTTGAGAATCAATAGGACAATCAACCGCAAGCAATTCTATAGGCTCCTGATGTATGCCATCTATAACTTTCACAATAACTTCAGGTTTGCCGACGCAAACTTCATATCCTTCGCGCCGCATATTCTCCAAAAGTATTCCAAGATGCATAAGTCCCCTGCCGGAAACAATGTATTCCTCAGGTGTCAGGCCGGGTTCAACCCGCAACGCGACATTGTGTTGAAGTTCCTTTTCAAGTCTTTCGCCAATCTGCCTGCTTGTTACATATTTGCCGTCACGGCCCGCGAAAGGTCCATCGTTGACTCTGAATGTCATCGACATGGTCGGCTCATCGACTGCAATAACGGCAAGCTTGGATGGATTGTCCGGACAGGCAATAGTATTTGCGATATCGACAGGGTCAAGACCCGATACGGCACATATATCGCCCGCTAAAACTTCCGACACCTGCTTTCGAGTAAGACCATCGAACAAATGAACTTGCATAACCTTCTGCAGAGTATGAACATTATTTGCGTCAATTACGGTAACGTTCTGACCTTCGCTTATCTTTCCGGCGAAGACCCTGCCTACCGCGATCTTTCCCACATAATCGGAATATTCAAGACTTGTTACGAGCATTTGCAGCGGAGCATCGAGATCGGCCTTGGGCGGAGGAACTTTATCAATAATGGTTTCAAATACTATTTGCATATTGGTAGTTTTCTTATCAGGGTCAGTTGTTGCCCATCCTTGTCTTGCAGAAGCGTAAATAATAGGAAAATCGAGAGCATCATCGGTAGCGCCGAGTTGAACGAGCAAATCGAATACTTCGTTGACAACTTCGTGCGGCCTGCTGTTTTCACGGTCAATCTTATTGATTACAATTATGGGTTTTAATTTATTCTCAAGAGCCTTGGTTAATACAAATCTTGTCTGCGGCATAGGCCCTTCAAACGCATCGACCAGGAGCAATACGCCATCGGCCATTTTTAAAACGCGTTCGACTTCGCCGCCGAAATCGGCGTGGCCGGGTGTGTCGATAATATTGATTTTATATTCATCTCCCTGGAGATCAGTGTAGTAAACCGCGCAATTTTTGCTCAGGATTGTTATGCCACGCTCCCGCTCGATGGGGTTCGAGTCCATAATAAGATCTGCCTCGCCGCCGGCCAGTTTATCAAGGTCCTCTGTCCGGAACATTCCGGATTGATACAGAAGCTTATCAACCAGCGTCGTTTTGCCGTGGTCAACGTGTGCGATTATCGCTACATTACGAATATAATTTGAATACATAAAAATCCCTAAAATCTTAAAAAGGTTAGTCAATAATCAGGATGTGTTTTAATCCCTATTATGGAAAAGGAACATTCTATATGCCTGAACCGCAAATGTCAACCTGATTCTTAATCCAGGCAATTAAAACTAAAACGATGTAATTTACATCTGAACCGCTCAATGGCTTATTTTGACTGATATTATGCCATTTTTTCAGGCATTTGCGGCAGCAGGTTCCTGTGGCGTGCTGAGCGATAAAAACCGGATGACCTTTAGTCGGCGTTTGCTTGCCGTCATTTTTAGGTTCGGCCAAGGCGAGACGCTTACTAATAAAATCTCTGGCGTGCCGCTCGATTGTCGCTATCCCCCTTTCATTAATGTATTCAATGTCAGCAGGTTTAAGTTTAAAACTGCTTCTAAATTTAGACCTTGAAAGCTTTTCAAAAAGTTTGTCAAAATCTCCCATTACTTTACCAGCATCGCTTTGGCTAACTGCTGACTTTTTTCGCTGCCGAACAAAAGTTCAACCAGTTTCAGCGAAAACTCAAGTGCCGTTCCGGGCCCCTGGAAAGTGATGCAGTTGCCGTCAACAACAACAGTTTGATTTATCGCCTGTTTGTTTTTCAGCGTGTCGATAAAAGCTGGAAAACAGGTCGCCTTTTTATCTGCCAATAAACCATGATGTTCAAATACGACCGCAGGCGAGGCGCAAATCGCGGCATAAAATCTGCCGGATGCCTTCTGCTGTTTCAGCATCTCGACAAGCCCTTTACTGTCGCGAAGATTTTCAGCTCCAGGCATTCCGCCCGGCAGGACTATAAGGTCATAGACCTGACCTAAACAGTCGCCAATTAAGCAATCGGCAGTAATTTTGACCTTTCTGGCGGTGATAATCTGCAGTTTTTGCACAGAAGCGATGGTTAAATCGGCCCCTGCCCGTCTGAGACAATCAATTATCGCAATTGCTTCCAATTCCTCTGTGCCGTCCGCAACGGCTATAAGTGCCTTTTTACTCATAAAAATTCCTCTTACAACTTTAACAATATTCTAATATAATACTAATAATATACGAACAAAGATTAAATATCATTGAGTAAAAGATATTTTACACGGAAAAGCTGTTATGGCAAAAGAAAACATTCTAATCGTGGACGATGAGGAAGATGTCCTCGAACTGGTACGTTTTAATCTCGAAAAAAACGGCTATAAAACCGAGACTGCCGTTTCTGGTGAAGAGGCTCTTGAAAAAGCAAAAGCAAAATCGCCCGATTTGATTATTTTAGACCTTATGCTTCCCGGCATCGATGGACTTGAAGTCTGTAAAAAACTAAAAAGCAATACCAAGACAGAAAACATTCCTGTAATAATGCTCACGGCCAAAAGCGAGGAATCTGATATTATAACGGGTTTGGAACTGGGAGCTCAGGACTATATCACCAAACCATTCAGCCCAAAAGTATTGATTGCAAGAGTAAGGCGGATACTGCAGAAAGTCATCGCGCACGATTTGGAAAAGGCACCTGTCAAAATTCACGAATTAACCATTGACCCTGCACGTCACGAAGTCCTGATTAAAAATAAACCTGTGGAACTTACCTTTACGGAATTCAGCATTCTCTATACGTTGACCAAACGCCCCGGGCTGGTTTTCACGCGATACCAGATTGTAGATTCCATTCGCGGAGGAGATTACCTTGTTACCGACCGGGCAATTGACGTGCAGATAGTTTCTCTGCGAAAAAAATTAGGTCCAATCGGTAAATATATTGAAACTGTTCGAGGCATCGGCTATAAATTCAGGGATTAATTATGGCCAGAAAACGCCTTATTTGGCAGCTTTACTTTACCTACCTGTTAGTAATTGTCGCGGCCCTGGCGGCGGCAACGTGGTATTTTTCAGCCTCTTTCCGCCAGTTCTACATTGACCAAACCGCCGACAAACTCAGTACACTGGCAAAAGTGTACAGCACTCAAATCACGCCCCTGGTGCAGGAATCTAAAAACGACGAGATTGACACCCTCTGTAAAAAATTCAGCAAACTGAGTGCGGTGCGAATTACAATTATAAGCACTTCAGGCACAGTGCTTGGCGATTCCGAGCAGGACCCTGCGAAAATGGAAAATCATTCCGACCGGCCGGAATTCATCCAGGCGATTCAAAAATCCTTCGGCCAATCCATCAGATTAAGTCATACTCTCGATAAAAAAATGCTGTATATAGCTTTGCCAATTGTCAGCAACGGCAAAACAATCGCTGTTATTCGCACAGCAATATCCATCAATATGATTGACGATAAACTTCATTATATTTACATTAAAATCGCAGCTGCCGCAATTTTAGTCTCGGTCATAGTCGCTTTTTTGAGCGTCGCTGTTATTATGCTTAACGACACAACAAAAATCCGCAGACTCGAAAATATAAGAAAAGATTTCGTCGCCAATGTTTCACACGAACTGAAAACTCCCATTACCTCAATTAAAGGTTTTGTCGAGACACTGCTTGACGGAAGCGTAAAAGACCCGGCTCAAATTCGTCAGTTTCTTGAAATAATATCGAAACACACTCAAAGGCTGGACGCCATAGTAGATGACCTTTTAAGCCTTTCGCGTCTGGAAGAAAACAAATCCAGGAGAGATATAGTTTTCAATAAAGTATATCTCAAATCGATACTGGCCGCGGCAATCGAACTTTCGAATATAAAAGTATCTCAAAAACAAATTACGATAAATCTTAACTGTCTCGACGACTTTAAAATCAATGCGAATACACTTCTGCTTGAGCAGGCGGTATTTAATTTGATAGATAACGCCATAAAATACAGCGAACCTGACAATACTATAAAAATTACCGCACAGGAATCAGAAAAGGAAATATTGATTTCCGTCCAGGATAACGGCTGCGGAATAGAGCAAAAGCATCTGTCACGCCTTTTCGAGCGTTTTTACGTAGTCGATAAAAGCAGGAGCCGCAAACTCGGCGGAACAGGACTTGGGCTTTCAATTGTAAAGCACATCGCCCAGCTTCATAAAGGCTCTGTATCCGTTGAAAGCACACCTGGAAAAGGAAGCACCTTCACAATTCATCTGCCGACAGTTTAATTCAATTCTAATATAAGTTTAACACACATTTAACACTTTCAAATTAACTTGTACTTCAATGTAAAAATAAAAAACAAGTTTTTTGGAGGTGTAACAATGAAAAAAGGATTTATTTGTGTATTTTTGCAGTGCATTGTAGCGGCAAGTTTTTGCCAAACTTTAAAGGCAGATTCGCCGTCTGTGTCCGAGGCTAACAAACCTGCATACAACTTTAAACATCCAACCGACTGGCTTGACCTTAGCGGAGACTTACGTTTTCGTTATATGTATGATAATAATCGCAAGCTCAACGATGATGAAAAAGGGCACGACAGAAGCCAGTTACGCCTTCGAGCAAGAGTACAGGCAAAGATAAAATTGACAGACGACCTTGATTTTAATATCCGGCTTATAACAGAGCCGAGATATTTTCTTGAAGCAGCTGCCGAGAAGCACAAGTGGGCATATAACGAAGGGCTGTTCGATAAGTTCAACCTGACCTGGAGAAATGCTTTTGGACAACCTCTCACTATAGTCGCCGGCAGGCAGGACATAATACTCGGCACCGGGTGGCTCGTTTCTGACGGCACACCGCTGGACGGCAGCAGGTCGGGTTTCTTTGACGCTCTTAGATTTACATATAATATAAAAGACTGGGACGCCACAGCGGATGTCATATTGATAGACAATCACGGCGACAGCGCAAAATGGTTAAAGCCAATCAACGACAGGGACATCGACCTTTCCGAGCAGGATGAGCAAGGCGGCATATTTTATTTTAACAAAAAAACATCGAAAGATTCCGGCTTCGACGCGTACATGCTTTATCAGCACGATACAAAGATAGTTGCGAAAAGCGGCGGCGCTAAAGGCGAAATATATACTCCAGGGGCAAGATTATACGGCAAATTAACCGACCATTGGGGATACAGCGCCGAATTCGCACCGCAGTTCGGACACAAAAACGGCAAAGACCTTCATTCATTCGGAACAAACGACCAGTTGATTTACAATTTCAACGATGAAAGGAATAACAGGATATATCTGGGCTATGAATATCTTTCCGGAAACAAAGACAAAGACAAGTATTTCGACAGAGGCTGGGGACGAGTCGATTCATGGAGCGTTCTGTATCAGGGAAATATCGACGCCATCGACGGCAGAGCGTATGAAAGCTCAAATTTGCACAGGTTTTATACAGACTGGGCGACCAAACTTTCCGAAAAATTAGAGTTCAAGACCGGTTATGCACTTCTTCTTGCCGACAAGAACACTCTCAAGGCTGGCACAGGCGGATTAAGCCAAGACGGTAAAGTACGTGGGCATCTGGTGAAAGCTATGTTTACTTATACGCAAGCTAAAAACATTGTCCACAGGCTCGAAGGCGAATTATTTTTCCCCGGCAGTTACTACACCAACCCCAGAAACAGCACCGCTGCCTTTTTCAGATACACTTTAACATTTACATGGTAGGAATGTTTAACAAAATTCTAACATTTCCTGCACATATTTCTAACAATTACATATTAAACTCATAATAGGAATGTGGTTATTAGAATTATACAGATAAATTTAAGTCCTTTTTCTATTGACCGTTATGAATTAATTTTTAAAATATTGTCGGGGTAAGAAAATACCTAAAAAATGAAAGGAAAACTCAAATGATGAAGAAATTTTATACAATCCTGACTATCTTATTGGTTTCAATATCAGTTTTCGCCACACCGGGCAAAAATGTTGTCCAGATCAAAGGTTCGGACACTATGGTAAACGTCGGCCAAGCTTGGGCGGAAAAATATATGGAAGTAAATCCGCAGGATTTCATCTCCGTAACCGGCGGCGGGTCCGGCACAGGACTGTCGGCATTAATCAGCGGAACCTGCGATATAGCAATGAGTTCCAGAAACATAAAAGCCAAGGAAATTGAACTGGCCGGCAAAAAAGGAATAAAACCATTCGAGATAAAAGTCGCTCTTGACGGTCTTGCGGTAGTGGTAAATCCGAAAAATCCTGTCAGCAAGCTGACTACCGCGCAGCTTGCAGGAATTTTTACTGGTAAAATCACAAACTGGAAACAGGTAGGCGGGCCGGACAGTAAAATTGTTATTCTCTCCAGAGAGGTAAATTCCGGCACACACGTTTATTTCAAAGAGCACATCCTGCGAAGAAATGACCCAAATTCCACAGAAGAATTCGCCGGTTCGGCGCTTATGCTGTCTTCTTCACAGGCAATCGCTGACGAAGTGGCAGGTAATTCGGACGCCATCGGCTACTACGGGATGGGATATATTTCCAATAAACAAAAAGCAATCAGCATAGCTAAAGACCCGAATTCGGAGTTTGTCTCTCCAACAATTGAAAATGTAATAAGCGGCAAATATCCTATATCGCGTCCGCTGCTGCTATATACAAACGGCCAGCCGCTGGGGCTGGTAAAGAAATTTGTAGATTTTGCCCTGTCAAAAGAAGGTCAGGAAATTGTAAAGAAAACGGATTTTGTACCTGTTGTTAAATAAGGGATTATGCGAAAGTTTAAGGAATTCCTGATTGAAAAACTAATCCTCATCTGCGGATTGGCATCGATATTTTTTGTAGTTTTGATTTTTTTGTTCCTTCTCAAAGAGGGGCTGGCGGTATTCAAATCCGTCTCGCCGGCAAAATTTCTGCTCGGCAGTAAATGGTATCCAATTTCCGAACCACCGCAGCTCGGCATTTTGCCTCTGATAATGGGCTCACTGCTGGTCACATTAGGGGCAGCGGTTATTTCAATTCCAATCGGCGTCGCAAGCGCAATTTATATCGCGGAAGTCGCTCCGGCAAAACTAAAAGAAATTCTTAAAGCCGGTATCGAACTTCTGGCGGCTATACCAAGCGTCGTATTGGGGTTTATCGGTATGGTAACGCTGGTGCCATGGGTAAAAACTATCTTTCACCTGCCGACAGGTCTTACCGCCCTGTCCGGCTCGATAATGCTGGCTTTTATGGCAATGCCGACGATAGTTTCAATCGCCGAAGACGCTCTTTACTCCATACCCAAATCTTACAAAGAAGGAGCATTAGCTCTTGGCGCGACTCGCTGGCAGGCAATTTGGCGGGTAATGCTTCCTGCGGCATCGAGCGGAATTCTTGCCGCTGTAATGCTGGGATTAGGCAGGGTCATCGGCGAAACAATGGCGGTTATGATGATTACCGGAAACGCCGCCGTTTTACCGCACAGCATTTTGCAGCCGGTGCGAACACTAACGGCGACAATCGCAGCGGAAATGGGCGAAGCGGTAGTTGGAAGCGAACATTATTTTGCTTTGTTTGCAATAGGTATAGTTCTGTTTATTATAAGTTTCGCAATTAATGTGACGGCGGATATTTTCCTGCACAAAAGAAAATGGTAAATTCCAAAAAAACAGAAAAAATAGCGTTCTTTTTCCTGTTCCTGGCAACGATGCTTATCATTGTGCCGATCGGCCTGATTGTTGTCATTATCTTTCAAAAGGGAATCGGAGCGATAAGCTGGCAGTTCCTTACAGATGTTCCGCGGCAGGGAATGCGGGCGGGCGGAATATTTCCTGCTATTGTCGGAACAGTTTACCTTGTCGTAGGTGCGATTATTTTTGCCCTGCCAGTGGGTCTGCTTTCGGCAATTTATCTGAGCGAATACGCCAAAGATAATTACCTGACGCGGATAATAAAACTTGCGATAGTAAATCTGGCGGGTGTGCCTTCTGTTGTTTACGGCCTATTCGGCGTGGCAATTTTTGTGGTCTTTTTCAATTTCGGCACTTCAATTCTCTCCGGCTCGCTGACTTTGGGAATTATGATTCTGCCGGTCATCATCACCGCATCACGCGAGGCGCTGGAAAGCGTCCCCAATTCGTTCCGCGAAGCAAGTTTGTCGCTGGGAGCAAGCAAATGGCAGACGATACGTCATATTGTCCTGCCAAACGCCATACCCGGCATATTGACAGGCACGATTCTTGGTCTGGGAAGAGCCGCCGGCGAAACGGCGCCGATTTTATTTACCGTCGCTGCGTTTTATCTGCCGCAACTGCCGAAAAGCATTTTCGACCAGGCAATGGCCCTGCCATACCATCTTTATGTAATCTCAACGCAGGTTCCTAACGTCGATGAAAAAATAAGATACGGCACTGCCCTTGTCCTTTTGTTCCTCGTCTTATTTATGAATTTAATAGCTATCATTATTCGTTATCAGTTCAGGAAACAGAAAAAATGGTAACAACCAGGATTGATATTAAAAATCTGAATATCTGGTTCGGCGATATGCAGCCGTTAAAGAACCTCAGCATTAAGATATATGCCAATGAAATTCTGAGCATCATCGGACCTGCCAATAGCGGAAAGACGACTTTTTTAAGAATGCTCAACCGACTTAATGAACTCGAGTCGAACTTTAAAATGACCGGCCAGATAGAATTCGATAATAGAGATATTATGAAAATGGGTATCGAACTGCTGCGAAAAAAAATAGGTATGGTTTTTGCCCTGCCTTTGCCTCTGCCGCTGTCGATATTTGATAATATCGCTTACGGGCCGAGGATGCACGGAGTAAAAGGCAAAAAGAAACTGGCCGAAATTGTCGAACAGGCGCTCCAAAAATCATATCTTTGGGATGAAGTTAAAGACAGGCTTGAAACTTCCGCATTTAAATTATCGGGCGGCCAGCAGCAGCGGCTTTGCATCGCAAGAACTCTGGCGGTCGAGCCGGAGGTTATATTATATGATGAGCCCTGCTCGGGTCTTGACCCCATATCGACGGCAAAAGTGGAAGAAGCAATGCTCAAACTTAAACGGGATTATTCGCAGGTGCTGGTAACCAATAATGTTAAACAGGCCGCTCGCGTCGGCGACAGCACAGCGTTCTTTTTGAGCGGAGAATTGATTGAAGTTGATAAGACCGACAAAATTTTCACTGCACCGGAAGACAAACGCACAGACGGTTATATTAGAGGAAAATTCGGATAATGCTGAACATTCAGGCTGACAATTTGAATCTTTGGTACAGCGATTTTCACGCGTTGATAAACGTCAATACCACCTTTGCGGAAAAGCAAATTACCGCCATAATAGGTCCATCGGGCTGCGGCAAGTCAACACTGCTGCGGACTTTTAACCGGATGAACGATTTAATCGAAGGCGTAAAAACAAGCGGAAAAGTCCTGATTGATAATGAAAATATTCTTGACGAAAACGCGGATTTGGTCGTATTGCGGAAAAAAGTCGGTATGGTTTTCCAGAGGCCCAACCCGTTTCCGCTGTCGATATATGAAAATATCGCTTTCGGCCTGAAAATCCATAACCCTGTAAGCAGGAGTATGCTGGACCAAGCAGTCCAGGAAAGCCTTGAGCAGGTCAGCCTGTGGGATGAGTTAAAAGATAAACTCAAAAAATCAGCTTTCAGCCTGTCTTTGGAGCAAAGACAGAGACTTTGCATTGCAAGGCTGGCGGCAGTTAAACCCAGCGTGCTGCTGATGGATGAGCCTTGCTCGGCACTGGACCCGCAAGCGACAGCGAGAATCGAAGAATTAATGCAGGAATTAAAACGAAATTATACTATAATAATAGTAACTCATAATATGCAGCAGGCGGCACGGGTTTCGGATGAAACCGGATTTATGCTGCTTGGAGAACTGATAGAGTTCGGAAAAACCGAAGATATATTTACCAGGCCGAAAGATAAACGAACCGAAGACTATATAACCGGCAGATACGGCTAAAAGGAGCAATAAAATGGAAAGACATTTTGACGACGAATTAAAACTGTTGCGCGTGGATATTTTAAAAATGAGCGACCTTGCGCGCCAGGCGATTACCAAATCCATCGAGGCGCTGACGAACCGCGATAAAGCTCAGGCTCAAAATGTTATTAACGACGATAATAATATCGATGAACTGGAACTTACGATTGATGAGAAATGCATAGATTTAATCGCCCGCTACCAGCCGATGGCAAAGGACCTTCGTTTTATCACGACCGGCCTAAAACTCAACGCCGAGCTTGAACGCATCGCCGATTTAGCTGTTGATATAGCTCAGAGGGTGCTGGAAATATCCGATAAACCATTATTAAAACCTCTCATTGATATTCCGAAGCTGTCCGATGTGGCGCAGAATATGGTTCGCGAGGCGATAGACTCGTTTATCAAAAAAGATATCGGCCTGGCCAATAAGGTCATAACTTCCGATGAAGAGGCGGACAAACTCCGCGATAGGATTTGCGCAGAGTTAATCAACGATTATATGTCGAAAGACACCTCTTCAGCTACGCGAGCGGTCCCGCTTTTGCTGATAGCCCGGCATCTGGAAAGAATATGCGACCACGCATCCAATATCGCTGAGGATATTATCTATATGGTCGAAGGCAAAACGATAAAACATCATCACGAAGAGTTAAAATAATAAAAAATACCATTTTCTTAAAGGAGTGAGAAAGTGCTGAACAAGATTTTCAGACTTGAGAAAAGAAACACATCTGTAAAAACTGAAATTATCGCAGGAACAACAACATTTCTTACAATGGCGTATATCATCTTTGTGAATCCGGCGATTTTGTCGCAAGCGGGGATGGATAAGCCCGCTCTAATAGCGGTTACCTGTCTTGTGACTGCAATCGCAACAATCGCTACAGGAATTTTTGCCAATGCGCCGATAGCAATGGCACCCGGCATGGGCCTTAACGCGTTTTTCGCGTATATGCTCGTAATCACTCAAAAAATAAGCTGGCAGACGGCGATTGGCGTGGTTTTTATGTCGGGCCTGTTTTTTCTGATTCTTACACTTATCGGCCTGCGAAAAAAGCTTGTCGAGGCAATTCCCGCTTCGCTGATTTCGGCTATCTCGGTCGGCATCGGTCTTTTTATAACATTCATCGGACTGCAAAATCTCGGCATCGTAATCGCCCATCCGCAAACGCTGGTTCAGGCTGCAAATCTGAGCACAACCATAATGATAGGTCTTGCAGGATTAATTGTAATGATTTTTCTCGAAATGAAAAAAATAAAAGGTTCGCTTTTAATAGGGATAATTGTATCAACCGTTCTTGCGATTTTGCTGGGCAAATTTTTACCTGAAAAAGACAAAATCATCGTCCCCCAAACACTTGCATCAGCTAATATCAGCATTGCCGCTGTTGCAATGAAGCTCGACATCATTGGCACTTTGAAATGGAGTCTTTTCGGCAGCATATTCTCGCTGATGTTTATGGATATGTTCGACAGTATCGGAACGCTTGTCGCCTGCTGCAGCGAAGCAAAAATGGCCGATGAAAAAGGAAAAATAAAGGAACTCGACCGGCTGCTGACGATAGACGCCGGTGCATCTATGTTCGGCGCAATGATGGGAACTTCGACAACAACATCATATATCGAATCGGCAGCGGGAATCGAACAAGGCGGCAGAACAGGCCTTACATCCATCGTAACGGGCATTTTATTTTTAATCGCAATGCTATTTGTGCCGGTTGTGGGGATTGTGCCGATTTACGCAACGGCGCCGGCCCTGATAATGGTCGGTCTTTTTATGATAAAGGAAATCAAAAAAATTGATTTTGTGCAAATGGAAAACGCCTTTCCGGCATTTATTATAATTATAATGATTGCACTAAGCTACAGTATAAGCACGGGGCTTGCATTCGGATTTATCTCGTTTGCGGTGCTTAAAATAATCGCGGGCAAAGCAGGTCAAATCAAGCCTGTAATGTGGCTGATAACGGGATTGTCGATATTGTATTTTATTATACCGCTGCTTGCTAAAGGTTCTTGATAAAGGCCCCTGCCATAAAAGAAATCAGAATCAGATAATCGAGGTCTTCGAGGCTGTAATGTTCGTGGTCGAGCGAGCTATCGGCATAAAGCACACCGAAACAGTCGTTTTCGCATACTATCGGAGATATTATTGCCGAGCCGATTTTTTCGCCTTCACTTTGTAACGGCATGCGGGGGATATGAATATAACTTTTATTTTTTATCGCCTCATTCACTTTCGACGCGAAATGCAACTCATCGAGCCTGACGGTTTGCCCGCTGATTTTTCTGCCTTTTGAAATCTCCATCGGCCCGGACGAACCTTTTCGCAGCCCAACCCATCCGTGAAAAGGCTTGAACTGGCGAAACACCACTTCCATCAACACACCAAGCAGTTCCTGAGTATCGAGACATTTGCATATTGCCGAAGCGGCAGCAGAAAATTCTTTTCCGCGACTGGCAGGCATTTTTATAGCCTGAACATTTGCGCTGTCCAGATGACGCAAAACTATCTGCGGCTCCTGCAGGCTGGCGTGAAGTGTTTCTCCGAGACTTATGCCGCTTGCCTGTTTTCCGGATTCTTCTTCGTGAATTTCAATAAAAAACTCGGCGATTTTCAGGGCATCGCCCTCTTTTATTTCCGCTTTGTGAATAGCCTCGTTATTCAGATATGTCTTATTAACGGAATCAAGGTCTTCAACAATCCATTTGTTATCGGTTGTGGTATAAAGAACGGCGTGCTGGCGTGAAACAGCTTTGTCAGGAAGAAAAACCTGGCTGCCAATCTGCCTGCCTATATAAATCGGCCCGATTGAAAACCGCATTTCATTTATTATATTATCTCCGCGTTTTATAGTAAGCCGCATTTATAACCTCCACTGTCACATTTGGACCGATATAATCAACAACAAGATTATATTATTTCTACAACCGGCCTGTCAAGCATTTATATCAGGCGAATTCAATATGAGTTTTGAATTTTATATCGTTTTCTTCCGGAAAATCGCTGCGGAAATGAACGCCTCTGCTTTCAGTTCTCGCTTCAGCCGCTTTTGCCATCATTTGGCAAACGGTGAGCATATTTTGACATTCCCAGCCCGGCGGCGAATCAAAAACCTTGTCCAGCACATATCGCTGCCAGAAACTAATAATCTCCTGAGCCTCGGCAAGCGGTTTTTCCTGACGTGTTATTCCGACATTTCGCCACATAAGCGAACGAAGCGAATTAAGCACGTCAACGGTATCAAGCCTGCTTCTGTCTGATTTTGGAATATCACAGCGGAATTTTTTAAGGCTTGTGCCGTTCCTGCCGCCCTGCTCTGCCGCCAGTCTGCCGGCGATTCTGCCAAAGACAAGACCTTCCAGCAGCGAATTGCTGCCGAGCCTGTTTGCACCGTGCAGACCGGTCGATGCGACTTCGCCGCAGGCAAGAAGATTGGCGATATTAGTCCGAGCCAGCATATCTGTTTTCACGCCGCCAATCATATAATGTGCGCTTGGGCGGACAGGTATAAGGTCTTTGCTTATGTCGATATCAAAACTTGTCACAATTTCGCTGATAAGCGGAAAACGTTTCGCGAAATGTTCTTTATCAAAATGGCGGATATCAAGAAAAACATGGGTAGCACCCGTTTTGAGCATTTGCGTGTGAATCGCCCTGCTGGCAATATCGCGGGGAGCAAGTTCGGCGTCTTTGTGATAATCAGCCATAAAGGCATAATTATTGATGTCTCGCAAAATCGCGCCTTCGCCGCGAAGTGTCTCGGTAATGAGAGCCCTCGAAGCGCCTGCGATATAAAGCGTCGTCGGATGAAACTGCATAAATTCCATATCCCGCATAAGTGCTCCGGCGCGGATGGCCATTGCGTGACCGTCGGCAGTTGCGACTTCAGGATTGGTAGTCTCGCGGTAAAGCCTGCCTGCGCCGCCAGTGGCCAGAATTGTGGTTTTCGCCCAGATAATTTCCATTGCGCCTTTGGCATTTTGGCCGATTACGCCGATGCAGCCGGCTTCATCATTGGTAATAAGGTCGATTGTATAGAAATTTTCGACAATGGTAATATTATCGAACTGTCTGACTTTGTTTAAAAGAGCCTGCGCAATCGCTTTGCCGGTGTTGTCGCCCAGTGCGTGAGCGACGCGAGCGTGACTATGGCCGCCTTCGAATGTAATTGCGATTGAGCCGTCTTTCTGCTTATCAAATTCCGCGCCCCATTTGAGCAGTTCCCTGACAAGCTCTGGCCCGTCTTTAACAACCTGTTCGACAGTATTGCGGTCGTTAATGCTGCAGCCGGTCGTGAGGGTATCTTCAATATGCGAAGCGAAAGTGTCGTCGCTGCCGAGCACAGATGCGATGCCGCCCTGAGCGTTCCAGGTATTGCTGTCTTCAAGCGTTCTTTTGCAAACAAGAACGACTTCACAGCCTCTGGATGCCGCTTCTATCGCCGCGCGAAGTCCCGCGACGCCGGCGCCGATTATCAAACAATCCGTAAATAACTGCTGAGTGGCTGCGGTGTTTATCGGCACAAGATAACGCCGCAGCTCAGGTCTTTTTAAAATTATCGGTTTATCGTTCATTATTAAATCTTCAACCAGTTAACTTTTTTTAGATTTTTTAAAACCTTTTGACCGATTATGAACTTTTTCATATTCGTTTTATTATCAAAAGGGACAACAGCTAAAATTCTGACTTCACCCAGTTTTGCGATTATTCGTGCATTTGATTTTTCCGCAAAGTCTTTAGTCGTTTCATCATAACCGTTAATGACAACGCCTGCAAGCAAAAGTCCTGCGCCGCGAATAGCGTCAATAGTCAAAAGTGTATGATTTATTGTGCCTAATTTCGACCTTGCGACAATTACGACAGGCAACTTGAATGCCTTGGCAAGGTCAAGGACATTAAGTCTATCTGTTATAGGCACTTTTACTCCGCCAATAGCTTCGACAATGACAAAATCGCTATTTCGACAAATTTGTTTGTATGCATCGGCTATTTTTTTTAAATTCACTTTCTTATTTTCCGCTTTTTCGCAGGCAAACGGTGCGGCAGGAGTCTTAAAAGTTATAGGATTTATTATATCGAGTGCTAATTTGCTGTTTGCACATCGAGCAAGAAACTGAGCATCCTGACCAATAAAACCTTTTTTTGTTTTTTTACAGCCGGTTGCGACAGGTTTAAACACGCCTATTTTTTTACCCTTTTGTGAAAGTATTTTCGCAATCGCACCTGCAATTAGAGTTTTGCCAACACCGGTATCAGTGCCGGTAATAAAAATGCCTTTATGTTTTGGAAATTGAAATTTCATTTTACAATTTTAGGTAAATCGTTTTTTATTGTATCGTATACAATGTCCAGTAATTTTTGTAACGTGTCCGAATCAATCGCTACCGGCGGCATAAGAACAATTACATCCGATAGAGGTCGCATCAATGCACCTTTCGGCCTCATCGCAGCACAAACCTTTGCGCCAATCATTTTTTCATAATCAAACGGCTTTTTGGTTTTTTTATCTTTTACAATTTCAACCCCTGCCATCAGCCCGCATTGGCGGACATCGCCGATGAAATCTAAAAGAGAAATTTTCTTAAGATATTCGGCGATAAGATTAATTTTGGCAGGCAGCAATTCAATAATTTTATTTTCCTCAAAAAGTTCGAGCGATGCAATCGCCGCGGCACAGGCCAAAGCATTGCCGGTATATGTATGGCCGTGGTAAAAAGTCTTAAATTCGGCCGGTTCGCCTAAAAAGGCGTCAAAAATTTCCTGTGTTGTAAGTGTAGCCGCCAAAGGGAGATAGCCGCCGGTTATACCCTTTGCCAGACACATAATATCCGGTTCTACCTGCTCGTTTTCGCAGGCAAACATCTTACCAGTTCTGCCGAAACCTGTCGCGACCTCGTCGGCTATCAAAAGAACTCCATATTTTTTGGTAAGCCGGCGAACACCTTTCAAAAAGTCTTTCGGATGAACAATTATTCCTGCTGCGCCCTGAACAAGAGGCTCAACAATGACCGCGGCGATATTCTCAGGATTTTCCTTCAATAACTCTTCAATTTTATCAAGGCTGAATTGTTTGCATTGTTCGGCAGTGCCGTTGAAACGATAAGGAAATGGAGTCGGAGCAAAAAAAACATCGAAAAGCATCGGTTTGAAAATAGAATGGAATAATTCAATTCCGCCGACACTCACAGAGCCGATTGTATCGCCGTGATAAGACTGCCGCAGCGCAATAAATTTATCTCTTTTTTGTTCCTTGTTGCGATAATACTGGTATGCGATTTTTAAAGCGATTTCGACGCTTGTCGCGCCGCTGTCGGAATAAAAAACTTTTTTAAGATTTTTAGGCGCAATTGCGATAAGCTTTTCGGCAAGCTCGATTGATTTTGTCTGCGCAAGACCTAAAAGCGTGCTATGGGAGATTTTATCGAGTTGGCTTTTTATCGCGTCATCGATTTTCTTTACCCGATGGCCGTGAACGTTGCACCACAGGCTGCTTACGCCGTCGATATAACGGTTTCCCTCTGTATCGATTAAATAGAAGCCCTGGCCAGATTCAATAACCACCTGCTCAGAGGCCAGCCATTGCTTCATCTGCGTAAATGGATGCCAGAGATACTGTTTGTCAAGGTTGATTAATTTCTCTGTTCTTCGGCTCATTATTTTTTAACGCGATGAAAATCGCTGGCGTCTTTGTCTTTAAAAAGTTCCGCTTTTTTATCAGCGCCGTATTTAAGCATAAACTTTTGAAGTTCTTTCGTTGAAGCAGTGAGAACAATACCTCCGTTATCACTTTCGAGTTTTTCATTTTTCACGGCATTCGGTTTGGATTTAAGCAGCGAATCGATGCTGTCAGTATTCATCGAACAAAGTTTCAATATATTTTTTGACAATTCTATCTTCATAAAGGAATGGGTAGGCAAAAGATGAGATGCAAAAAAAGCGTTATCTGTCATATTCGGTTCGCCGGGATAGATATCCAGATACATAGTATTTCCGAGTTTGCCGAGACTTACGATAAATTTGCCTGATTTTTTTTCTTTGTCGATATAAATACATTCATAGCGTTTGTCTTTTGACTGTTTGAATTCCATGGTTTCATTGGGTTCCATCGATGCCCATTTACCGACGAGATTAGCGTCGAAAATCAGGTCGTTTTGTGTAAAGAGCGGATGCAGCGACGGCACACAGCCGCCCAAAATGAGGGCCAGCAGATAAAATGCGGCAATTTGTATTTTCGCCTTCATATATATCTCCTTAAAAATTGATTTGCAAAACAGCCTTTGCAACGCCAATATTATAGTTATGCATCAGGCAAATGAAAAGGACAAATTCGCCGCCCAAAGAGAGGCTATGGTTCTAACCCAGCTAAAGAGCCGGGATATCACCAACTCTGCCGTTTTAAACGCAATGGCTGAAATACTGCGCGAAAAATTCATACCAGCCGAGTATTTCGACGAGGCCTATTATGACGGCCCATTGTCCATCGGTAGCGGACAAACGATAAGTCAGCCTTATATTGTCGCTCTGATGACGCAGGAATTAAAGGTTGACAAAAATTGCCAGGTTCTGGAAATCGGCACAGGCAGCGGCTATCAGACCGCGATACTTGCCAAACTTGCCAAAGAAGTTTACACAATTGAAAGAATTGAAAATCTTTCAGCAACGGCACAAAAAACCCTTGGAGATTTAAATATATTAAATGTAAGATTCCACATTGGCGACGGTACCTGCGGCTGGCCAGAAGTTAGGCAGTTCGACAGGATTATCATTACCGCCGCGACGCCGCAATTGCCGGAGCCGCTTGCTGAACAATTAAAAATTGGCGGTCTTGCAGTTTTACCGCTGGGCGGCGAATATACTCAAGAACTTGTAACTATCGAAAAAACCAGCAGTGGATTAAAATCTAAATTTGTTTGCGGCTGCAGATTCGTTAGACTCATAGGAAAATTCGGATATACAGAATAAAAATGACAGAAAAAACGTCAAATAATCTTTCGCTCGATATGCCGGTTCAATTTTTAAAAGGCGTAGGCCCGGCAAGAGCGGAAACTTTTGCGAAACTGGAGGTAAAAACCGCCGCCGATTTACTCGAATACTATCCGCGAGACTGGTTCTTCGCCCCGGGGCCTGTGAAAATCGAACAGCTTGAAACGGACCAGACCGTTACGCTGGCCGGAGTTATCGAAAGCACCGATTGGCAGGTCTGGCGAAAACCGCCGTATTTCGAGGCTTATATCGACGACGGAACAGGCATTTGCAGAATTATCTGGTTCCACGGCAGATTCCTGCAGGACAAAATCACGCCGGGCGTAAAACTTGTCGTCTGGGGAAAGGTTAGTGAGTATAAACATCAACTCCAGCTTACCAATCCTAAATTTGTCATTATAGAAGACGATGAAATTACAGCAGACAGCTTCAGCGGACCTGTTTATCCGGCAACTGCAAACCTTTCGAGTGGACAGCTAAAAAAAATAATTCACGATTCGCTCGATAAACTTGTCGAGCTTGTGCCTGAGTTTTTTGATGCTGATTTATTAAAAAAGGCAAATCTTATCGACCGGCCAAAAGCCTTCAAATGGATGCATAATCCCGAGGATGAAACACAAATCGCACAGGCAAAACGCAGATTAAAATATGACGAGCTTTTTTTAATGCAGACAGCAATGGCTCTGCGAAGATATAAAGTCAGACACTTTTCAAAAGCTGTCTCGCTTAAATGCACCGAACAAATTGACAGCAGGATAAGAAAAAGATTTCCATTTCTCCTAACCGAAGACCAGGACAAAGTAATCGAGGAAATTGTCGCCGATTTAGCGAAACAAGTTCCGATGAATCGGCTGCTTCAGGGCGATGTCGGCAGCGGCAAAACTGTTGTTGCGCTTTACGCGGCACTGGTAGCTATCGCCAATAAACAGCAGGTCGCGATAATGGCACCGACGGAAATCCTTGCCGCACAACACTTTACGAGTATTGAACGCTACCTGAAAAATAGCGAAGTAAAAAGAGTTCTTATCACAGGCGGCATAACAGGTGAAAAAAGAAATGAAATCCTCGACAACATAAAATCCGGCGATACCGATATTGCCGTCGGCACTGTTGCTCTTTTGCAGGAAGATATACAATTTGCAAATCTGGCACTGGTGATAATCGACGAGCAGCACAAGTTCGGCGTCCATCAGCGGGCAGGACTGCGGAAAGATACAACACCGCATTGTCTTGTTATGACGGCAACGCCGATACCGAGAACGCTTGCGATGACGGTTTTCGGTGATTTGGATATATCCATTATAAAACATTCTCCGCCGGGACGAGGACAGGTGGTAACAAGACTCATTGGGCCGAAAGATTTACCAAAGGCTTATGAATTTATCCGCGAAAGACTGAAAGCTAAAAAGCAGGCGTTTTTTGTTTATCCGAGAATCGTCGACAGCGAAAACGGCGATGTCAAAGCCGCGATTGCCGAATATGAAAACCTGAGCAAAAATATTTTCCCGGAATTTAAGGTCGGTCTCCTGCACGGGCAGATGTCCGGCGATAATAAACAGCAAATAATGGATGATTTCCGCAAGGGAAAGATTCACTGCCTCGTTTCGACGGTGCTGATAGAAGTAGGCATTGACGTGCCGAACGCAACGATAATGGTTATCGAAGAGGCCGACCGGTTCGGCCTTGCGCAACTGCATCAGCTTCGCGGCCGCATAGCAAGAAGCTCTTCAAAGTCGTACTGTCTGCTGGTCGCACAAACTGAAAACGAAATCGCAAAAAGCAGGCTCGAAATAATGGAACGCAGCAATGACGGCTTTGAAATCGCAGAGCACGATTTGAAACTGCGCGGGCCGGGTGAGCTTTTGAGCTCCCGCCAGCACGGCCTGCCCGATTTTAAAATCGCAAATATAATCGACGATTTCGACCTTTTGCAGATGGCTAGAAAAGACGCTTTTGAATTGGTTGAAAAAGACCCGATGCTGACATCGGTCATGCATAAAAATATCCGCACCGAGCTTGTTCGCAAATTCAGCAGCAGCCTGACACTGGTTGACGTAGCCTGATAATTTTAATCTCCTTGCAAAATCCAATATTTTAATTAGAATAATAATCTAATTTTATTGATTAAGGAGGAATTTCAATGGTAGATATTCACGATTTCGGAGCTGTCGGAGACGGGAAAACCAATAATACCGCCGCTTTTTCCAAAGCCATCGATAAAGGCGGAAAGGTAATTGTCCCTTCTGGGAAATACCTGACCGGCCCGATTCATTTCAAAAGCAATATGACCCTGCACCTTGAGAAAGATGCAGTAATATTATTCAGCGATAATTTCGACGATTACCCGGCGGCAAAATCAAGATGGGAAGGTGTGGAGTGCTACGGATATTCGCCTTGTCTTTACGGCGAAAATCTGGAAAATATCTCAATCACCGGCCCCGGAATAATTGACGGCCAGGGACAAGCATGGTGGAAAGAATTTAGAAAACGCAAACAGGGTCCCAAAGAACCAGTTACCGCCCGCGACAAAGAATTCGTAAAACTTAATGACGGTATCGACTTGTCGGCTTGCGGCGGAGGCGGTATTAAATCTTTCTTTTTCAGGCCGCCGCTGATTCAATTTAATAAGTGTTCAAATGTATTGCTCGACGGTTTTACGGTTCGCAACTCTCCATTCTGGAATACACATATTCTTTATTGTAAAAATGTTATAATTAAAAACGCAACATTTCAAAATCCCGAAGACGGAAATAACGGCGACGGGCTGGATATCGATTCCTGCAATGGAGTTCAGATATCAGGCTGTAATTTCGACGTGAATGACGATTGCCTTGTCTTTAAATCCGGCATTGGCGAAGACGGCATACGCGTGAATAAACCCTGCGAAAACGTTGTCGTAAAGAACTGTAAAATGCTGCATGGTCATGGCAGCATTGTAATGGGTTCTGAAACCGCAGGCGGCATTAGAAATATAGAAATCTCCGATTGCGTTTTAAACGGAACCGACCGCGGCATCAGAATAAAATCCAGACGCGGAAGAGCCGGCGGAGTGGAAAATCTTACGCTTAATAAAATCACTATGAACGGCGTGGGCTGTCCGATAGTTATGCATTTGTATTATGAATGCGGCGCCCAGCCGGAAGAAATTCCGGCCCTTTCCGATCGAAATGCAAGGCCAATCACGGCAACTACGCCTTACATTAGAAACGTAAAAATAACAAACGTCACAGCCAATAACGCTCAAACCGCAGCGTGCGTCTTTTTAGGTCTGCCGGAAAGACCGATTTCAAATGTTTTATTTGAGAATGTCAAAATAACAGTGGATAAAAACGGCAAACCCGGACGTCCGGCAATGGCTTTTGGCATGAAAGAAATGCATGGCGAAGGACTCATTGTAGATCTTGTGGAAAACTTTGTTCAGCGAAATACCCATATAGAAATAAAATAATAGCTCTTAGTGGGAATTATTTTCGCCGGCAAGATATTTTACTATATCGCCCACCACTGCTTTGGCGTCGCCGAAAACCATTAGCGTCTTTTCGGCATAGTAAAGGTCATTTTCAATACCGGCAAAACCGGGATTCATACTGCGTTTGATAGCAAGGCAAGATTTAGCTTTATCTGCGTCAATAATAGGCATACCGTAAATTGGACTGCTTTTGTTCGTACGGGCGGCAGGATTTACAACGTCGTTTGCGCCGACGACAAGCGCAACATCAACCTGCGGCATCTCCGGGTTGATATCGTCCATCTCGACAAGGTCGGTATATGGAATGTTAGCCTCAGCCAGCAGAACATTCATGTGCCCCGGCATTCGGCCCGCCACAGGATGAATTGCGAATTTAACTATGATGCCGCGTTTAGTGAGCTGGTCGTAAAGCTCCTTCACTCGATGCTGCGCCTGTGCGACTGCCATACCGTATCCGGGCACAATAACAACTTTTGCCGCCTGTTCCATAATTTGTGCGGCATCTTCCGGAGTCGCACTTTTTACAGTTCTTTGCTGCGTCTCGGCGCTTGCGGCCTGGACCTGACCGAATGCTCCGAACAGAATATTTGTGAAACTGCGGTTCATCGCCTTGCACATAATAATTGAAAGAATCAAGCCTGACGAACCATCGAGCGCGCCAGCAATGATAAGGAGCTTGTTATCCATAACAAAGCCCATAGCCACAGCCGAAAGGCCGGCATAAGCATTCAGCATGGAAATGACCGTCGGCATATCCGCCCCGCCGATTGGTATAATCAACAGGACGCCAAACAGTAATGCCAAAAAAATGATAACAGGAAAAATGAATTTATAATTTGTGTCAATCGACAGCACTATACAGCCGATGACGGCAACGCCCAAAAGACCAATATTGACGAGGTTTTGCCCTTTATAGGTGATTGGACGCGTCGGAATAATTTCCTGCAATTTGCCGGCGGCCATCAAACTGCCGGTGAAAGTCAAAAATCCCAAAAGCACCTCGGCACAAAGCGCTGCTGCCCGGAAGTGACCAAGCTCGTGTCCGGATGAGCTGAAGCTGAGATAAAACTCAGCGACGCCGACAAGCCCGGCAGCCAAGCCGCCAAATGCGTGCGAAAGAGCCGTTCGCTGGGGAACAGCCGTCAGCGGAACCCAGGACAATGGAACGCCTACAACCGTCCCGACTATAACCGCCAGCGCAATCCATTTATAATTCACCGCTACTATCGCAGGATTCATCAAGGTGCCTATTACGGCTACGAGCATTGCGGCAACGCCGGAAATCACACCCCGACGAGCGGTTTGCGGATCGTTCATCCACTTCAAAGAAAAAACAAACAGGACGGCAGAAATCAGATATACAATATTAATGTAGTAGTTGCTCATTTACTGGCCTCGCGTTTTTTGAACATCTTCAGCATACGGTCGGTAATCAAAAAACCGCTAACGATATTGCAAACAGAGGCCGCAATAGCGACAAGACCTATAATGTTAAATTTAAAATCCGCGTTCTGCTGGCCGGCGATAATAATAGAGCCGACCACGGCAATCGCTGAAATCGCGTTGGTAAGAGACATCAAAGGCGTATGCAGCAGGCGCGAGACTCGGCGGATAACGTCCAAGCCGATAAACGTCGCAAGCACAAAGACAAAAAGCAATGAAATATAATCAATTTTCATTCAGAGATTTCCTTAAAAACTACTTTTTAACTACAGGGCTTATAATCTGTCCGTTGTGCGTCATCAGGCAGCTTTTAATAATTTCATCTTCGAGATTCAGAACGAAATTTTTAGCGTCCTTGTCCCAGAACTCCTCGATTAGACTGAGCAGGTTAGTGGAATAAACTTTGCTTGCCGGAACCGGCACACGGCCCGGCAAATTTTCCAGACCGATAATTTTAACGCCGTTCTTATCGATAATCTGATTTAAAACCGAACCTTCGACATTGCCGCCGCTTTCGATTGGCAAATCCACAATTACACTGCCCTTTTTCATTCCGGCCACAATATCGGCCGTAATGATAATCGGAGCTTTTTTGCCGAAAACCTGAGCTGTAGTAATTACCACATCAGCCGAGGCGCAAAGTTTTTTCATTCCTTCCCGCTGTTTGGCTATCTGCTCTTCGGTAAGCGCTTTGGCGTAACCATCTTTCGTCTGGCCGGTTTCGCCAAGGTCGATTTGAGTAAATTTTGCGCCCAGCGACTGCACCTGTTCGGCCACTACCGGTCTTGTATCGAAGGCTTCAACATTTGCGCCGAGGCGCCTGGCTGTTGCGATGGCCTGCAGACCGGCAACACCTGCTCCGATGATAAACACTTTAGTCGCCATAATCGTGCCGGCGGCGGTTGTCATCATCGGGAAAATACGGTTGAGGTTGTCGGCAGCCAAAAGGACCGCTACGTAACCGGCCAGGTTGGCCTGCGAAGTAAGAGCGTCCATCTTTTGTGCACGCGTGATGCGCGGAATCATTTCCATACTGATGGCGCTGACTTTTTGGGCGGCTAATTTCTGAATTAAGTCCGATTCGTTGAACGGGTCGAGAAAACTGATATGAATACTTCCCTGCTTTAACCAGCCGATTTCTTCAATCGGCGGCTTGCGAAGCCGCAGCACCATATCCGCCGCCGACAAACCCGCCTGATGATTCTGTTCTACAGTCGCGCCGGCTGCGATATAATCGGCATCTGAATATTCGCAGGTATTGCCAAGGCCGGCTTCAACGATAACTTCTGCTCCTCGTTTGACTAATTTGGCGGCGTTTTCCGGAACCATAGCAGTGCGGTTTTCGCCGGGATGCCTTTCTTTTGCGATATAAATTCTCACTTAATCGCGTTCCTTCATTTAATAAAGCAAAAATTTTCGATAAAAATAGTGGACTAATTATACTTAGTATAAAAATGTTTGCTATTAAAAACAATTTAGTTCAAACAAAATGGTGTGTATAATACTATATTAAATATAAAATTATGTAATAATTATAGGACTTATATTTGAGATAATTGATATCCCCTTACTCACTTTATTATTCAAAAGGGCACATTTCTTTTTTTGATGTCAATTTATTAATGGTATTGCGGATACCATTATACCTTATAACCTTAAGCATTGTACTTATATAGGCTTACTTTTATGCCGATACCAATAATAAGTAATTTTTTATGTTACCAAAAACATTCCTGGAATACTTATATGAATATGTTGAGAATAAAAAATCGGCTATTTACTCAGATTCTCTGCGTAACAATAATACTAACGCTTGCCGGATTAACTTTTAGCGGCTGCAGAAAAAAGCAGGCGGCAGTTGAACGGCCGGTTGTCTGGGTTTCTGCATCTGAGGCTGTTAGTCAGGATGTGCCGGTATCTCTTGACGAAATCGGTTCCTGCACCGCACGGGAAAATGTGTCGATTCGTCCGCAGGCCTCCGGCCAAATCACCGAAATAAATTTCACTGACGGCTCCGACCTGAAAAAAGGCGACCTGCTCTTTACTATCGACCCGCGTCCTTACGAGGCGGCACTCAAACAAGCTCAGGCAAATTTGACCAAGAGCACTGCATCGCTGGATCTGGCCAAATCGTCATTCGAACGCGTCAAGGAACTCCTTCCAAGTGGTGCTATTTCTAAAGACGCCTATGACACTAAACAAAATGCTGTGATACTTGCCGAGGCGCAGGTACAGGCAGACCAGGCCGCCCTGCAAATGGCCCAGGTCAACCTAGAATATTGCTTCATACATTCGCCCATTGACGGCCGCGCAGGACAGCGTAATGTAGATGTCGGCAACGTTGTAATAGCAAGCACCGGCTCTGACAGCACTGTGCTTCTTGTCGTCCAGCAACTAGACCCGATTTATGCCGACTTTACAATTCCTGAGCAGAGCCTTGAATCGGTTCGTCAGGAAATGGCAAAGGGCAAGTTGAAAACCTATGTACGCCTGCCTGATAAACCTGATGCCAATGCTCGCCAGGGAACCCTGACGTTTCTGGATAATACCGTCAAACAGGAAACCAGTACGATTAAGCTCCGCGCCACCATGCCAAACCCCGACCATTATTTCTGGCCTGGGCAATTCGTCCATGTAAAGCTCGTACTCAATGTCGAGAAGGATGTAGTACTCGTTCCGTCTGAGGCAGTGCAGAGCAGCCAGACTGGACAATTCGTTTACGTAGTCAAACCCGACCAGACGGTCGAGTTCAGACCTGTCGTTGCCAAAAGAGCTCTGGACGGCCGGACTGTTGTCGATGGCGTAAAGGCCAAAGAAGTAGTCGTTACCGATGGCCATCTTCGATTGGTCCCCGGCGCAAAAGTTCAGATAAAAACATCTGAAAAAAAGTGAGGCTGAGTCTATGAATTTTACTTCTCTGTTTATTAATCGGCCGATTATGACGACTCTTGTAATGTCGGCCATACTGATTTTTGGCGTCGCGTCATATCGTCTTCTTCCCGTCAGTGATTTACCGAATGTTGATTTTCCCACTATTCAGGTTTCCGCTTCATTGCCCGGAGCAAGCCCTGATACGATGGCCGCCGCTGTTGCGACTCCTTTGGAAAAGCAGTTTTCAACTATCGCGGGCATCGACTCTATGACTTCAGCAAGCGCGCTGGGAAGCACCCAGATAACAATCCAGTTCAATCTTAATCGTAATATAGACGCAGCCGCTCAGGATGTGCAGGCAGCTATTGCCCAGACTCTTCGCCGGCTGCCGCAGGATATGCCCAGCCCGCCCAGTTATCAGAAAGTAAATCCCGCAGACCAGCCGATTCTGCTCATTGCGCTAACCAGTCCTACCCTGCCATTGTCCTCGCTGGACGAATACGGCGAAACACTGATGGCACAGAGAATTTCAATGATTGACGGTATCGCCCAGGTGCTGGTTTACGGCTCACAAAAATATGCTGTCAGAATTCAATTTGACCCGATGATTATGTCCAGCCAGGGCTTGGGCATAAACGAAGCCGTTGCCGCGATTCAAAGAGGCAATGTAAATCTGCCCACCGGCGTTTTGTATGGACCTCGTAATGCCTTCACCGTCGAAGCAACAGGGCAGCTTAATAACGCAGAAGCTTACCGCCCTTTAATTGTTGCTTATCGAAATGGCTCGCCCATTCGCCTTGATAAAATTGCTCATGTTATGGACAGCGTCGAAAATAATAAAGTTGCCGCCTGGTATGTTGATAGCAATTCTCGGCAAAGGGCGATTATTCTCGCGATTCAGCGCCAGCCCGGAACTAACACTGTTGAGGTCGCAAATGCCGTCAAGGCACTGCTGCCTACTTTCAGCGAAAAACTGCCGGCTTCTGTTTCCGTAAAAGTTTTAATTGACCGTTCTATCCCGATTGAAAACTCGGTCAATGATGTTCAATTTACTCTTTTACTAACGCTGGTTCTGGTAGTTCTTGTCATATTCCTTTTCCTTCGCAATGTCTCGGCAACGGTTATTCCAAGTCTTGCTCTGCCGATGGCGATAGTCGGTACATTTATCGTTATGTATCTGCTTAATTATAGTCTGGACAATTTGTCTTTGATGGCTCTGACCCTCTCAGTCGGTTTTGTTGTCGATGACGCTATTGTTATGCTCGAGAATATTGTTCGCCATATGGAAATGGGAAAAACCAGATTAAAGGCCTCTATTGAAGGCGCTAAAGAAATCAGCTTTACCATTGTCAGTATGACCATCTCTCTGGCTGCTGTATTTATTCCAATTCTTTTTATGGGCGGCCTTGTAGGAAGGCTCTTCCGTGAATTCGCTGTTACTATCGGCGCCGCCGTTCTGGTTTCAGGTTTTGTCGCCCTTTCGCTTACACCAATGCTTGCCAGCCGATTTCTTCGTCCACCAAAGGAAATACACCACGGCAAAGCATTCGAATATTCCGAACGGATTTATAATCATATGCTCGGCTTTTATGAGCGAACGCTTCAATGGGTACTGGTAAACAAACGAAGCTCAATGTTATTCTCGGCCATTATCCTGGCCGGTACTGTCTTTTTGTTTATCTGGCTTCCAAAAGGATTTTTGCCCAGTGAAGACCGTGCCCAGATATATGGTTCCACAGAAGGCCCTCAGGGTATTTCTTATCAATCAATGTTTGACCACCAGCGGGCCGTTAACATTGTTTTACAGAAAATGCCGGAAATTGATTCGTTTATGTCCAGTGCCGGTTCTCGCGGAAGCTCCGGCAGCAACACCGGCTCATTTTTTATTCGTCTCATTCCGAAATCCCAGCGCAAATATTCCGCCGATGAATTGATTCAGCGGTGGCGCCAGGATTTGGCCGCTGTGCCGGGCATAAAAGTCTATATGCAGAACCCGCCAACTATACAGTTAGGCGGCCGACTGGCCAAAAGCCAATATCAGTACACGCTTCAATCTCCCGACACAGATGAGTTATATAAATATGCCGCTGTAATGGAGCAGAAAATTCAGACTCTTCCCGGTTTTCAGGATGTTACAAGCGATTTACAAGTCAAAAATCCCAAAGTCAACATCAATATTCAAAGAGACAAGGCCGCAACTCTCGGCATTACCGCAGAGCAGATTGAAACAGCTTTATCTTATGCTTACAGTTCAGGTCAGGTTTCGACAATACTTGCCCCTGACAATCAATATCTGGTCATTACCGAATTGCTTCCTGAATATCAGCTCGACCCTTCTGTTTTAAGTCTGCTTTACGTCCGCTCAGATATAACAGGAAAACTTATTCCTATGGATGCCGTGGCAAGCTTTACCACCGGCGTAGGTCCTCTGACAATCAACCATCAGGGCCAATTACCTGCTGTTACGATTTCTTTCAATTTAAAACCCGGCGTTTCTCTCGGCGACGCTGTTAATTCAATCGATCAACTGGCAAAGAGCACTTTGCCGTCAACCATTAATACAAGTTTTCAGGGAACCGCAGCCGCGTTTCGTTCGTCTATGAAGGGGCTTGGATTATTGCTGGTCCTGGCAATTCTTGTCATTTACCTTGTTCTTGGCATTTTGTACGAAAGTTTTATTCATCCTATTACTATTCTATCGGCCCTTCCATTTGCCGGTTTTGGCGCATTGCTGACGCTGTTAATCTTCAGGACTGAGCTTTCCATATATGCTTTTGTCGGAATAATTATGCTTGTCGGCCTGGTCAAGAAAAACGGCATCATGATGATTGACTTTGCTCTTGAGGCCCAGCGGACGGAAGGAAAAAATCCGCACGACGCTATTTTTGAGGCCTGTCTGGTCCGATTCCGTCCCATTATGATGACGACGATGGCCGCTTTGATGGCCGGCCTGCCGATTGCGATGGGCTTTGGCGCAGGCGCCGAATCGAGAAGGCCTTTAGGTCTTGCTGTTGTCGGCGGTTTGCTTTTTTCACAGACTCTTACACTTTATGTAACGCCGGTGTTCTATCTGTATATGGAATCCTTCAGGCAAAGATTAAAAACTAAAAAAGCTCATTTGCCTGAGAATTTTGATGCCGGCACCCCTGAATAACCAATTGTCTTTTTTGGGTCATTTCAAAAGTTGACAAATCCGTCAAAAGTGTTTAGATTATAAGCACTTAAATTTCCAGGCGCCCGTAGCTCAGTTGGATAGAGCAACGGATTTCTAAAACTTTTTAAAATCCTCATTTCGACACAACTATTATGGATTTCAATATTTAGTAAGTGGTAAGATTCGCATCTTTTAGTAGATATCGTATCTTTTGGTTGTAGTTCGGTTGTAGTTACAAATTTGCAATGATGTCTATAAGCTGCACAAATAAATGTTTGACAAGTAAGTGTATTGTCCCTACCAAAAATTCCGTCCTTGCTTATTTACAAGGGTTTATATAAAATTCCGCGTTTCTATTTAGATTAGAATTTATAGAAACTGCCAGGGAAAATCAATGTCTAAATTAATAGCAAAACTTATCTTCGGCCTTATAAAGCTCATATTCAGGAATAAAACTGATCTCGTCCTTGAGAATCTTGCCCTGCGGCACCAATTGGAGGTACTGGAACGTAAAAAAAAGCCAAAACTTAAAAAACCAGACCGTATCTTCTGGGCCTGGTTGTCTCATGTCTGGTCTGACTGGAAATCATCAATTATTTTCGTAAAACCTCAAACCGTCATCAAATGGCACCGAAAAGGCTTCAAGCTATACTGGCGATGGAAATGCAGACATAAACCGGGCAGACCAAATATACCAAAAGAAGTCCGCAGACTAATTAGACAAATGTGCCTAGAAAATCCAGACTGGGGAGCACCCAGAATACAATCTGAATTGCTTCTGCTCGGCCACAATATAAGCGAAACAACTGTTGCAAACTATATGGTCAGGCAAAGAAACCTGCCCTCTCAAAGCTGGAGGAATTTCCTTAAAAACCATATCAAAGATATTGCAGCCGTCGATTTCTTTACTGTGCCAACGGTAAGATTTCAAATACTCTATTGCTTCATCGTCCTTTGCCACCACAGACGCAGGATAATTCATTTTAATGTCACTGCAAATCCCACCGCTCAATGGACAGCTCAGCAGATTACAGAGGCCTTCCCATATGATTCTGCACCGAAATACTTGATCCGGGATAGAGATAAAACCTACGGCGGTCTTTTCGTTCAACGAGTTAACAAAATGGGCATCAAGGAAGTGAAGATTGCCCCGAAATCACCCTGGCAGAATCCCTATGCTGAAAGAGTCATTGGCTCTATTCGAAGGGAATGCCTGGATCATTATATAATCTTAAATGAGAGGCACCTGCACAAAGTTCTCGCCGAGTACATTGAATATTACAATAATTGCAGAACCCATCTGTCGCTGGACAAGAATTCCCCGGAACCAAGATGCGTTGAAAAACCCGAAAAAGGCAAGGTTGTCTCAATACCCAAAGTGGGCGGTCTGCATCATCTTTACAAAAGGGTAGCATAAAGAACCGGCCGATTTTATCCCACAACTGCAGATAAAGTCCGCGCATACCATAAAAACCTGAGACTCTTTCGACCCAAACTTTAAAAAACCTCTTCTACAACCCCACTGGTTCAGTGCTGTAATCGAATAAAATGAATAAAACTATGCCATCTGTCTCGCTTCAAATGTCGAGATGTAATTTTTGGGAGGGACAATGCTCAGAGCCATCCGATTTTGCTCTGTCATTTTCTAACGAAATTATTATAATACTTTTCAGATTATCGAAAGCAAACGCCAAGTTTTCAGCCAAGTAAGCATATACGCTTTCAAACGCCGCTTGAAGTAGCCTTCGATAACTCTTTTTTAAGTAAAAGGTTACGAAATTACGCGCCCGTAGCTCAGCTGGATAGAGCAACGGATTTCTAATCCGTAGGCCAGGGGTTCGAATCCCTTCGGGCGCATTATTCTTTTAAGGCAATAACGTCTAAAAATGAAGTCTCTAAATGACCTTATTTATCTTCTTGCGCTTATCGCAATTAGCCCCAAAATCCTGTACCGAGTTACAACACAAAACCGTTACAGGCACGGCTGGAGCGAAAGACTCGGCAAGGTCCGCAGAAATTTCCCGGATAAAAAATGCCTCTGGATTCACGCCGTCAGCGTCGGTGAAGTCAACGCCACTAAAACAATCGTCGCCGAACTAAAAAAACATCTGCCCCGGTATGAAATTGTCATAAGCGCAACCACCGATACCGGTATCGAACAGGCCCGAAAATTATACAGTAAAGAATTCAGGGTATTTTATTTCCCGTTTGATTTTTCTTTTATCGTGCATCGCGCATTTAAACATCTTAAACCGGACATCTGCCTTTTGATGGAGCTTGAGGTCTGGCCGAATTTCACTTCAAGAGCACATAGGCTGAATATCCCCGTCGTCGTTGTCAACGGCAGAATCAGCGACAGGAGCTTCCCAAGATATAAACTTGTCAAGTTTTTCGTAAAACCAACTTTTAAAAAAGTCTCGCTTTTCCTGGCGCAAACCAAAGAATACGCCGACCGCTTCATAGCTCTTGGCGGGCATCACGACACGGCAATCGTCACCGGCAGTGTCAAATACGACACAGCACAGGTGACCGATAAAGTTGAAGGAGCCGACCAGCTTGCCGGACAGTTGAACATCGCCAATCAGCGTCTCTGGATCGCAGGCGGTACAGGTCCGAAAGAAGAAGAAATAATACTCGATGTATTTAAAAAATTAAAACAAAAGGAAAAATATAACGACCTGCGACTGGCAATCGTCCCCCGCAAACCTGAACGGTTCGACGAAGTCGCGGACCTTATAAAGCAATCAGGTTTTGAACTGTCGAGATACAGCCGAATAAAAAATTCTCAGGAAAAATTATCAGCTCAGGATACCGTAATCCTCGGCGATACTATGGGCGATTTGAGAAAATTTTATTCTCTCGCTGCGATCGTCTTTGTCGGAAGGTCTTTAGTCCCGATGGGCGGCTCCGATATGATGGAATCGGCCGCGATGGGTAAATGCACAATATTCGGCCCGCATACTTTTAATTTCAGCCAAACTGTCAAGTCGCTTTTGCACTCTCAGGGCGCTATTGAGGTAAAGAACGAAAATGAACTTTACGAAATAATTCAAAAATGCCTCGACGAGCCGCAGTTCACTCGGCAAATCGGCGCCAGCGGCCAAAAAGTCATCAAAGAAAATCAGGGTGCTACACAAAAAACTATTTCAGCAATTATCAATCTGCTTAAATAAAATTGTTTGCAATAATCGATTCATTAAAGGTATCCAACCGCCCTATCTATCAGATAAATTTACCAGCACTTCAGAGACTTTCTTCCTCCGGAATTTGCGAATCACTACCCGCAAATTATCGCTTTCAATTATTTCTCCGCCTTCCAGCGGCTTTTGTGCTTTTTGTGCGCACCATTCGCTAAGCGTAGGCGATTTTATATCTTTGTATTTATCTTCGCCTTTAAATCCGACAGTGGAATATACTTTACCCATCGGCAGCCCTCCGCCCATAATCCACGCGCTGCCGAAGGGCTGAATATGCGAAGGCAGATAATCAAATTCATCTTCTATTTCGCCGACAAGCTCTTCCAGAACATCTTCCAGCGTTATCATTCCCAAAATCGTCCCGTCGCCGGCAGCGACAAGCGCGATGTGAAGTTTTTCCTGTATCATTATTTCCAGCGCCGCCGATATGGATATATTCGCGTCAATCTTTCGTATCGTCCGTGTTATCCCTTTCAGCGAAGGCTCGGAAGGGTTGGCCTTGAGAGTATAAACAATATCCTTGAAATTAACGTATCCTTCGATTGTCTGCGGATCGTCCATAATCCGGCAGACTGGAAACCTCGTATGCATATCAAGATGCATCTTAACAAGGGCATCCATCAGGCTGCTTTCAATCCAAATCATTGATATGTCCTGCATGGGAATAATTATATCCTTCACCGGCCGTGTGGCCAAAAGAGCGCTGGACAGCACAATTTTTTCCTGCCGTGCGCTTAAAAGTTTCGATGCCCTTGCAAGCGAAACCGCCGCCCTGAAATCGTAAAATCCGGGCATCTTTTCGCCGCCCTTTATCGGGCTTAATTTCATAATTATTTTTACCGTCCATTTGACAACCGACTCAACTACCGAAATAACCGGATTTCCTATTACAGAAAGCAGCTTCATAAACGGCGATAGTCTCAGCACAACCCATTCTTTGTTGTTCAGCGCAAGAATTTTGGGAACAAGTTCGCCGAAAACCACGATAACAAATGTCAGCGGTATGATTAAAAAGACAAGCGACAGTACCTCAGCGGCGAAATCGTTGATTTTCAGGGTCTCTATCAGATATGGGCTTAATCGTTGTTCAATTCCTACGCCGCCCGTCGCTGCAGCGAATGCACCCACAAGCGTTACTCCAAGCTGGACGATTGCCAGACTCGCTTCCATCCGGCCCTTCATATAAAACGCCTCAGCCGCGCCTCTTTTCTTCTCGCCGGCCAGCACCGCAAGCCTTGCCGCTGTTACAGATGCAAGAGCCATTTCATACGCGGCAAACAATGCGTTAAAAAACAGCATTGTCCCTATCATTATCAGTTCATATACAAGCATAGCTGAATCGCTACCAGACTTTCTTTAAAACCGGCTTCGCTTCATAATTGAATTTCTGACCGCCCAGCGATGCGTCAACCATCAAGCCCGCATCTTCCATAATAAACACCGCCATACCTTTATTATAATCCCTTTTGGCGGCAACGCCCGCGCTGAGTACAACGCCCGTTACCTGTGCCTCAAATGTATATGGCTCATTTTTGAACTTATCCAAATCTTTCTTGTCCTTAAAAAAGACTATCTCCCGATAAAATTCGCCTCCGAAAGAAAATCCGCCCGACACCTGCGACATCTTACAATACCCGACCATTTTCCCCTGCTCATAGACTTCGCCCTTACCGCCCGCGACGCCTGCTATAAACGCGCCCTTAAAAATCTTCGGCATCACAGCGTATCCGTAAGATTTATCGAAAAATTTCTGAATAGTCGGGTCTTTTGTCTTCATAATAGCAATTGCCTCATTCGAATCTGCTGCCAGTACCACTTTACCTTCCGGCTTCTCCGGCGTAACTGCGCACCCGCCAACCATTATCACAAAAACAAAAAAACAAACTAAACTAATCTTTATCGCTTTCATCCCGCACCTTCTTTCTTATTCAATTTATTTTGAATCTGATTAAAATATTATTCGACTATTCTGCAAAGCCCGCATCTTTTAGAAATTTGAGATTCCAGAGAAGGTGCGGGATTCATTTTTTATCCCCTATTAAACAATAATGATTTCTGATTTTTAACTTTTAATTTTTGTTGTCATTGCTTTAATGTGATTTGGCGTAGTTCCGCAGCAACCGCCGACCAGCACCGCCCCTGCTTTATGAATCTTCGCCAGCCAGTCGCCAAAATCCTTATCGGAAAGTTTATATACCGCTTTTCCGTCAATAAGTTCCGGCTTCCCGCCATTGGGCTTTGCCAAAAGCGCGATTTTCTTGCCTGCTAATAATTTCGCGAATTTTTCAGCCAATTGCAAATATTGTTCCATTTTCAAAGTGCCGCAGTTAAACCCCAGCGCATCAACTCCCAGCGCAGAAAATTCGTTCACAGCCATTTCGACGCTTGCTCCCATCATCGTCCTGAAATCGCTGCCTGCCTGGTCGAACGCCAAAGACACAAACACCGGCAAATTGCATACCGATTTCACAGCCTCTGTCGCAACCTTCGCTTCGTCAACTGCCATAAAGGTTTCGATTGCAAAACCATCCACGCCTGCGCCGCAAAGCGCCTTTGCCTGCCTTGCAAATGCAGCTTTAAGTTTTTCCGGCTCAAGAGTCCCCAAAGGCTTCAAAAATTCTCCGCAAGGCCCTATATCGCCTATAACATATCTATCGCCCGCCACTTTTTTCGCGATTTTTACCGCCGCCGCATTAATTTGTTCGGCCTTATCGGCAAGATTATGACGAGCCAGTGTAATTTCATTTGCGCCGAACGTATTTGTATAAACGCCGTCGCTGCCGGCATCGAAATAACTGTGGTGAATATCCGTTACAATCTGCGGCGATTCGATATTGAGCATCTCGTTACAGCCCGACTCAATGCCGCGAGCCATTAACTGCGTTCCCATTGCGCCATCGAGGAATAATAGCCCTTCGGATATTTTTTGTTTAAGAGTTTTTTTCGCCATTATTTTGTCTCCTTTTTTATATCATTTAAGTCCGGCGGAGTAAACAATGCTTTCACCTGTTGTAACTGCTCGTTCCAGACTTGCACAGAATCAAGTTTTATCTGCATCAGGTGCTGGCCTTTTTCCTGCCCTTCAGAATATTTGTAAACAAGTTTTCGCGGAAACAATAGTCCTTTAGCGCCGCTAACTTCTTTATATTCATCCGGCTCAACAGCAAGAAGGACATTTCCCGGGCAATTTAAATATTCTATTTTTTTCACGAACTTGCTGCATCGGTCTATAAATATTTTTTTCGTCCTGCAGTTTTTGCTGTCCCGGCACATCAATATATTAAATTTATTATCCGATTCCGCCAAATATATTTTGTCGCAGTCTCCGCCGGCCGGGGCCAGGAAATCAACCAATACCGCAGGGTTGGAAAAATAGTCTTCGCTGGCCGCGTTAACTTTCCCTGCTGCATACGTCCCGAAAGGCTTTGCGTAAGTCCAGTATTGGCCATCTGTTACAACAAAACTTATCCCTTTGGGGTCGAACATTACATCGCCGTAAAGGCAGAATTTATTGCTGCTTTCAAACCAGATTCTCACCGGAAAAGATTGCGAGAAGGTCTCTTTTTTTTCATTTGTGTAACTCAGTGTGCAGTTGCCTGTCGCTTTGATCGGTTTTAGTCTGCTCGAATAGCCTGCCAATACAGCCGTCGCTTCTGCTGATGTTGTTATTGGCGGGCAGCTTCGTTTTTGCGACACACAGCCGCCCAGCAATAAAAACAAAAATAAAAATAAAAAAACTTCGTGTCTTAGTGTCTTAGTGGCCATCGAATTCCATTTGCAATATTTGTCCGAGCTGGTCGGATAATTGTTCTATCTTATCCTCTTTAAGATGCGGATTTATTACATCTGCTGTTTCGTCTCTGCCGGTAATTTTGACTGTCCATATTTCTTTGCCGTCGGCAACCTTTGAGGAGTCGTATTTGACAATTCGTTTTCGCATCAGCACAAGCATCAGGACAAAGCGGAAATTTACTTTTTCCTCGTCTGTTTCGGTTGCAAGTCTCTCGAAGAACGCCATCAGCATATTATCGTCTATAAATATTTTTTTCTTCTGGTCCGACTTTGGCATTACGCTTTTCCAGTAGCAGTAAACCGCCGGCTTGTTTTCAGTCCAGTATTGGCTGCAGTAGTCTCTGCGTTCGAATTTGCCGCCGGCTTCGACGAGCGTAGCGATATATTCCTCGCCCGGCTCGATAACTCTGCCTGCGCCTGCACATGTGCCTAACGGTTTGTGTATTTCCCAGTCTGCCATTTATTTTACCTATTCAAAATCCAGCCATTGTTTTATTTTTTCAGCGGTTTTTTCTCCGATACCTTTAACTTTGTCAAGGTCGCCGCTGTTTTTGAAGGCTTTTTCTTTTCCCTGCCGGTATTCTGTTATTGCCTCTGCTTTTGCAGGTCCCAGACTCGGCAGTTCCGCAAGTTCATAGACAGATGCCGTATTTGGGTTTAGTCTGCTGTCTAATTGTGCGAAAGTCGTTTGGCCGCGATGCCGTAAAACACCAAGAGCGAAGCAAAGATTTAAAATCAGACCTGCAAAAAATACCGCCGCCAAAGCCCCGCCATCCTGTCGTTTTTCTTTATTAATATCCATATTATTAATTTAAGCTGACAGCTGTCAGCCTTTCTGTAATATTCGCTGCTGCAGCTTTTCAAGCGTCGTAAACGCTTTTTTAGGTTCAAGGTCATCGGTCAAAAGTCCCGCCCCGGCAATTGTCTTATCACCGTTATCGGCAAGAGTCGCAAACGTTATGGTATTTACGAACGGTTTGCTGAACGCGATTTTGCAGAATTCATCAATCCATTTTGCCTGTATTGTCTGGTCCCACGGTTTATGCCAGATACCGCCCGAAATAGATTCATTTTCATTAGCACCGCTTCCGTCCGGCACCGCCACAGACGTTATATGCACCGGTTTTGGAATCTGCATAAATCGGTCGAGCATCGCTGATATCTGCATCATATCGCGAACATGCATATCCGTCTGGTCTTTGCCGAAAATAAATTCCACGCCGATCGCGTCATAATCCATTCCCGCCTGTGTTACCATATCTAAATAAACCAGTGGCGGTATCGTTTCCGGGTCATAAGCGTAATATTCGCCCCACGGGCAGGCAATATCTATCATTTTGATAGTTCTGCTGTCGGCTTCTCTTGCCGCAAGGCACGCCGTGCGGGTAATTTCAAGAATACGTTCGAAACTGAATCTGAAATGATTATACGCGTTTACGCCGCTTATCACTTCCCAAATATGAACATATTTCGCGTATCTGGCTACAATCTTCGAAACATAGTCATAGCTCGCCTCACGGATTATTTCAAAGTCATAATCACCTTTCAGCAGCCACTCGGGCACAGTGTCGGGACCAAAATTAAGCAGAGGCCCGGCGTTGAGAAGCAATCTTTTTTTCCCAAGAACCTCCATACAATGGTCAAGTTCTGTGAAATCATATTCTCCTTTTTCTTTTTCGATTTTCGCCCAGTTTATCGGCAAAGCTATATGCGCGAATAATTCCATTGCCTCATCGAGATAACCTTTTTCATCGATTCGCGCTGGGTCGATTCGGCACCCCAGGCTCGAACGCGCAAAACCTCTATTTTGCAGCCTCGCCGCGAAAAACATCTCCGCATGTCTGCCGGCAAGCTGCTCTGCGAAAAGCAGTGTCTTCAAAAGACATTTATCCGCTATCATCGACGCCTTTGCGGGGCTGTTGATATTTTCGAGCATTTCTATATAAAGACCCTGAACTTCCTGAGCCTCGTAATCCAAATGACCTGTCTGCTCGAAAATCGCCCAGTCCTCTCGTTTGGTAATAATCTCCATCATTTTGCCGCGAGTCAGTTCAACGTTAAGTATATATGGCTGCTCTCGTTCCGGCAGCCGCGTCGTGTAAAGCATCACAGCGCCGAACTTTTCAACAGGCCAAAGCAGATTCAGCCCTGCCGGCTCGCCGGCTCTTGTTTTGCAGTCAATAATTCCGTTTTTAAAGGTTATATATTTCGAGCCGCGGAACGGTATCTTGTCGGCACCGAATAATGTAACACCAACTAAATCAAAATTTTTGACTGTTTTGCCGTCTTTAAATACCTGAAATTGCACGTTCTGACCTTAAAATAAATAATTATGCTGAAAATCCAATAAAGGTGGGATTATAACAATTAAGGCGATAATTGCAATAAATCTTTCCGGAGACTATTGTTGTGTTTGTGAAATGCTGTTGCCTGATGCCGTCTATTGGCCGCCTTTGGCCGATTAATTCAAAGCCGCTTCTGTGAGAAGCTGGAAATCGAAAGGTGTCCCTGTCAGCGATGATTCCATATTGCGGCCAACCTCCCGAGCGAGCAGCAAAATTTGACTCAATATTACTTCTATAAAATCCATACTGGCTGACGCCTTTTCTGGGCCGTAGCCGGGCAGAATCATTATAACGAAACCATTATTATCTTCGTCGATTAAAAGTGCCGAGCCTGCCACAAGATAATCGCCGATATACGCCATTGTCGGCTCATCGCCGTCATTAATCCTCTGGCAGAGACTATCCAGCAGTTTTTGATTTGAAAAAACTTCAGCGACAACCTGTGGTCTGCTTGTTATGCAATGACCCTCTTTTGAAATCAGGGCGAAAGTAATATCTGTATTCTCGAAACTTTCGAATACCAGTTGTGCCGTTTGATTAAGAACTCCCCTGTGATTCGATATAACGCTGATATTTTCCATATAAGACCTCTCATTAAGCTTATATGGTATTTTCGACAAATACGCGCGGGCGTTTAATCAAAAATCAGGAAAACTAATGCAAAATAAACAGTTATAGGACTTCCGCAGGCGGACGAGGCGGGCTTTTCACACTTTATATCAAATCGCACGCTTCTGGCGGCATCCAATGCTGGTCTTTGCCTTCCCATTTTACATTACAGCCTATCGGGTTAGTTTCCTGTATAGTAATCCTTTCCCCGCCGAGCAATTCCTCAAGAGCATTTTCAAGGTCATTTACAGTCATCTTGCTTATATCGCGCGGACTATCGACACCCCGGCCGGTATAAACAAGTTTTCTCTTTTCATCGAAGACAAAAAAGTGCGGCGTCCTAAGCGCCCCGTATGCTCGCGCAACCTCCTGCGTATCGTCATAAAGATACACCCAGGGGAATTTATATTGTTCCATCCGTTTGACCATATTTTCAAATGAATCTTCCTCGTATGTATGTCTGCTGTTTGAATTTATGCCGACGAATTTTACGCTTTGTGCCGCGAATTTCTCTGCCGTCTTGCGAGTTACTTCATCGGAGCCGATTACGTATGGACAGTGATTACAGGTAAAAAATATGACCAGAACTTTCGACCTGTCAAAATCCTTCAGCGAATAAACCTTGCCATCGGTAGCTTTAAGCGAAAACCCCTTAGCCTTCGAACCAATCGATAATGTAAAACCCGTATTTTGTCCTTTCAATAATCCAAAATAATCTACCCCCTAATTCCAAATCGGCAATCTAAAACTTGCCCGCCTCTGGCGTGACTTGTCCTCCCCTGTCTGCTCTAAGCCTGCCAAAAGGTTCACCTGTTCACTTTTCTTATTTTCCTTTACATCCATATTGACAAGACCTTATATAATATCGTAGAATAGCCTTTTTCAAATCAGCCTGAGCCTTTGCGGCAGGTTTTAGCCCGCAGTAAATGGTCATTATAACCATTTTATCTATAATGGGTTATAATCCGGAGTATGATAATATGCCCGACAAAAAGCAACCGATTGACAGTCATGTTCATTTAGAAGTTGAGCCTGAGATTAACAGGTATTTTAAAGTTGCGATTAAATCGCAGGCCAGGGATTTGCATCTTAAAGCTGGTCAGCCGCCTAAGTTACGTATGGGCGATACCATAAAAAACACAAATGCCGAGCCTCTCGACGACAAAAAAATCGAGCAATTAGTCTTTGAAATTCTCACTGAGAAGCAAAAACAATTTTTTATCGAAAACGGCTCATTGGATTTCGCTTACGAAGTCGGCGCAACAGACAGATTTAGAGTAAACATATTCAAGCAAAGAACCAAAATGAGTCTTGCGGCAAGAAGAATAACTTCCACAATTAAGCCATTTGAAGAACTTCATCTTCCGCCGACCGTGCAGAAAATCGCTGAGACAACGTATGAAGGTCTTGTTCTTGTTACCGGCCCAACAGGCTGCGGCAAAAGTATGACAATTGCCTCGATGATTGACTTCATCAACCGCACACGTTCCTGCCATATCTTAACTATAGAAGACCCGCTTGAATTTATTTACACCGACAAAAAAGCTATCGTCTCACAAAGAGAAATCGGCATTGATGTGCATGATTACGCCGATGCGGTTAAATCTCTGATGAGGCAGGACCCTGATGTTGTGCTCATAGGCGAATTGAAAGACCAGCAAACTGTTCTGGGAGCGATGAGAGCGGCTGAGACGGGACATCTGGTTTTCGGAACCCTGCACGCCGGAAACGCATCGCAGACGGTCCAAAGAATCCTAGATATGTTCCCTCAGGGAGAAAGAGAACTTGCAAGACAGACATTTGCGTCATGTATTAAGGCGATTATAAGCCAAATACTTCTGCCGGGTCTGAAAAAGGATATTCCAAGAGTACCTGCGGTGGAAATACTTCTGTCCAATCCCATCGCAAAAAAACTAATTGCTGATAAACGCGAAGGCGAGCTTGATTCCGTGATAAGGGCATGCGTAAAAGAAGGAATGCAGGACTTCACTGAAAGCCTGCGCGTACTTGTAGAAGCAGACTGGATCGACCTGAAAGTTGCTCTCCAGTATGCTCCTAACGTCGACGAACTGAAAATGGCACTTAAAGGAATAAGGTCAGCTGCAGGCGCTATTCTCTAAAAAACATTTACCGGAGCGATAAATGCCGACAATTACAGCAACAATACAAATGGGTTTTTATATCTCACCTGTCAAGTTGATCTTTTTCATATTAGGTCTTCTTGGCTGGCTGCCCCTGCTCAAATGGATTAACCAGGATGCCGTCAAAGTTAAAACAAACGTGCAATACTGGACATTGGCTGTTTTTATAGCCGGCGCCGCAGGCCTTGTCGTCTGGCTTATGATTCCACTTTTCATAATCGGCCTACCTATGTATATTATTGCCGTAGGCGCAACGGCGATAGTTTATATTATGCACCGAAACAGCCTTGTAACCGAATTTGAAAAAGTGCTTACAAAAGAACACATCAAAAGCCTTTTTGTTGACGAACAGAAACAGGCCGATAAAATGACAAAAGGTCTTGTTTTTATCACTGCCAATAAAAACAAAGTGCCCGTTCCTATGGTCAAAACTCCTGAATTTTCCGGCTATAAAACTTCGCAGGAATTTTTTGACGACGCAATGTCGCGAAGAGCAGAGGACATCTCTCTTTCGCCGGCTGACCAGCAGTATAATATCCTGTATGTAATCGACGGTTCTGCTGAAAAACAGCAGCCTCGGAGCAGAGAAGAAATCGAATATTTTATCCGCTATCTGAAAAATCTGTCCGACCTCGACATCGAAGAACATCGCAAACCTCAGACAGGCACATTTTCCATTCTGAAGGATGGTAAATCTTATAAATGGGAAGTATCAACAGCCGGGACTTCGGCCGGCGAACAGGTCAGGCTCAAATTCGTTGCCGAATTTGGTTTCAAAATGCTGCCAGACCTGGGATTAATGCCTGACCAGCTTGAGAAGTTTCAAAACATTGCCAATGGGCCGAAAGGTTTGTTTCTTATAACGGGCGCAAAAAAAAGCGGCATAACTACTACATTTTATTCGCTCCTTCGTAATCACGACCCATTTTTGAATAATATCAACACTCTGGAAAAACACGTGGCAGGAGAAGTTCCAAGCATTACGCAGAATGTATTTTCTCTCAGCGATACCGGAACCACAACTTACGGTAAAAAGTTCCAATCTATATTGAGAACCGGTCCCGACATTATAGGCGTCGAACACAGCGAAGAAAAAGATGTCGCAAAACTCGCCTGCTCGGTAGCAAAAGACGGTAAAATGACCTATGCAACATTTGAAGCTGCCAGCGCAATTGACGCTTTGGCCAAATGGCTTAGCTTCGTTGGAGACAGAAGTCTGGCTATTGATTACCTCGTAGGCATAAGCAACCAGAGACTTGTCAGAAAATTATGCGAGCAGTGCCGTCAGCCTTACGAACCTAACAAAGAATTGCTTCGCAAACATAATATTCCCGCGGACAAAATCAAGGCTTTCTACCGGCCCGGCGAGATACAGCACGACAAGCACAACAAGTCGATTGTATGTCCGCATTGCCAGGGCACAGGTTTCTTCGGCAGAATGGCTATATTTGAGATGATTATTATCGATGACGAAACAAAGAAACTCCTCAAACAGGCAAAAAGCCTTAATGATATCAGCAGTATATTCAGACGGGCAAGAATGCTTTACCTGCAGGAGCAGGCGATAAGAAAGGTTGCTGAAGGAGTAACTTCCATAAACGAAGTTATCCGGACCCTTTCGGGACCCGGCGAAAACGCAAAAAAACCGCCGGCTAAAAGTTAAAACGGAGAAAATATGATTGCCGAACTCATTGTTATTATAGTGATACTTGCGACTGTAGGTTTCGCTTACCTTAAAGGCTCTGTCGTAAAATCTTCCCTGCTTTTTATTAATGCGATTATCTCCTCAACTGTCGCTTTTTCTTTTTTTGAGACGGCAGGAAGAATAATTATCGGCTACGGTTACGGCGGCCAATGGGCTTTAGGCAGCTGCTTTGTCATTATTTTTATCTTTGTTTTAATTATATTAAACGCTCTGACTGATAAATTAGCGCCGACCGGACTTTATTTCAAGGAATCTACCGGCAAAATTGTCAGGTCTGTTATCGCTGTATTTGCAGGCCTTATCATAGCCGGAGTTATTCTAATAACAGCCGCTTTGCTGCCTTTAGGAACAAGCTGGCCTTATGAACGATTCGACCCGCAAAATAAAAAACTCCGCCCGGCAGAGCCAGACAAGGGACTTATTTTAAGAGCCGATGGTTTTACTGCGGCTTTTGCATCCTGGTTCAGCCGAGGCTCACTATGCTCAAGTAAAAGCCTGGCAGTATTTCATCCCGACTTTTTAAATGAAATCTTTTTAAATCGTATCGGACAAGATGAAAGTAATTTGATCGTCGCCGGTCCCGAGGCTGTTAATGTAAAAGCCGCATGGGAGCCCAACAACACGACCAAGCTTGTATCCGCCTCCGACAGCCAGCCATTGGGCGCTATGTCTGGAACAAAGACCGTTATCGTTCGAACCGGTTTAAAAGGTGGTTCGATAAAGGCTGGTGGTGCTCTGACAGAAGATAACAAACTCACCTTTACTTTGGCACAGATAAGACTTTTGTGCAAAGCCGACCGCTCTACTCTCACCGGAAGCAGTCAAGTTGTATATCCGGTTGGTTTTATCAAAAGTGAAAATATCGTTGACCGTAAAAACCTGATAGAAGAGATTAAATTGTCCACCACGGATTTTTCGGGCGGAGCGAAATGGTTCGATTTCGTTTTTCAAATCCCAACCGACACGGTTCCCGTACTGCTGGAATTTAAACTTAATGCCGCTGCTGAGGTTGGAAAACTTGCAAGCGGCAACAAAATCCCCCCGCCGTTATAAATTTCGCACTGATTAAGTATAAGGATTGCAATTAGTTAAGAGAGGATTTGTATATTTAATACTTCCGCCGACCTGCTTTTTAAGCTTCTACAAGCTGCATCTCCCGGGTGTCTGCTTCCATAAGATTGTCAAGGTATTTACTCAAATCCGATACTGAAAAATGAGCAAGAAACTCAGGTTTGGCACTTTTGTTAATCTGGCAGATAAAATCAATTATTTCCCGCTTACTCATTTTTAAATCTCCAAAAGTAAAACCGTTATATTGATAGTTAAGATATCGGAACAACAGACAACTTTTCTTTAAGCCCTTTTTGGGGCGGTTTTAACGACCCATAACAGATCTGGAGACGGCTACTATATATCGGCTATGGGTATAAATTTTTACATTATATAGTTGCACTTTCCGGCACTGTTTGTATTATAGATATGTGTCCTATAAAAAGGGCTTCGGCGGGCAACAGGGCTTCATAAGTTTTTTGCAATTATTTTTGAATTTCATTTTATTTTTACCGCCTTCCGAACATCTGGATTTTTTTGACGCAAGTGTTTTTATGTCTAAACTCAATGACAATGCGTACAACCAGACTTTAAGCAAAGATAAGCCAAAGCTCAAACTCTGGACATCGATGGGGCTATTGCTTACCTACAAATGCCCCGCCGAATGTGCCTTTTGCTATTATAAATGCGGCCCTGCAAAGAATGGCCTTATAAGCATTCCTGCAGCAATTAACGCATGGCAGGGCCTAATAGCGATTGCCGGCAAATCCGCTAAAATACACATCACCGGCGGTGAACCTTTTTTGTATTGGGAGCATCTTGCCCAGCTTCTCGAAATCGCTGCAAAACAGAAACTGGGCGATGTCGATATGATAGAAACCAACGGCTATTGGGCGGACAATAAATCCGATATCATCGAAAAGCTGAAATTTCTCGATTCGCACAATGTTAAAAAGCTGAAAATCAGCTACGACCCCTTTCATGCTGAATTCATAGACTACCATAAAGTTAAATTACTCTACGAAACAGCTCGCCAAGTTCTCGGTACCCAACGGGTGCTTGTCCGCTGGCAGGAATATCTCGAAAAAGACCTGTCCGTCAAAGACCTGCCCGAAAACGAAAAAGCCGCTCTTTTTGCAAATTCTCTAAAAAATCATCCCTGCCGTTTTACCGGCCGGGCAGCGGAAAAATTTGCGCAAGTGCCTGCAAATAAAGAAGTTGAAGAAATTGCCAAATTAACTTGTCAAAATGCCTATCTCTCTGCCAAGGGCATTCATATTGACCCTTACGGAAATGTTTTTAGCGGGGTATGCAGTGGAATAATCATTGGTAACATAAACGAAAAGCCTCTTGAGGAGATTTGGCGGGATTTTAATCCGACCAAAAGAGAGTTTTTAAGCGTATTATGCGCTAAAGGACCTGCAGGTTTGTTGGAAAAAGCAATTAAGGATGGGTATAAAAAAAGCCGATTATATTTAGGTAAGTGCCAATTATGCACGGCTTTACGACAATTTTTCTTTGACAATGGCAAATTCAGACAGATAATTGGCCCAAAAGACTGTTATGTATAAGAATATTTCGGAAGTGTAATGAGCGAAACAAATTACGATTCAATATTGGGTAAGCTGGTTATTGAGCAGGGATATTGCGCCGAGGAGGAACTGGCTTATTGCAAAAAACAGCTCAGTGAGCGGCCGAAAGACCAGCCTGCGACGCTCGAACAGCTTCTAATCGCTCATCATTTTATCACTCCCAGCCAGGCAAAAAGATTAAGAGAAAACGCCAAGGAAAACTCTAAGGAAAGCACCAAGGAAGGTAAGGATGTCGCCGAGCAAATTCCCGGCTATAAAATTCTCGGCAAACTCGGTGCCGGCGCTATGGCTATCGTTTATAAAGCAAGGCAGCTCAGTCTCGACCGCATTGTAGCGATAAAAATTCTCCCAAGAAGGTTCAGTGAAAATAAAGATTACGTCCAGAGGTTCTATAAGGAAGGCAAAGCGGCAGCCAAACTTAATCATAACAATATCGTCGCAGCCTATGACGTAGGTGAAGCAGGCGGTTATCATTACTTTGTAATGGAATATGTCGAGGGCAAAACCCTTTACGAGGATATTTCAAAGGGCAAAATCTTTTCTGAAAAAGAAGCGATTGATGTTGTTACACAGGTCGCAAGCGCTCTTGCCCATGCCCACGCAAGAGGCTTGATTCACAGAGACGTCAAACCGAAAAATATTATGACTAACGCCGCAGGGATTATAAAGCTGGCAGACCTCGGTCTTGCCCGGGACGCCTCTGACATCGAATTGGCTAAAAGCGAAGCAGGTAAGGCTTTCGGTACGCCTTATTATATTTCGCCGGAGCAAATCAGGGGTGAAATGGATATCGATGCCCGCAGTGATATTTATTCGCTCGGCGCAACTTTCTATAATATGGTCACAGGAAGAGTCCCGTTCAATGCTTCGACACCTTCTGAGGTTATGAAAAAGCATTTAAGGGAACCGCTTATTCCGCCGGACCACATCAATACATCTCTTTCGGCGGGAGCTTCGGAAGTCATTGAGATGATGATGGCAAAAAATAAACTGGACAGGTATTCATCCGCCCAGGAGTTGTTGGTGGACCTTGACGCTGTTCGCAGGGGAGAGTCGCCTTTAAGGGCAAGGAAAAAATTTAATATCGGAGACCTCCAGGACCTTCAGAACGGCCAATCTATTGAGCCGCAGGTAACTATTGAACACGAAGACGCCATAATAAGCAGGTACAAAGTGCTGACAGTTATTCTCGGTTCGATAATCGCGGTTCTTGTGCTGCTGGTCATCTTCCTTTTCGCCTCAAAATAATTGTTTCTCACGATTTACATTGACTAATCAGGGTTTTCTGACCATTATATTATCTGTTTTTATATATTTTGCGGAGTTTTTATGGCCAAAGGAGGCGCTCATTTTACATCACAGGAGCTTGCTCTTGTTCTGAGCCATTATGATATCGGTATTATCCAGCAGATTAAACCGCTCGAAGCCGGAAACAGCCATGCCCCGAAGCAGGTTATCTTCTCAGATACAGGAAAATACCTGCTCAAAAGACGCGCAAAAGGCAAGGATGACCATTTTCATGTCGCGATGGCACATGCGATACAGCAACATCTTAAAGATAAAAATTTTCCACTCTCAAGACTAATCCCCATAAAAGACACAAGTAACACATTTCTCGAACTGGATCATCATATTTACGAGCTTTTTGAATTCAGTAATGGAACGCGTTTTGACGGCAACATCGAATCAGTTGTTGACGCCGGGACAGTTTTGGCCAGGTTTCACAGCATTCTCAAAGACTTTACATATCAGCCTATGCCTCACAAGGGCAGTTTTCATGATTCAAAGGCCGTGCGCGACCATTTGAAAAAAATCGGTTCTGAAAAAAACGACCTGACAGAAAAAGACCTTCGCAAAACAATAGAACTGCTGATGACAATGTATAACAACTCAAGCATAAATATAAACCAGCTTAGTTTCGACGACTGGCCGAACCAGATTATCCACGGCGACTGGCACCCGGGCAATATGCTCTTTGGCGGCGGAAAAATTATTGCTGTTCTCGACTTTGACTCGTTAAAGGTCGCCCCGGCAATAACCGACCTTGCCAACGGAGCGCTGCAGTTTTCCATCGTCAGCGGCAGGCCAAATCCCGCGGACTGGCCCGATTATCTCGACCAGGCAAAGTTCGTTCATTTTCTGCACGGCTACTGCGAAGTAAATATGCTTAGCGAAAACCAGCTGAAAATTCTGCCTGATCTGATGATTGAAACCCTCATCGCTGAATCGGTTCTGCCAATTGCGGCAACAGGATTTTTTATGAATCTTTCAGGCACAGATTTTCTAAAGATGATTCGGCGCAAATGCCGATGGCTTGACAAAAACCGAAGAACGCTTGCCGATGCCATAGAACACTCACTGCAGGATTTGCGCAAATGACCGCCGATAAAATATCTACAAGACAGAAAATTATCGCCGCCGCCAAAAATCTCTTCAGCACTCACGGCTACAGCCAGGCGACTATCGACGACATAATTACCGCTGCCGGAATTACAAAAGGCGCATTTTATTATTATTTCAAAAGCAAGGAAACTATCTGCACCGGAATAATAGATGATGTAAAAAATGAGTACCAGGATATTTTTGATTCTTTGCCAAAGGAATTTAATCCTCTTGAAAAGTTAAAAGCCGCAATCAGACAGATTATCGAATTAAACAGTTCCGGCCAATGGGTCAACTGCAAACTCATACTGCATATCAGCTCACAGGCTCATATTTTGCAGTCTCCGATAAAACAAAAACTCGACAGCTTCTGGAAGTGGTATATAGAACAGTATCTTCAACTGATAATACAATGCAGGGATTTAAACCTTATAGGAAAAAGATTTTCGGCGGAGCAGCAGGTTGAGTTTATTGTCAGCGTTTTAATCGGGAGCACCTGGACAAGGGCGGTCTTCGACAACGGTATAGACCTTGAATTTGTTGATTATTTCATCGAAAGACTGTAGCCGGTTTTAATCTGAACACAATTTTTGCAAATCGCCGGTTTTAAGATGTTTCACTGAATCGACTATAATATCCGCTTCTTTTAATTCACCTGCCGGATAGCTATTTGTAACGGCGACAACTTTCATCCCGGCTTTTTTGGCGGCAACTATTCCCCAGTGTGAATCCTCAATAACCACGCACTGTTTTGCTGAAATCACAACATCTGATGAACCGTTAAGTTTTTCAAGAGCCAGCAGATAACCTTCAGGGTCTGGTTTACCTTTGGCGACATCATCAGCCGTGACAATAACGTCAAAATAATCCGACAGGCCGGAATCTTCGAGCATAATTTTTATATCGGCAGGCAACGCACCGGAATAAATCGCTATTTTTACCTCGCTGTTTTTAAGTTTTTCTATCAGTTCAGGTATGCCTTCAATCAAATGCTCATTTTGCCTGATAATCTCCTCGAAAAATACCGCCTTTTTCGCGATAAGCTCTTCTATGGAAGCCCCTTTATAATCTGTTTTACGCCTCTCTTTGACGGCTTCGAACAGTTCGTAATCTGTAAAGCCCAGATATTCGGCGTAATACTCCTCTTCGTTAAGCTGAATTCCGAAATCCGCGAGCACTTTATTCGTGGCTGCGAAATGACACGGTTCGGAATCCGAAATCACTCCGTCAAAATCGAATATTGCAGCTTTTAACACGCTGTTATTTCTCCTGTGGCACCGGACCTGCGAGAGCACCATATTGTTCGAACGTTGACCTGTTGCCGCCCAGTATCGAATCAAAATGCGCTTTTATTATAGGCGTATTTTTGGTTATATATCTGCGGGCAATCATTCCCTTGCGTTTCTTCATACTGATTGTCTTTTCCTGGCTGTTATTCTTTTCGTCGGCAACATCAACTTCCATATCTATTTTACTGCTTGCCTGCCCGCAGAAAAGATAACCGCAGATAAGACAAATCGCCGCATCCACAAGTTCCCTGCCGTAAAGGTCCATATAATCGACGCCCTTTTCTTTCGCAAAAGCCGCTGCCTTTAGCACAAGTTCTGTATCCTGTTTAAGAATATCAAGCAAATCTTTAACCTGCGGTTCATAATGTCCGGCCGCGAGTTCTTCGAGATATTTTTCCGCCGTCCCGCTGCAAACACCTCGAACCGCGGCAACCACCTGCAATTGGCTTGTGCCTTCATATATTGTCGTGATTCTGGCGTCTCGTGCGTATTTTTCGCAAGGGTAGTCCCGCATAAATCCGCTTCCGCCTAAAATCTGTATCGCGTTGTATGTAATCCTGTTGCACATCTCGGAGCTAAAATATTTCGTCATAGGCGTAAGCATACCGGCATACCGCCCATAACGCCTGGATGCCTCTTTCAATGGCTTTAACTGCTCTTTGTCGGCCGGCGGATTAAACTCCAGCTTCTTCGTATAGCCGTTATCATAATCAACCACTCTGCTGGTCTCATAAAGCAGTGCTCGTGCCGTTTCGATTTCGATTTTCATATCGATAACCATATCGCGAACCGCCGGCAGCTTTTCAATCGGACCGCCGAACTGCTTTCTGCTCGCCGCGTAGTCTCTTGCGACCCTGAACGCCGCTTCTGCGATTCCAAGCGACTGGCCCGATATTCCGAGTCTGGCTCCGTTCATAAGACTCATTACATAAGGAGCAAGTCCGCGTTTTCTTTCGCCGATAAGCTCGCAGGGCGTATTGTCAAAGAATAACTCGCACGTCGGTGAGCCGTGAATGCCGAGTTTGTCTTCGATTCTGCGAACATGAACCGTTGGTCCTCTGTCACAGATAAACAGGCTCAAGCCAAGTCCGCCGGTTCTGTCCGGCTCGCTTCGTGAAAGAACCAGCAGCACTTCTCCGCAGCCGTTGGTTATAAACCGTTTTACTCCGTGCAGATACCAGTTGCCGCTGTCATCCTGAAAGGCCCTGAGCTTGCAGCTTTGCAAATCGCTGCCTGCATCAGGTTCAGTTAGAACCATAGCGCCGGTTACTTTTCCTGCGGTAAAATCGTGCAGATATTTCTGCCTTATTTCTTCCGATGCAAAAGCATTGATTGTCTCGGCTATACCCTGAAGACCAAACAGATTCATTAAAGAGGCGTCGGCACGCGAAACCATTTCAATGGAGATTGAATGGGCAAGGTTTGGAAAATTCAGTCCGCCGAATCTGTGCGGTAAAGTAGAACCCATGACGTGAGCCTTTGCCAGCATATCAAGCGACTCCCTTGTGCCGTCAGCGTAGCTGACAGTGCCATCTTCATTAAGAGTGCTGCCCTGCCTGTCAATATCTTCGCTGCGCGGTGCTATAAAATCGCCGCTCAGTTTGCCGATTGAGTCAAGTACAAGGTCATAATTTTCTATCGCCTCAGCTGCATCGGCCGGGGCATAGTCAAACTCTTTTGCGAACTTGAAGCCTTCTTCCATAATCTCAGCTGCGCCTGCCATGTCCACATGCTTGAATAAAAACTGAATATCATCGTTATCTTTATAAAAATTTGCCATCTTTTATACTCTCGCCTTTATTGCTTTTATCATCTTTGGAACGATTTCATTAAGGTCGCCGATAATTTTATAATGTGCGATATCTAAAATCGGAGCCTGCGGGTCATTGTTGATTGCGATAATCTTCTGACTGTCGCTCATTCCCGCCTGATGCTGAATAGCCCCGCTGATACCAATCGCGATATACAGGCTCGGCCTGACAGTCGTGCCCGTCTGTCCGACCTGGTGGTCGCGATCGATAAATCCCAAATCAACTGCCGCTCTCGTGGCCCCCGGCGCTGCACCCAGTGCATTTGCCAAGTCCCAGACAAGTTTAAAGTTTTCTTTGCTGCCGACTCCCGCCCCACCGGATACGACTATTCTTGAAGCCTTAAGATTGACTTTCTTTTCGCGTTTATGTTCATTGAGAATTTCCAGCGGCAAATCATCATGCGTTACGTGCACTTTCTCTGCGACAATCTCGTGTTTCCTGGCGGTAATCAGCTCAGGCATCGGCATAACGCCTTCACGAACGGTCGCCATCTGCGGCCAGCGGTCGTAATTTATAATCGTCGCGATAATATTTCCGCCAAACGCAGGCCGAATCTGAAGCAGCAGATTTTTATACACTTGCTCTTTGGTCTCATGGTCGCCGATTTGCAAATCCGTGCAGTCAGCGGTCAGTCCCGCTTTTATCGCGCTTGCAACACGCGGAGCAAGGTCTCTGCCGCAGGCAGTAGCGCCGTAAATCATTATTTGCGGCTGGTATTTATGAACAAGGTCATCTATAACTTTGCCGTAACTGTTGGCCTGATAATGTTCAAGCAGCGGATGCTCAAGAACATAAACTTTATCCGCTCCGTAATGGCAAAGTTTTTCAGCAAGGCTCTTTATTTCATCGCCGATAAGAACCGCTCCGACTTTGACGCCGAGCTTATCGCCCAGAATCCTTGCCCTGCCTAAAAGTTCAAGGCCGATATCTTCAAGTTTGCCGTCATGCTGCTCTGCAAAAACCCATACTTCCCCTTTCGGGTTGACTGAAATCATAGATTCATCCTGAATTTAACTAATAGTCTTATCTGAAATTAATTCGTGAACCATATCCGCGATGCCCTGCTCGCTCGGTTCGATAGTTTTGCTTTCGCGTGCGGTCAGGACAACGCTTTGAATTCGATGGACTTTCGTGGGCGAACCGTCTCTGCCGCACCATTGCAAATCCGCCGCCAGATAATCAAGGTCCCATTGTTTTATCAGAAGCCCTTTTTCCTCGAGCTCTTTTACTTTTGCCGTTGTAAGCTGTTTTATATCATCATCGCTGGCGTTAGGATTATCCTGCTTCATCTGCATTTGAATCTCAACAGGTGTCCTGGCCTTTTTGCATTTCATCAGCTTCTTTGCAACTGAAACTCTCGGGTCGTTCGCTTCGTCAATCACGGTAAGCAGAACAGGCAGTTTGCATTTTACTTCCTGCCAGCCGTTGCCGATATTGCGTCTTGCCGCTATAGTCTTTTTTTCAAGACTGATTAGCTCTTCAACGTAAGTTATCTGAGGGATTCCGAGTTTTTCGGCAAGCTGAGGGCCTACCTGTGCGGTATCGCCGTCGATGGCCTGCCTTCCGCAAAGTACAATATCATAATCAAGTTTTTTAATCGCACAGCTTAAAATATAGCTCGTGGCCAATGTATCGCTCGCCCCGCATCGTCTGTCGGTAATCAGAATCGCGTCATCAGCGCCGCGATACAGCGACTCTCGCAAAATTGCGCTTGCCGCCGGCAGACCCATTGTCATTACGGTTACTTTCCCGCCGAATTTGTCTTTAATCATCAGGGCCATTTCCAGCGCGTTAAGGTCTTCAGGATTAAAAATCGCCGGCAGAGCGCCGCGATTGACCGTGCCGTCGTCATTCATCGCTTCGCCTATAATTCGCTTGGTGTCAGGCACCTGCTTTATCGCTACAACGCAGTTATAAGCCAATTTGACCTCCTTATATCGGGAATCTCAAAAATCATAAAGACTGGGTAGTTTAGCTAAATTCGAGGATAAGTCAACCGAAAATCAGGCTTTTTGACAAACAGGACATACTATTTTCTTACCGGCATAACACCGACTCCGCGGCTCAAAGTCGAGTTTGCCTCGCCGGTCTTGAGATTATATTCGATGCCATCGGTAAATACGCCGTTGAGCATACAAGGTATTTCCGGCGTTCCCGAAATAGACATAAAATCTTTCATAGCGTTATAATGGAGCTCTTTGCCGGCAAATTCATATCTGTTCTGCTCGAAATATACTATTCCGCCGGTCGCGTTAAGATTTTTCAGTTGAGCCTTGCCCTTTATCGGTTCATAATAGTTTACATCGACCTGACGCGTATCGATTGTGATTCTTGGCCCGTATCCGCCGGTTGCGAGAACAGGCAGATACCCGATATGAATTCCATTTGCCTTTTCGCTGGTCGCGTGCACCTGCAGCGTATTTGTGTCCCAGACAAGTTTGGTAAATCCCTCGACCAGCGCATAACAGGGTTTGTCCAGGGCTTTCTGTCCGGATGTGCTGCTTGTATTTTGGGCTGTGCTGTTATATTCAATTTTACCTTTGCCGGTCGCGATAACATCTTCAGTAACCTTGTCGTAATCTATTCTTTCGGATTTGAGTCTCACATGGCTTAATTTTGTTTTGTCCAGAGTTTTTATCGACTCAAGCCGGACATTGGGCCCCAGAACCGTTATATGCGATACATCGGAAGCACCCATAATATCTTTACTGCCCCGCTTTTCGGTAAGTTGGGCGATAAGTTTGCTGCCGTAAAATGAATTCTCTTCGTCATAGGAAGCGGTCTGTTTAACGAATCTGCCCTTTACATCGCCAAAAAAAGTCGCTTCTTTTTTGGGCACAATAAATTGCGCCCCTTTCTTTGCGCTTATAACAAACGGAATCTTTTTACGTCCTTTAACAGTATCCATCTGAGAATAAAAAACCAGTTCTACCATTCCTGTTGCGTTAGCGGTTTGCGCGGCGATATCATAGCCGACCTGCTGACCGATAAGAACATTTCGCTGACCAAGACGGCTCAGAAGCCCGCTGCCCAACTGATAAAAACCTTTGAACTTTGCCGGCTTAAAATCGTCAAAGAGTTTGCTCGCAGCTGGTTTCACAATCATTGGGCCATCGCATCGGACTTTTGCGATAACCGGCTTTTGCCGCCAGGCCGCGGGTGGTTCTTTCATCTCTTCGGCCTTTGTCATATCTGCCGCGACAACAGCAGGCCCCTGCGGAGCGGTTTGCCTCTGCGATGAAGACGGCTGCGATTTGGGCTGCGGCGATTGGGGTTGCGGCTGCGGCTGCGATTCAAGCGGCTGTTCTTCTTTCTGCGCAAATAGCAGATTTGTTATCGCTATCTGGTCGGCAAGAATAACTTCATCTTGATATTCGATTACCACGTTTTCTTTGAACTGGCATTGATAATTATCTTCTTTTTTGGCGATTGTTTTATCCGGCACACCGCAGGGCTCGGGTGCTTTACCCACGGCAGTTACGGGTTCGGCTGTTTTGGGGGCAGCGGATTTTTCAGCCTTTTCGGCCCCCGGCGATGTTTTCGCCACAGAGTTTGCTTCGCTGCCGGGCATTTTCACCAGTTTTTTTATGTTCAGATAATCAACTTTTTTAATTTTAAGATATTCCATCTTGTTAGTGACGCTGTTAAAGACAATTTCCAGACCTTTTCCCATCATATCCGCGTCGGCCGAGACATAATTAACATCGTTGTTCGACCAGAGCATCGAACGGTCGCTGTCGAACGTCACTTCTTTAAGATAGATAAAACTATCCGAGCTGTCAGGTCCGCGAGGAATAACATGAACGATAACATTGCCTTTCAGCATCGCCTGTTTCGGCGTAGGATTCGCTCCCTCAACATTTTCAATCTCAACTGTGCCGGTCAGCGCGGTTATATTGCAGCGGAGATTGTCCTGAAAAACATTCATATAAGGCTTGTCGAGTTCCCATTCGTCGCCGGTCTTATGCAGAACTTTTTCAAAACCGACTACACGTTTCAGTTTTCTCGTCTTCTGGTCGACTGTTTCGAAACGTGCCCGCTGCACATATTCGATTTTCGCCTGTCCCACCCGTCCCGCGTTGGAATCGGAGGTAAAGCCGTTCATATCCGTCTGTTCCATCTGGTAATTTGTTTTGTTTACTTTTATGATGCCGATATTGCCGAATATCCTGTAGAACAGGAATATAAGCAATACAGCTATAAACGAATTGAGCCAGATTTTAAATTTTCTATTGGGAACCATAACTCAGCCGGATTAATTTTAAACAAGATAACGTTCCATAAGAGCCGACCACTGGCCGGTATTCTTGAGGATATACTCCACAACCTCCCTTACAGCTCCGTCGCCTCCGTTTCTTGAGGTTATATAGAGAGCTGTGCTTTTAAGCTCATCAACCGCATTTGCCACAGCGATACCGAAACCGGCACGCTTTACAAGAGGTATATCAAGCACATCATCGCCGATATAAGCGATATTCTTCGGCTCAAGTTTTGAATCAGCGAGGAGTTTTTCGAAACCATCGAGTTTTTTCTGACAGGGCTGATACACAAAGTCGATTTCCATTTCTTTGGCTCTTTGCTTTGTTACCGCGCTTTCCCTGCCGCTTATCATCGCCGTCTTAAGGCCCGCCCTTTTCCACATTTTTATTCCGTGACCATCCAGCAGGTTGAAGGTTTTCATCTCCGTGCCGTCTGAGCAGATTGTTATCTTTCCATCGGTCAAAACGCCGTCAACATCCATTGCCAGAAGTTTAATCAGTTTAAGGTCCGTCTTATTTATCTGTGTCATCGCTCGGCTAACCTACAATCTTTATCGCGACTATGTCCTGCACGTCAATCAGCCCGATTGGCTTGTCTTCTTCATCCACAACCGGCAAATCGTCAATTCTGTGCTTATGAAATATTGCCATTGCCTCGGCCGCAAGAGCGCTGGCCCTGATTCTCTTGCAGTTTGCCGTCATTATATCTTTTACCGTTCGTTCAAAAAGCTTGGCTCCATTTTGCGCAATTAATCTTCTTAAATCCGCATCTGTAACAATTCCCGCGAGTTTCCCCTCGGAATCGACAATCATTACCGCGCCGTGTCTTTTTATATCGCTGTTTTTGTTCAGCAGTTCTTTTACCGTATCGGTAGTTTTGGCCAGAGGTAATTTTTCACCCGCCTTGAACATCATTGATTGTTCTACCGTTATAAGTTTCGTCCCCAGCGAGCCTGCCGGATGAAATCTCGCATAATCTTCGATACTGAAATCTCTGGCTTTCATCACCATCAGTGCCAGCGCATCGCCGATTGCGAGCATACAGGTAGTAGAAACGCTCGGCGCAACGCCGAATGGACAGGCTTCATCGAGTTCACCCATACACAGAACAATATCGCTGTGTGCCGCAAGACGCGAATCCTGTGTAGCCGTAATTCCTATCAGTTTTATCTCAAGCTGTTTGACAATATTTATCAGCCGGATAATTTCATCGGTCTCTCCGCCATAACTTAGCACAAGCACAATATCGCCTTTTCTCAGCCTTCCCAAATCGCCGTGAACGGCTTCCGCCGGATGCAGAAAATGGCTTGGCGTTCCCGTTGACGCAAGTGTGGCGCTGATTTTCTGGCCGACAATCCCGGCCTTGCCTATGCCTGTAACGATAACAGAGCCTTTGCAGCCATAAATTAATTCTGCCGCCTGCGCAAAGGCCTTATCGACAAGGTCGGCCATTTTCGCCACTCCCTTTGCCTCAGCGTTTATCACTTGCTTTGCGTATTCAAGGTCGAATGTCATTCACTGACTCCGTTAATATACCTTTAAATTTTCACGATTCCTTCACGTTCGTCATAACATACTACATTATATTGCTCCGCCCAGCAAGATGCATCAGGACGGATTATTATCTGCTTCTGTTCGCCTGTTTCAATCTTGGAAATTATGAACCTCCGCTGGTTAAGCAGGAAATCCGCGACAGCCGGCGGCGCGGTAAGCACTATCTTTTTAACTTCATTTCTCGCTGCCGCCATATTAAGAGCCCTCATTATTTCTATGGCCGCCGATTCAGGACTTTGAATCATTCCGCTTCCGCCGCAATACGTGCATTTCAGATAATTACTCAGCTGTAAACTCGGCCGCACCCGCTGCCTTGTCATTTCGATAATTCCGAACGCGCTGATTCGCAGTATCCTGCTGCGGGCACGATCGCTTCCCAAAGCGTTGCGAAACGTTTTTTCTACCTCTCTTCTGTTTTTACTGTCTCGCATATCGATAAAATCGCAGATAATCAGACCTCCCAAATCGCGAAGCTTCAATTGCCGCGTGATTTCCTTTGCCGCCTCGATATTTATTCTCAGAGCCGTCTGCTCGGCGTTCTCATGCTTTGTGTATTTGCCGCTGTTGACATCAATCGCAACCAGCGCTTCGGTCTGTTCTATAACTATTGACCCGCCATTTTTCAGCTCCACAGTTCTCGAATGGATTTTCCGGATTTCTTCTTCTATCCTGTATTTATTGAACAGCGGTATTTTGCCGTCATGATACGTTACTCGTTTTATCATTCTCGGCTGAACAATCGACAGGAAATCCCTGATTTTTCGGCACACCACTTCGCTATCGCATATAATTCTGCTTATGTCGCTATTGAAAATATCCCGCATCGTTCGAATAACAAGGTCTGATTCACGATACAATTCGGCCGGCGATTGCACATTATCGATTCGCTTCTGAATCGCATTCCACAATCTGTCGATATAATCCATATCCTTCTGAATATCTTTTTTCGAGCAGCCGGCGCTTGCGGTGCGAAGAATAAATCCCGCCTTTTCAGGAAGATGAACCTCATCGAGAATAGTCCTGAGTCTTATTCGCTCCTGCTCGTCTTCAATCTTTTGTGAAACGCCCAGATTATGCATCCACGGCATCATTACAAGATATTTGCCCGGCAGCGACAGATACGTTGACAGCGTAGGCCCTTTGGTATTTATTCCTTCTTTGGTAACCTGAACTATCAGGTCCTGTCCTCTTTTGAGGCACTGCTGAATGGGCGGCCTTTCCCGCAGTGATTTTCTTTTGCCGATATTCTCGGTATAGTCCTGGCCTTTCCGCATAAAGTATCTGGGGTGAAGGTCGCTTATGTGAAGAAATCCATTTTTACCCAGCCCGAAATCGAGAAACGCCGCCTGAATTGCCGGCTCTACGTTTACTATCCTTCCCTTGTAAATATTGCCTACGTGACTCACTACCGAAGGCCTTTCAATATAAAGTTCCTCAAGGCTGCCGTCTTCAATTACGGCAATCCTGCATTCCTCTGCCTCGGCTACATTTATTAACATTTCTATTGCCATATACTCATTGTCCTTTTCAATTTATCTGCCAGTTAACTTTCTTTCTCGTCATTGAGACGCCGATTCTTTCCGGCGCAAGACCCAAAAGTCTCATTATCTCATCGAGTCTTATAGTTCCTTTGTCGCTAATTTTACAAATCACTCTGATTCCTTCGTTAATTTGCTCGAAAGATTTCAAAAATCCTCCGACATCAACAGTTTTCACAGAGCCTTTTTCGTCCAGCCTTCTTTCAATTATTATCTTTTCACCCGCACTGATAAGACTGTTGAGTTTTTCAGCCTGCGCCGAAACTTCTTCAAGTTCCTGGCGGCTATTTACGCTAATCAGGTATTCCGCTTCGAGAGGTTTGTAAGAAACCTTTCCATCGTGAACCATCAGTTCGGTCAGGAAAAAGCCTTCAGGCAATTGAGCGGCGATTCTTTTGAAAAGCTCATCGCTCTGTCCTGCCGGCCGATATGATACCTGTGCGCAAAAAAGATCGTCATCCGACGCCAGTCCTACGCTTTTCGGCAGCGGCAGTGAAAGCCTCGGATGGGGATTGAAACCCTGGCTATATATCAGGTCAGCGCCGCTGCGCACAAGGGCTCTCTGGACCACCCTGAAAGCCTCCTGATGTGATAAAAACCTGACACCGCCGTGTATTTTATATCTTCCTGCCAGTGTCTGTATTTTCTGTTCTATTTGCCAATCTCCTAAGTTTTATAAAAACTTTTTTTATTTTAATCATCCGCCGCAGGCGGATTCCACAAATCTTCAATCTTAAATCTTCAATTTTAAATTTTTAAAAAACTTCAGGCAAAACTTTCATTGTGGCGCTTCGAAGATAATTTATTATCTCCCGTTCCGAGTTCATCATAAGAGCTTTCCTGGCGACAGTATTGCAGAATTCCACTGTAACCGAGCGGACAAGCTTTTTAATTTCCGGTATCATTGGAGGAGCCAGAGAAAAAATCCTGAACCCCAGGCCAAGAAGCAGAATGATATATTCCGGCTCCGAAGCCATTTCTCCGCAAATACTGACGCTTATTTTTGCCTTGCTGGCGTCATGTATTACGCTGCGAAGCAAATTTACCACCGCCGGGTCCGCTCCGGAATAGAGCGTGGAAACCCGTTCGTTTCCCCGGTCAACCGCCAGGGTATATTGAATCAGGTCATTGGTTCCTATACTGAAAAAATCGCATTCGTTAGCGAGAATTGATGCCGTCAGCGCAGCCGAAGGCGTCTCAACCATTATCCCTACCGGCATATTCGGATTATATTCTATTCCGTCTTCATCGAGGTCTTCCATCACGTCCCGCAATATCATTTTCGCCTGCCGAAGTTCGTGCAGACTGCTTATCAGCGGAAACATTACCCGGACATCGCCGTCAACCGATGCCCGCAGTATCGCCCGCAATTGCGTCTTGAACAATACAAGATTTTGCAGACAGAACCTGATTGAGCGCAAACCGAGAAACGGGTTTGGCTCCCGCACAAACCGCTTGCTCTGTGTAAATTTATCAGCGCCAAGGTCCATCGTTCTTATCACTATGGGCATATTGCCGAAAACTTTGATAACTTCGCTGTATGCATTGTAGTGGTCTTCTTCAGTAGGTTCGGTCTGACTGTAAAGATATAAAAACTCGGTGCGGTATAGACCTATGCCCTGCCCGCCCTTGTCGATTATCATTTCCGCTTCATAAGGAAATTCGATATTTCCCAGCAGCTCTACTTTAACTCCGTCTCTGGTAATCGCGTCCAGGTCGCGCAGCGTATCGAGCTCTCTTTCGAGCCTTTCGAATTCCAGCATGTGCTGCCGGTATTCTTTAATCGTCGGCTCGTCCGGGTCGATTACGACAACGCCGCGATTGCCGTCTATGATTACCGTTGCATTCGGCGCGATATTTCTTGTTACGTCTTCAAGTCCCACTACCGCCGGAATTCCCAGCGACCTGGCAACGATAGCCGTATGACTTGTCCTGCCGCCTGCGTCGGTCGCGAACCCTTTTATATATTTCCTGTCGAATCCGGCTGTTTGTGTCGGGCTTAGCTCGTGTGCGACAATCACAACCTCGCGGTTTACATGCCCAACGTCTTCCCTCTTTCGACCAAGCAGATGTCTTAACAAACGTTTCTCAATGTCATAGATATCAGTCGCTCGCTCGCTGATATATTTATCCTGAACGCTGGCAAAGTGATTTGCAATATCCCGAAGTGTAGTTGAAACCGCGTATTCCGCCGTCAAAAGTTCGTTATATACGAGGTCGCTGACTTTCGCCCTGAGGTTTTTGTCTTTTAAAAATCGCAGATGGACCGCGAATATATCTTTTATTTTGCCTTCTGAAATATCCTCGCCTGAGCTGATTTCTTCAAGCTCTGCTACCGCGCTCTTGAATGCCTCTCTGACGCGCTTGACTTCCAAGACCTTTGCTGACGGCAGTATAGACCGCCTCGGTATCCGGTAGTCTTCCGAATCGATAACAAGCGACCGGGCGATAGCTATGCCCGGTGATACTGCTATTCCTTTTTTTATTTCCATCTCTGCTCTGTGCTTATTCGGCGGCTTTTTCCTTCGGCAGCCATGCCGGCTCTCCGAAAAGCTTGACTTCGACAAGGTCTTTCAGTGCATCTATCGCCTGCTGACAGTCCGATCCTTCGGCTTTTATTGTCAGCTTCGTTCCGGCCGCCGCCGCGAGCATTGCCATATGCATTATGCTTTTGCCGTCGACCTCTATTTTGCCGTTGCTAACTTTTACGGCGCTGGCAAATCTGCTGGCGGTATCGACAAACTGCATCGCCGGCCGCATATGCATACCGTTGGCGTTTTTTATCTCGACCTCGGTCTGACTGACTGTGCTTGCCAACGGCTGCTCTCCCGTATCTTTTCACGGTTTTTTATTTTATCTTTTTCGGTCATACTACCACGATGGATTCTGATCCGCTTCTATCAGCAATTCTTTTATTTGTTCTACTGTTTCTGACTGTTTGAGAAATTTCCTGAAATTATCATTCTGAAGATGCTCGAAAATAGCTTCCATCGCCTGAAGATGCTGGTCGCCCTCGACCGGGCTTATCAGCAGAATGATGGTATATACCGGCTGTTTATCAAGGGCGGAAAAATCTATACCCGTCGCGCTTATCCCGATGGCCGCTACGACTTTTTTCACTGCCTTGTGTTTGATATGCGGCACGGCAACACCTTTGCCTATACCCGTGCTGGCCTCATTTTCCCTTTTGATTACGGCCTTGGCAACATCAGCCATATTGTCCTTGCCGAGTTTTCCAGCCTTGTCAAGAATAGCGACAAGTTCTCTGATTGCTTCGTCTCTTTTTACTGTTTCAAGCCTTGGTATAATAGCCTTGGCACAAATAACATCAGCTATTTTCATATTCACTCCTGAATGCACAAAAGCACCGCCTTATCGGCTCATAACATTCCTGTTTTTTCATCGGACAAAACAAACAACAAAATTTATTCCTGTTCCGACTCCAACGCCTGGCCTTCTGTATGTTTGTTGTCCCTTTCTTTTTCTTTTTGTTTTGTAAGCTGGCGTTCAAGTTTTTTTATCGCATCGTCCACGCATGTATACATGTCCTCACCGGTTTGCTTGGCGACAAATACATGACTATGTCGGGATCTTGCAATTATTTCCACGCTCTTCGACAACCCGTCTTTGCTGCCTTCGACTATTACTTCCACATCCAATACGCTGTTATAGAATTTTGGAAGTCCGGATACTTTATCTTCGATTCTTGTCTTGATTGCATCCGTCATTTCCATATGTTTACCGACAATTCTAATGTCCAAATCAATTACTCCTTAAACATCTATTCATTGTTTTTCAAAAGGTTTGCCAAATCGCCGCAACGGCTCAAAGTCCAGATTTTCAAAATGGCTGGCGATACGAGTGCCACACCCCTGCTAAAGTAGGCTCTAAAACTTTGTAAAGTCTGCATTTCCCCTGACTTACAATATTTTGAATATTCTTTCTTCGACCGACAATCGGCCGTTAGCTTCAAAAAATTTAAAAATGGACAAAAACAATCGCTAAACCTGTAACTATATTACTTTACAGCCCATTATCCGTCAATAAAAAATAGCCCCTGATTTGACTAAGCTTTTGGCAGGTTATGCAGGCTCAATCCGAAGGCATCTTCCCAGGATTCTTTAAGAACCTCCGATACTGTCGGATGCGCGAATGAAATTTCGCTTATTTTTTCATTACAGCCCAGAAGTGCCCTTGCCGTCGCGATCATTTCGGTAACGCTCGAGCCCACCATCGTTACGCCTATCACTTTATTTGTCTTTTTATCACGGACAACTCTTACCTCGCCGACAGTTTCATTGTGCGCAAGGCTTCTGCCGTTCGCCCTAAAAAATGCCCTGCCGACAGTGTAATCAATCCCCGCCTCTTTGCACTTGACCTCGTTTTTGCCGACCGACGCGACTTCCGGAAATGTATATACAGCTTTCGGCACAAGTGAATAATCTTTTATGCGGGCTTCTTTGCCCATAATATTTTCGGCGGCTATTTCAGCCTCAAGAAACGCCCCGTGCGCAAGATATGTCGTTCCGACAACATCTCCAATCGCGTAAACGCCGGCGACGCTTGTTTCCATTTTATCATTAACTTTTATTACCGACCCGTTCATCGCAAGCGATAGATTTTTGATAGTCTGGCTGTCGCAAAATGCTTTTCTGCCGACGGAAACCAGAACTTTTTCAGCTTCAATTATTGTGCCGTCTTCGAGAGACAGTTTCACTTTCGACTCTGACTTCTCAGAAGTTGTTACCTTTTTTCCTGTGATAACATCAATACCTGTTTTTTTGAATTCTCTTGCCAGTAACTGCCCCACCCATTCATCTTCAAATGGCAGGATTTGCGGCAAAGCTTCAATTATAGTTATCTTTGTCCCAACGCTTGAATATAAAGACGCCATTTCACAGCCGATAACGCCCCCGCCGATTATAACCATTGATTTCGGTATCTCGCGTAAAGACAAAGCCTCTGTGCTGCTGATAATTGTTTTGCCATCGAACCGGACAGACGGAATTTCAATCGGCACAGAACCGGTTGCGATAATTATTTTAGCCGCCTCAATCTCCGCAGGCATATTTCCCTGCACAGCGATTTTATTTTCCCCCGCAGGCAGTCCTACACCTTTGAATATTTTTATTTTATTGCTTTGTATCAGCCCGGCCAGACCTTTTCTGAATCCCGCTACGACCGCTTCTTTTCTGCTCTGTATTTTCGCCCAGTTTACTCTTGGGTTATCGACATCGATTCCCATTACGCCGGCGTTTTTCACAAGATTAAAAATATGAGCCGACGCCAGCAGAGTTTTTGACGGAATGCATCCGCAGTTCAGGCATACTCCTCCGATAGAGTTCTTTTCGATAATCGCGACTGCTGCGCCTTTTTGAGCGCATCTAATCCCGGCGGCATATCCGCCCGGCCCGGACCCGATTATCGCAACATCTAATTTCTCTACCATTTTCGTTTTCCGCCTATTCTGTTTCTATAATCGTCGTTGAAGCCGCGTTGAACATTTTTATTCCGCCTCGCTGAAGCTGAATTATCAGCCCTTCCACAGGTTCGATGCCGATGCAATTGCCCGTCCACTGCCTGCCGTTGTGCTCAACGATAACCCGTCTGCCCAACAGCATACTCCTGCCCCGCCATTTTTCAAGTATTTCATCAGGATTTTCTCTCGCTGCCGCAAAAAAATGGTCAAGATTCACAAGCAGTCTTTTTGCGATGCGATTCCTGTCGCAAACCGTGCCGATTTCGATATCGATACTCGTCGCAATATCCGCAAGTTCGCCGTTAAAGTCCTGTTTTTCCTGATGACAGTTTATCCCAATGCCCAATATGAAATATTTTTTTTTGTTTTTCGTCGCAGATGCTTCGACAAGAATTCCCGCCAGTTTCTTCTCCGCCAGTAAAATATCGTTTGGCCATTTTATTTTCGCTTCATTTTTGCCGCATTTGCCGATTGTCTCTGCGACAGCAGCAGCCGCGGCAATAGTTATCATATCCGCGATGATTTGGCTCTCAAAAAGCAATACGGAGCATAAAACGCTTCTGCCTTTTTCGTCGAACCATTTATTTCTCCGCCGTCCCCTGCCTGCCATTTGATGTTCGGCGAAAACCACAAGCCCGTCATTTTTCTCGCCGCCCTTTGCGTATTCAGCGGCAATATCGTTTGTGCTTGAAGTGCTTTTATAAATAATTATTTCTTTGCCGATTCGGCTTGTATCGAGATTTGCTTTAATTATATCGACATCTAAAGATATGGCTTTTGACATTTATTTCGTATTTAGAATTTCGTTTTTCAAATTTTTTTAAAATTCTCTATCTAAACCTATATCTACCGACATCGCGCTGTGTGTTATCGCGCCTACCGATATCCTATCCACGCCGCAAAGCGCTATTCCTCTTACGTTATTTAGCGTAATGCCGCCGCTTGCCTCCAGAAGCGGTTTATCGCCGCACATCTTGTTTCGCATCGCGACTGCGTGTTTATATTGCCACTGACCCATATTATCCAGAAGCACTACATCGATGCCCGGCACCTTCAAAACGTGATTAAGCTGGTCGTCAACGTGGTCGACTTCGACGCAGACAAACTTGACGCCTTCTATTGTTCTTGCTTTTCCAACAAGGGTTCTCAGCCTCGGCTCAAAATTTTTCCCAAGCTGAACGATATGATTATCTTTAAACATAACAGCTTCTCTGAGGCTGAACCGGTGATTATGTCCTTTGCCGCATCGAACAGCATATTTCTCAAGCTCTCGCCATCCCGGTATCGTCTTGCGGGTATCGTAAATTTTGGCTTGTGTTCCGCGAACCGCATGAACATATTTATAAGTCATCGTCGCTATGCCGCACATTCTCTGCAGAAAATTCAGCACCACGCGCTCGGCGCTTAGCATTGGCCGTATCGGCCCTTCGATTACTCCGAGCCTGTCGGCGACATTTGCACGCTGCCCGTCGCGTTTGAGTATTTTCAATTTCAGTTTTGCGTCGTATCTCTTCAGTACTTCCCTGGCGACATACATTCCGCTTACAACGATTTCCTCGCGAGTAATAATATACGACTTGCCCTTTGCCCCTGCAGGTATCATAAGTTCGCTCGACGGGTCTCTTCCGCCGTAATCTTCCTCGATTGCCATATCGATTAGTTTGTTTACTCGTTCGTTGTCCAAACTTTTCATTTATGTTTTCCTATCTGCGGCAGTTCTTTCAATTCTTTCAGTTGGTCTCGCAAAAATGCCGCTCTTTCGAAATCGAGTTTTTCTGCCGCCTCCAGCATTTCTTTTTCAATTTGCACCGCTATTTCTGCGGCGTCATATTCATCTTCGCTCAGATTTACCGCCTGCTCCGCGATTTGCCGAGCCTTTAATTTATCCTGCAAACCGGTATAAATCTGCTTTTTTATCGTTTCAGGCGTAATATTATGCTCTTTATTGTATTGAGTCTGTATTTTACGTCTTCTGTCGGTTTCGTCAATTGCTTTTTGCATCGCGTCGGTTACCTTATCGGCGTATAAAAACACCTTTGCGTCGACATTTCTCGCCGTCCTGCCGATTGTCTGAATCAGTGATGTGTGACTTCTCAAAAATCCCGCTTTGTCCGCGTCAAGAATCGCTACCAGCGAAACTTCCGGCAAATCCAGGCCTTCCCGCAGCAGGTTAATTCCCACCAGCACATCGAACTCGCCCAAACGTAAAGCACGCAAAATCCCCACACGTTCGAGCGTTTTTATTTCACTGTGCAGGTATCGGCAGCGAAAACCTTTTTTTGTTATGTAAGCGGATAAATCTTCAGCAAGTCTTTTCGTCAATGTCGTAACTAATACCCGCTGTTTCAGTTGCACGTGCTTTTCAATCTGGTCGAGCAGATGCGGCACCTGGTTCGACGCGGGACTTACAAAAATTTCCGGGTCGATCAAACCCGTCGGCCTGACAACCTGCTCTACTATCGCCCCCTTGCTGAGATTCAATTCGAATTCCGCGGGCGTCGCCGATACAAAAACAACGTGCTTCCAGTCTTCCTGAAATTCCTCAAACCGCAGCGGTCTGTTGTCCATCGCGCTTGGCAGCCGAAATCCGTGTTCGACCAGCACTTCTTTCCTGCTCTTGTCACCTGCGTGCATCGCCCTAATCTGCGGTATCGTTACGTGCGACTCGTCGATAAACAAAAGGAAATTATCGCCGAAATAATCTATCAGCGTATAAGGCCTCGCACCTGCAGGCAGCCCGCTCAAATGCCTCGAATAATTTTCGATCCCACTGCAAAATCCGACTTCCTTGAGCATTTCAATATCGTAAAGCGTCCGTGCCTGAAGCCTTTGCGCCTCAAGCAGTTTGCCATCCTGCCGCAGTTTCATTAACTGCTGGTCAAGTTCGATTTTTATACTCGTCGTAGCAAATTCAATCCGCTCGGCAGGCATTACATAATGCCCTGCCGGATATACGAACAACTGCTGCTCTTTTGCGAGTATTTCTCCGCTTGTCGGATTGATATAATTTATTTTTTCTATCTCATCGCCGAAAAATTCCAGCCTGACCACGAATGATTCGTAACTGGGCCACAGTTCCACAACATCGCCGCGAACTCTGAACGTCCCGCGATGAAAATCAATATCGTTCCTTGCGTATTGAATATCCGCCAGTTTTCCGAGCAGTTCATTTCGTTCGACAGTTTCTCCGATTTTTACGCCGATGACGCTGGCCTTATAATCCTCCGGCGAACCCAATCCAAAAATGCACGACACCGATGCGACGATAATCACATCCTCCCTGCTGGTCAGACTTGCCGTTGCCGCAAGCCGGAGCCTGTCTAATTCGTCGTTTCTCGATGCGTCTTTTTCGATATAAATATCCCGCTGCGGAATATACGCTTCCGGCTGATAATAATCGTAATAGCTTACAAAATACTCAACGGCATTGTTAGGAAAGAGGTCTTTGAATTCTTCATAGAGTTGTGCCGCAAGGGTCTTGTTATGGCTGACAACAAGCGTTGGCCTTTGATATTGCTCGATAACGTTTGCCATAGTGAATGTTTTTCCGCTGCCGGTAACGCCGTGCAGAGTTTGGTATTGCCTGCCGGTTTTTAAGTTATCGGCAAGGGTTTTTATCGCCTTCGGCTGGTCGCCCTTCGGCTCAAAATTACTTGTTAACTGGAATTTTGACATTCTCTTATTCTAACGTAAATCCCACAAATTTCACGAATTATTTGGCTTGGAATTAATTACCGCCCCCAACGCCTCCTCAAATCTGCTTCCGGTTCTTACATACTTTGACATTTGGCAAAGGCAAAGCAGGAAAAGCAATGGCTGATACTTATAATTCTATAAAACTGTTGCAATGCCTAAAAGCTTTTTTATCTGCTCTAATAATTTTTCTGTATCAAGAGGCTTGACGAAAACAATTTTGCCGTCAGCCTTTGAGCTGTATTTTTCCCCCTCTGTCTTTGAAAACAGGGCAGTTATAAATATCACAGGAACATCTTTGGTTCGGGAGTATCCCCTCAATTTTGCCGCCACTTCTTCGCCCTCCATATCCGGCATTAATACGTCAAGTATAATGATATCAGGGTGTTGTAATAATGCCAAACCTATGGCATCCTCGCCATTATTCGCAGTGATAACAGAATATCCTGAAGTCGTTAATCTTTTACCAAGCATCTGTAGAACATCTCCGTCGTCGTCGACAATAAGTATTTTCTTCATAACATTTCCTTTCCGGTTAATGCTTTGTCATTTTTTAAAGATTATTTTGGCTCTTTATTTTTATCCGTTTTCGCCCCCTCCATCTTGTCCCAGGATCTTTTTTACTATGCTGATCAACTCTTCAGGTTCAAACGGCTTGGTAAGATAACCGTCCGCTCCGCACTCTCTGGCTCTTTCATCAAGAGTCATGGTAGTTGCGGAGATTAAAATTATAGGGATATGCTTTAATTTGTCATCCTTCTTCAATATCTTGGCAACATCATCGCCATTAATCGCCGGAAGATACACATCAAGAATTATCAAATCGGGCATAACTCGGCGAGCTATATCAAATACCTCCTGCCCGTCTGTACAGCTATATACCTCATAACCTGTCTTCTTTAATCTAATTAATGTAACTTTTAGCAGGTCTGGCTCATCGTCAACAACCAATATTTTTTTGCCCATAGACCTTTCCTTTTTATTAAATATTGAATCCGGCTCATCTCTTACCCAAAACTTCTTCTATCTTCTCGGTAATCTTCTTTTCTTCAACAAGAATCTCTCCAAGTTTATTTTTATTCTTAAGATTCATGGGAATAGTAAAATAAAAAGTCGAACCCTTACCTGCTTCTGACTCTGCCCAGATTTTTCCTTTATGGGCAAGAATTATATCATTAGAAATCGCCAGCCCAAGGCCGGTCCCGCCTTTTTTCTTATCTCTTGTGCTGTCTAATTGCTCAAAAACCCGAAAAAGTTTCTTTATATCTTCGGCTTTAATACCAATACCAGTATCTTGAACTGCTACACGCACCATACCATCTTCCTGCTTCGTGCTGATAGTAATATTCCCTTTTTCGGTATATTTTATGGCATTACTCACTAAATTAGTAAGCACCTGAACTATCCTGTCTTTATCAAAACTTATCTTGGGTATACTTTCATCTATATTCACTGCTAAATCCAGGTCCTTTTCTGTCGCCACAAGACGCATTTCATTATTGACTTCCTGCACTACCTGGTTAATATCGTTTCCTCGGATATCAAACTCTATCTTCCCTGATGCTATTTTCTGGAAATCCAAAACATTATTAATCAGGCGTCCCAATCTGTCGACATTTCTCTTGGCGGTACTCAAAAGGTCTTTCTGCTCATCATTGATATCTCCTGCCAAGCCCTCTAAAACAAGATTTATGCCCTCTTTGATAGCTCCCAGCGGGCTTCTGAGTTCATGCGAGACCATAGAGGTAAATTTTGATTTCATCTCTGTATCGCTTTTTATCGCTTCTTCCAATCGCTTCCGCTCGGTGATGTCCTCGCTGGCCAGAAGGATGATCCGTTCTTTGCCCGACGCTCTTTGAATTTGCCGGGCATT
>PLMU01000008.1:74307-74482 GCA_003142595.1 Phycisphaerales bacterium
ACCTTGAAGAATTCATAGAAAGAGCGGCTGGCGGTGACTACCCTTAGATCTTGGTTCAGAACGATCAAGGGTTCACGGACGGTGTCGATGATGCTCTCTGAGTATTCACGAGATTCATCTTCGGATTGTTTAATAATCTCCAGTTCTTTCCTGGTCTTTTCCAGGCCGGCTTCTA
>PLMU01000005.1 GCA_003142595.1 Phycisphaerales bacterium
AGCTGCCCCACAGTCTCTTCAGGTTTTACCTTGAAGAATTCATAGAAAGAATGGCTGACCGTGACCACCCTTAGATCTTGATCCAAAGAAATTAAGGGTTCACGCACGGTGTTGATGACGCTCTCGGCGAATTCACTGGCTTCATCTGCGGTTTTTTTAATAACCGCCAGTTCTTTCCTGGTCTTTTCCAGGCCGGCTTCTATCTCCTTACGCTCAGTGATATCTTCAATGGCAAGAAGGATCATCTGCGTCTTATTAGTCTCTCTATAAATGCGTCGGGCATTTAAAAGCATTATTTTCGGTCCGATGGTTTCAAAGTTGTGCTCAATCTCGTAGTTCTCAAAGATACTGCTCTTGGGAAGGATCTCCTCCAGGAGCTTTCGCAGTTTGGGAATGTCCCACTGTCGGTTGCCCAAATCATAAATTAACCGGCCTTCGGTTTCATTAGGGGCAACCTTAAAGGTCTGATAGAAAGATTTGTTGGCTGAGATTATCTTTAGGTCAGCATTCAGCACTATCAAAGGCTCCCGCACTGTCTCTATGATGCTTTCAGCCTTCTTGCTCTCAGCATCCGCTATCTCAAGTTCCGCTATACGCTTTTGCAGGAGCCTTATCTTTTCAATAAATTCTTCTTTAGTTTTGTCTTTCTGTGTCATGGTCATACCACATCCTCAATTATGGTAATATTGTAAGGGTCAAAACAAAGATATCAAACCAATTCACGCCCAATTATGGTTTTTTTGCCAGCTAACGCCCTTTTCCCTCCGCCTCTTTTATCATTATCGACATATCATTACATATATTATTAATAACTTTTAATGAAACTTCGCCACAATTCAATGGTAACTGGCAAACGCCAAAAATATTGCCTTTTTTGACAAAAAAGTGTATAATATTTTCTATTCATGGAGGGCTTTCAATTCAACTGATTTTCATTGAAAAGTTTAATTTCCCAAGGGAAAAAATTATGAAAAATCCAATAATCATTGCAATTCTCGTCCTTGTCTCAGCTGTAATCTTCCTGTATCCCGGCTCAAATAAATCGCCATCATTAGTCGCCGCCCAGGAACCAATCGCAACTCTCAGCAACGACTCTGATATATCGAAACAATCGCCTGTTTCGAATCTTATGTCCGCTTCGCCTGTTAAACAGATTATCAGGGGTGTTATTTCTTTCGAAGGAAGTAATTATGAGGTAACACAGGATTTATCTCAGTCTATCGACCCCGCCAAAAGTGTTGTTCTTTTGAGTAAATGTGTCGAGAAAAGAACTGCCGAGCCCGGCAGATATTATACTCTAAATCGTAACGGCGCCTGCCTGATATCGTTGACTGCAAACAGCATTACCGTAGCCGTCGATTTCAGCGAGCAGTATCCCAACATTTATCCTCAAAAAGTCAGCTACCAGATAATTGAATACAAATAAAAAGAGGAATGAAATTTGTGTCTTATCGGCTAATCTGGCTGCGCAATAAAAAGGCTGTCCTTGCTAAGGTCAGCCGCTGTGAGAACCCCTTGTTTTGTTTGGACGCTTTTTGCCCACTCTTTATACATACACACAAGCATGAAACCGAATTCCTCGGTTCTGTCAGGCAGACCGACAAGCCTTCAGGCACTAAATTATCGCTTTTGCACATCTACTATTGCAAAGGCATCCGCTATGGCTTTCTTTGCCGGCCTTTCAGCATCAGAAAATCTAGAGGAGTATTGTACACTTGAATTCGAAAAAATGTCAAGTTTTTTAAAAAATTCAGCATAAATTCTATAAAATTGTTGGGAAATATCGTTTTTTATCGAAAATTATCAAAAAAAAGTGGCTGAACCTACATAACCCCAGGTTCAGCCACAAGTTGCGTTTATTGAACGGCCCCCGGCTGGTTGCCACAAATGGGCAACGGTGTATCATTTTTCTTCGCCCCCTCCAGATGGGCTTTGGCCGTTTGCAGCAGCAATCTGGCTGTTCTTGGCCATCTCTAACAGCTTAGCCATACTACGGTTAAATGCATCTTTATACTTCTGCGTATCTATCCCCTTAAGCTCGGCTGCAACCTTTTGGCGTATATTCGCGAAAGCGGCTGCATAATCTTTGTCAGAACTACTTGTAAAAGAAGCACTTACGCCATTATTGTTTTCGCCAGGCGGAGCAAGATAGTAAACCGCAGTCGCAAAACCCGCAAAATAAACAATTAATAGAAAAACAAATTTTCCCTTCCAGCCCATAATATAACCCCCTTTACATCAAATATTTAAAGGCCCTTCGGCCTTCTGTTTCCGACTCCATATAAAGATATACAATATAATTACGCAAATTCAAAATACGAAATACGAATTCCGAAATTCCGCCTTGGGCAAGATTATCGGACGCTGGGCTATCGGCTATTTTGCTGTGCCGCCAATTTGGCTTTCCACATCGGATATGTATCGAGCACCTTTTGCGGCTCGTAAGTGTAATACCTGTAGCCGCTGCGGCGTTCTCTATCCACTTCGGCCAGTGAATAAAGCGGCACACCTCGCCTATCGGCGAACAACGGCTTATGCGTTTTGAGTTCATAAAACCGTGCCCATATCGGCGGCGCCGATTGGTCTTGTACCACTACTCTGTCTATTTTTGAAACCCTCAGCGGATATTTAATTTCCGGCGCAGGGATTTCTCTAACCTTGATTCCCTTTATTTTCGATTCCTCGAACCATTTTACAGCGGCCTGGACGGAATTGACAATTTCTTTGCTCGGCTTGTTTATGCTCATTAAAAAGAGCGCAACATTTGCGCCTTCATCGTTGCAGATGCTCGGCAGTTCGTATGCCCTGCCGGTCGTCGGACGCAAATTTTTCGCATCGTGCTGCTGGCACCAGCAGGTTAATTTGCCGTTATCGACTATCTGACATTTTAAAATGCAATCGAGGCCTTTATCAAAGGCGATATCAATTTTTTCGCGCCGTTTCTTATCGACAAAAGAATAATAAGATTTATTATCTTTTATATCCTTGAGCATCTCCATTACGCCAGTCATAGCGTCGTCGTTGAACGTAATTTCTTTGCTGTAGTTGGTTTCCAGCGGATAATATTGTGGCCACCCGCCGTTTGCATATTGCGCCGAAAGCGTAAAATCTATTCCCTTCAGGGCGGCGTCTTTATATTTTTTATCGTTGGTAATTTCATAGGCCTTTGCCAGGTATTTTATGTGCGAATACGTCGTGCAGTTATCGAATGTCGTATGATGCAGGCCCTTTGCCCCGGCGAGTTTGGCTTTTTCTTCTTTGGTTAATATCGCTCGCATATCGTAATTCTTCGGCCAGCCGCCGTTGTTTCGCTGGTAGAGAAGGATATTGTCGGCGATTTCTTTTATCTGCGTCAACTCGTAGCGCGGCTTATTCGGCTCAGGATTAATTATATTAGTCGCCTCATAGATGTCATACCAGTGGTGGCTGCTATCGTAAAAATCGTTTGTATCTATCGCGATTTCTTTGGCGACAGGTTTATCCTTCGCAAAGCAAATCCCGCAGAAAAATAACATTAACATTGCCAGTGCGATTACTTTTTTAATCATTGAAAAATCCTTTCTGTATTATTTCTTTAAAACGTCCTGCTGCGGAGCCCATTTTTTCTGCCAGGCAGGATACGCATCCAAAGCCTTCTGCGGGTCGTAAGTATACCAGCCATAAGCGCGCCGTTCTCTGTCCACCTCGGCCATAGAATAAAGTCTTTCGCTTTGCCTGTTACTGAAAAGCGGCTTGTGCGTCTGGAGTTCGTAAAACCGCGCCCATATCGGCGGAGCGTTATTGTCTTCAACTACTCTTCTGTCAGTTTTTAGAAGTCTCAATGGAGTTTGGAACGGCGGAGTATTAAATTCATCTACCCTGATGCCCCTTATTTTAGAATCGTCGAACCATTTAATCGCCGCCTGCACTGAATTTATTACTTCCTTGCTTGGCTTGTCTATGCTCATCAGGAAAAGAACGACCGTTGTGCCCTCTCTGTTGCAGATACTCGGCAGTTCATATTTCCTTGCCATAGCCGGAGCCAGAGTATTCGCGTCGTGCTGCTGGCACCAGCCGGTTAATTTCCCGTTGTCAATTATCTGACACTTGAATATGCAGTCCAGTCCTTTGTCATAGGCGGTTTTGATTTTGTCCCGGTGTCCTTTATCGACGATAGAATAATAAGGCTCATTATCTATTATTATATCCTTGAGCATTGCCATAACGCCCGTCATAGCATCGTCGTTGAAGGTAATTTCTCTGCTGTAGTTCTTCTGCAGCGGATAATATTGCGGCCACCCGCCGTTTGGATATTGCGCCGAAAGCGTAAAATCAATTCCCTTCATCGCGGCGTCTTTATATTTTTCATCTTTGAGAAGCTGATAGGCCTTCGCCAGGTATTTTATATGCGAATATGTCGTGCAGTTATCGAATGTCGTTACAAGGTTGGATTTTGACGCGACAACCTTTTCCGTCTGGTCTTTGGTTAATATCGCCTGCATATCGTAATTCTTCGGCCAGCCCCCGTTGTCTTTCTGATAGAGAAGGACGTTGTCGGCAATTTCTTTTACTTGTTTGACATTGTAGCGAGGCTGGTTTGGTTCAAAATTAATTACATTTTTCGCCTCTTTAATATCATACCAATGATGCTTGGAGTTATAAAAATCATTTGTATCTATCCCTGTCGAGAGGCTCTCAGTTGCGGCCGGGGCGTTCTCTTTTTTCGCCGGCTCCTTCTTTGCATAAGAAGCCCGGCAGAAAAATAAAGATAATATTAATACGGCTTGTAAAATCTTCTTCGTATCCATTATGAAACCCTTTCTATATGTTCATAAAATTAATAGGAATGATAACTTTAACTCTGAAAATATGAAAAGGCAAAGGAAATAAGTTTGCGCTAAATGGCAGATAAAAGTCGATATTTACCTGCGTTCTGCCTGTCGCGTCGAAGCCTTTGGCGAAGACGGATGGCCATTATTTTTTTACCCCGCTTCGGGGGTCTGTGCTGCGGCTTCGACAAAGCGCGCAATATAAAACTTGCGCGCGCCAAATAATACATCCGCATTTTTTTACAAAATGCGCAATATAAAAAGTGCGCGCTTTAAAAAAATAAAAAAATTTATATCCTTATCCGGCAAAGACTTACAAATTTCACCTCTCGAATTTTGTTCGAATTTTCGCACAAAGCGCGCAACTTCTTCCTAAGGGTAGAGAGGCGTTATAGCCACGAAGACACTAAGGCACAAAGCTCTTAGGACTTCTAACTAATAACGGAAAGAAATAAATTAAAAATTCGTGTCTTCGTGCCTTAGTGGCTATATTGATTTTGACATATATTCCCTTTTACATCCCCATTCCCGACTTTTGCGCGCGCATCGGCGTTGCCATTCTGCTTCTCTATAAAAAAATCCGCTTCGGCTATGAATTAAGGTATATCGAATTGACCCAGGGAAAATACGCTATCGTTTCTCTCGAAGATTATGAAAGAATAAATCGGTATAAATGGCATATCCTAAGAGGCACTAACACTTTCTATGCAATGCGTCGCGAAAAGAGAAAAACTATATATATGCATAATGAGATTCTGCCGCCTACGGCGGACAGGATAGTGGACCATATCGACCATAACGGCCTTAATAACAGCAGGGGCAATCTGCAATTGGCGACCCGTTCGCAAAATGCCTGTAACCGAAGAAAGAAAAACATTAAATGCTCTTCAAAATACAAAGGCGTTTGCTTTGATAAAAGTGAGGGCAACTGGATATCAACAATTACGGTTGGCGACAAACGTATATCTTTGGGAAACTTTGATAACGAAAGAGATGCCGCAAAAGCCTACGATAAAGCCGCAAAACTGCATCACGGCAAGTTTGCGGCGTTGAATTTTGGTTAATCCCGCCCCAATTTATGGCAAAATCGTCGTTTTTAAGGTCTAAAGTGAGTTTTTGGGGTTAGGAATTGACAAAGAGGGGAAAACAAAGATAATCATGTCTTAAAGTTCAGTTGCTAAAGGTTTTAAGGATTTGACTCAACCCGATATTTATGAAAGAATTTAAACAATTCATTGAGAAGATTGAAACCACGGCATTGAGCGAGATAAAACTCGCATCAGATTTGAACCTCAACATTAAGCCTCTTTTAAATGGTCAAGTGTCAAGTGTATTTCGTTCAACTGTTTCTCTGGATAATCGTAGAAAACATGGAATGTTTTTTACCAGCGAAAAACTTGCACATATTGCAACTCGTAGATTTATATTAGATGTTAATAAAAAAACTCTGATAGCGGACCCGGCATGCGGTACGGGTGATTTGCTGTTAGCATGTGCGAATAAATTACCCTTAGGTACAACCTTAGAAGAAACTCTGCTTATATGGGGAGATCACCTTCTGGGTTTTGATATTTTACCTGATTTTATCAAGGCATCGAAGGCCAGATTGATTTTACTTGCAAGACTTAAGACTAAATCATTTCTTTCCAGCATTGAGAATATCAATAAGTATTTTCCATTGATTAGGGTTCAAAATTTTCTCCAAGACTCTTCTGGTATCGAAAAAGCTTCGCATATTATTCTTAATCCCCCATACAATAAAACTTCTGCTCCCGATGAATGTCTATGGGCTGATAAAAAAATATCTGCAGCATCGCTTTTTATGGATATTTGTATTTCAGAAGCGGCTTCTAATGCCAAAATTAGGGCGATTTTACCTGATGTTCTCCGGACAGGTAGTTCTTATCTCAAGTGGAGAGAATACATAGAATCTTTAAGCAAAAATATGGATATGACTATATATGGCCAATTTGATAAATGGACTGATATAGATGTTTTTACTTTACGACTTCAAAAGGTCGTTTATAATAAAAAACCTTTGAGTAATAAATGGACAATATCTACAGATGGTGATAAAATTTTAGGTGACTATTTTGATGTCCATGTTGGTTCTGTAGTACCGCATCGTGATCTGAAAAAAGGTCCCAAATGGGCATACATACATGCTAAAAATGTCGAAATGTGGAGAGAGATGGAACGTATATCAGAAAACAGGAAATATAATGGAACTGTTTTTACTCCTCCTTTTGTTGTGGTGAGAAGAACTTCAAGGCCTGGAGACGAACGGGCAATTGGAACTATAATCAAAGGCAAGCGAAAAGTTGCTATAGAAAATCATCTTGTTGTCTTATTGCCTAAAAAGAAAACATTAGGAAACTGCAGAAAACTTCTTAAAGTTCTTAAATCTTCAAATACGGATGAGTGGTTGAATCAAAGAATAAGATGCAGACATTTAACCGTTGAGGCAATGAAAGAGTTACCTTACGGAGATAAATATGGCAGGTGAAATACAAACCCCTCGCAAGAAACTCGGCCGTATTCCTTTTACAGTTTCTGCCAGAGTTGCAATGCAATTAGGACGAGAAAGTATTTCAAGTTCAATTGTAGCTATAATCGAATTGGTAAAAAATGCCTACGATGCTGATGCAGGAAAAGTGGAAATAAAATTCGTAGGCCTCGGCACGCAATCGCCCTCGTTCGTCATTGAAGACGATGGTAACGGTATGTCCCAGCAGGAGCTGTTAGATTGTTGGATGCTAATTGGAACTTCAAATAAATTGGCAACAAGAAAATCTGCTCGCAAAAAGCGGGTACTTATAGGTGAAAAGGGACTCGGCCGCTTAGGATTGGATAGGTTGTGCCAAAGGACAATCATTCAGTCATTTACAGTGGATAATCCTCGTGGTGTCGAATTAATGATCGACTGGACAAAATATGAAGACGTTGACGATAAACTTGAAAATATTAGTCATGATTATTATTCGATATCCAAAGAAATCTCCGACACATATACTGGCAAGCCTTTAAAATACAAAAAAGGAACTCGCTTGATACTGCAAGGATTAAAAGATGACTGGACGCCTGAATACTTAAAAGATTTGAGACAAGAACTCTCTCTCTTGATATCTCCATTCGCAGGAATTAATGATTTTTGCATCAATTTAGAATCTGGCATGGGATGGAAGGATATCGACGGCAACGTTACTTCTACAGACATCGTTGAGGCCGCGGAATGGAAGATTAGGGCAAGTATTGATGATGAAGATAAAGTCACATACAATTTTACATCGCCAATTCACAAGAATAATAGATATCAATTTGAACCAACTCTTTGGAAAGAATTCATTAATAAATCAGGTTCTGTCCCAAGATGCGGCCCGCTATCTATGACGATTTATTTCTATCCTAGGCAAGAAGTTGAACTCGGCAAGCTCAAACTTACGACAAGTCAAATTAAAGGTTTCCTTGATTCAAATCAAGGCATAAGAATATATCGTGACAATTTTCGCGTAAGCCCCTATGGTCAGCCAAATGGTGATGGGGACTGGTTAAAACTTAGCTTTAGAAGGCAGGCCAGCCCTGGAGGGGTAAGTCAACCGGGCTACAGAGTTGGTTACAACCAAGTGGTTGGCTCAGTATTCATTAAAAGAGAAGTCAATAAAACGCTCAATGACCAGACCAATAGGGAAGGGATTCTCGAAGGAGATGGTTTTAATGATCTTAAAACGTTCGCAATAAAAATCATTACACAATTTGAATATTTTAGGAAGGATTTTGAACAAGGGCGAAGACCAGATAAACATTTTGATAAAGCAAGAGTTGCGGCAGAAAAAACGACTCAAGAAACCCAAAAAGCATTGGAGGAATTACGGAACACACAAAAGGAACTTCAGAAGCTTTTTATTGGCGCTAAACAAAAAGGAGAATCCTTAGATACAACAAAAATTAATAATTTGTTAGGAATTGCTATCGGCGAGGTTAGTGTATCCGTATCCAAAACTCAGGAGGCGCAAAAAGAGTTTGTAGATGCGGCTCAAGAAAAAGAGGAGCTTTTGATTCAGGAAAAAAATACACTTGGCAATTTAGCTTCACTTGGAATTCTCACAACAAGCTTTGGCCACGAAACATTGGCATCTACCAACTTAGTTGCGATTTGTTCTATGCAACTCAAGAGGGATTTGCCTGGTAATCTTTTCATGGTTTCAGAAGATACCAGAAAAGCTATTGCAGAGAATCTAAATACGTTGACAAAAGAGTCGCGTAAAATTGATACGTTCGCAAATTTTGCTCTTAAAAATATAACCAGAGATAAGCGTAAGAGGAAAAAAATATATATAAATAAGATTGCTAAGGATGTATTTTCTTTTTTCAAGTTATCATTGGATGAAAAAAATATCGAATATACAAAGAATATTGATGAGAATATTCTGCCCATATTAGGATTCGAAATTGATTGGGAAAGCATATTTGTAAATTTCATTACAAATTCAATATGGGCCATAGTCGAATCTGATAACCAAACTAGAGTCATTCACTTAGAGATAAAGAACACCAAAAGATTCCTTGATATTAGTTTTTCAGATAGTGGGAAAGGATTTGAAAAAGGAACCGAAGATAAAATATTCGAGCCAGGATTTTCCACTAAGCGAAACCAAAAAGGCGAAGTAATAGGGACAGGGATGGGATTGGCAATAGTAAAAAACTTTGTGGATAGTTACGATAATGCTTCTATCACTTGTAAATCCCCCTGTAAATTAGGTGGGGTAGAATTTAACATTCGTATCCCTGTAGAAGATAGCGGAAAAACAGATGAAAGATAAGAGTATGAATAATAAGGTTATTTGGCTTATAGACGAAAATAAAAGTGAGTTAAGAGCTTTTCAACGAGAACTTGCGAGGAGATTAGGTAATAATGTAAAGGTAGAAGCTCTTGACCCATATAATAAAATTCAGGATTATGTTAAAGGAGTTTTGAGTGATGATCGGACTGTTGCAATAATAATCGATCAGAAGCTTAAGGACACAGGCAAAGTACACTACACAGGAATCGAACTGGCAGAATATTTGCGCGGAATAAAGCCCAAATTACCCATTTATATTCTTACTAATTTTCCTGATCCAGATATATTCTCAGGCAAAGAATTAAACGTTGAATATATACTTGACAAGTCTGATTTCAAAGACGATGCAAAAGCTAAAACAATTGCAGCAAGAATACTTCGACACATAGATACTTATACAGATATATTAAGCGAACGAGGGCAACGATTTGAGAAGATATTAGAAAAAAGCATGAAACACAAGTTAACCAAAGATGAATACGATGAATTAGAACAACTGAAATACATTCGTTTGTCTCCAATATTAGCAAGTGAATTAGAAAAGGCACAAGAACTTGAAAAAACAATTTCAGCAAACCAAAAACTTTTAACACAATTAAAAGGCAAAAAGAAACATGCCCATAGAAATTGATTTATTTTTCCCCCAATTGCCTTCTCGTACTAATTACAAAAGAAAACGGAATAACAAGTACTATTCTAACTATAGCGTTTATCGAAAAGCAATACGCATGGACTGTTTAGGCAGATGTGTTTATTGCGACATACACGAAAATGAAAACGGCAGCCAAGCGAACATGCACCTAGACCACTTTCGCCCAAAAGAAAAATTCCCACGTCTCTACAGTAACCCAACCAATCTCCATTGGTCTTGTGCTGAGTGTAACAGTCTAAAGTCGGATTATTGGCCCGCTGCAAGCCCTGATTCAACTATAAATGGTGAGCAAGGTTTTATTGACCCTTTCACTGAAAATCGCAAGGACTATTTTAAAGTAGCTCCGACTGGTGAACTTATACCTTTAAAAGCTCCTGCATCATATAAAATAGAACTACTGGCCCTTAATAGAGAATTTAGAAAGCGTGTGAGGAAAAACAGATTGATAGCAGTTAAGATGCTTACCGAAGAACGTAAACGAATTGCCGAAGTAGATGCTATATTAAAAAATAGAACCGATCTTTCCAAGAAAGAAGTTACTAACCTTAAGAAACTTAAAAGAACATTTAATGCTTCCATTAGGCATATAATAGTGTCAAATCTGAATTTCGACTTATTATAAATTTTGGGAAAAAAGTCATAGGGCCTTTACTAAGAAAGCTGCACCAACCGCACTTTGTCTCCGCGCTTAAAAAATTCCTCTCAAATACTATATACCAAAAACTACTTCGTATCTTGGTGTCTTTGTGGCTACAGATTCGATTTTACGTAGCTAAGGGGGAAATACCTGCCGGGGCAGCTTGTCGTTGTGACGTGGCCGGGCGTTGTATTATGGCCGTAGATTTTGTTGGCCGGTATGTCATATCTCTGTGAAAGGAAGCGCACAAGTTTCATAAGCGAAGCCATCTGGCTTTTGGACGGCCTTGAATTATCGAAATTACCGATTAGGCAGATTCCGATGGCGTCTTCGTTGGCCCAGTTTGTATCATCTGTCTTGCAATGAGCGCCTGTCTTCTGTTCTACCCAGCGGAATGTGCTGTCAGTTTCGCCGTTGCCGGCCCCTGAGCCGTTGCCGATTACGAAGTCATAGCCGATTCCGTCCCAGCCGTTGTTCCTGCGATGATAATCGTCAATCGAAGCGACGCTGCCAGTGTCGGTGCCTGAATGATGAATTACGATTGCCTTCCAGCTTTTTTCGCTGCCTGCCTGTGGAATCATGCCGTAAGAGCCGGACGTATCGACAGCCTTATATGTTTTTTTGTCCTCTATTTTATATGCACTGCTTTGGACGGGTTTGCTGTAATAATGCTGCTGCTGAGTCGCACCATTGCTATAAGGCAAAACATTTCCGGTTATTTGAGGCGTGTAGGAATCTTCTCCTTCGCAGCCGATAAATAAAACCGCCATTGTTGGTATATATGCCGCGATGATGAACGCTATAATCTTTTTAAACACTATTGCACTCCGTATTCTTTAGTATCCTGTTACATCGACATAATAAGAGTCTTTAATCCACTTTTAGCGTAATTTACCTGCCCCGTGAGATGCCGCAGCTATCTCACTATCCCGTTATCTGGTGTGTCTGCTGTTGAGTTTAATCATATGAACAGAATTACCGGTTTTGTTATATTCCACCACATTCATATATGACTTAATAAGCAACACCCCTCTGCCGCCTGTTTTATATATATTTTTGCCGCATCTTGGGTCTTCGATGGTTTCGGGGTCGAAGCCCTGTCCCTGGTCGGTTACTACGATATCTATTTTTTCAGGCGTTACTTCGTATTCGATTGTAATAGCTTTATCGGCGTTTAGTTTATTGCCGTGTTTAACGGCGTTAACAGTTGCCTCTTCGATTGCCAGGTGCACCGCAAAAATATCATCGTCGGAATAATCGAGGGTTTGGGCCAGACAAAGAACTTTGGCGCCAACGTCTCGAAGTTCCGATATTAATCCCTTAATTACTATTTTTTCATGGATACAGGTTTTCAAGGTCATTAAGCAACTATCGTCCAAAACAAAGACTGGCTAAACCTGCCGGCCCTTTGGTAGAAACAATTATTTCAGGCTCTGCAGCGCCTTTTTGGCATCGTCGTAGATATCGAAAATTTCGTTCAGCCTGGTAATTTTGAAAATTTCGAAAATACGCGGACTGATGCCGCAAAGTTTCAGTTTGCCTTTATGTTCATTTATACGTTTGCTTACTCTGATTAGAAGTCCCAGCACGGCGCTGGACAGGAACTTTACGCTGGCGAAATCTATCACAAGATTCACTGCTCCGTCTATTAACGGCATTATAGAATCTTCCAGCGACCTGATGTCTTCGTCTTCAAGGATCTTTTCATCTGTGAGGGTTACGACTGTTGCGTTTTGCGCGTAATAAATGCTTATTCGAGGTTTTACCTCTTCCATAAGTTTTACTCCTAAAAATTTTCCATAATTTTAGATATCAAATCGTATGCAAAATCCGTTAAAAAGTCAAAATAAAAGGCTTTTTTATAAAAATTTTGATTTTATGAAAAAAATCTCTTGAAAGGCCTGTTAATTTGTGGTAAAAGCGGTAACTTCAATGATTTGAAGAGTTTATGGGTAGTTTTGTTCTGTTTTAAGGGGAAAAACCTTCATTTCGAGGTTTTTCCGGCATAAAATTAGGAATAATACTTGAACACTTAACCGTAAACTGTAGTAGAATAGTAAAGATACCTGATTAATCGCTTTGGGATGTATAGTTTAAGCAAAACAAAAAATAACCCTCTTTTTTTGGAGATAAAAAAATGAAGATTAGCAGATCAACAGGTTACGCATTAGTAGCTGTAGGCTACATTGCACAGTTTTATAAGGATGGAGCAGTTCTTGCTTCACGAGTCTCAAAACAGTACAACATACCGCTCGAATACCTGCTTAAAATTCTGCAGCAGCTTGTAAGAGCCAATGTGCTTCGCAGCAAAAGAGGCCCGCGAGGCGGCTTCTTCCTGGCAAGGCCGGCTGAAAACATCACCCTGCTTGAAATCATCGAAGCAGTCGATGGCCCAATGTTCAGCCATCTGCAACTCGCAGAACAGACCAATAATGAACCATTCAGCCTAAAGATGGAAAAGGTCTGCAGACTGGCTACTGAAAAAGTCAGGGATATCTTCGGCCAAGCAAAACTTTCTGAAGTCCTTTCTGACTAACATCAACTGTTAATATGCATATAAAGGATTTTCAGAAACTGATAGCCGAAAGATACCTCCAGCGAGACAGCGAAAGAGGGACTCCAAAAACTTTTATGTGGTTCATAGAAGAAGTCGGAGAACTGGCTACCGCACTTGCCGATGAAAAAACTACCAAAAAAGAAAAAGAAGAAGAATTCGCAGATATAGCGGCATGGCTGTGCACCCTTGCAAATATTAATGATGTAGATATCGAACAAGCATGCATCGATAAATACAGTAAACAACAGCCAAAAGGTTTTAAATAACTGATAACCGATAGTTTATAAATATTCACCGGCGGATAATTCCGCCGTTTTTTTGTTTTTAGCAGGTCAACTCCTCAATAGCCCTGTAAAGTTACATTTTTATTTGTTAATCTTATTTAAGAGATTATTTGCCATTTCTGAGTTCAAAGACTTAAGAATATTATATTCTACCAGAGCGGAATTTTTGTCGCCTATCGCCAAGTAAGCAACGCCAAGATTATTGCAGGCATCTACATAATCCGGCTTAAGTTTTATGGCCTGCTTAAAAGCCTCTATCGCCTCGGGCAATCGGCCAAGCTTGCCATAAACAACGCCAAGATTATTGTAGGCCATGGCATAATCGGGCTTGATTCTGATGACCTGCTTAAAGGCATCTATCGCATCGGTACTGCGGCCAAGGCCGGCATAAGCAACGCCAAGATTATAGTAGGCCCTGGCATAATCGGGCTTGATTCTGATGACCTGCTTAAAGGCATCTATCGCCTCGGTACTGCGGCCAAGGCCGGCATAAGCAACGCCAAGATTATAGTATGCTTGAGTGTAATCCGGCTTGACTCTGATGGCCAGCTTATAGGCCTCTATCGCCTCGGTGTTACGGCCAAGATTGCTGTAAGAAAGGCCAAGGTTGTAGTGCATTATGGCATAATTAGGATTGAATATTATGGCCTGCTTATAGGCATCTACCGCCTCGATGTTACGGCCCAGTTTGACGTAAGCATTGCCAATATCATTATACGCAATATAATTGTTTTGTGTTACCTGGTTGGCGTGCGAAAAAAGGGTAATATCGTTTTTCCAATAGCTTGTCTGCCGATGAGCACATATTCCAAGGGGCGTCAGTATAATCACCATCGATACGCCCAGAACGATTTTCCGATAAATCAATTTTGAAAGAAGCTGCGTCAAGCCCCATGCAAGCATTATGAATAAACCTATATATGGGATATAAGTATAACGGTCAGCATAGGCCTGCTGGCCAACCTGAATAATGCCGATAACCGGGGTAAGTGTTCCGACAAACCAGAACCAGCCGAGGAACAAATACCTTTGATTGCGTCCAAGGTAAATCACAAAAACAGAAATGCCAAGCAGAAGCAAAGCACAGGCCGCAGGACGGCAGGATGGGGAACTTGCGGCGGCGTTAAAAGGGTAAAATACGGCGAGGTTAATCGGCCAGAGCATTTTACCCATATATTCTGCGTACGATAATAAGGCGTTGGCGATTCTGTTGTTCAAAGAAAGGATATCGATATCGGTTACCGCGCCGGCGTTTCGCTGAACTAAAAAGGTGATTACGCTTGAGATTGCCGAAAGAACGAAGAAAGGAATTTTTTCCACCATAAGGTGTCCTGCGGACAAAACCAAACGATAAAAAATTTGCCGATTAAAACGGCTTATTCGTCCGAGCGGCCAATAATCCAGCAAAAGCAGAACAAACGGCAAAGTAACGAGCATGGGTTTTGCCATAATACCCATCACAAAGAACAGCAGCACCAGCAGATATCGCCAAATATTCGGTTGTTTGACATATCGCAGGTATGCCCACATCGTCAGCAGCCAGAAAAAAGTACTCAGGACATCCTTGCGTTCTGCAACCCAGGCGACCGATTCGACATGCATAGGATGGAGTGCAAACAAAGCCGCCACAAAGGCACTTTGCCAAATCTCATTTGTCATTTGTTTGAGGACAAGGAAAAGAAGTAAAGTGTTTGCGATGTGGAAGAAAAGATTAGTAAGATGAAAACCCGCAGGACCTGGGCCGAATAACTGCCTGTCCAGCATAAGCGAAAGCCAAGTCAAAGGATGCCAGTTTCCCGCATAGCTGGTCGTAAAAGCCCAAATGATATTGTCGAAAGTCAGGCCATTTAGAACGTGAGGATTTTCATATACGTAATTATTATCGTCATAACCGATGAAATCGAAATTCCTAACCTGCCAGAAGACCAGCAAAGTACTGACTGTTAAAATGAAATAAATCATAAGGACAAGAGTTTTTTTTACTTGTTGAGGCATAGGCTGCATTTTCATTTATTAATCTCTTTTAAGAGATTATTTGCCATTTCTGAGTTCAACGACTTAAGAATATTATATTCTGCCATAGCGGAATTTTTGTCGCCTATCACCAGGTAGGCAACGCCAAGATTTTTGTGCGCCTCAATATAATCCGGCTTAAGTTTTATGGCCTGCTTAAAGGCCTCTATCGCCTCGGGCAATCGGCCAAGCTTGCCGTAAGTAACGCCAAGATTATTATGTGCCTCGGCATAATCCGGCTTGATTTTTATTGCTTGTTTGCAGGCTTTTATGGACTCCTGATAGCGGCCAAGTTTGTAATAAGTAAACCCAAGACCAAAGTGTGCTTCGGCATAATTCGGCCTGATTCTTATGGCATTTTTATAGGCTTCTATCGCCTCGGTGTTGCGGCCAAGATTGCCGTAAGCAATGCCAAGATTATTGTGTGCCTCGGCATAATCCGGCTTGATTCTTATGGCATTTTTATAGACTTCTATCGCCTCGGTGTAACGGCCAAGCTTAGTGTAAACATTGCCAATATTATTATATGCTATGAGATAATTCGGATTGAATATTATGGCCTGATTATAGGATTTTATCGCCTCGGGCCAGCGGCCAATATCATCGTAAGCAGCGCCGAGATTATTACACGCAATATAATTGTTTTGTGTGACCTCGATTGCGTGCGAAAAAAGTGTAAAACTGTTTTTCCAATGGCTTGTCTGCCGATAGGCGCATATTCCGAGGGTCGTCAGCACAATTATCATCGATAAGCCCAGAGCGATTTTCCGCTGCGGCCATTTTGAAAGAAGCTGCGGCAAACCCCATGCAAGCATTATGAACAGACCTATATATGGGATATAAGTGTAACGGTCGGCATAAGCCTGCCGGCCAACCTGAACAATGCCGATGACAGGCACAAGTGTTACGACAAACCAGAACCAGCCGAGGAACAAATACCTTTGATTGCGTCCAAGGTAAACCACAAAAACAGATATGCCAAGCAGCAGCAAAGCACAGGCCGCAGTCTGCCAGAATGGGAAACTTGCGGCAGGGTTAAAAGGGTAAAATGCGGCGAGATTAATCGGCCAGAGCATTTTACCCATATATTCTGCGTACGCTAATAAGGCGTTGGCGATTCTGTTGTTCAAAGAAAGGGTATCAATATCGCTTACCGCACCGCTGCTTCGCTGAACTAAAAAGGTGATTATGCTCGAGATGACCGAAAGCGCAAAGAAAGGAATTTTTTCCGCCAGCAGACGCCAGGATATTTTTCGCTGGAACGGCCAATAATCCAGCAAGAGCAATACAAAAGGCAAAGTAACGAGCATAGGCTTTGCCATAAGACCTAAAGCAAAAATTAATAAGACAAGCAGGTATCGCGCGGCGTTGGGCTGCCTGACATACCGCACATACGCTAACATCGCAAGCAGCCAAAAAAAGGTGCTTAATACATCTTTTCGCTCAGCAACCCAGACAACCGATTCGACGTGAAGCGGATGAAGAGCAAATAAAGCCGCTACAAATGCGCTTTGCCAAATCGCATTTGTCATTTGTTTGAGGACAAGAAAAAGAAGCAAAGTGTTTGCGATGTGAAAGAAAAGATTAGTAAGATGAAAACCTGCGGGACTGGGGCCGAACAACTGACAATCGAGCATAAGCGAAAGCCAGGTCAAAGGATGCCAGTTTGCCGCATGGCCGGTCGTAAAAGCCCAAATGATATTGTCGAAAGTCAGGCCGTTTAGAACGTGAGGATTTTCATATACGTAATTATTATCGTCATAACCGATGAAATCAAAATTCCTTACCTGCCAGAAAACCAGCAAGGCGCTGACTGTTAAGGCGAAATAAATCGAAAGGACAAGAGTTTTTCTTATCTGTTGGGGCATAGGTTATATTTTCATTTGTTAATCTGATTTAAGAGTTTATCTGCGAGTTCTGAGTTCAACGACTTAAGAATATTATATTCTGCCATAGCGGAATTTTTGTCACCTATCGCCAGGTAAACATAGCCAAGATTATAGTGCGCATCGGCTAAATCCGGCTTGATTTTTACGGCCTTGTCATATGCTTCTACAGCATCCTGATAACGGCCAAGCATGCCGTAGGTAACGCCAAGATTATAGTGCGCCTCGGCATAATTCGGCTTGATTCTTATGGCCTGCTTAAAGGCCTCTATAGCCTCGGTACGGCGGCTAAGATTGCTGTAAGCAAGGCCAAGATTGTTGAGTGAGACGGCATTGGGCTTGATTCTGATGGCCTTTTTACAAGCTTCTATTGTCTCCTGCCAGCGGCCAAGTTTGGCGTAGGCAGCGCCAAGATTACTATGTGCGAGCCAATTGTTTTGTGTTACCTCGATTGTATGCGAAAAAAGTGTAAAACTGTTTTTCCAATAGCTTGTCTGCCGATGAGCGCATATACCCAGGGTCGTCAGCACAATCACCATAGATAAGCCCAGAGCGATTTTCCGCTGCGGCGACTCGACTGAGTTCGTCGAAGTCCATTTTGAAAGAAGCTGCGGCAAACCCCATGCGAGCATTATGAATAGACCTATATATGGAATATAAGTATAACGGTCGGCATATGCCTGCAAACCGACCTGAACAATGCCGATAACTGGTATGAGTGTTCCGACAAACCAGAACCAGCCGAGGAGCAGGTATCTTTGACTGCGTCCAAGGTAAATCACAAAAACAGATATGCCAAGCAGCAGCAAAGCACAGGCCGCAGTCTGCCATAATTGAATGCCTGCGGCGGCATTAAAAGGATAATATATGGCCAGATTTTGCGGCCAGATCATTTTGTATAGATATCTGACATAAGATAAAACAGCATTTGCAATCCTGTTGTTCAAAGAAATAATATTGATGCCCACCACCACGCCGCTGCTTCGCTGAACTAAAAAGGTGATTACGCTCGAGATGACCGAAAGCGCAAAGAAAGGAATTTTTTCCGCCGTGAGGCGTCCTGCGGACACCAGCAGACGCCGGGATATTTTTCGCTCCAGCGGCCAGTAGTCCAGCAAAAGCAGGACAAACGGCAAAGTAACGAGCATAGGCTTTGACATAAGACCTAACGCAAAAACAAACAGCGTCAGCAGATAACTGAGGACACCGGGCCGTTTAACATACCGCAGATATGCAGCCATCGTCAGCAGCCAGAATAACGTGCTGAGGACATCCTTGCGTTCTGTAATCCAGGCGACCGATTCGACGTGCATCGGATGGAGCGCAAAGAGAGCTGCTACAAAAGCACTTTGCCAAATCGCATTTGTCATTTGCTTGAGGACAAGGAAAAGAAGCAAAGTGTTTACGATGTGAAAGAAAAGATTAGTAAGATGAAAACCCGCAGGACCGGGGCCGAATAACTGACAATCGAGCATAAGGGAAAGCCAGGTCAAAGGGTGCCAGTTAACGGCCTGGCCGCTGGTGAGAGCCCATTTGATATTGTCGAAAGTCAGACCGCTTACAATATGCTGATTTTCATATACATATAAATCGTCATCGTAATTGACAAAATCGAAATTCCTGACCTGCCAGAAGACCAGCAATGCACTGACTGTTAAGGCGAAATAAATCGAAAGGACAAGAGTTTTTTTTACCTGTTCGGGCATAGACAGCAATATATTTACACGAACATTTGTTGTCAAGGAGCAAAACGAGGTTCTGTGCCCCAGTCCGCCAGAGGCGGATTAAAGGCGGGAATCAAGTCGCATAAAAAAAGCGGCGCCTGTGGCAGCGAGGCATGCCCCTTTCGACATGCTCCCTTCGATAAACTCAGGGTAAACAGGACAGGCAGGTATTTCCTATGCGATATCAGGGAATTACCCTAATGCATAATTAAACAAAAAGAGATATAAACAGGTCAACTAATATTCTTTAATAATAAGGAACAAATCATGCCACATGAAACAGAAGAACTGAACCGTGAAGTAAAAGCTCTCAAAAAAGACATCAGCAAACTAAAAGAAGACCTTTCCGATGCGTTCGAAGCTACCGGCAATTACGGTAAAGCCAAACTGGCAGAAAGCAAAAAAAAGATAAAAGAGTCGCTGAAAAACATCAAAGACCAAGCTAAGGAAACAGCCGAGGCAGCATACGAAAGCGTAAAAGAACACGGCGAAGAAGCGGTAGTTAAAAGCAGAGAGGTTATCGAGAAAAAACCAATTACCTCTGTAATTGTCGCTTTTGTAACCGGGGCAATTCTGACGCTAATAGCACGTCGAGGGCATAAATAATGAGCCTGCTGGACGATATAATAAATATCGCAGGAGAAGTCTCTAATATCTGCAGCATTGTGGTAGAACACAAAACAGAGCAAATCAACTCTATTAAAAAAGAATTGATAAGGTTTATGGTTTTGTGGACATTTTTAATTTCCGCTATAGTGCTAATGATAGCAGGATTTTTATTTATATGCTGGGGTGTTTATGTATTCATCGCCGAGGCATTAAACCAGGGCTGGGCAGCAGTGATAGTAGGCGGGGCAATAATTCTAATCGGAGCAATTCTGTTCATATCGCTTAAAATGTGCCGCTGCGCAGATATGTCTTAAAGCATTTTAGCCGCAAATATTTAGTTTCTTATCACTATGCTTGTATGCAGTATACTGCATACAAGCATAGTGAATGAAGATTTTTTTGGCAGAGGGCTTTTGCGAAGGGGTTATCAGTTATCGGTTATCAGTTTAGGCGGGGAAAGGTTGCGAAGCTCGTTACGGCAAACGTTTTACGGGTTACGTGACCGCTACTAGTCCGATAAATTCTGTTTGATAAAGCTTCTATCTAGAGTTACACTTTACTCCAATACTTTCAGGATAAAATTAAATCCTCCTGAGGCGGACAAGTATCAAAAATCAAAGTGCAAAAATAATCGGAAAGGAGCCGAAGATGAAAAATATTCTAAAGCAACTTCTGCTGGTGCTGGCGGCACTGGCTGTGCTGACATTGATCGGCTGCAGTAAGAAAGAGGTCCCTGTGCAGAAAAAAGAAGGCCCTATGCAGAAAGCAGGCGAAAAGACGGATACCGCCGCCGAGAAGACCGGTAACGCAGTCAAAGGCGCCGCTGAGACAACCGGTGACGCTGTTAAAACGGGTGCTGAAGCGACCGGCAATGCAGTGAAAACCGCCGGCGATGCCGTGGGAAATACGGTCAAGTAAATCCATCAGAGGCGTGCTTCCTCTGTTTAATTTCCCGTATGGACTATCTCTACAAGCTTATAAAGGGAATCGGGAACAGCGATACCGAGTTTCTGGGCCGTGTCTATATTGAGCATTTTTCGCCTGTGAACGCCGCTCTGGATAATTGGAAATTCCGATGGTTTTTTGCCTCCAAGAATTGCTTTGGCCATTTGACCGGCACGAAGCCCCTGTTCCTCCGCTGATTCCACCACGCCGCAAAGGGCGCCATTCTCAATCACAAAATCCAGGAACCCGATTACCGGAATCGTACTGTTGTCCA